>CAIWXI010000134.1 GCA_903916595.1 uncultured Bacteroidales bacterium | reverse complement strand
ATCAAACCGAAGAAGAATTTTTCGTATCAGAAGCTGATCCTGATCGACAAGGATAATCTCCTGCCCCTGGCCATTGTCAAGGATTTCAAAGGGGGAAATTCTTCATCCGGAAACAGCTTTTCGGTGGGCCAGTATTCCAGCGTGAAATATATAAAAATCAAAGAATCCGTTTCCCGATTCGATTACCTGATGGGCGATAAAAGCCTGCCAAAAAAAGTGGAAGTCAGAGATAATCTGTCAGGCAATGAGCCATTCAGGATCGGGGACCAGGCACCGGCTCTCGCAATACCTGTAACGAGTACAGGAAAACTGGTATCGACCGACAGCCTGAAAGGCAGGATACTGATCCTGGCGTTTACATCAACTTCATGCATTAACAGCGCCGAAGGCAACGAAGTCATCAAGGAACTCAACAGGAAATACGGGGCCCGCAAGGATGTGATCATTATCAACGTGTTCTCTTCTTCGGCCGACACCCGCGAGAAAGTCGAAAAATATTACAAGAAGAACAGCATCGAAGGCTATACCCTGTTTTATTCGAGCGGCATAGAAAAGACCTGGGGCATCATGGGTTACCCGAATTTTTTCCTGATCGACCGCCACGGGCGCATCGCTTATTTTCAGCGAGGTTACACCAATGACCTTTTACGCATCCTGAGCAGCCAGATCGAAGACTGCCTTGGGAGGCCCTGATATTTTAAACTTCAGGCTTCGGAAAACTCAGAACGCTTTCTTCAGGATCGCGCGGCTTGTCTCCAGGTTATGGTCATCGGTTTCGCCAAGAGCGTGGAGGCCGTGTGCCTTCAGATGATCAACAATGTTTTCGAGCTGTTCGCTTTTCACTCCGTATTCTGAGAGCCGGGTTTTAATGCCTAATCTCTCAAAGAATTCTCTTGTAAGGCGGATGGCGTTCGTGATCTTTTCATCCTCGGTCCCCGTTTTAATATCCCAAACCCTTTCGGCATACTGAAGAAGCTTGGCATGTTTCTTTTTACGCCTCACTTCCAGCAAAGCCGGAAGGATGATCGCCAGTGTCTGGGCGTGGTCGATGCCGAACAGATGCGTAAGTTCATGGCCTATCATATGCGTGGCCCAGTCCTGGGGCACACCGGCTCCAATCAGTCCGTTAAGGGCAAGGGTCGCGCTCCAGTAGTGGTTGGCCCGCATCACGTAATTCTCGGGTTCCTTAACCGTGGTCTCCCCTATTTCGATAAGCGTTTGCAGAATGGATTCAGCAAAACGGTCCTGTATCTTCGCCCCCACCTGGAACGTGATGTACTGCTCAGTTGTGTGCACAAACGCATCCACAATACCGTTGGCCACCTGTATCTTAGGAAGGGTAAAGGAAAGCGTGGGATCCAGTATCGAGAAAACTGGGAAAGTGAGGTCGCTCATCACCGGGTATTTTCCATGTTTATGGCTGATCACGGCGCCTGAGTTCATTTCAGAGCCTGTGGCAGGAAGTGTGAGCACCGTGCCAAACGGGACCACCTTTTTAACCACATCAGACGTTATCCGCCTGAAACCCGTTTTCAGAAGCTCCTCGGCATCTCCTTCGTAGTGGGCTGCGAGACAAATGAATTTCGTACCGTCGATGACCGATCCTCCGCCAACGGCAAGAATGAAATCGATCTTATCTTTTTTCACAATTTCGGCGGCTTTCATCAGGGTCGTATAGCGCGGATTGGGCTCTATGCCCCCGAATTCATCCACCTTCCGGTTCCCCAATATGGTTTTGATTTTGGCAATCAGTCCGCTTTTCACAGCGCTTCCGCCACCGTAAGTAATGAGCACCCTCGCATTGGCGGGCACGTGCTTGTCGATACTGTCGAGCCTGTCCTTCCCGAAAATGATGCGGGTAGGGTTATATAATTCAAAGTTAAGCATATTGTTATCTCCTGATAATTATTACAATTTTTAAAGTGCAAAGTTCGGGTAAAAACAAGCCTGTTTTTCAACAAAATCGAAAAACGGGTATCACTTTTCGCCTCTTCCCGGATTAATAAGACAGCTCCCTAAGTTGGAAAGCTAAAAATGCTAAGAAAAATGAAAATAAAATCACCGCTTAAGGTAAATTATTATTTACCTTTGCAAGATAATATTATTTCATCCGGTATATGAAGTGTTCAGAATTATACCGGATTCTTTTAAGGGAAGGATGGTACGCGGTTTCGCAGAAAGGGTCGCATATTAAAATGAGGCACAAAAAAAGGGCTGGTACAATTATTTTACCGAATCACTGGAGCAAGGAAATAGGAAAAGGAATAGAAAATAAAATTCTTAAACAGGCAGGCCTCAAAAACGAAAATTGAATCTGAATGAAAAAGCTAAACCATAAAGTAAGAATCATCGTTGAAAAGACAAATACGGGATTTTCGGCTTTCTGCAAGGATTATCCTGTCTTTACGACTGGAGATACAGTTCAGGAATTAATGTACAATGCCAACGAGGCGGTAAATTTTTACTTTGAAGATTTCAATATTGAAACAACAATGGAAGATCTTAAATTCGAGATCGATTTCAAGCAATTTTTCCAGTATTACCGAGTGCTCAACTCCAAATTCCTGGCCGAAAAGATCGGGATGAACCCTACCCTGCTATCCCAGTATGTACAGGGTCGCAAAAAACCTTCCGACGCTCAAACCTCAAAAATCCTTGAAGGGATTCATCGTATCGGAAGGGAACTTTCAGAAATATCGCTTATTCACCGCAGCTGAAACCGGACAGTCACCAGTTTCGTTTTACCAGGTAAATCAGGATCTCATCTGCACCAGGGCTTCGGCAACACCATTCACCGGCATTTTGCATATTTTATCACGGCAGGTGTAAATGGTCGTTTGTTTGGCGATGAATTTGCCCTGGAGCAGAGGCAGGCTCCCTTCTGATTTGCCCCCGCATAAAAACACATCGGGCAGATAATGTTTGTCAATTTCACTGCGCACCGATGAACAATCATTACCTGCAATCGCGACTTCCCAGGTACCGCTCACAAACCATGCCATCAGCATATCCCAGTTGGCGTAATAGGCGCCTCCGCTTTGCGCATCCTGCTTTACATTGTTGAGCATCCGCCTTGATTTTTCGATAAAAGCGTCGTTGTAAAACATTTTCCCCAGAGCGAATAAATTCTTCGCCATCGCCGAATTTGACGAAGGGATCACATTGTCGGCAATTTCCATTTTCCTTGCAACCAGCGCCGGGTCAAGATCAGACGTATAAAAGAACATCCCGCTGCGCTCATCATAAAAATGCTCCAACACATAGCTTGTCAGCGAAAGCGCCTCCAGCAGCCATTTTTCATCAAAGGTCGCCTGGTAGAGATCAATAAAGGCATCTATGGTAAACGCATAATCATCGAGGAATCCGTTAATCGAAGACCTGCCGTTCTTAAAATTCCGGTCGAGGCGCCGGCCCTGCTTTTTCAGGTTTTGCAGTATGAATTCAGCATTTTTTACTGCCGATGCCAGGAACTCAGTTTCACCGAAAGCCCTGTAAGCATCAACATATCCTTTCAGCATCAAGGCATTCCACGATGTCAGTATCTTATCATCCAGGGCCGGACGAATCCGTTTCGAGCGTTCTTCAAGCAGTTTTTCCCTGACTGCGGATATCTTTTTCCCAACCTCATCCGCAGTAAGATTAAACCTATCAGCTACGGTCTGCATAGGCGCTGAGCGGTAAAGGATATTTTTGCCTTGTTCCCAGTTGCCCTCTTTTGAAACAGAAAAGTAATCCGCCGTCAAATCAAAATCCTTATTCAGCAGGTTCTTCAACTCATCATATTTCCACACATAAAACTTTCCTTCCTCGCTCTCACTATCTGCATCCAGTGAAGAATAAAAAGCCCCTTCTGCGGATGTCATTTCCCTTTTGATAAAACCAAGGGTTTCATACACCACCGATTTGAAATTCGGGTTGCCTGTTGCCTGGAAAGCCTTTGAATACAGGCTGACCAGCTGGGCGTTGTCGTAAAGCATCTTTTCAAAATGTGGTACTTTCCAGTATGCATCGGTCGAATACCTTGCAAACCCGCCGCCGATCTGGTCGTAAATCCCGCCATCAGCCATTTTCTGCAAGGTGGTGGTAACGGCCGATAAGGCATCGGCATCCCCGCTGAGAAAATGATACTGCAGCAAAAACTCCCAGCTCACAGGCATGGGAAACTTCGGCGCACGGTTCAGTCCGCCTTCAATAAAATCAATCCCCCTCCTCCAGTTAGAGAAGATCATTTTAAGGTCGTTCATCGAAAAGCCTGCCGGCTGCGGATTTTCACGGATCAGCTCGCTTCCCCTGATCCCTTCGGTCAGCGATTTCGCCTGGGCTTCGGCCTCCCCGGGATTTTTCATCACAAAATCCAGGACCTCTTTCAGCACCAGCAGCCACCTTGGTTTGGGGAAATACGTTCTGCCGTAAACCGGTCTGCCATCCGCAAGGCAGATCACGTTCAAAGGCCATCCGCCATTCCCTGCAATCAGCTGTACCGCGTTCATGTAAACCTGGTCAACATCAGGCCTTTCCTCGCGGTCGACTTTCACCGAAACAAAGTGGGCGTTCATGAATTCAGCAACCTCTTCATCCTCGAAACATTCATGTTCCATCACATGGCACCAGTGGCAGGCCGCATAGCCGATACTCACGATCAGCAGCTTATTTTCAGCTTTCGCCTTCCCGAAAGCCTCTTCACCCCAGGGATACCAGTTAACCGGGTTGTGGGCATGCTGTAAGAGGTACGGACTGCTCTCGCTGATCAGTCGGTTCGTAAAACGATGAGTATCCTGGGTGTTTCCTTGGGTTTCCATGTTCCAATATTAAAAAAAGCCCATCCGTAAAGGCAGGCTTGTTCGAGGCTGCTAAATTACGGGAATTTGACCTGAAGTTTCAGTGCTTTATCCAATTGAAAAAATTGTCGCGACAGTGTCGGGATAATAATACAGAATTTTGCAGGATTGAAGTATCCCCGATTTTCGGTAATTTGCAGGAAAATATTCCAACAATGAAAAAGATCCTCTTCACCATCACCGCGATTGTTATTGCAGCATCAGCATTCGCCCAGCAGACAAAGACCCCGGGCATTATGAAAGAGGGCAAACCCGGGTATTACCAGAACACAATCATGAAGGATATACGGGCGGTGGATGAAGGAAGCGCGCCTGCGAAAAAAGAGAAGCGTTTCCAGGCCGACCTCAGCGGGATGAGCTTCCCTAACAAAGTAAACCTGTATCAGCAGGAATGGCGGCTACCCCCGGTATCCCAGGGAAACACGAACACCTGCTGGAGTTTTTCAGCCACCTCCTTTTTCGAATCGGAAGTGAAGAGGCTAACCGGGCAAGAGATCAAGCTTTCGGAGATGTTCACCGTTTACTGGGAATATGTTGAAAAAGCCAGGCGGTATGTTGAGGAGAGGGGAAATTCGGCATTTGGCGAAGGATCCGAAGCCAATGCCGTGGTGCGTATGTTTAAACTTTACGGGGCCGTCCCGGAGGAAGCTTACAGCGGACTGCAAGAAGGAAGGAAGTTCCACACCCACGCGAAAATGTACAAAGAACTGAGCCAGTACCTTGAAAGCGTTAAAAGCAGTAACGCCTGGGACGAGGAGCAGGTGATATCCACCGTGAAAAGTATAATGAACCATTACATGGGAACCCCTCCCGACATGGTCGAATGGAAAGGCGTCAAATACAGTCCGAAAGAATTCGTCGCCAAGGTACTTAAGCTGCAGATGGAAGATTATGTGGATTTACTTTCCTATTTGCAGCAGCCCTTCTGGCAGAAGGTCGAATACGAAGTGCCCGACAACTGGTGGCACAGCAAAGCGTATTACAATGTCCCTCTCGAGGATTACATGAATGCCCTGAAAAACGCGATCAAAAACCATTATACCGTAGTGATCGGTGGCGATGTTTCGGAAGCAGGCTTCAGCCGCGAAATGCAGGTGGCCCTGATTCCCTCGTTTGACATTGCGGTGGCCGACATCGACGATATCGCAAGGCAGTTCAGATTTTCAAACCTCACCACCGCCGACGATCACGGCATGCACCTGGTAGGGTATTATGAAAAAGACGGCACCGACTGGTACCTCATCAAGGATTCAGGATCCGGCTCCAGGAACAACGCCGAAACCGCGCCTGAGTTCGGCTACTACTTCTTCAGGGGAGACTACATCAAGCTGAAGATGATGAATTTCATGGTGCATAAAGATGCGGCGAAGGAACTGCTGGAGAAGATGGAAAAATGATGATGTACGATGTACGATTTACGATTTACGAGGCCCGATTTACGATTTCATTTACGAAGCACTAAGCCCGATTTACGATTTCATTTACGAAGCACTTATCCCGATTTACGATTTCATTTACCAATCTCCAATCACAAATCACAATACCGATTTGTGGCCATTCAAATTGTTACTTGTCCGTAATTTCATTTTTTTTATCTTTGTGTAAACACTTTGATTATGACGACTAAAGATCTTCGAAAAGAGATAAATCGTGTTATTCAACAAATTCCAGATGACTTTCTTAACGATATCCTTTCATATTTAAAACAAATCGAGAAGAAGTCAATAAAGGATATTGAATCCTCTATGCATCTAAAACAAATTTTTAAAGAAGATCAGGACCTTCTTGAAAAGTTAGCCAAATGATTAACATCGAATTAGTCATACGTCTTCATGGCATATTACTTGAAAAATATGGTGGCTCCAATGGCATAAGAGATTATAATGCTCTTGAATCTGCCATTGCCAGGCCCTTTATGACCTTCGACAAAGAAGATCTCTATCCCTCCCCTATTGAAAAAGCAGCAGCATTAATTGAAAGTTTGATTACCAATCATCCTTTTATTGATGGAAATAAAAGGATTGGTTATGTTCTTATGAGATATTATTTATTAGAAAATAATATAGATATCAAAGCGGCTCAATCTGAAAAGTTTGATTTTGTCATGAAGATTGCAAAAGGACAATCTTCAACAAACGAAATTTGCAGTTGGTTAAAAGAAAAATCAGTTAAAAGTTAATTTGAAAAGCCACTGATGTCATGAATCGCAACGATGCTTGCGTATTGTTGCTATGCGAAGTCTCAGCATTTGCGTAAAGGGTTGGGGAACTACACTCCCAAGCTTATGTTGATTTCTGGAGTTGTCTTGCTTGTTTCCAATTTGCCGGTAGCAGAACCGACAGATCGTCGTTCTTTTTAAAGTATGGCAATCGACCGATGACATCTTCCAGGT
>CAIWXI010000133.1 GCA_903916595.1 uncultured Bacteroidales bacterium | reverse complement strand
AGCTCACCTGATATCAGCTCAAGGATTCAACTTAATTTTGTACCTGATGACAATAAAGTGTGTTTCAATATTTATCCAAATCCAAGTTCGGGTATATTTATAGTAAATTCAAAACAAAACCTAAATTCAACTGCTATTTCATTAAATGTCGTCGATTCTTTTGGCATATGAAGCTGGAATTTACTGCGTGACTATCAGATATTCTGACAAAAATGAAAAATTAAAAAATTCTCATAGTCACATGAAAATATATTCTCACTTATTAAGATACTTGATCCTAATAACAATACTCCCCATTTTTGGATTTGGACAGGAATGTATGTGGTCTTCGAAAGCTGGAGGATGGAAATATGATGGTGGGGGTTATGTATTCAGTGATAAATTCAGTAATACTTATATAACAGGTGTTACAAGAAGCGATTACTGCTATTTTAACACTGATACTATTTCATCAGGGTGGTTCATTGTCAAGTATAATGCGGGCGGGAATGAATCCTGGATTTTAAATCTTCGCTCGGGAACCGGGCCAAAAGAAGGAGAGGACGGAGGGATTTCAATGGCGATTGACACAATAAATGACCAACTCCTCGTTACAGGATCATTTTACAATTTTCTTATTCTCCCCGATACGGTTATCCATGGGACAAAGAATACAGTTTTTGTTATGAAGCTGGATCTTAATGGAAATATCAACTGGTACAAAACCGCAGGTGGGACCGGAGATGACCAGGCATTTGGTATTACCTTTGATTCTGATCGTAACATATATATAAGTGGTTCAAATGAAAGTGATGCTATTTTCGGTCAGGATACTATTCCAAAAGGAGGATTCCTGGCAAAATACGATGCTAATGGAAATGTTATCTGGGCATATAATAAGTTCAGGTTCAAGAAACTTCACACTTCAGGATACCCCTATACTGAAGCACCGCCAATTCATTTAACATTTTCAAATAGGTCCCTATTGGTTTATGGAGGTGCTCAGAATGATACGATTATTGTTGACACAGTCACATTTATAAACAGACCTGGTTTTAATTCCGCTTACCTGGCTTCTTTTAGTGCAACTGGTGATTTCAGGCGGATTAATCTTGTCGCGGGACCAAGTGGACTTTGTGGTGGATTATCATCAGATAATTTAAACAATTTATATATAACAGGGACGTATTATCAAAAAGGGATTTTCGGAGGTGATACCTTGATTGCACCAGGTTCTGATGGTGACTGTTTTTTAGCAAAGTATGATTCTTCAGGGAATCTGATCTGGGTCGCAAGTACTCAGAGTTCATCAATGGCTTCAGGTTGGGGAATTGGCTGTTCTCGGGACGGAAGTGTTTATATCGGTGGAAATTTTCATGGTACGGCTCATTTTGGAAATACAACGTTAACATCCTCCACTACTTCAAATGATATGTTTCTTGCAAAGTATTCTCCGGTTGGAAGCAACATCGGGGTTCGGCAGTATTATTACGGAGATATTTTTGGTATTGCATTTGATGCATCAGATAATATTTGTATAACCGGAGACTTTTACGATACCCTGAATATCGGGTCTAATACTTTCACTCAACAGGGCCAGGGCGATTTATTCGTTGCAAAATGCTCTGCAATCACTGGAATAGAAGAACCAATACGGACAAAATCAAGTGAACTTCTGATCTATGCAAATCCCACTTCAGGGACTTGTAATATCACAATCCCTGAGGATTTCAAGAACGAAAAAAATCTTATTCTTCTGATCTATGACTCGAATGGAAAACTGATCCAGCAGGTTCCTGTGAAATTAAATGAAGAAATCATCTCCTTCGATATCAAGGCACAGGCAAACGGAATTTATTCCGCCGTGTTAACAAATGGCAAAAAGAACTATACCGGTAAAATCATTTTTTCCAATACTCCATAAAAACCCATGAATGATCAAAAGTACGCCCAAATCAGTAATCCCTATCTTTATTATTGACGATCACCAGATTGTGCTGGATGGGATTAAAAAATGGTTCCGGACAGTCAGGGATCAGATCGAAATTGCTGGTACTGCTTTGGATATTCCAAGTGTTGAGCGTAAAGGAATTCCCGATCGGGTTAAAATTATTGTCATGGATCTTTTCATCGGGTTCACTGACCCTTTTATCAATTATCAGTTCCTGAAAACTCACTATCCCGATAAACCAATAGTTATTTATTCTCACGAAGAAGATAACTCATGGAAAGCAAAAATGTATGAATTGGGAGCCTCTGCATACATTCCTAAAACTGCAACAAGATCTGATTTCAAGTTTATCATAAAGGTCGTTGCCAGGGGAGAAAAATTCATCTCACTAAAACCTCCTGATGAAATTAATGCTTTTGGTCCGGCGGCATTATTGCCTGAAATGATCCCGGATTATCTGGGATTAACAGATTCCGAAAAAGAACTGATCTGCAGGATGAGCCGGGGCCAGCATGCAAAAGATATCTCTGATGAAACAAAATTGCCCGTGCCTTATATCAACCTGACCTTCTTCAAACTGAGAAAGAGGTTTAAGTTTGTTTCAAATACTCAGCTTATTCTCGCCATCTTCAAAGCAAGCTACCCCCGATTCTCACAGGTGTGACCACTTGTTCCAATGCGGTGAAAAAATATCTTAATCACCGCATATTTGCGGTGATTAATTCGTATATTTACCGCAAAATACTTTTAAACAGTGGCGAAATACATTTACGAATATAAAAACTGGACAAATTTTTCGTGGCAGGACAAAGTCATAAATGTCGTATTTGGCGAGGTCCGGCTGATGCAGGGTAAAATAATAGGGCAAATGAACTCTTTGGGCTTTTCTGCAAAAGAAGAAGCCACGCTTACCGCCTTAACCTCCGACGTTGTAAAATCCTCCGAAATAGAAGGCGAATTGCTCAATTATGATCAAGTGCGTTCGTCCATTGCAAGGCGATTGGGCATCAACACCGCAGGACTTGTACCGAGCAGCCGCCATATCGATGGGGTGGTTGAAATGATGCTCGATGCTACCCAACGATACGCCTTGCCTTTAACCGAAAAACGTTTGTTTGGCTGGCACGCAGCACTATTCCCCACCAGGCATAGTGGTCCTTATCTTATCGAAGTTGGCCGGTATCGCACAGGCGAAATGCAGGTGGTTTCGGGCGCAATGGGAAAAGAAAAAGTGCATTACGAAGCCGTAAAGCCTGAACGGGTAAAAACGGAAATGGACAAGTTTCTGAATTGGTTCAACAACGAAAACCGACTTGACCCTGTTTTAAAAGCCGCCATCGCACATTTTTGGTTTATCATCATTCATCCCTTTGATGACGGAAACGGGAGAATAGGAAGAGCCTTAACCGACATGTTGCTTGCCCGCGCCGAAGGCAGTAAAGAACGTTTTTACAGTATGTCTGGCCAAATTTTAGCTGAACGTAAACGCTATTACGAAGTATTACAAAAAGTGCAACATAGTTCAGGCGATATTACCGAATGGCTCGACTGGTTTTTTCATTGCCTTAAAAATGCAATGCTCTCCACCGAAAACACTACACAGAAGATATTACGCAAAGCTGAGTTTTGGAAATTACACGAACATACCCCTGTCAACGAACGCCAACGCCTGGTACTAAACAAACTCTTTGAAGGTTTTGAAGGAAAATTACAAACCTCCAAATGGGCCAAAATTGCCAAAACCTCTGCCGACACTGCCTTAAGGGATATAAAAGACCTGGTCGCAAAAGGTATCCTGCAACAAACTCATGAAGGTGGACGAAGCGTTAACTACGAATTGGCAGACTTTAAATCAGAATAACCATGGGTTGAGGACCGGTAGTCATTTTATTGCTATCTTTGCATGATATTTAATTCATTATTTGTCTATTTGGCTTCTTATGACTGATAAATCATTCAAGCAATGGCACTCAATGAGCGATAAGGCTCTGACTATGCAGATTGGGGCATTTATCAGGTATCACAGGCTTGAAAAAAATAAAACCCAGGATGCTTTGGCATATGAGGCGGGGATCAGCAGGTCTACCCTGAGTTTGCTGGAAAGAGGCGAAACGGTTACTCTGGCTACGCTGATCAGGGTGCTCAGGATCCTGGATCAATTGCAAGTCATGGATGCTTTCGACATCAGTGAAACTATAAGTCCGCTGATGCTTGCTAAAGCCGAGAAAGAAAAGCGCATAAGAGCCAGAAATTCAAAGAGTGATATTTCGGAAAAATCGGATTGGTAAGTGAATACAGCATTTGTAAACATATGGGGTGAACTGGCCGGCGCTGTTGCCTGGGATGAGGTTTCTGGCATCGCTGCGTTTGAGTATGATTCTGCATTCAAAAACAAGGGGTGGGACTTGTCGCCCCTGCAAATGTCTTTAAACGAAACTAACCGGCTGTTCCGTTTTCCGGCACTTCGGAAGAAAGCCGATCCCTCACTTGATGCTTTCAGAGGTTTGCCCGGACTCCTGGCCGACTCGCTGCCCGACCGCTTCGGAAATGAACTCATCAATCTCTGGCTAACACAACAAGGTCGTACTCCTGATAGCATGAATCCTGTGGAAATGCTGTGCTTTATCGGTACGCGTGGAATGGGGGCCCTGGAATTTGAACCGGCCGTGTTAAAAGATGGTATAAGGACATTCCCGCTGGAAATAGAAAACCTGGTGGAGATGGCCCGCAGGATGCTTTACAGCAAAAAGTCTTTCACGACTAATCTTAATGCCGGTGAAGAAAAAGCCATTACCGATATACTGCGAATTGGTACTTCCGCCGGCGGAGCACGACCCAAAGCAGTGATCGCCTTTAACGAAAAAACGGGAGAAGTGAGATCAGGGCAGACCAACGCCCCGAAAGGATTTGAGCACTGGCTGATCAAACTGGATGGCGTCAGCAATGTCCAGCTTGCAGCAAGCAAAGGCTACGGAAGGGTTGAAATGGCCTATTATTGTATGGCCACTGCCTGCGGAATTGAGATGATGCCATCCCGTCTGCTGGAGGAAAACGGAAGGGCGCATTTCATGACCCGGAGGTTCGACAGAGAAGGTGGATCTGATAAGCACCATATCCAGACTTTCGGTGCAATGAAGCATTTTGATTACAACCTGGTCACAAGCTTTAGCTACGAGCAGCTTTTTCAAACCATGAGAGAGCTGAAGTTACCGTATCCTGATGCTGAGCAGATGTTCAGCAGAATGGTCTTTAATGTGGTTGCACGTAATTGTGATGACCATACCAAGAATTTTGCCTTCAGGTTAAAGAAAAACGGAACCTGGGAACTGGCCCCGGCGTATGATGTTTGTCACGCATATCAGCCCTGGCATCAATGGGTGAGCCAGCACGCCCTGAGCATCAACGGCAAGAGAACGAATATTACACGCGAAGACCTGCTCGCTGTCGGAGAATCCATTAAACACAAGAAAGCCGCCGAATCCATATCTCGGATCAACGATACGGTGAATCGCTGGAAAGATTTTGCCGATGAAGCAAGGGTATCTCCCAAACTTCGGGATGCAATTGCCGTGACTTTGCTGAGGTTATAAGTCAGCACTTTAATACTTCAGAATCTTCCTCCCCAGCGCTTCATCCAGCACCTCGGCCATGGCGAGGTAAATTGCCGATAATCCACAGAGGATGCCTTCCCAGCCTGCAACATGACCTATAAATGCCGAACCGGTCCAGTTACGGATCGCGAGCAGGAAGAACAGTACCCATAGTGATAAAAAGACGAAGCTGAGGCAGAAACTTTTCCCGAAGGTGCCTATCCACATCATGAAGGTGAATACTCCCCACATGAAAAGATACCAGCCCAGGAACGCATTGTCGGTGCGCACTCCCTTGCCTCCCGCGAGATCGGGAAACACGAAAATCGCCACCAGGGTCAGCCAGAACATGCCGTAAGAAACAAAGGCTGTCATGCCGAATGTATTGCCTTTTTTGAATTCCAGGATGCCTGCGATGATCTGCGCGATGCCGCCATAAAAAATCCCCATCGCAAGGATCATGTCGCTCACAGGAAAAAATCCTGCATTGTGGATATTCAAAAGTACCGTTGTCATCCCGAAGCCCATCAGTCCAAGAGGCGCGGGGTTTGCAAGTTTGGTTTCCATAAAATAATTGATTCCAATTAATGAAAAGAAAAAAGGAATATCGAATATTAAACAACGAATATCGAATATTGAATTCTTAACTTCAACATTCAATGTTCAATATTCAATATTCGATATTCAACCCGTTCCTACATCCCATACATCTCAATAATCTCTGCCTTGGTCTTTCCAAGAATGTTGTATTTCTTGCCGACTTTCCTGAAAGCATCAAGCGCCTTTTCGAGATGATGCATCTCGTGGCCTGCCGATATCTGGGTACGTATCCTGGCTGCTCCCTGCGGAACTACCGGGAAGAAGAACCCGATCGCGTAAATGCCCTCGTTATAAAGGTCTTTCGAAACATCCTGAGAAAGCTTCGCGTTGAAAAGCATAACAGGAACAATAGGTGTGTCGCCGTCCTTGATGATAATGCCGGCTTCGATAAGGCCTTTACGCCAGAATGCCGTGTTTTTCTCAAGCTTGTCGCGGCGTTCGGTGGTTGCCGAAAGGATTTCGAGAACCTTGATCACGCCTGCAACAACAGGGGGTGCAATGGTGTTTGAGAACAGGTACGGACGGGCTTTCTGACGGCACATCTCAACCAGTTCCTTACGACCCGAAACACATCCGCCGGAAGCTCCGCCAAGACCTTTTCCGAAAGTGGTGGTTATGATATCCATTTTGCCCATCACCCCGCATTTTTCATGAGTGCCGCGGCCTGTTTTGCCAATAAACCCGCTGGAATGGGATTCATCGCAGAACAGCATGGCATCATATTTTTCGCAAAGTGCAACCATCTGGTCGAGTTTAGCAGTATCGCCATCCATCGAAAAAACACCATCAGTAATCACCATCTTCTGCCGCTTGTCGCTATGCAGTTGAAGTTTTTCTTCAAGATGACCCATGTCGGAATGCTTGAAGGTATCGTGCATTGCCGAGCACAGCCTGATCCCGTCGATGATAGAAGCATGCACCAGACGGTCGGAGATCATCACGTCATCCTTGGTCAGCAAGGCTTCGAACACACCAGCATTGGCATCCATACATGAAGGAAAAAGAATAGTGTCTTCGGTCCCGAGGAACTCGGTCACCATCTTTTCCAGCTTCTTGTGAATGTCCTGTGTTCCGCAGATAAAGCGCACCGAAGACATTCCGTAGCCGTGGGAGTCAAGACCTGCGTGAGCCGCTTTCACGACTTCAGGGTGGCTGGATAATCCAAGATAATTGTTTGCACAGATGTTAATGACCTTCTTCAGCGAAGATCCTTCGGGAAATTCAACTTCAATGTCGGCTGCCTGGGCTGAGTGAATATAACGCTCAACCTTGAACAAACCGGCGTCTTTCATCCCTGTAAGGATGTCACTGTACATCCCCCGGGTTTTGTCAGTGTAAGCCATAAAACCTCCTTATTATTTAGTGAATTCAACAACCAGTGCGCAGATCTTGTTAACCGAGTCAAACGCCTCAGGTGTGGCTTTGTCGTCGGGTATAGAGATCTTGTATTTATTTTCGAGGAAGCGCTTCAGCGATACCATCGAAAAGC
The DNA here is from genome assembly GCA_903916595.1 of uncultured Bacteroidales bacterium. Classification (GTDB taxonomy): domain Bacteria; phylum Bacteroidota; class Bacteroidia; order Bacteroidales; family FEN-979; genus CAIRDP01. The sequence continues at coordinate 15,053 of CAIWXI010000133.1, read as the reverse complement.
TGTCGACGATCCCGCCCGAAATCAAGGGCGTGTCGAACGTAATTTCACTGTCATCCTCAACGTACTCGCGGACTACATATTCCCGCACAGTTTCTTTCATGTCTTCCATAATGTGTTCTCCTTTTTGAGTTTCTAATTAATAGTGTTCGATTGATAATTGATATTTTTTTGTGAAACAGATGCAGGATACAGGATGCAAGATATTGGATATCCTGCATCTCGCATCATGCATCCGTTTAATCATTCTCCAACGTCGACGTATCTCCAATCTCCTCTCCCCATTCTTTCGCATGGAGTATCCTTCGCATGATTTTACCGCTGCGGGTTTTAGGAAGATTGTCGATGAATTCGATCTCCTGTGGCATAGCGAGGGGTGAAAGTTTTTTACGCACGAAGTTCATGATCTCGAGGTCGAGGTCCTTACTGCCCACGAAACCGGGTTTCAGGGTCACGAAGGCTTTCACGACTTCCATGTTCACGAAATCGGGTTTGGCCACTACTGCCGATTCGGCTACCGCCGGATGTTCGAGCAGGGCCGATTCAACTTCAAAGGGGCTTACAAGATGACCTCCTGTGTTGATCACATCATCGTCGCGACCCACGAACCAGAAATACCCCTCGTTGTCGATACTTGAACGGTCGCCCGGGAGGTACCAGCCGTTTTTGAATTTCTTATTATAGGTCTCTTCGTTACGCCAGTAGGTGCGCATCATCGAGGGCCAGCCTGGCTTGATTGCGATGAGGCCGATTTTCCCCGGACCGTCGAATGGCTCGAACGTATCAGCATCGATTACAGTTGCAGTAATTCCCGGGAAGGGTTTGCCCATGGATCCGGGTTTGATCTTCATCCCCGGGAAATTGGTGATCATGATGCTGCCGGTCTCAGTTTGCCAATATGTATCAAGGAAGGCTTTGCCGTATACTTTCTCGCTCCAGATCACGGCTTCGCTGTTCAGCGGCTCTCCTACCGAAGCCAGATGCCTCAGTGAAGAAAGGTCATACTTTTTGATGACCTCATCTCCTGCTTTCATCAGACTGCGGATGGCCGTAGGCGCTGAATACCACATTGTGATCTTGTGCTTTTCAATAAACCGGTACCAGTTGTCGGCCGAGAATCCAGCGTCGAGCACACACTGGGTCACCCCGTTGCTGAATGCGCCAATGATACCGTAAGATGTTCCTGTAACCCATCCCGGGTCGGCCGTGCACCAGTAAATATCGGTGTCGAGCAGGTCGAGCACCCATTTTGAGGTAAGGTACTGCGAGATCAGGCTGTAATGGACATGCTTTACACCCTTGGGCTGTCCCGTGGTTCCGGAAGTATAATGCAGCACCGAAGGCGATTCGGCTTTGGTAGGATGGATCTCGAAATCTTCGGGCTTGAAAGCATGGTCCATGTCAAAGGCTACTTCTCTGTCGCCCAAAGGTTTGGCAGGATCTGCATCCACAATTATAATATGCTTGATGTAAGGCATCTTGTCGAGTATCTTCCTTAGCTTGGGAGCATGTTTGCGCTGGGTGATCACTGCAGTAGTCTGTGCATTCTCGAGACGCACGATCAGCGACTCGTCGCCGAAGGCCGAAAACAAGGGCTGCACAATAGCGCCAATTTTGAGCACTCCCAGAAAACCGATGTACAGTTCCGGGATCTTGTCCATGAACAGACATACCCTGTCTTCAGGCTGAATTCCGAGGCCCCGCAGAAAATGCCCGACCCCGTTGGAAGTCAGCCTAAGTTCGTTGTAGGTGTAGCGTTTTTCCTGGCCCTGGGAGCCTTCCCATATAAGGGCCATTTTGTCAGCTTTTCCAAGCTTGCAGATTCGGTCGGAGCAGTACCAGCCGATGTTTATCACGTTACCTGGCTGATAATCAAGTTCTTTTTCCGAGATACTCCAATCGAAATTTTTAATTCTTTCGTCGTAGGAAATAATGTTGGACATGTTTGTTTGAGGGTTTTGGTTATACTTGAGTTTGGTTCTGGGTTGCTGGGTTACTGGGTTGCTGGGCATATTAAACCCATTGCCTAGTAACCTAGTTACCCAGTTACCTAGATTTCAATAATAACAATCGCAGTTGTTAATTCCTTAACATGCGATAAAGATACATGAATTTTTGAGAATCCCTCTTTTTCTGCTAATTCTTTTGCTTTTCCGCTTAACCTGATATGGGGCTGCCCGAGTTCATCATGGATAACCTCTATGTCGGCGAAACGGATGCCGAACCTCCAGCCTGTTCCAATGGCCTTCATAAAGGCTTCCTTGGCCGAAAACCGTGCAGCATAATGCTGAAATTTGTTGCGGTTCTTCGACTCGCAGTATTCTATCTCACCTTGAGTAAAGATCTTGTCCTTAAACCCCAGGTCCCGCTCCATCACTTTCTGGATGCGAGCACATTCGATTATGTCAACCCCGGTTCCGTAAATCATAATGATCGGTTCAGATTGCTCCGAGCTGTTTACCCACTTTCCTGAACTTATCCAGCGCAAACCCTATCTGCTCCAGTGAATGGGCCGCTGAGATCTGAACCCTGATCCTGGATTTGCCTTTTGGGACGACCGGATAATAAAAACCGATTACATATACGCCTTCTTCAAGAAGGGCATTGGCAAACTCCTGCGAAAGTTTTGCGTCATTCGGAAGATGTCCGAACAAAACCGGGACTATCGGATGTATCCCATCTACTATCCTGAATCCCGCATCCTGCATCCCTTTCCTGAACAACTGTGTATTCTCGAAAAGCTTATCTCGTAAAGCAGTCGTTTCCGACAGCATTTTCAATACCTCGAGCGTTGCCCCTGCAATTGCGGGTGCAAGGGTATTCGAAAACAGGTAGGGCCTTGACCTCTGCCTGAGCAGGTCAACAATCTCTTTTTTTCCTGATATGCATCCGCCGGATGCCCCTCCAAGGGCTTTTCCGAATGTGGTCGAAATAATGTCGACACGGCCCTGTGCATTGCAGTGTTCTACAGTCCCTCTGCCGGTCTTGCCCACGAATCCTGTGGCATGGGAATCATCGACCATCACGAGTGCATCGTACTTTTCGGCCAGGTCGCAGATCTTGTCGACTTTGGCTATAATGCCGTCCATCGAGAAAACCCCGTCGGTTACAATGAGCTTGAATCTTGCTTCACTTGCATCCTGCAACACCTCCTCGAGGTCGTCCATGTCGTTGTTCTTGTATCTGAACCTCTGGGCTTTGCAAAGCCTTACCCCGTCAATGATTGACGCATGGTTCAGCTCGTCGCTGATGATGGCATCCTGCTCTCCCAAAAGGGGTTCGAACACTCCGCCGTTGGCGTCGAAAGCCGAGGAATACAGTATGGTGTCTTCCATTCCAAGAAACTCGCTCAGCTTGGCTTCCAGGTCTTTATGTATCTTTTGTGTTCCGCAGATGAAGCGAACCGATGACATCCCGTAGCCGTACCTGAAAAAGGTCATATTGGCCCCGGCCATGGTCCTTGGGTCATTTGAAAGTCCGAGGTAATTGTTTGCGCAGAAATTCAGGACTTTCCTGCCGTTGGTCATGATCTCGACTCCCTGTGGGGTGGTAATGATCCTTTCAGTCTTATATAATCCATCCTGATGAATGCCGTCTATCTGCTTCTGAAGATGCTGTTGGAATTTGCCGTACATGTAATGAAAATTTGAATTTAAGGCCTGTAAAATTACACAAAAAACTTATCGGATGGCTCTCAGGTTTAAGGCCCTGAGCTTTGGCGAAAGCTTTGATGTGATGAGGACAACCAGCAGAGTCATCCCGCCTCCGAAAATCACCGAAGGAATCAGTCCCATGAGCCTGGCAGCCAGTCCCGATTCAAAGGATCCTATTTCGTTTGAAGATCCGATAAAGATGGCATTAACCGCCGCCACCCTGCCCCTCATCGAATCGGGGGTGAGCAGTTGCATGGCCGTGGCCCTGATCACCACACTGATATTATCGAACATCCCGCTCATCATCAGCAGGAAAAAAGAAAGATAGTAATTCTTCGACAGGGCAAACAGCAGGATAGACAAACCGAAACCTGCCACGCCCACAAACAGGTAGCGGCCTGCTTTGACCATCGGGGGTTTGTACGCGAGGATCGCTCCCATGATCACGGCGCCTGCCATGGGCGCGGCTCTAAGGAATCCCAGGCCCTGGGGTCCTACCATCAGCACTTCCGCTGCAAACACCGGAAGCATAGCTACTGCTCCCCCGAACAGGACCCCGAACATATCGAGCGACATGGCCCCGAGCAATATCTGGTTATTAAACACGAACTTCAGTCCGCCAGATAACCTCTGTACCAGAGTCTCGCCTTTTTGAACCACCGGCGTGGGCCTGCTCTTCACGAAAATCAGAAGTATGAACGAAACAAATAAAAAGAGCAGAACACTGCTGTAGGCGGCTCTGACCCCGAAAAAACCGTAAACCATCCCTCCTATTGCAGGGCCGGTGATGGCGCCTATATGCCATACCACCGAATTCCATGTTGATGAATTGGTATACAGATGGCGGGGTACAAGCTGAGCCATCATGGCAATAATCGCGGGATAAAGAAAGGCTCTGGCAACTCCCGACACAGCTACCACGAAATAGATAGGTAAAACCCCCGCTGTCTTCAATATTCCAAACCCGGGTAAGGTAAACAGAAAAAGTGCCAGTGTTCCGCAGACGAACAGCAACATGAACCAGATGATAATCTTTTTGCGGTTATATTTGTCGGCGATATTCCCGGCAAACAAAGCCGAAGCAATGTTGGGTAAGGCTTCGGCCAGGCCGATAAGGCCAAGTGAAAAAGGATCTTTGGTGATTTGGTAAACCTGCCACCCAACAATGATGCTCTGCATCTGGAAGGCGATGGTAGCAAAGAAGCGAAAACTCAAAAACAGCCGGAAGTCCCTTACACGCAAAACAGCGTATGCATCATGTTTTTCGGTCAGGGTATCCAAAGGTCTATTCTTCCTCCGTCTCCTGATCTTCGTATGCTTTCAGCAGTTTCTCCTGTACATCGGAAGGAACCTGGGCATACTCGGCAAATTTCATGCTGTATGTGGCGCGGCCGCTCGTGATGGAGCTTAGTGAGGTGGAATACCTGTTCAGTTCGGCCAGGGGAACTCTTGCAATGATCTTCTGAAAACCTGCCTCACTGTCCATGCCCATGATAATCGCCCGGCGTCCCTGCAGGTCGGTCATGACTTCACCCATCTTATCTTCAGGAACAAGAACTTCCACATCATAAATAGGCTCAAGAATCTTTGGACCTGCATTTTTGAACGCTTCCCTGAAGGCATTACGGCCCGCGAGCTTAAAGGAGATTTCATTGGAATCTACCGGGTGCATCTTGCCGTCGTAAACGTTGAAAACGATATCACGGGCGTAAGAACCAGTAAGAGGACCTTCTTCCATCTTCGCCATAACCCCTTTGAGGATAGCGGGTAAAAAGCGTGCATCGATAGCACCTCCAACAATGCAGTTATGCATCACCAGCGTTCCACCCCATTCGAGTTCAATGGGATCCCTGCCGCGTATCGGAAACTCGTTCTGGTCGGCCATCCCTTCCTTATATGGCTGAATCATCATATGCACTTCACCGAACTGTCCTGAACCGCCCGATTGCTTCTTGTGGCGGTACATGGCTTTTGCCGACTTGGTAATGGTCTCGCGGTAAGGAATGCGGGGTGCGAGGTATTCAATAGGAATTTTCTCGAGATGCTCTATGATCCATTTTGCAAAATTCAGCTGAAGTTCGCCCTGTCCCTGAAATATCAGCTGCTTCAGCTCCCTGGAATATTCAAACAGCAGAGTGGGGTCCATTCGGGCAAGCTCGTTGATGATCGCACCCAGCTTTTCGTCATCGTTTGCGCTTTTAGCTTTCACCGCAACGCGGAATTTCGGTTCGGGATACGAAGTAGCTTCGATAATATCGTCGGGGTTTTTGATAGAATTCAGAGTGTTTCCCGTGTGAACGTTCTTCAGCTTGATGGTAGCACCAAGATCACCGGGCATGAATTTCTCAACCTTTTCGCGGTTCTTGCCGTTAACAACAAAGAGCTGTGAGATTCTTTCCTTGGTATGATTACGGCTTGGGTTGATCATATCCTGAGCCTCAACGATCTCGCCGGAATATACCTTGAAAAAGGAGATCTCTCCGATATGAGCTTCGATTGAGGTCTTGAAAATGAACAGGGCCGTTGGATCGCTGGCCTTGAAATTCAGTTGTTTTCCTTCGGTGGTCTTAGCCCCCGGCATTTCATTTGGAGCAGGGACAGCGCCGGCGATGAACTCCAGCAAACGGCCAACGCCCATATTCTGTTTCGAACAAACGCAAAGAACAGGGAACATGCTTCGCGAGATCATACCGATCTTCATCGCCTTGTTTATCTGTTCTTCGGTGAGTGTTCCCTTGTCGAAGAATTCTTCCATCAGCTTCTCATCCTTCGAAGCAAGTTCTTCGATCAGTGCCGACTGCATTTCTTCTGCCTTGTCTTTTTCGTCGGCAGGAATATCGCAGATCTCGGGTTTTCCACCACCGGCAGGATATTTATACATCTTCATCTTCAGCAGATCGATAAAGGAATTGAACCCAAGACCTGCATTCACCGGGTACTGAATAGTTGTGACGTTGCTTCCGAAACGCGCTTTCAGGTTTCGCATCGTTTCGTCGTAATTGGCATGTTCCAGGTCGAGCTGGTTAATAACAAAAAGAATCGGTTTGTCTGCCCTGGCAGCCCAGCGCCATGTGATCTCCGTGCCTACTTCCACCCCGTTCTGAGCATTCACTACCATCAAGGCGGTATCGGCCACCCTGAGGCCACCTATAACCTCCCCGATAAAATCATCGAAACCCGGGGCATCGAGTATATTGATCTTCTTTTCATTGTAAAGAGTGTACAAGAGCGATGCACTAACCGAAGCCTGGCGCTCCAGCTCTATCGGGCGGTAATCTGAAATTGTGTTCTTGTCGTCGACCGTGCCGCGGCGGCTAATGATTCCACCTTCAAACACCATCGCTTCTGCTAACGTGGTCTTTCCTGTTTTCGTGCCTCCTATGAGCACGATGTTACGGATTTCACTGGTTTGGTAAACCTTCATGGGTAAGATATTATTCTGTTAGTATGACGAAATTGTAAATGGTCAGATAGGGAGGCAAAGTTATAAATAAGGTTGGAATATTCAAACAGACAGGAATATATAAGTAGCGAGATGGTAAGATGGTGAAATGGTGAAATGGTGAAATGGTGAAATGGTGAAATGGTGAAATCAGCCTGCATCCTGCATCCCGCATCCTGCATCCCGCATCCCGCATCCCGCATCCCGCATCCTGCATCCCGCATCCTGCATCCCTATCTCACTTCGGCTTTGATCTCGGTCCAGCGCCCTTTGTCCATCTTTGATCCAATGAATTCGATCACGTTTCCCGATAGGATAGAACCATATTCCCCACAGATTTTCAGGGACTTGCCTTCCGAAAGTCCATACAGGAAACCACTGGCATACAGATCGCCGGCACCGGTAGTATCCACCGGTTTTACATCGATCACGCCGATCTGCCACACTTCTTCACCGCTTTTAATCATAGAACCCTTGCTGCCGATTTTCACAACGGCAATCTTCACTTTCGAAGCAATCTCGTCGAGGGCCTGTGCCGGTTCCAGACCGGTAAGTGCCTTAGCCTCTTCCTCGTTGGCGAAGACTATATCAATATATTTCGTGATGATCTCGTTGAGGAAATCGCGGTTGGCTTCAACCACGTTATAGCTGCAGAGGTCGATGGCGGTTGTGAGCCCGGCCGCTTTGGCTTTTTCAGCCACGGTACGTACCAGGTTATGGTCCTGCACTAAAAAACCCTCAATCAGTATATAATGGTAATCGGAATATTTAAAATTCGAGACGAAATCCATAGAAAACTCTGCAGAAGCACCAAGATGAGTGGCAAAAGTCCGCTCGTAATCGGGAGTCACCAGAGCAACAACCCGGCCCGTTTCGTTTTTACTGTGGACCATGTGAAGGTCAACCCCGGCATTGATCATATCTCTAACGAAATGGCCGCCAATCTCATCCTCACCAACCACTCCGATGAAGCCTGACTTTGCACCAAGCATCCCAAGTCCGTGAACCGTGTTGGCCGTAGAACCACCCGCCGATTGCGACTTTTCGTAAGATTTTACCCTTTCGAGAACCTGGTTCGATCTTGTTTTGTCGACCAGTTGCATACTCCCCTTCGGAAGATCCAGTTCACTGAGAAGCTGATCATTATCAATTTTCACCATGATGTCAACCAGGGCATTTCCGATTCCAAGAATTTTTTTCATTTTTTTCACCATTTCACCATTTCACTATTTCACTATTTCACCATTTCACTATTTCACCATTTCACCATTTCGCTATTTCGCTATTTCGCCTTGCAAAAGTATACATTTTCCTTTCAAATCTCAACAGATACGAATCCATAAGGCTCCAAACGTAACCAAAATCAAGCTCTCCCGTATAACCAAGAAAAAACAAGCATGAGAACACTGAGATTTTTGATGATCGCCTTTCTGTTTACCTCGATTTCAGTAGAAAGTTACGCCCTTGTCGACGATTGTCCTTGTCGCAGAAAGGTTGTCAAGAAAGTGGTGAAGCAAAAGCCCGTTTACAAAGCTCCCGTGAAAAAATTTGGTATTTTTGATTCCATCCCATATATTCCTGAAGATCTTGGTTGCAGGAGGCCTGGCATTCAGCAGGTGGTGAGCTATCAGGTCAAGGTGATGCCCAATCCGGTTCAGGAAAAACTGAACGTGATCTCTTTTATAGAATATGCAGGAATGGTCAAGATCGAACTCTTCACCTGTGAAGGCAAACTCATCACCACCCTGATGAACGAATACTGGGAAAGCGGCACGAATGTGCGTTCCTTCAACCTCCAGGGCAAGCTCAAGCGCGGGATAGCTTACGTAAGGCTCACCGCTGGTACTGTCAGGCAGGTCGAAAAGATCTTTGTTCTGTAAAAAACCATCAGCCATAAAACCAAAAGTGAAAACCGGTACCTTTGAGGGCCGGTTTTTTTATTAAATCATGTTTCGTATAGTATTACTATTCTTTGGATTATCTGGTCTCTGGCTCAGCAGTTGCAGTCAGGGGATAAAGAACGACAACCATCAAAACAAAGGAAAAATGGAATTCAGAACACTCACCCCCGAAGAGGAATATGTTATCGTGAACAAGGGTACCGAGAGGCCTTACAGCGGAAAATATGAAACCCTCAAAGAGAAGGGGACCTATGTATGCAGGCGCTGCGGTGCTCCCTTGTACCGCTCGGAAGATAAGTTTGACGCTGGTTGCGGATGGCCCAGTTTCGATGATGAGATCGCCGGCGCTGTAAAGAAGCAGACCGATGCCGACGGCATGCGAACCGAGATTCTTTGTGCCCGTTGCGATGCGCACCTCGGGCATCTGTTTAAAGGCGAGGGGATGACCTCTAAAAACACCAGACATTGTGTGAACTCGGTTTCCATGGATTTTATCCCGGCCAAATCAGAGTCTGCAGCAACAACCCGGCCCTCAACCGACACAGCGATCTTTGCCGGCGGTTGTTTCTGGGGTGTAGAGTATTATATGATGAAGTCCGGAGGCGTGATCAGTACTACCGTCGGTTATACGGGAGGGCATACCGAAAACCCGACTTATCAGCAGGTTTGTTCCGGAAATACCGGGCATTACGAAGCTATTGAAGTGGTGTTTGATCCATCAAAAACAAACTTTGAAAAAGTGGCAAAACTGTTTTTCGAGATCCATGACCCTACCCAGTGGAACCACCAGGGGCCCGACCGCGGTGAACAATACCGATCGGCCGTGTTCTACCGGAACGAAGAACAGAAAAAGATCACCGATAAGCTTATCTCCCAACTAAAGGCAAACGGATATGCAGTAGTTACCGAGGTTAAACCTGCGGGCAAATTCTGGAAAGCCGAAGACTACCACCAGGATTATTATAATCACAAAGGCAGCGAGCCTTACTGCCATGGCTACGTGAAGCGGTTTTGACACCCGACACGTGGTACGTGGTACGTGGTACGTGGTGCGTGGTACGTGGTACGTGGTACGTGGTGCGTGGTACGTGGTACGTGTCACGTGGTACGTGGTACGTGGTACGTTACTTATTCGCTCCGGCCATCTGGGGTATCTTGATCTTGTCTTTCATGCCAAGGCCTGAAATGATCTGAATATTGATACCGTCTGACAGCCCTGTTTTGACAAATTTCTTCTCGAACTTCTGGGGGGCTGTTTCGATTTCCACGTAAGCCGAATCGCCCTGGAACTGAAGCAGGCTTTCCTTGACAGCCATCACGTTATCAGCCTTTTGAAGAACGATATCCGCATTCGCGCTATAGCCAGACCGGATGAACTGGCTGTTTTTCAGCACAACATCCGCCTTGATCTCGAACTGAACGGCCCCGTTTTCAAGTACCCCTTTAGGAGCGATGTATTTGAGAATGGCCGAGAACGTGTCGTTTTCAATAGCTCCCACGGTAAGCGAAAGGTTCATTCCGGGTTTGATCTTGCCCACTTCAGTTTCATCAAGTTTTCCCTGGAAGATCATATCGCTCACATCGGCCACCGAAGCAATGGTTGTCCCGGCATTGAAATTATTGGTCTCGATCACCGAAGAACCTACTTTTACAGGCACATCCAGCACCATGCCGCTGATGGTCGAGCGGATCAGGGTGTTGGTTGCTTTGCCTGATTTCTTGTTCACCCCTTCGCGGATAAGCTCAACGTTTGCTTCGGCCGCTTCAACTTCCTGTTTCGCATTTTTATAGGCGATATCGGTCTGCTGGTAATCCGCTTCGGCGATAACTCCCTGCTTGAAGAGTTTTGATTTCCTGTCGTAATTCATCTGAGCATCGTCCTGAGCGATTTTCGCTTTTTCGAGCCGGCCCTCGGCATTGTTCAGGTTCACCAGGTCGGGAATGATACGGACCTTTGCAATGATATCGCCAGAACTTATTTTCTTCCCGGCTTCGACGTAAATCTCTTCCACGATACCCGAAACCTGGGGTTTTATTTCGATTTCCTTACGGGGGATGACCGATCCCGTGGCAACTGTCTTTTTCACAATATTGGTCATGAACGGAGTCTCGGTCGTGAAGACCACCGGTTTTTCCTTTGATTTGTTATACAGGTAAAAAATCGTGGCCACAAAGAGCCCGAGAATAATTACCAGGAGAGAGATTCGGAGTATTTTTTTCATAATTCAGAATGATTAGTGTTTTTATATTTTGGATGCAGGATGCAGGATGCAGGATCCAGGATCCAGGATGCAGGATGCAGGATGCAGGATCCAGGATGCAGGATGCAGGAAAAGCACCATCCTGTATCTTGCATCCCGTATCTTGTATCCCGTTCTACTCATACCTTAACGCGTCTATCGGCTTCACGCTCACCGCTTTTCTGGCCGGTATCATGCCCGCTACAGCACCGGCAACGACCAGTATTGTCAGGGCCGTTACAGCTACATTAAAATCAATTCCGGGGTGAAGGAACATATCGGTGTTTGCGCCTGTTTTGCCAAGCAAATAGTCGATCAGTTCCAGCAACCCAACCCCCGCAGTCAGTCCGAAGTAGCCCGAAAACGTGGTCAGAACGACAGCTTCGGTGATAATCTGGCTGATGATGATCCAGGGTGTGGCACCCAGGGCCCGTTGTATACCGATCTCCCTGGTCCTCTCCTTTACTACCACCAGCATGATATTACTCACGCCGATCACACCGGCGAGCAGGGTTCCGATACCTACTATCCATACCAGTATCCTGATCCCGAGGAAAAGGCCGTTCATTTTATTGTATTCCACTTCGAGGTTGAAATGCCCAATCGCGGCATCGTCTGAGGGCGCTATGGAATGTCTTTTCTTTAATATTTTGATTGCTTTTTCTTCCACGATGGCAACTGGAATACCGTCTTTTGACGTGATGTTAAAAAAACCTATGGCATCGCCCATGTTAAAGGTCTTCTGGCAAGTAGTGAACGGCATATGAATCCTCTGGTTGTCGCCGCCGGCGGCTTCCCCGGTACGTTTTGATTTAAACAGCCCTACCACATTAAAGTACACTCCGTTGATCTGGATATACTGATTGATGGGGTTCTCGTTTTTCGCGAAAAGCAGTTCTTTTACTCTTAATCCAATCACTACAACTTTTCGTTTTTCCTTTATATCCAGATCATTGATAAACCGGCCCTGCAGAAGGTTTACCGGGTCTATGCTGTCGAAAACCGGGTAATCGCCGAAGATCTGGAAGGATCCCGATTTCAGTCCGCGGATCACGTTGCTGGCGCCGTTATACCCGCCCACGTTAGTACGCGGAGCCAGGTATTTTATTTCGGGAATTGCTTCGACCAGGGCTCTCACATCCGCATTCTCATATTCAAAACGTCTTCCCCTTGTAAAGCCTTTATACGGTACCGAAGTCTGTTGTGCCCAGATAAAAACACTGTTCGTGGCCATATCGCCAAAATTCTGCGAAACCCCGTTCTTCAGACCGTCGCCCGATCCCATCATGATCACCAGCATGAAAATCCCCCAGAACACCCCAAAAGCCGTGAGAAACGTCCTGAGCTTGTTTTTTCTCAGAACGTGATAAATTTCCTGCCACCTGTCTAAATCGAACATATTCAACTTTGTTGCGTACCACGTGTCACGTGTCACGTGTCACGGATTTTATTCTTCTCTAAGTGCTTCAATCGGCCTTATTGCTGCAGCCTTTATGGCAGGGAAAAACCCCGCGAAAGCGCCTGCAATGACCAGCAATACCGTTGCTCCCAAAGCGATTGATATATTCGCTTCAGGGTTCCTGAAAAAATCGGAAGGCGGTATATTCTTTGCGATCAGCTCCAGCAATCCGACCCCCAGAACCAAGCCAATGTAACCTGAAAAACCGGTGATCATAATAGCTTCCTGCATGATAAGCCCGATGATTGAACCCGGTGTTGCACCCAGGGTCTTCCTGATGCCGATCTCCTTGGTCCTTTCCTTCACCGATATCATCATAATGTTACTAACGCCAACAATCCCGGCAATGATAGTCCCGATACCAATGATCCAGATGAACATCCTGATCCCTGCAAACAGGGCATTGAACCTGCGTACATCCTCACTTTTGTTCATGATTTCGATGGCTCTGGGGTCATCGGGCGAGAAGGTATGAGATCGGGCCAGGGTCATTTTTGTTTTTTTGAGCATGGCGTCGGCTTCTTCCGGACTGGCATCTCCTGTGGTGAAAGATATCTGGTTGATGACATTGCTGGTATAGAAAACTTTCTGGGCGGTTGTGATAGGTATGTAGATCCGCTTCTGCTCATCATCGCCCCGGCCAAAATCGCGGAAAATCCCGATCACTTTGAAAGGCACTCCTTTTATATTGATGTATTTTTCCAGGGCTACGGTATCTCTTCCCCTGAACAGCTGTGTTTTGACTTTTTCGCCTATAGCAGCCACTTTCCTGCACTCTTTGATATCGATCTGGTTGAGGAAGCGGCCCTGAAGCACCTTTACTTCTTTGATGTATCCGTAATCGGGATGGCTGGGTGAAACAAAGAAAGTGCCGTATTCGTTTTTGTTTGATACCAACACATTACCCATGTAAAGCCTCGCCGAAATCCGGTCATAGCCTTTGATGGAAGTTTTTATCAGTTTGTAATCCTGGTCGGTAAATTTGATCTCCCTTCCGATTTTGAGTCCTTTATACTGAACGCTGGTGACCCCGCTGCTGAGCCAGATGCCGTTTAACGCACCCCCTTTGAATTCTTCCTTCACCCCGTTTTCCAGGCCGTTGCCCGAACCCAAAAGAATAATTAGCATGAAGATACCCCAGGCCACAGAAAAGCCCGTGAGGAAAGTACGCAGCTTGTTCTTCCTGATTGTGAGATAAATTTCCTGCCAGCGGTCGATGGAGAACATTAGTAAATGGTGAAATGGTGAAATAGTGAAATGGTGAAATAGTGAAATAGTGAAATGGTGAAATAGTGAAATGGTGAAATGGTGAAATAGTGAAATGGTGAAATGGTGAAATGGTGAAATTAATTTTTAATGATTTCCGTTATTATTCCATCCGTAATGCGGATTGTTTTCTGAGTGCGTAGGGCGATATCATGTTCATGGGTTACGATTAGCATAGTTATATTTTCATTTTTATTGATCTCGGTAAGGATATTCATGACCTCCTGGGATGTCACTGAATCCAAAGCACCAGTTGGCTCATCGGCAAGGATCACCTTGGGTTTTGAGATCAAGGCGCGGGCAATGGCAACACGTTGTTTCTGCCCTCCCGAGAGTTCATTCGGCAGGTGATGGGCCCAGTCTTTCAAACCCATCCGGTCTAGGTATTCCATGGCCATCAAATTTCTTTTTTTCCGTTTTACATTTTGATAATAAAGAGGCAGGGCCACATTTTCCATCGCATTTTTAAATGAAACCAGGTTGAATGACTGGAATACAAACCCCAGAAATTTATTCCGCAGCTGAGCTGCTTTGCGTTCATTCAGGTTTTCGATCCTGACTCCGCTCAGCACGTATTCGCCATGGTCATGATTATCAAGGATTCCAAGAATGTTCAGCAAGGTTGATTTCCCTGAACCCGAAGCCCCCATCACCGAGATCATTTCTCCGGCATCGACTTTCAGGTCAATGCCCTTGAGCACATGCAATTTATTATTGCCGGTGATGTATGTTTTGTGGATGTTGGTGATATCAATCATTTGTAACAGTTTAACATCAGATCGCGGATATCAGATATCTGCCATCCTGACCATAAGACTCCGTTTCCGGCTGATAGTTACATTTTTAGCGGAAAAAAATTACTCAAGACTGAAGATCTCCCTGAGTTCGTGGTTCGTAAGATCGCCTAATTATTTTTTACATTAAGTGGGGGCAAACAAAGCCTTGCCGGTTTAAGAAGATTCCTGAATATATATGGTAGCAAGGAAATTTTAGACTTTCGTTTGTTGTTATTCAATAAATTTCCTATTTTTGCACCCCTGAATTCCTCCTTAGCTCAGTTGGTTAGAGCATCTGACTGTTAATCAGAGGGTCGCT
>CAIWXI010000132.1 GCA_903916595.1 uncultured Bacteroidales bacterium | reverse complement strand
TCATCATGCTTTTCCATCTCCTTCTGGTGCCTCCACTCCATCCAGAAACGGGTTTCCGTGATCTCCCGGTCGCGATATTTTTCCTTCTTGAAAAGCTCTTTTCTGAATCTTCTGTTCAGCAGGATGTATATGAATTGGCCCACGGCCAGCAGGATGAAAATGAGTACTACCAGGATCAGCACCTGAGTGTTGCGCCGCTTTTGCGTTATTTCGACAAGCTGGTTTGAGATGGTCAGGTCTTTGTCTTTTACCTGGAGGGCCACCATCAGCTCATTCAGCTCCTTCTTCTGCTTTTGTCCTTTAACTTGCTCATTCCCGCGCACAAAGGACTCATAGAAGCTCAAAGACTTTTGAAAATCCCCCAGACCCTTGTATGACGCATACATCATGCTGTCGACGGTTGCTTTGAGTGCAGGGTAAGGCTGCTCCCTGAGCAAACTGAGCGCTTTCATCCCATAGTCAATGGCTTCCCTGTAATTTCCACTTTGCAAAGCCCCCGAGGTAAGGTTGCCGTAACCCATGGCAAGAAACTGCCTGTTGCCGATCTTTTCAGCGATCTCATTGGCAAGCAGCAGATATTTCTTTTGTTCACCGTAATTCTTCATATCGAGAAAGCAGTCTGCCTTCATTCCATAGATATAAACCAGCTTATCGTTTTGCTTAAATTTTTTCGCAAGATCAGCTGCCTGGGAAAAATAGTACAGACAACTGTCGGTGTTATTAAGATGGCGGAAGGTAAGCCCGATATTGAGTTTGCTGACTGAAAAACTGAGGCTGTCATTCATTTTCATGGTCAGGATATGCGCATTACGAAAAAACTGCATGGCTTCATCATATCTTTTGTTTTGCGATAAGATGGTTCCCAGCGAAGTATACGCATTCCTGCAGAGTTTATCATCTTTGTTTCGTTCCCCGTACGAGAGCATGAGGCGGGTATAGAAGATGGCGCTGTCGAGCTTCCCCGCGTTGTTGTATGCATAGGCTACCGATTTCCAGGCATTTACAACGAGGGTTGAATCTTTTGATTTTTTCGAAAGGGCGAGGGCCTCCAGACCAAATTTCAAGGCTGCATCAATATTCCTCAGGCGCATCTGGGCCAGGCTCATACTGTTTTTATAATAGAGTGAGCGATCGATATCAGATTCGGGCGTACTTTTCAATTTATCAGCGATCAGCTTTGATGCTTCATCATACCTGGAATGGTTCATCAGGCGCTCTACGGCTGTATCGGTAACCGGTTTCCCGGCATATGATTTACCAGGGCAGGCAAGGATCAGCAAGCCGGAAATTAACAAAAGTGCAAAAAAACTTCCTGAATTGGGCATAATAGAAATTTGCTCGAACGCAAAGTTAATATAAAGCGGATAACATCCCCCCCTTGAAGATAATTAGTATGATTCTGAGAAAATCAGTATGAAAATGAGAAGAAAAGTATGATTTTGAGAAAAACGGTATGATTTTGAGAAAAATTTCATACCAGCCCTGACTAAAAAAGTCTGATTCTGGGAATTTAAAGTCTGATTTTGGAAAAGGCTTCGCGAAGGTATGGCCGACCTTTGCCTGCAAATCTCAGAAACAGCTTATGAAGTGCATTCAAATTACCATCTCAGGCGAAGTTTATGGTACAGGTATGAGATTCAGCGCCATGCATTTTGCAAACGAACTCGGCGTTAACGGATTTGCCCAGTACAACAGTCGCGGCGAGATCATCATCGAAGCGGAAGGCGGGGAGGAGCAGCTCAGGGAGTTTGTAAGATTGTGCAGGGATTGTTCTGCCTCACTCGAGGTTTCCGAAAAGGAGATGAACGAACGCGAAAAAACAGAGTATACCTCCTTCGATATCCGGCATGGCCTTTATGGTGAGGGAACTCTTTCGGACAAACCTTCCCACCCCAATCTGATGAAATTGTTTTTAAACAGGGTGCGGCGGGTGTTCAGTTCAGGCAAAAACTTTATGAAAGCAGATAATCAATAGCCTTAAATAATTGTTCAAGATCTTTATTAATCATCTCATTTAACTGATCAGATAAAATTGTCACTATGAAACAAAAATCCCTATTTATCATGTTGCTCATTTTGATGCAACTGAGTTTATTCGCACAAACTCCAACCATCACCTCTTTTACACCAGCAAGTGGCCCCGCGGGTACGCTGGTAACAATCGCCGGAACCAACCTGGGCAGTCCGACGGCCTTCACCATTGGCAGTGTAACCGCCCTGGTGATTTCAAATACAGGAACACAGCTGGTGGGCTTTGTAATGCCCGGCGCAGCAACAGGCACAGTATCTGTGACTACCGCGGGTGGAACGGCCACGGGACCAGGCAATTTCACCGTCACGGCAACCCCATATCCTGGCACCCAGCAAGAAAACAAGCTGGGAGCAGGAGAAGGGACCCCTCAAACAGGACAGGCAGTAGCTGTGAGCGCCGATGGAAATACGGCCATAGCGGGTGGGCCACAACTTAGCGGCACAGGTGGTGCCTGGATATTTACGCGTATCGGAACCTCCTGGTTAAACCCTGTAACCAGCCTGGTTGTTACGGGTAATATTGGCAATCCGCTTTATGGTTTCTCGGTAGCTATCAGCGCCGACGGCAATACGGCAATAGTGGGTGGATATTCCGATAATGGTTCAGTGGGAGCAGCATGGGTGTGGAGTCACAGCAGTGGTAGCTGGGTAATGGAACAGAAACTGGTAGGAAGCGGTAATATCGGTCAATCCAAGCAAGGTCTTGCAGTTTCTCTCAGTGCCGATGGCAATACCGCTATTGTAGGTGGAGGTGGCGATAATTCAACGAATGGAGCAATCTGGGTGTGGACCCGAAGCGGGTCAACCTGGACACAGCAGGGAAATAAACTTGTAGGTACCGGGAATTCAGGGGCCGCCCAGCAAGGCTACTCCGTAGCTCTTTCAGCCGATGGAAATACTTTCATTGAGGGCGGAAACCAGGATAATACCAATAAAGGTGCAGCATGGGTATTTACTCGCAGCGCTGGTATCTGGTCACAGCAGGCCAAACTTGTAGGTACAGGTCAAACTGGTACAACCCCTATAAGAGGAACTTCCGTATCCATCAGTGCTGATGGAAATACGGCCGCCGTAGGTGCGATTGGTGACAATTTTAATAGGGGTGCAGTTTGGGTGTGGACCCGAAGCGCTGGTATCTGGTCACAGCAGGGATTTCTGGTTGGTTCCAACTCTACAGGATTTGCCCGTCAGGGACGCTCCGTATCTCTCAGTGCCGATGGAAATACACTCATAGAGGGTGGGTATACTGATGGTGATCCTACTTATATAGGAGCTTTTTGGGCATTTACCCGCAGCGGTATCACATGGACTCAGAAGGGAACCAAGCTTATTGGCAGTGGTTATACAGGAGCCAGCCAACAGGGAGTTTTCATCACGCTCAGCGCCGATGGAAGCACAAGCCTCCTTGGTGGGCCCCTGGACAATACGGGCGTAGGTGCAGCCTGGGTGTTTATTCCTTCGCTACCACTTCCAACCATCACCTCCTTTACCCCGACTTCAGCAGGAACCGGAACAACCGTAACCATAACGGGAACAAATTTTACCGGAGCTACAGCCGTAAGTTTTGGAGGTACGGCAGCCACTTCGTTTAGTGTGGTCAGCGCCACCAGCATCACAGCCGTAGTGGCAGGCGGAACATCAGGAAGTGTAAGTGTAACCACTCCTGGTGGAACAGCCACCAAGACAGGATTTACATTCTTAGCCGCTCCGACTATAACTTCTTTTAGCCCAACATCAGCAGCTGCCGGAGAAACGGTATTTATCGATGGAACCAATTTCTCCGGAACCGGCATTACGGTATCGTCTGTTAAATTTGGCGGAACGGCAGCATCATCCTTTACCGTGTCCAGTGCCACCCTTATGACAGCCGTAGTAGGCAGCGGAGCAACGGGAAGTGTAAGTGTAACCACTGGCGGCGGAACAGCCACCCTTGCGGGATTTACATTCAACACCCCTCCCACGATCACCTCATTTACCCCAACATCAGCAGCAACCGGAGCAACCGTAACCATTACAGGAACTAATTTCTCCGGAACCGGCATTACGGTATCGTCTGTTAAATTTGGCGGAACGGCCGCCACGTCCTTTACGGTAGTCAGTGCAACAAGCATCACAGCCGTAGTCGCAAGCGGATCAACGGGAAGTGTAACTGTAACCACTGGCTTCGGAACAGCCACCAAGACAGGATTTACATATCTGGCTTCTGCAACCTGGACCGGCACAACTTCAACCTACTGGAATACTTCGACCAACTGGAGCACCAATGCTGTTCCAACCGCATTGGTAAACGCTACCATCCCCAGCGCCCCGTCTAACCAGCCAATTGTGAATGAGGCCCCCGGTACTCCAGCCGTTTGTAAGGATCTTACCATTGCCTCGGGTGCGGTGCTTACTATCGCCCCTGGCAAAGCACTTACCGTGAACGGAACGCTTACCAATAGCGCGGGCACCACCGGACTTATTATACAATCCAGTGCGGCCGGTACCGGATCGCTGAAACATAATACTGCCGGGGTAAACGCTACCATCCAGCGTTACATTTCCGGCAGCGCAACGTTGACCGACCTGGTGTATCATTTGGTTTCCGTGCCGCTTACCTCGGGATCTTCTCCTACCAGCAACCTTTTCGTGGGTTCGTATCTCTATTATTTTGACGAAACACAGGTAACCCCTGTCGACAATGGCTGGGTTAATATGGGAACTTCGACTGCAAATGCACTCTCCGAAACACGCGGTTACATGGTGTATTATCCAGGAGCAAACCATACCTACAGCTTTGCCGGTTCCATGAACAATGGCTCCTTTACTGCAACAACTTCTTATACCAGCGGAGCCGCCGCAAGTAATCAGGGATATAATCTCATTCCCAACCCCTATCCCTCATCCATCGATTGGCTGGCTTCAAGCGGCTGGACCAAGACTCATACTGATGATGCGATATATGTTTGGAATTCTTTTTATTACAATTACGCTTATTATGTCAACGGCGCTACAGCCAACGGAGGCAGCCAGTATATCTCTCCCGGACAGGCTTTCTTTGTTCATGCCAATGCTGCAAGCCCAGTGTTGGCTATGGACAATAATGTGCGGGTACATTACGAGGTTCCATTTCTTAAAAACAATGAGAACATCGCTGACCTGTTAAAAATTCATGCCGATGCCGGTACTGCCAGCGATGAAATTGTGATCCGTTTTGCAGATGGTGCAACAACCGGATTTGATGGTGAATGGGATGCTTATAAAATGATCGGCGGAGAGAATGCTCCCCAGCTTAGTTCTTTGACTGCGGATAACATAAACCTGGCTATCAACAGCCTCCCGCTGAGCGCAGAACCGGTCACTGTGCCACTGGATTTTACACTCAATTCAAATTCCGACGTTACCTTCACGGCCAGCGGAATGGCATCCTTCAATCCTGCTACTACCATCTATCTTGAAGATAAAACCCTTAGCAAAATGGTTAATCTGAAGGCCGAGCCCGTATATACATTCAGCTACCAGAGAGGCAGTGCATCCGACCGTTTCATCCTGCATTTCAACGGGGTAACAGGAGTTCAGGAAAACACAGAAGCCGTCAGCGGCAGGGCATTCATCAGCAACGGCAGGATCTACCTTGATCTACCCTCAATGCAGGGCCATCTTGCCAGCATCACCGTATATAATGCTATCGGACAAGTCATCCGCAGTCAAAATCAAATGATCAATGGCATCAGCAGCATTGAAGCTCCGCTTTCAACAGGAGTATATATCATTCACGTTGCAACAGCAAGCCAGAATTTTGTAACCAAAGTCATTAACAAATAACAATATCTCCATGAAAAATATCGTAAAAATCCTTTTTGTAGCTGTTTTAGTAAGTTTTGGAAT
>CAIWXI010000131.1 GCA_903916595.1 uncultured Bacteroidales bacterium | reverse complement strand
TCTTATGGGTCGGACTGCCAATAAGTGGAGGGAATTTACCTATCTTGGAGCCAGGAACTGCAAGAACAGGTCTTCCCAGCCGGTTGAGGATTACGTGACACTTGGAGATATGCTGATGGAGATTTCCGGTATGGAAGAACAGGTCTTCAAAAAAATTGAAAAAATAAAGATTTGATGTCAGCACCTGCGATCATAGAAATAAAAGATCTTGTAAAAACTTACAAGGGATCGGATGAACCTGCGATAAAGGGTATTTCTCTTGATGTTTATCAGGGAGAGATTTTCGGATTGCTGGGGCCTAACGGTGCCGGCAAGACAACCACAATTTCTATCCTTTGCGGCCTTTTTAATGCAAGCAGCGGCAGCGCCAGGATCGACGGTATGGATATTCATGCAAACCGCGACAAGATCAAGCATGTCATCGGGGTTGTCCCTCAGGATGTGGCCCTCTATCCTACCCTCACCGCCTGGGAAAATCTCACATTTTTCGGAAATATGTATGGTCTGAGGGGAGCTCCCCTCAAAAAGAAAATCGCAGAAGGATTCTCAGTATTCGGTCTCGAGAAACATGCGGATAAAATGATAGCCAACTGCTCAGGAGGCATTAAACGCCGTATCAATCTGATCGCCGGCCTGCTGCATGATCCCAAGGTGATTTTCCTCGATGAGCCTACGGTCGGCATTGATGTTCAGTCAAGGGTTGTGATTCTTGATTATCTTAAAGAACTTAACAAAAAAGGGACCACGGTGATATACACTTCGCACTATATGGAGGAAGCCGAGAAACTCTGCACCCGTGTAGCCATTATCGACCGGGGTGAAGTGATCTCTATAGGAAACCCCCGGGAGCTGGTAGCAGAACACCCCGAGTTTAAAGATCTTGAAAATATTTTCCTGTACCTTACCGGTAAAGATCTGAGAGATTAACAAGGAGAAAAACCAAGATGTTCAAATATATTTCTGCCTGCCGAAAAGAAACGTTGATCCTCATCAGGGACATGGCCGGGCTTATCCTGCTTTTCCTTATGCCGATGATCATGGTTGTGATCCTCGCATTGGTGCAGGAAAAAGGGTGGAGCTCCATCACAAAAGATCCTTCAATACCGGTTTTGCTGGTCGATGAAGATCAGGACACGCTTGGCGCCAAAATTATGCAAGGCCTGAAAAATTCAAACATTTTTAAGATATATACCAGTGTCGACGGACAAAAACTGACTCCTGAACTGGCCAGGGAGAAGATTGCCAAAGGATCTTATAATGTTGCTGTGATCATCCCAAAAGGATCCACAAAGATCATCAGACAAAAAGTCGAGGTGATGGTAACCCAGATCGTTTCAGGTATCATGATGCCGGTAGACAATCCGTTTCTTGACATTCAACACAATGATTCCATCAATATTTCGATATTTTTCGATGCAGGGATCAAAGGCACTTTTAAATACGCTTTTATGGCGACTATGAAGGAATACAGCATGTTCATTGAATCGTCGATGATCTTCAGCTCCTTCAATACTGAACTCAAGAAGATGTTCCCTCAGTACCGTCCTCCAAAAACAGATTATAAGGAAACGGTATATTTTTCCGAGATTTATCCTTCAGGTAAGGATGAAAAAGCCATACCTTCAACTACCCAGCATAATATTCCGGCCTGGGCGCTGTTCGCGATGTTTTTTATTGTGATCCCCATGAGCGGCAGTATGATCAAGGAACGTGAAGAAGGCAGTATGATCAGGATGTATACCATGCCTGTCCCCTATATCACGATTTTTATGGGAAAGGTAAGTGTATATGCTGTTGTTTGTATTATTCAGTTCATCCTGATGATGCTGGCCGGACGTTACATTCTTCCGCTTGCTGGCATTGCACCCTTGACCTTTGGATCAAATTATATGGGTATTCTGCTGATGATGATAGCCTCGAGCCTTGCAGCGCTTGGTTTTGCCGTTGCAGTCGGCACTATTGCCCGCACTCACCAGCAGGCAGCTTCTTTTGGTGTGGTCTCTGTCGTCGTATTTACTGCTTTAGGCGGATTGTGGGTCCCGGTTTATTTTATGCCGGAAGCCATGAGGACCATTGCCACATGGTCACCCCTGAACTGGGGTCATGTGGGATTTATAGACCTTTTCCTCAGACAGGCTTCCATCATGGATGTACTTCCTCAAATCATGAAATTGCTTGCTTTTTTTGCATTGACGATCTCAATCGCTTTGTTCTACCGAAAGGTGCACTCTCCCTTAAACTCCTGACATGACACTTACCGACCGCAAAGAGATCACCGTAAGGTTCAGTGAAGTCGATTCCATGCGAATCGTCTGGCACGGGAATTACATTAAATATTTCGAAGACGGCCGTGAGTCGTTCGGCCTTAAATACAGCCTGGGCTACCTTGAAGTATACCGGCACAATGTAATGATACCGATCGTAAAAGTGAACTGCGATTATAAAAAGCCTCTGGTGTATGGAGATGTCCTTGTTGTGGAGACTACCTTCATCCCTACTGATGCGGCTAAGATCGTGTTTGAATATACCATCACCCGGAAACATGATGGCGAAGTAGTTGCCTCAGGAAGTTCAACCCAGGTTTTCCTCACGCCTGAAGGTGAACTGCTGCTGACTTCCCCTGAATTCTTCACCGGATGGAAAAGAAAATGGGGAGCTGAATAAGCTGTGCTGATGAAACCTGTTTACGCTATTTCCGAAAACATCATATCCTCGCTGGGGTTCAATACCCTTGAGAATATGGAATCGCTTCTGAGGGGAACAACTGGCATCAGCTTACAGCATAATGAAACGCTTTCGGCCCATCCTATTCCTCTATCCCTTGTTGACTCCCTTAAGCTTGAAGAACATTTTGAAGCAGTGCTTGAGGAGTTTGACAAGAAGCAGCAAGCCTCAGCATTCACAAGGCTCGAAAAAATGCTTATCATTTCAGTCGCCGATGCCATTCGCGGCTTTTCAGTCAAACCGGAAAGTGAACAAACTATCCTTGTCCTCTCTACAACAAAAGGGAATATTGACCTTCTCGAGGAGCGGCTCAAAGGAAGCTTCGACCCAAAACGAATTTATCTGTGGGCCCTTGCTTCACTGCTCAGGGATTTTTTCGGATTTGCAAATACTCCCCTGATCATCAGTAATGCATGTATATCGGGTGTGGTGGCACTGATCACCGCAAGCAGGATACTGCGTTCAGGCAAATACCAAACGGCCGTTGTCACGGGTGGCGATATAGCCACTGAATTCGTGATCTCAGGGTTTCAGTCGTTTCAGGCTCTGAGCCCTGAACCATGCAAACCTTTCGATCTTCACCGTACAGGGCTCTCCCTGGGTGAAGGCTGCGGCACCATTGTACTTACTTCCCGTTTGCCTGACCACGGTTTTGAAAAAATTATGGTGATGGGTGGATCGGTGAGCAATGATGCGAATCATATTTCTGGTCCATCCAGGACGGGAGAAGAACTCAGTATGGCTATCAGCAAGGCCATCAGCGAATCGGGTATTGAAAGAAACTCCCTGGATTTTATTTCTGCTCATGGCACAGCCACCCCGTTCAATGATGAGATGGAAGCAAAAGCACTGTCGCTGAGTATGCTGAACGATGTGCCGGTAAACAGTTTCAAAGGGTATTGGGGGCATACCCTGGGCGCCTCCGGGATCATGGAATCTGCGGCCCTGATCGGTTCCATGCGTTTGAACTGCATCATCAAATCGGCCGGTTATGAGAGTTTGGGAGTTTCTGAATATATCAACGTGGCCGCTAATAAGATTTATACACCCGTCAGTACCTGCCTCAAAATAGCATCCGGCTTCGGAGGATGCAATGCAGCACTGGTATTTCAGAAGAGCTGAGCATGGAGAAACTGATCACGGCATATTCTTGTATAGGCGAAGGCAAAGTGGTTGTTAATAAGCGCCTTATCTTTAATCAGGAAAAAATTATTACTTTTGCAGAGTTTATCAAGGCTCTGTACAAGCAGGAACAGATAGCATATCCCAAGTTCTATAAAATGGATGCGTTAAGTAAACTTGGGTTCATGTGTGCTGAACTGCTGCTCAGACAAGGAAACCCCGGACGCTTTAAACCGGATTCACTAGCGGTTGTTCTGGCCAACTCCAGTTCCAGCCTCGATACCGACCTCACACATCAGGAAAGTATCAGGAACAGGGCGGCCTACTTCCCAAGTCCTTCGGTTTTTGTTTATACTCTGGCGAATATCGTGATCGGGGAAATCTGCATAAGGCACAGCCTGAAAGGGGAAAATGCTTTTCTGATCAGCGAAACATTCAATCCCGGGCAGCTGACAGAATATGTTTCAGAGATCCTTGATAACAAACGTGCAGGTGCCTGCATTTGTGGCTGGGTTGAAATACTGGGTAATGATTTCAGGGCGATGATGGCTCTTGTTGAAAAAGAGAATTCCACCGACCCGGAAAACGGCTTCACCCCTCTGCCTTTTAATGAAGCAACGCTTATTGATTTAATCAAAGTAAACTGAAAAAAGAAAATGGACGAACTGATCGACAAACTGAAGAAAGAAGTTATTGCACAGCTTAATCTCGAAGATATTTCTGTGGATGATGTTAACCCCGATGCTCCATTGTTTGGTGAAGGGCTTGGCCTCGATTCGATCGATGCCCTGGAACTGATAGTACTTCTCGAAAAGAATTATGGGATTAAAATAGAAGACCCTAAAGACGGAAAGAAAATCTTCTATTCCATCCGTACCATGGCTGAATACATAACCGAACACCAAAAGAAAGCTTAAATGCCGTCAAGGATCTTTGTTACCGGAATGGGTTTAATATCCGGCCTGGGAAACAATGTTCAGGAAAACCTTGATTCATTATTACATCTTCGTTCACCGATAGGCCCAATAAAGCATATTGAAACCAGCCTGAAAGGTGAATTAGCCGTTTCGGAGGTTTTCAGGTCCAATGAGGAGCTGATGCGGGATGCGGGATGCGGGATGCAGGATGTGGGATGCGGGATGCAGGATGCGGGATGCGGGATGCAGGATGCGGGATGCGGGCAGGTTTATTCCCGGAATGCGTTACTCGGTATGATAGCTGCCAAAGAAGCTTTTTCTCATGCCCGTTTAAATTTATTTCCCGATCTCAGAACCGGCCTGATATCAGGCACGACCGTGGGCGGGATGGATGAATGTGAGAAGCATTACCAGGATTTTCTTACCAACGACAGCAAAAATGAATACATCGGTATTTACGATTGTGCCGACAGTACTGAGAAAATATCAGATTACCTGGGGATTAAAGGGTTTCTTACGACCATCAGCACAGCCTGTTCATCGGCCGCCAACGCTATTCTGTTTGCAGCCAGGATGATGAAAGCCGGGAAGCTTGACTGTGCTATCGCCGGAGGGTGCGAATCCCTTACAAAATTCCACCTGAATGGCTTCAATGCCCTGAAGATATTAGACAAGCTACCCTGCCGTCCCTTCGATGCCAGCCGCGGAGGAATTAACCTGGGTGAAGGCGCTGCTTATCTTGTACTCGAAACAGAGGAAACAAATAAGATTACAGGCAATACCGTGATCTGCGAACTTACGGGCTTTGGAAATGCCTGCGAGGCGTTTCATCAAACTGCTTCCTCCCCTGATGGCATCGGCGCCTATATGGCCATGAAAAAGGCCCTTGATATGAGTGGCGAGAGCCCCGATGACGTTGATTATATCAATGCCCATGGCACGGCCACCGATAATAATGACCTGTCGGAAGGCCGGGCTATAGAAAAACTGTTTACCGGAAAAATACCCTTTGTAAGTTCAACCAAACCATTTACAGGGCATATGACATCCGCCGCGGGTTCTGCAGAAGCAATCATTTCAATACTTGGCCTGCAGCATGGCATTGTTTGGCCCAATATGAACTTTTCCACTCCCATGCCTGAACTGAAGTTCCGACCTGTGGTGGAACTGATTCGAGGCCTTGATCTAAAGGTGGTTATGAGCAATTCATTTGGATTTGGCGGAAACGATACCTCCCTGATATTTAAGAAATATGGCATTCATTAACGGAATAGGAATTATCTCGCCCCAGAACACCTTACCTGGTTCTGATTTTCTGATGCCAGCGGTGGAGCATACCGCCGATTTTCTTAAATCCATTGAACCTGTTTTTAAGTCGTACATTGATCCTATAGCCTCAAGAAGGCTCAGCCGTTTGATAAAAATGGGGATTTCTTCGGCGAAGATGTGTATGCAGGATGCAGGATACGGGATGCAGGATGCGGGATACGGGATGCAGGATGCAGGATGCAGGATGCAGGATGCAGGATACGGGATGCAGGATGCAGGATGCAGGATGCCGGATGCTATTATTACCGGGACCGGACTGGGAAGCGTGGAGGATACAGAAAAGATATTAGGCGAGCTTACAATAGAAGAGAAGTGCCTTAACCCGACTCCATTTATCCAGTCGACCTACAACACGATCAGCTCCCAGATCGCGATACATCTGAAATGCCATCAGTATAACTCAACTTATGTGCATCGTTGTTTTTCATTTGAAAGCGGCCTTATCGATGCAATGCTGCAACTTCAGGACGGCTCGGCGACCCATGTTCTGGCGGGTGGCATTGACGAGATGACGCCAAATCATCTGAAGATAATCCGCAGGCTGGGGCTTTGGAAAAACGAGGCAATATGTAATCTTGATCTGTGGGAGAGCCTGATTCCCGGGGCGCTTGCAGGGGAAGGCTCGGCTTATTTTATGATTTCAGGGAAAGAAAGCAACAGCACCTATGCGCGGCTTCAGGCTGTGGGAACACTTTACCGGCCTGGGTCAACAGATGAAACTGCAGCTTTTATAACTCGCTTCCTTTTGTCGAACGGTCTCAGTCCCCTCGATGTGGATCTGGTTCTGATGGGGAACAACGGCCTGAGTGCTCATGACGAAGTCTGCAACGAAGTTATTGGAAAAGCCCTGCCCGGGGCTTGCAGGGTGCTGTATAAACATCTATGCGGTGAATACCATACCGTTTCAGGGTTTGCAATGTATATTGCAGCTAATATCATTAAACGGCAAACGATTCCGGCTTCACTGAGGGTTATGACATCCGCCCCAAAAAATCCCAGGAACATCCTCATCCACAATCATTTCATGAATATTGATCATGCCTTTATCCTGATCCGGAAATAATACCTCCGGAATTTTCCTAAATTTGCAGCTTAGAACCTGAAATAGTTTCATGGCAAACGCTATAGTGATAACCGGTTACGGGATCGTATCATCCATCGGATTGAATGCAGATGAAATGCTGAATTCATTGCTCATCGGTCATTCGGGTATAGGTGAGATTACACAGTTTGAGACCATTCACAAAGGCAAACTCCCTCTTGCAGAAGTAAAACGTTCCAATAAGGAATTAGTACAATTATGTGGTCTGCCGGGAAAGACAGAGTTTACCCGCACAGCTTTGCTTGGTATTGCAGCGGCACGACAAGCCGCTGAAATGGCCGGATTCAAACCGGGCCAGACCCTGAGGACCGGGCTTATTTCGGCCAATACGGTTGGCGGGATGGACCGGAGCGAGATTTTTTATCCATTATTTCTTGAAAATCCTTCAAAAGGAAAACTCTGCAATGTGGTCAGGCATGATTGCGGAGAAAGTACCGAAGCCATTGCTGAATACCTGGGTATTTCGGATTTTGTCACAACCATAAGCACGGCCTGCAGTTCTTCAGCCAATTCACTGATGCTGGGAGCTGAAATGATCAAAGCGGGTATGCTCGACCGGGTGATCGCAGGGGGCACAGACGCGGTGACCCGATTCACCCTCAACGGGTTCAATACGCTGATGATTTTAGATAAGGAAGGCTGCCGGCCCTTCGATGAGAACCGCCAGGGCCTTACTATTGGTGAAGGTGCCGCATTCCTTGTCCTGGAAACGGAAGAACAGGCCTTAAAACAGGGTAAACCAATTTATGGCGTGCTCAGTGGTTACGGGAATGCCAACGACGCTTACCATCAGACGGCTTCGTCACCCGATGGTACAGGCGCCACCCTGGCCATGGGCAAGGCCCTTGCAATGAGCGAACTGCTGCCTTCACACATCAGCTATATCAACGTTCACGGCACAGGCACGGCGAATAATGACCTTAGCGAGGGATTTGCTGTTCAGAAAATATTCGGGGAGAAAGTACCCCCGTTCAGTTCCACCAAAGCATTCACAGGCCATACACTTGGAGCCGCCGGAGCCATTGAAGCGGTGATATCCCTGCTATCGATAAACCAGGATTGCATATTCCCCAACCTTCGCTGGGCAACACCGATGAAAGAGCTTCACATGCGCCCGGTAACTTCCTTACTCAAAGGAGCAGGGGTTGAGCATGTAGTATCGAACTCCTTCGGGTTTGGGGGGAATAACTCATCCTTGGTTTTCTCAAAACATAATCCCTGACGATCTCATGACTCCAGAAAAGACCATATATATCAACGGTTTAGGGAATATTTCGCCCCAAAAAACTACCGATAATAACCACTTTCTGGAGGAAGTGGTCCGTTTGAAGGCAAACCGGCTGGCATGCATTGAACCCAACTACCGGGATTTTATCAGTCCCGACATACTTCGCAGGATGGGCCGGCTGATCAAGATGGGTGTGGCCTCTTCGAAGATCTGCCTTGCAGATGCGGGATGCGGGATGCCGGATGCGATCATTACCGGGACAGGCCTTGGATGCCTTGAAGATACTGATAAATTCATCACAACGATGATACGAAACAAAGAGGAGCTGCTCACTCCTACCTCCTTTATACAGTCCACTCATAATACCGTATCAGCCCAGATCGCGCTACTTTTAAAATGCCATAATTACAACTTTACTTATGTTCACCGCGGCTGGTCGTTTGAATCGGCCCTGATTGACGCCCTCATCCAGCTCAGGAATGGCAAGGCCTTTACCATTCTCGCTGGCGGCATGGACGAACTTACCAACAACTCGTTCGCGATCACTCAGCGGCTGGGCCACTGGAGAAGAAAACCCGTTGAAACTTCAGAGCTGCTGGCTTCCGGAGCCACGGGCAGCATTGCTGGTGAAGGATCGGCTTTTTTCCTGCTTTCCTCCTATACTTCTGCCAATACCTATGCCAAACTCAGAGATGTCCTCACTTTTAACCCCGGTTCGTCTCACAAATCATTGCCATCGATACTTTCTGGTTTCCTTGAAAGATCGGGCATCGGCCTGGCCGACATTGACCTGGTAGTATGCGGGATGAACGGGGACAGCACATCCGCCAGGGCGTATAAAGAACTTACAGATCAGCTTGGAGGCGCCGGGATTGCTGCCTGGAAGCATCTGGCGGGGGAATACATGACCTCATCTGCATTCGGTTTATGGATGGCTGCTATGATCATGAAACATCAGAATGTACCTCAGCCTGCCGTGATAAAACCTCAGCAAGGCCGGCCTGTAAATACCATTCTAATGTACAACCATTACCTGAATATCAATCATTCTTTTATCCTGATACAGAAAGCGTGAAGATCCTGAATTTCAGAAATACATCCACCATTTTTCTGCTGATTTTCAGCTTGTTCACCGTTTGCAGACTCTTCATATGTCCTTGCGGGACCTGCTTCCTTTCGGTCTTTTGCAGTATGCCCCGTGTGTTTTACTTTGGGCTTATAACGGTTTATCTGGCCATAACGGTAAGTATGGCGTTTTTTTCTTCATCCGGATTTCATTATCACGAAGTGTTCTCGCACGGAGACCGCGGTAAACCATTGCTGGCCCTGACTTTTGATGACGGGCCCGACCCTGAGACAACGCCAAAGGTGCTTAAGATTCTGAGAAAATACAATGTAAGGGCTGCTTTTTTTATTATAGGGAAGAAGATCAGCGGAAACGAGGATTTACTTCGTTGCATAGTTGATGCAGGTCACCTTATTGGAAATCATTCCTGGTCGCATAGCGTTCTCTGGGATTTTTATCCTTCGGGGAGGCTGGCGGATGACATCGCCCGCAATATCAATGAAACTGAAAAGATAACAGGACTGCGGATGAAGCTGTTCAGACCGCCTTACGGGGTAATCAATCCTATGGTGGCAAAGGCCATCACGAAAACAAAAGTGAAAGTCGTGGGATGGAGCTTCAGATCCTTTGATACAACGGCCGGCAGCCCTGAATCGCTGCTCTCAAAAACCATCAGCAAAACCAGGCCAGGCGACATCCTGCTGTTTCACGACAGTTCGAAACTCACAGCCGGAATACTTGAAAAAATAATTGTATCATTGCAGGAAAGGGGGTTTGGTTTTATTCCTCTTGACGAGTTGTTAAAACTGCAGGCTTATGAGAACGTTTAAGGTTTTTATCACGGTCATGATCTTGTGTTTTGGCTCTACTCTCCTGCAGGCCCAGACGAAGCCCCTTTCTTTTGCCGATGCGGAAGATGTGAGAAAAACAATCAGTGAATCGGCAAAGACCACCAATTCCATCGAAGCCGGCTTCACTCAAACGAAAGAACTGAGTGTGATCAGAGAAAAGATCATCTCTGCTGGTGTTTTTTATTTCAAAAAAGAGAAGCTGCTAAGGTGGGAGTATAAAGAACCCTTCCCCTACCTTATTATCTTTAACAGTAACAAGATTTATATCAAGGATGATGATAAGGAGAATCATATCAGCCTTCAGTCAAATAAAGTATTCAGGGAGGTTAATAATATCCTTATCGGAGCTGTGCAGGGAACTTTGCTGTCGGACACGAAAAATTTTCAATGCAGTATCGCTGACCTTCACAACCAGTACCAGGCTACGATGGTTCCATTAAATGCCCGGATCAAAGAAACCCTGAGCGAGATCATCTTGTATTTCAACAAGTCTGACTATACTGTCGACAAACTTGTGATGCGGGAGGTTTCCGGAGATTATACCAGAATAGAGTTCAGTGGTAAGAAGATTAACCAGAATATTCCAGATGAAATATTTTTTATCCCTTAATATTGTTTTTATTTTATTACTCACAGCCTGCGACCCTGTTAAGAAATCGCAGCTAAGTCCTTCAGGGAAAGGCTCATTCAAAATCCCGGTATGGAGCTCGCCTTTTCTGAAAGGTTTTGAGAAAGCCTTATTCCATACTTCGCTCGATGTGGCCGGCAAACATCTGAGCGGTATTTCAATAATCAAAAGGACATCCGACACCAGTTTTCATTTTACCTTTGCCAACGAGATAGGAATGACTTATTTAGACATGGAAGTGTTCAGAAAAACCTATAAAGCCGATTATATCTTTGAAGCCTTAAACCGAAAATCATTTCTGAAAGTGTTATGGAGCGATTTTTCCATGATGCTTTTCAGCAGTTCTGAAAGAAAACCCGTGCGAATGTATTTGGACAATGAATCTGAAGAATCAGTGTATTTCTTTTTACGGCAGAGCATGTATACATGGATCAACACTAAAGAAATGAATCTTACACGCCTCGTCGGATGGAGCAACTACTTTGATGCAGTAATGATAAACTTCAGTGAATACGATGCCGGCTTTCCTTCTGAAATTAAAATATCGAATCCAAGGATCAGGATGGTCCTCACGTTTAGCTTGCTGGGGCATTGACATCAGCCGTAAATAACAGAATATCCAAATGCTAAAGAATAATCTATATCAGGTCAGTTCCATCAATTTTTTACCTCAGGATCAGGAGGGAACAGGCATCAGTAAATATTCTGTATCGCTGAGGCTGGAGAGTAGTCATGATATTTTTAAAGGACATTTTCCCGGCAATCCTGTATTGCCGGGAGTATGCCAGGTTGAGATGGTAAGGGAGCTTGCTGAAGAGATACTGGGCTCCAGGCTGTTGTTACCCCAGGCCAGCCAGATCAAATACCTCAGCCTGATCAACCCCATGATAAATCCCTTGCTCTGGGTGAGTTTGAAATTCAGCCCAATGGGGCAGGATGAATTTGATGTTTCGGCTGAAGTCACATCAGGCGATTTTGTGTTTATGAAAATGAAAGGCCGGCTTAAAACGGTTTAAATCTGAAGAGCATGGAAGGCAGGAACGTGAATGTAATGGAAACGATTAACAAAACAAGCTGGGAGATCAGGAATGATATCGGGATAATAACCCTTGACAATCCTCCTGAGAACTACCTGGTTCAGCCTGATTTTGTGCATATTGAGACACTCCGAAAATGGACCTCTTATGATTATCTCAAAGGAATTCTGATCTGCGGGGCAGGAAAGCATTTTTCGGGTGGTGGAAAACTCGAGAACCTGTTCAGGATGATCCGTGACAAGGAGAACATAAACGAGACCATCAGCAAAGGGAAAGCGGTTCTGGAACATCTTGAGAACCTCGACATACCAGTGGTTGCAGCCATCCAGGGCATTTGTTTCGGAGGCGGACTGGAGGTGGCTCTTGCAAGCCATATCAGGATATGCTCTGATAATGCCTTATTTGCTTTTCCCGAGATAAACCAGGGTGTTATGCCCGGTCTTGGCGGAACGTTAAGGTGCCCTGGAAAGGCAGGTTTTGCAAAAACGATTAAACTTATCCTGAGCGGCGACATGATCAACGCTGAAGATGCTCAGGAGATGAACCTGGTCGATTTCATTGTAAGTAAACAGAAAGTATTTGATTATTCATTTAACCTGTTGCAAAAACTCACCAAAGACAGGCCTTTGCCCGTGATCAACGCGGTGATGAAAGCCCTGAAAAATGCCAGGTTGCTGAGTATCGAAGACGCCATGAAAGAAGAAACAAGGATGTTTTGTGAACTTGCCCTGGCTGAAGCGAAACGGAGAAACGGACTTCAGGAGAACCAGGCATGAAGATTCCAGAGTGTTCAACGGTACAATTAGTGTTCGATGAAGGTATCGGCTTTTTGGAGCTGAACAGTCCGCCATCAAATACCATGACCCTGGAATTTTTCAGGGAATTCGCATCATTGATTGGATTTATGAGGGATCAGCAGGAGTTCAAAGCGCTTATCATCAGTGGTCATGGCAGGCATTTCTCCGCGGGGGCCGATGTGCCGGTTCTGCTGAAGGAAATTCTCGAAAAAACAGAGACTGATAAAGCCGGCCGGCTGGCAGGTGTTCCGGAATTTCTATCCAACAATTACAAATCGCTTCTGATGCTTGAGAACCTCAATATCCCGGTAATCTCTGCCATCCGCGGTGTTTGTCTCGGGTCGGCCCTCGAACTTGCCCTGTTCAGCCATTTCAGGCTTTGTGGCGAAGAAGCTGTGTTTGGTTTACCTGAAGCCTCATTTAACCTTGTCCCCGGGCTTGGCGGGATTTACAAGCTGTGTTGCATTTCGGGCCAGGCAACAGCCCTGGTGCGTGTTTTAAAAGGCAGTACGTTTACTGCAGAAGATGCGCTGAAATACAATATTGTAGACAAGATCGTTCCCAAAAAAGCGTTGATGAACTCGGCTCTGGCGTTTGCCAGAGAAGTGATGCAGGATTTCAAGGTCGAAAAACGGAGGTTATACATTAAGAAATATCTTTCGTGAAAGAACATCAGATAAAAAAACTATTTCCACGGCCGGTCATGGTTTCCGGAAGTGGCTCGTTTCTTCCTGGCAAACCTGTGCCCAAAGCAGAGGTAGACCGTTACCTGGGAGAATTGACTGATGCCCCGCTTAAGATCCGCCAATGGCTTAAGCGGGTAAAAACGCTTATGGCCGGGCTGCTTGAAGTGGAGTTTTACCATTTTGCCATTGACCCGGAGACCAGATCGTTTACCGACGACAACATAAGTATGTCGGTCAAAGCAGCCCTTCAGGCTCTCGAAGCGGCCGGAACAAAGGCAAAAGATGTACAGCTTATCGTCTACGGCAGCGCCCACCAGGATCAGATGCCCACGGCCTCGGTGAGAATACAGGAAGCGCTGGGTATAGACCGCTGCGCCGAGCTTTCAATTCATGCCAACTGTACTTCGGCATACAAGGCGCTGCTGGTTGCATCAGACATGATACGCTATGGCCGCTACGACAACGCCCTGGTGGTTTCCTCAAGCATGTCGTCGTCGGAACTTGTCGCAGAATATTACAACCAGCCCCTGGTTACCAAAGAGGAACTTTTTCTCCGGTATTTTTTATCCGACGGAGCCTCTGCCCTCTTCCTGGAGGCCGCCCGTGAGAAGCCTGATGAACCTGATGTGCCTGATGAACCTGATGAGCGGTACGGTCTCTTTGTAGACCACGTGTATATGGAATCGGCCGGGGGGAACAAACCTTCGGCCATGGGCAACAAACGCCCGGCATACTATATGAACCCTAAAGAAGAGTTCGAAAAAGGCTATCATCACCTGGCTCAGTTGTTCCAGGAGGAATTAAGGCAGAATTTTCATGAAGCCGGCGGAACTGTTTTTCTGAACGGTCTGAAGCGCATGCTCATTCAGTACCCTTTGGATACTGCATCGGTGAGGTTCTTCCAGGTGAACTTCCCCTCAAAACATATATCTGAACTGGTCATGGATGAATGTTCTGAACTTGGCATATCAAGGGATGCCCTGTATTCAAAAATGGCTGATATGGGCTACCTGGGCCCTCCCATGGCTTTCCTCTGCC
Organism: uncultured Bacteroidales bacterium; assembly: GCA_903916595.1. GTDB lineage: Bacteria > Bacteroidota > Bacteroidia > Bacteroidales > FEN-979 > CAIRDP01. Next base: position 5,103 of record CAIWXI010000131.1, on the reverse strand, counting down.
TCGACAGGATATTACGTGAGGAAACACTGGAAAACGGGGATACTATACTGAGCTTCGTCACCGAAGTGAGCAAGTTCATGCAGGCCGGATACATCATGAACTGGCGCAAATTCTGATCTGATATCCGTCATCATGGCAACAGCTAAACCAGGATACACTCTTTTTCTCCTCAGTCCCCGGCAGCGGTTTATCAACTATCCGGCGCATTCAGAGATGGCTAAAATGTTCGGAAAAAGACGACTCATGGTACCTCTTGCACTGCCTACCATCGCGGCCCTGACACCCGATCATTACCGGATTGCAATATACGATGAGGAAATAGAGGATATCCCCCAAAAGGTCCGGCCCGATATTGTTGGTATCACTACACTTGCTGCAACAGCGCGAAGGGCGTTCGAACTTGGCGATCATTACCGAGCTCTTGGAGCCAAAGTCGTATTCGGAGGTCCTTATGTCTCTTTTATGGCGGATGAGGCGCTGAAACATGGCGATTCGGTGGTTGTTGGTGAAGCCGAAGGCTTATGGGAGCAGTGCCTTGCTGATTTTGAAAAAGGCCGGATGAAACAAGTTTATAAATCTGCAGAATTTACCGAATACAACTCACAGAAGCCTCCCCGCTGGGACCTGGTAAATATGAAACGGATTTTTCAGGTAGCTATACAGGTTTCCCGCGGCTGCCCGTTCAACTGCGATTTTTGCCTCGTTTCGAGGATCTTTGGACGTAAAATGAGATACCGCGAAATCGCTAATGTAGTCGAAGAGATCAAAGCGGCCCCGTCAAAATATTTCTTTTTTGTTGACGACAACCTTACGATCAACAAACGGTACGCAAAAGAGCTGATGAAAGCCATCAAACCCCTGGGTATTTCGTGGAGCTGCATGTGCAGCCTCGACGTGGCTACCGATGAAGAACTGCTGCATCAGATGGCCGAAGCAGGCTGTTTTAACATCCTGGTGGGTTTCGAATCGTTAAACCCCGACAGCCTCGGCGAAACTCAGAAACACCATAACCGGGGCGGTTCTATTTATACAGAAGCTATCGGCAAAATTCACGCTGCAGGCATTCATATCAACGCCAGCTTTGTAATTGGTTTTGATCATGATACGGAGGATGAGTTCGAGCGTATCTTTAAGTTTACACTGGAGCACCATCTACCCAATGTAAACCTGCATTTATTGCATGCGCCTCCAGGCACTGAAACCCATAAAAAACTTCTCGAAGAAGGCAGGCTAAGTAACTATGACCCCGAGATGGGTGTAGGCCACTTCCCTACCATCGACTATATGCATATGACACGTACGGGCATCTTCGATAAATACATGGAAACCATCAGCCGGCTGTATTCTTTCCCCGTTATACGTGAGAAAGCTGAAGCTCTGTTCAGCAACGGAGCGTTTACCCGGCCCGGAGGCGAAATACCTGCCTGGCTTAAAGCCCGGCTCTCGTGGATAACCTTCAAAGAATATGTGCTAACATCCGACAAGGACCGAAGGGCATTGTTCGCTTTCATCTTTAATCTCATCCGCCGTAAACAGATAGCTATTGACCGTGGAATGGGCTTCCTTCTGTCGATGCTGGGTTATAACAGGCATATACGTGAACATCAACGCCACATGGCTGAATACCGCAGTATGGTGATGGCAAGGGACACGGGCAAATGGAAAGATAAATCAAAAGTAACCTGAACAAGGTACAAGCAGTGAAAACAGTGAAAACAGGGATCATCGGCTCGGGCAAAATGGGAACCAACCTGGTGAATTATCTCGCCGAATGTGGAATTGAGCTTTGCTGGATCGTTAGCCCTAAGGCAGAAATACCTAAACTCAGGAAATCGTTCGGGAAAAAGATCGGCAGGTTACTCGATAACGGCATCATTTCGGAAGAACAGCATGAACGGTTTGAAAAAACAATCATCTCTTCAGATATCTCCTGCCTTGAAGGTTGCGACCTGGTAATCGAAGCCGTTACAGAACAAGAGTCGCTGAAGAGGAAGGTCCTGCCTGAAGCCGATGCAGTGATGAAAACGGATGCCATCCTTGTGTCAAACTCTTCATCTTTCAATCCTTCGGCTCTTTGCCCCTCCCGGGCCCGTGAACAGAACTTCGCCGGACTTCATTTCTTTTATCCGGTAAATCTTGTAAATATAGTTGAGATCATCAGAGCTCCCGGCACATCAGAGGTTACTGTTGACCGGTTGATTTCATTTCTCGATGCCATCCATCGAAAATATATTGTGCTGAATGAAAAGGAAGGCTTTATCCTGAACCGTATCTTTCTTGACGTACAAAACGAGGCCTATCGGATCGTTGATCAGAAACAGGCCTCCTGCGGTGATATTGACAAGGCGGTGAAGGGATCATTGTTTGCGCCCGGTATTTTTTACTTTTTTGATCATGTTGGCCTTGATACCATGCTTATCAGCATAAAGAATTACACTGCCATTTACCCTGATTCCGCTTATTATGCCCCACTTATTACTAAGCTTGAAGAGCTTACTGCAAAAGGATTCTTTGGCCGAAAGTCGGGCCGGGGGTTTTATGATTATGCTGACCACGAACCTGAAAACGAATCCGCAGCGGCAGGCCCTGAACAGATCAGAGAAATCAGAAATCACCTCGGGTTTACTTATAAGAATGCCTCCCGTCGATGGATTACACGTTCCGGACTGACCATCGATGAGCTGAATGAAGCCTTAAAGGAATATTTCGGGACTGAACAAGGCCCCTTTGATTAATTGATTACTTTTGCCGTAACATTAACATATACTCTATGAAAACAGCATTCCCATGGTCCGGCATCGCCCTGGCCGTGATTTTTTTCCTGGCCCTGGGTTTCAGGCCCGCCAGCGCGTTGACTACCTCGAGCGCCATCGAAGGCAACCCAGAACTCCCCGATTCAGTAATGAAAGTCATTCAGAAAGCCTGCCTGGATTGTCACGGCGCCGATGGAAACAGTATGGCCAAAATGCATTTAAACATTGCGAAATGGAATACATACAACGCTAAAAAACAGGCAGGAAAGGCATCCGACATCAGTAAGGAGGTTTCCAAAAGCGCAATGCCCCCCGACAAATGGCGCAAGAACAACCCCGACAATGTGCCCAGTCAGGCTGATGTTGACCTGCTTAAAAACTGGGCCTCGGCTCTTAATAAATAATCTCAGCGGATGGCCGATAGGATAGTTATCAGCGGGATGGGAATTGTTTCATCTCTGGGTTATGAATTGGATTCCTTCTGGAAGAACCTGGCTGATGGAAAAAGCGGGGTAAAGAAGATATCTCTTTTTGATGCCTCCTCCCTGGCCACCCGGATCGCGGCGGAGGTACCCCGTGATTTTGAAGAATATTCCCGCACCTATGTAAAAAAGCGGGCCGCAGGACAGATGACAAGGGTTACAAGGATGTGCATGGTGGCTGCAAAACAAGCCGTGGCCGATTCCGGGCTGGATTTCGGGAAAGAAGACAAAACGCGGTGCGCAGTGGTCATGGGAGTAGTCAACACCGGTAATTCCAGCATTGAACAAGACACTTCTCCCCAGAACACGGTATTTAAAAGCATGACAAACTCCATGCCTGCCTGGGTCTCTCTGGAATATCAGCTCCTCGGCCCCAGCATGGCTATCAACACAGCCTGCGCCTCATCGGCATATGCCATCGCCACGGGGATGCAGATGATTCAAAACGGTATGGCCGATATTGTCATTGCAGGAGGCGCCGACTCCATCATCAACCCGGAAGAAATAAGCGGATTTAATGCTTTATACGCCTTGTCGGTCGCCAACGAACCGCCTGAAGCGGCATGCAGGCCTTTTACAGCAAGCCGCGACGGGTTTGTGATTGGTGAAGGAGCCGGGGTAGTGATACTCGAATCGGAGAAACATGCCCTTGACCGGAATGCAGCCCTATACTGTGAACTGGCGGGCTATGGCCTTACCAGCGAAGGATATAACATCATGGCCCCGATGAAAGACGGGGAAGGTATGGCTGCTACAATGGTGAAAGCCCTGCAGAATGCAGGTGTTGGTACACACGAAGTGGATTATATCAATGCTCATGGCACTTCCACAGAACTCAACGACAGGTATGAGACCATGGCCATAAAAAAAGTTTTTGGAGAACGGGCATATGATATCCCCGTTACTTCATCCAAATCAATGATTGGCCATACCATAGGAGCAGCAGGAGCGATAGAAGCAATCATCACAATACTAAGTATAAAAAACAAAACCCTCACTCCTACTATTAATTATACCGATCCAGATCCTGACCTTGACCTGGATTATGTACCCAATAAGAGCAGGCCAATGGATATCCATATTGCTCTTTCCAATTCCTTTGGCTTCGGAGGCCACAACGCCACTCTCGTTTTTCGGAAATATCCGGAAATTTGATACTTTTGCAAAAAATAACGATATGGCAAAAATCACAGAGAACACCCGGAATGAAGTTAGAGAGGCGGTCATTGCGTTCTTTGCCGAAGAATGTGAGACCGATACATCGCAAATCCACGATCATACCAATATCATCAGGGACCTTGACGGAGATTCACTGATGTTCCTTGAACTCATTGAGATTTTCAAAAAGAAATACAACCTCGATATTGAGCTTAAAACCATCGGTAAATATGCTGTGAAACATCCGGTTCAAACCATCGGCCAGCTTATCGAGATGCAGCTTCTCGTGATCGAACACGAAAACCGCCTTCTGGAACTGGATAAATAATCACACCTTGAACGAAAAACCCATTGCTTTCGTTTTTCCAGCCTTCATCAGCGACTACAAAGATGACCCTTCAAACATAGTACCGGCTTACGAAAAGATTTTCGAGGCATACCTTGAGAAAGCTGCAGCGTTTGCCGATCCTGAACTTCTGTCGTTTCACAAGGAATCCAATCCCATGCTCGATGATGAACTGAGAAACCAGTACATCACTTATATCTATGGCTGTAGCTGCGCGGAAGTCCTGCGAAACTCAGGCGTCAAACCATCTATTACTGCCGGCTACAGCATGGGACTCTATGCAGCGCTCTTTACTTCAGGATCTGTTTCTTTCGAAACCGGACTTTTGTTTATTCGGAAAGCATACGAAGCCAATCGGAAGCAC
>CAIWXI010000130.1 GCA_903916595.1 uncultured Bacteroidales bacterium | reverse complement strand
TATAATTTTCCGGACATATTTAAATGGTGAAATGGTGAAATGGTGAAATGGTGAAATGGTGAAATGGTGAAATGGTGAAATGGTGAAATGGTGAAATGGTGAAATGGTGAAATGGTGAAATGGTGAAATGGTGAAATATCTGATATCAGATTTTTACAACCAGCTTAAACCCCACACCATGCACATTGATCAGCTCCACGCCGGGGTCTTCTTTCAGGTACTTCCGCAGTTTAACAATATAAACATCCATACTGCGGGCATTGAAATAGCTGTCGTCATTCCATATCTGGGTGAGGGCCGCAGAACGGTCCAGCACCTCGTTGGTATTTATGCAAAGCAGCCTCAGCAAACCTGCTTCCTTCGATGTAAGCTTCTGCTCCTTGCCGTGTATGGTGAGGATCTGATGGTTAAAATCGAAGGTGTACTCACCCAGGGTAAATACATTGTCATTCCCGGCCGTTTTCCCTCCTTCGTCAGTCCTTCTGAGAATGGCATGAATCCTCATCAGCAGCTCTTCCATACTGAAAGGCTTGGTAACATAATCATCGGCACCGGCCTCAAAACCCTTCAGTTTGTCGTCCTGCAGGGTTTTTGCAGTTAAAAAAAGCATTGGCACCTTCCGGTTCATCGCCCGTATTTCCCGCGCTGCAGCGAATCCATCTTTTACAGGCATCATGATATCGAGAATTACAAAATCAATTTCTTTTTTAGCAAACGCATCAACAGCTTCCTGGCCGTTAACACACAGGGTGGTACTATATCCCTTGGCATCCAGATAATTTTTCAGGATATTGCCCAGGTTGCGGTCATCCTCAGCCAGCAAAACATTCACGGTCACTTTTTCCATACCTCAGATATTTTATTCTATATAGATAAACGGAAGAAACACCTTAAACTTGCTTCCCTTGTTAACTTCGCTCTCAAGACTGATCTTGCCGTTATGCTCCCCAACAATCGCCTTTACATAACTTAACCCCAACCCAAAACCTCTTACCTGGTGAATATTTCCCGTGGGGACGCGGTAAAGTTTGTCGAAAATCTTCTTTTGTTCTGCCTTGCTGATGCCAATGCCATTGTCTTCAATTGTGAGTAGTAAACCGTTGCCGCTGTTCTCGGTGCTGATCCTGATCATCGGTTTTTTAGGAGAATATTTATTGGCATTATCCAGAAGATTGTATACCAGATTGGTCAGATGCACCTTGTCGCCTTCAATTTTCGGGTTGGAGGCATAAAAACTTTTAATGATAACCCCGTCTTTGATTTCAACCTGAATACGGATGTTCTTCACCACATCATGAATGATGTCGTGGATATTTATTAGCTCCCTTTTCATTTTCAACTGACCCGAATCGAGCACTGCCGTCTGAAGAATCTTCTCGGCCATGCCAGCGAGCCGGCTGTTTTCCTCCTTCACCATATTAATATATGTTGAATAAAATTCTGATGACTTGCGGATGTCCTTGTCGCTTAAGGCCTCACAGGCCAGGGAAATCGTGGCAATAGGGGTTTTAAACTCATGAGTCATGTTGTTGATGAAGTCGTTTTTCATTTCCGAAAGCCTCTTCTGCCTGAAAATTGTTGAAATAGTATAGGTAAATGAATATACGATCACAATAATGAGAACCAGGGAGATCAGCAGCATACCCCATAATTCGGTCAGCAGGAACCGCTTTTCGTTTGGAAAAGCGATCAAAAGATACTCGGGAGGAGTGAAAATATCGCTCTGGAAAAGAGGAAAAGCATATGCGTTTTCAAAAAGATCTTTGCGGTAGTTTGGTGATTTCTCGATGAGGTAAGCCCCGTTTTCGGGTTTGTAGATGCCAAATTCGAAACGGGTGTCAATTCCCCTGATATTCAGTTCTCTCGATATAATCGAATCAAGAATAGCCTTGTTCAGAAATTCATCATAAGACAGATGAGGATTGATATTAAGCAATCCGTCAGGTCTTGATTTCTCAATAGTACGGCGCTTTTCAAGCAGCTCAATCTTCTGAACAACTTTTGTAATAGCTTCATTGACACTGCGACGGAAATTAGATTCCTTAACCGATGAGGCATTCCTGATCCAGTAGATCTGAATACTCATCAATCCACCGAGTGCAACGGTTATTATAAAGATCGTAAAAAAGATAAACCGGCGGTTCATAATACAAAAGTAAGGTAAAAAGCCGATTTATGGATTTAACACTTTTTAACGAACTTTAATAATCCTTAACATTTACGCATCAATGGCTGCCGTATATTTGTAACTCGTTTGACTGCCTGTTAAGAAACAAAATATTTTTTGAGGCAGAAATGTGTGCAAATTAAGTGAGACAGCGTTTTGTTTATTGATTTAAGTCCCGGACCAGTTCCGGGATTTTTTTTATCCCGCATCCTGCATCCTGGATCGGCGCGAAGCGCACGCATCCTGCATCCTGGATCGGCGCGAAGCGCCCGCATCCTGCCTACGGCATCTTCTTTTTCTTCATCTTCATCCTCAGACTGTCCATCTGGCCTTGCAGCTCTTTCATGGTAGCAGCCCATTCCTCGAGCATTTTATTTTGCCAGTCGGGGGCGCCCTGGATAAAGGTGAAGCGCACTTCCTTGTCGGAGGGAGCAGGTGAACTGCTGATAAGCCAGAAATACATCACGTCGGGTTGAAAGAGGTTGGCTTCCAGGGAAATAGTGGAATCGGAAATCATTTTGGAATAGATCTGCTTAACACCGTTCTCATAAATCAAAAGATATACCGGTGAATCATACGAATCCATATGCCATTGAAAGATGAGAGGGTCGGCAGAAACTACCGAAGAATCGGCAGGTAGTATCATTAAAGTTTTCTCGAACTCAGTCCGGGTGCGGTAAACCGCCCCTTTGATAACCTGGGCTGTCATGGGTTCTCCTTTTTCAATGATTGACCTGGCCACATAATTCAGATATTCCTTGGTTAGAGAGGATTGATTCTGCATGCATATCGACTTGATCTGGGCCTGAGAGAAAGTCCCGGAAGTAGTAAGACGCAATGCTTTGTCTTTGCCGCTAAGCAGGATCACCGCAGCTTCCGGCGCCAGGGTCAGGCGGTCGCTTCCGCTGAGTTTCATGTTTTTCTGCGCCGGCTGGGAGGAGGTACCGTGCAGCAGCTTTACCTCGCCTTTCGTCTGGTAAATCATAAATTCTTCGCACTGTGAGTGCGATTGAAGCCAAAGGAAAGTAAATGCAATAATGAATAGGATTGAATTTTTCATGATTTTGCTTTTGGAGGAAACAATAACTTAGGTAATTTAATTTTCTTCGAAATTATTACTATGGCTCGTTCGTACCAGGTAAGAAAGGTTTTGTACAAAACAACAGGTACCAGGAAATAGGTAGCAGAAATGCTGTAACTGCAAGATTTATATAAAATAAAGAAAGTATAGACAAGCAGAACGTTAATCGTAAGAAGAATGGCAGGGAAAAGCAGGTCGAACAATGCGGGGTTACGGGAACTGAGCCAGGTGAAAAACAATACGTAAAAGTAACAGAAGATAAAAGAAAGTACAATTTGAAGCCAGTGTGGCATCACGTTGATATAATTACCCGAGAGGATCATGCTGGCCACGTTGGCATGGATTACAACGCCGTACATATCGGGTCTGGACCGTCCGGCCAGCTCAGGGTTCAATGGGGTATAAAAAATATCTTCCAGGTCTTTCGGTTGCCCGAAAGATTCTCCCATATACCCCATCAGTACGATTTTATTCCTGATGATGCCCAGATCGGCCGAACTGTCAAGCACTTCCGTGGCATCGATTGATATAAATGCATTACGGTTGCCGGAATAGTGAATGATCTCCCTTTCATTCCCCCTTTCAACGAGCTGTTTGAAAGCAGCACGGTCATACTTGCTTACAAGATTTGCCGCCATGGCATAGAATTTCTTGTTTTTGAAAGACAATACCGGAGAGAAGAACCGCACAGTGGAGGTTTCAGGGTTTGCCCCTCCCAGATTGACAAGGGCTTTATTGCCGCTGTTAAAGTATACGGCTGATGTTTCAAGGCTGTCGTACACTCCTTCTACAGCATCTTTCCCCGTGAGGTAACAGGCCATCACAATGCCAGGAGGATCTTTCAGCTGAACCAGAAGTGCCGAGTCAACCGCGGGATCCCTTTTTACTGCAAAGAAACCGTCAAACCCAATGACTTTGGGATGATAGCTGCGTATGCGTTTGATCTGACGTGCGATCTGCTCCCGGTCAAGATGGCCGATGTTTACAAGCACAATATTCGTATCTAGCAACTCCTGCTTTGAGCTTAGTTTTGAATACAGAAGGTCGCTGAAATTGAAATCAGCAAGAGCCTTCTCAATAGGGTCAAAAAGAGTAAGGTTGAACGATACCAGGCCGATCAGAGCTACCACGGTAAATAATAAGGTAGTGACAACCAGGAAGTCGGGTCGTAACCAACGAAAAATATTCAGTTCCTGAGGCTTCATGAACTATTTATTTCAACATAAGAACACCAGTAATTCTTTCTGATTTCATCCACTAAATTAGAACTATTTTTTAATTCAGAAAAAAATGACCCGTTTGGGTCATTGCTAATTAGGAAAATTTTGCTTTTATTTGTGTTAAAAATCGAAGTATGAAAACAAAAATCCTGTTCCCGGTTTATGGACTCATTGTCCTTATTTTTATTGGTTGCGCTGTTGGAAGAAAAATCCCGTATGAAAAAATGAAAGTTAATTTGTCATATTCCGGATCTCAATCCATTGCATTAGCTGTTTATGATCAAAGAGAAATGGTCGCAGATGGAAGCCGAAAACCTGACTTTGTCGGTTACTGCCGCTCAGGCGTGGGAATTGCATATCCTATAGGCACCGAAAGCGGAAAGACTTTCGCTGAAATTATCCAGGAAACCATTTCCCGTGCATTTTCTAATACAGGTTATTCAGTAAAGCTTGTCCAAACATCATACCGCGATTCATTCGATGAAATCAAGAGTAAACTTATTGCCACATCAGCCGATAGGCTAATAATGATTAAATTGAATAAGTGTTATTCTGATTTTTACAACGCCACTATTTTTCATTATAATGTAGACTTAACCGTATACGACAAAAAAGGAAGCAGTTTAATAACCAAAAACTTTATGAAGGATGACAATATCGGTGGAGGTACATGGGGACAAGGAAAATATAAAGAGTACTCTCCGGTATATCTGGAAAAAGAAATAGAATCATGGTTAAATAACCCTGAAATAAGTGCGAAGCTAAAATAGGGTCTTATCTCCCTATCACGATCTTTTCAATCATCCTGGGATAATATTCGTATTCCAGCTCATGAATTCTCCCTGCCAGCGATGCAGCAGTGTCTTCGGGCAGAACCGCACATCGTGCCTGGAAAATGATATCTCCTTCGTCGTAACATTCATTTACATAATGTATGCTGATGCCCGATTCCCGTTCGCCCGACTTTATAACGGCTTCATGAACCCTTTCACCGTACATCCCCTTGCCACCATATTTCGGAAGAAGGGCCGGATGAATATTCACGATCCTTCCGGGATAGGCGTTGAGCAGGTTCCCGGGGATGAGCCATAAGAAACCAGCCAGAACCAGAAAGGAGATCCCTTCGGCCTTAAGCATTAAAGAGATTGAATTTGTATTATAAAAGGTAGTACGATCGAAAAAATGGTGGGTAATGCCAAGCTGCTGTGCCCGGGTCAATACATACGCATTAGCTTTGTTGCTCAGGATAAGTTTTACCCTGATCGATGGATGATCAGCAAAATATTCGCATATTCGCTGGGCATTTGTCCCACTGCCTGAAGCCATTATCGCAAGATTTATCATGATTGTCAATTGAAAAACAAAAGTACAAAACCGGATGTTAATATATGAACCTAACATTATCCAAATAAATCAGATAATCAGGTGTTTAACTTTTTAAAATGTTAAAAAATCTTAAAATACTTTGGCAGGATTCCGAAAATTATTTCCTTTGCACACCTTTAACCAAAAAAAATAAAAAACATGTCTGACATTGCAGCAAAAGTAAAAGCTATTATTGTTGATAAGCTTGGTGTTGATGAAAGTGAAGTTACACCTGAAGCAAGTTTCACAAATGACCTGGGTGCTGACTCCCTGGACACTGTTGAGCTGATCATGGAATTTGAGAAGGAGTTCGATATTGCCATCCCCGACGATCAGGCAGAAAAGATCAGTACAGTAGGTGAGGCTATTGCCTATATCGAAAACAACACCAAGTAAGGATTTCTACCCTTTCTTTGTATGATGACTATTACCCCCTGTAAACGGGGGGATTCCTTTAACGAATGTAATTAACTTGTAATCAGATGGCTGCGAGACGAGTTGTAATAACTGGCCTTGGTGCAATTACGCCCCTTGGGAATACGGTTGGGGAGTATTGGAACAACCTGGTTAAAGGAGTTAGTGGTGCCGGCCCCATCACCCGCTTTGATGCATCCAAATTCAAGACTCATTTTGCATGTGAAGTCAAGAATTTCAATCCTGAAGATTATTTTGATCGCAAGGAGGTTCGCAAATATGACCGTTATGCCCATTTCGGAATTATTTGTGCCGACCAGGCTATTCTTGATTCTGGGATGGATCTTGAAAAGGTCAATAAGGACAGGATAGGGGTTATCTGGTCTTCAGGCATCGGAGGTCTCGAAACTTTTCAACAGGAAGTTACAGGCTTTGTAAAGGGAGACGGGACACCCCGCTTCAATCCTTTTTTTATTCCGAAGATGATTGCCGATATTGCGGCGGGCCATATTTCAATTAAATATGGTTTTCGCGGCCCGAACTTTGCTATCGTTTCGGCCTGCGCTTCTTCGGCAAATGCCCTGGTGGATGCCATGCTGTATATCAGAAACGGCCTGGCCGACGTCTTTGTGGCAGGAGGTTCCGAAGCTGCAATTACCCCGGTCGGTATGGGTGGTTTCAATGCCATGCATGCCCTTTCCACTCGTAACGATGATCCGGCTACAGCTTCAAGGCCATTTGACAAGGACCGGGATGGTTTTGTGATGGGAGAAGGAGCCGGTGGCCTGATACTCGAAGAACTTGAGCATGCTAAGGCACGCGGAGCAACGATCTATGCGGAAATTGCAGGTGGCGGGGTCTCTGCCGACGCATACCATATGACAGCCCCGCATCCCGACGGCCTTGGAGCAATTCTGGCCATGCGCCATGCCCTTGCAGATGCAGGAATGAAACTCGAAGATATTGATCATATAAATACCCACGGTACTTCTACCCCGGTTGGTGATGTTGCTGAACCCAAAGCGATCCTCGGACTTTTCGGGGAATTAGCCTATAAAATCAATATCAACTCAACCAAGTCCATGACCGGTCACCTCCTTGGCGCTGCCGGCGCTATCGAAGCCATCGCCTCGGTTATGGCAGTGAGGAACAATATCGTTCCTCCCACGATCAATCATTTTACCGATGACCCTGAGCTTGACCCAAAGCTGAATTTTACCTTCCATAAAGCCCACGAAAGGGTCGTGAATACAGCTCTCAGCAATACTTTCGGTTTTGGCGGACATAATGCCACTCTGATAGTAAAAAAATATTAAGTGCCCTGCCTTGACTCTAAGGACAATAAAAAGCTTTTTTTTTGCTGACACCTCCGATAAACACCTTAGGCGCTCATTATTTAACATTTTTGGGTTTCGCCCAGGTAATATCTATTTATACCGGCTTGCCTTCACACATAGATCGGTCAGCCAGGAAACCATTAAGAAGCTCAGGGTTAACAACGAACGCCTTGAGTTCCTTGGCGACGCTATTCTGGATGCTGTCGTTGCCGACTTTCTGTTCAAAACCTTTCCCGCAAAAGATGAAGGCTTTCTCACCGAAATGCGGTCTAAACTGGTGAGCCGGGCCCAGCTGAACAAGCTTTCCCAAAAAATGGGTATTGATAACCTGATTCAAGTTGAAAGTTCATCATCGGGTGTTTTCAAATCCTTTAAAGGCGACGCTCTTGAGGCTCTTATTGGGGCCATTTATCTCGACAAAGGCTTTATTTTTACCCGCAAGATCATCCTGAACAAAATCATCAGCCATTATATCGACATGGATGAGCTGGTAAACCAGGATGTTAATTTTAAAAGCAAGGTAATTGAATGGGCACAGAAAGAAAAAAAACAGATGAATTTTAATGTCATCCGTGAAATCGGTAGCGGCTACAAAAAACAATATCTTGTTGAACTGATTGTTGAAGATCAGCCTCTGTCGAAGGGACAGGATTATTCTATCAAGGGGGCTGAACAGAACGCCTCCGAAAAAGCCTGGCAAAAAATAATCGGGGAAAGCTTGGAAAAACCGTGATATTTGATTATATTTGTTATAATCAATTGAGGATGTCATGGCACGAAAAATCTTGCTCGAATCACGCGCTGAACCTTCCTGGTTTACCCTTGCCGGAATTTCCTGTCATCTGAAAGATTACCGTCTCTCTTTTTTACTGAACCAGAAACTACCAGCATCCTTCAGGAAAATGGATGACTTTCCAGGTAATTATGGTCTGTATTATTATGCGGATGAAGAATCCCGGAATTCTTACTACCTCATCAGCAACCGCAATGAAGAAAAAGTTCTCTTTCAGGAACTTAAACAAACAGATTTCGTGCTTCTGGTGGAAGGCCCTTTTAAAAAAATCCAGCTTAACCGCCTGGTCAGCTCCATCAAAGCTATACCTAATGTACTTACTGCCTTTGAAATTAAAACTGAAAGCCTGAAAAATCTTTCAGTTTTCCTGGCTGATCTCGAACTTCATTTCATGAATATTAAAAAAGGAAAAAAGAAAACAGATTTAATTCAATGATTACTAAAAATAAGGAGGTATCTATGTTTGAAGAATTAAAAAAATCGTTTGATAAAGGGATTGAATATGCCTTTATGACCAGTGACAAGCTTGCAAAAGCAGCCAGGGAGATGGCAAAGGAAAACAACCTGACCAAGGACGAAGCAAAAAAACTCCTGGATCATCTTGTAAAGAAATCAGAAGAAACCAAAAAGACACTGGAAGACAATTTCCAGGAACTGGTCAAAACTACTTTGCATAAGATGAATATCCCGACAAAAGTGGAGATTAAAAAGCTCGAAGACCGTATCAAAAAGCTGGAAGTCTCGAAGAAGCCGGTGAGGAAAGTCAAACCGAAGGGGGAAGTTAAATAGTGAAATGGTGAAATGGTGAAATGGTGAAATGGTGAAATGGTGAAATGGTGAAATTAAGTTGCGAAATCTGATATCTGCTATCTGCTATTTCTAATCGGAAAAAATATGCGTCTCTCTCAAATCGGTCTGGCCATGCATGAACTCGGAAGAGCCAGGGAAATATTAGGTGTTTTAATAAAATACGGGTTCCAGGACTGGGTCAGCAAAAATGGTCTGGGCAAGTACCTGGTGACAAAAAAACGATTGGCACGCATAGAGCAGTACACTCAGTTCGAGAGGATAAGGATGGCGGTTGATGAACTCGGTCCCACGTTTATTAAGTTCGGGCAAATCCTGGCCGACAGACCGGATATTCTCGAAGAAGACCTCAGAACCGAGCTTAAGAAATTACAGGATGCCGCCGATCCGATGCCAGACGATATTGCCATTGCCGAAATTGAAAAAAATCTGCATTGCAAAGTGTCAGATATTTTCAGCAAATTCGACACAAACAGGCTTGCTTCTGCTTCGATGGCCCAGACCTACCGTGCTACCCTGCTTAACGGGGAAGAAGTTTGCGTTAAGATACAGAGGCCCGGCATCGAAAAAAAAATTAATCTTGACCTTCATCTCATGAACTATTTTGCCGGTCGCATGCAAAAGAACAACCCTGAGATGGAAGCGATTAATGTAGTCGGCGTGGTTAAAGAGTTCGGGAATACAATCAAGAAAGAACTGGATTTCCGCCATGAAGCTGCAAGTGTAATCCGGTTCCGGCATAATTTTGAAAACGATCCTGATATCTTTGTCCCGAAAATTTATACCCAGTTCACCGGCCAGCGTATCCTGGTCGAGGAGTATGTGAACGGGATCAAGGTTTCTGATATGGTAGCCCTGAATGCCTCGGGACTAGATACTTTGCTGCTGTCAAAAAATGCTGTAAGGCTGATGTTCGACCAGCTTTTCAAACATGGCTTTTTTCATGCCGACCCGCATCCAGGGAATATATTCGTTCTTCCCGGCAATGTGATTAGTTTTATTGACTTCGGAATGATGGGCTCGCTTAGGGATGAGCACCTGAACTTCCTTGGAAAGTATACCCTTGGTTACCTCGAGAGAGACGCTCATGGAATGACCGAAGCTTTGCTGCTGGTTTCTGGTAAAAGGCAATTTGCCAGAGCCAGGGAACTGGAGCATCAGATCAAGGACCTGCTGGCCCATTATAAATACCTTTCCATCGAAGAGATGGATTTCGGTAAGATCATGAACGAATCGGTCGATATCCTTGTTCATTATGGTCTGCGAATGCCTGCAGGCATCTACCTCCTCGTTAAAGCTTTGATGGGAATAGAAAGGGTGGCTGTTGTGCTAAATCCGGCAATTGATTTCCCTGGCGAGATGAGACCCTATGCTACAGAACTTATTGCACGGCAGTTTGACCCCAGAGTGATTGCACGTGAAGTATTCGATTCTCTAAAAGAATATTACCGGCTTGTAACGGAGATGCCTGCCGATCTTAACGAGATCATTACCAAGATCAAGGAGGGCCGCTTCAAAACCCAGATCGAACTTAAGGGTTTCGAGCCTCTCATCGAACATATGGATACTCTTGGGAATCGTCTGGCCATCGCTATCGTACTGGCTGCCCTTATCATCGGAGCATCCATCCTTTCACAATGGGAACAGGTGCGCTGGATCGGGACAGCCGTCTTCAGCCTGGCCGGAATTTTTGGGTTCTGGCTGCTGGTGAAGCTTTTGCGAAGAAACAAGTTTTGAATATCGAATATTGAATATTGAACATTGAATTTTGAAGTACAAAATTCGACATTCGAAATTCCTTGTTCAATGTTCGATATTCAAATTGTTGAAGTAAATTGTTTCAGGAACCTCAGGTCATTTTCGAAGAATAAACGAAGGTCCTTCACCTGGTACTTCAGCAGGGTAATACGCTCAATGCCCATCCCAAAGGCAAAACCAGTATAGACTTTACTATCAATGCCGCAGTTGTCAAGTACTGCAGGATCGACCATGCCGCAACCCAGAATCTCCACCCAACCAGTGTACTTGCAAATATTGCACCCCTTCCCGCCACAAATATTACAGGAAACATCAAGTTCTCCCGAAGGTTCGGTGAAAGGGAAAAAAGAAGGTCTGAGACGGATCTGCGTGTTTTCACCGAACATCTCCCGGGCGAAATAGAGTAAAGTCTGCTTCAGGTCCGTGAACGAAACATTCTTGTCAACATATAGCCCTTCAACCTGATGAAAAATACAATGCGCCCTTGCCGAAATAGCTTCATTCCTGAAAACCCTTCCCGGGAAAATTTTCCTGATCGGTGGTTTTTCCGTCTCCATGGTCCTGATCTGTACCGATGAAGTATGAGTACGAAGCAGAATCTCAGGATCTCTGGCAATGAAAAACGTATCCTGCATATCCCTGGCCGGGTGTTCCGGCGCAAAATTCAGGGCGCTGAAATTATGCCAGTCATCCTCAATTTCGGGACCCTCGGCAACGGTGTAACCGATCTGCCCGAAAATGCGGATGATCTCATTCCTTACGATCGACAGCGGATGGCGTGTCCCCGGTTCCATATGATCGACTGGACGGCTCAGGTCGACCGATTTGTCGGCCGGCTTTTCTTCTCCGCTGAATGAAGTTTTCAGGTTTTCGATCTTTTCCTGGGCTGAAACCTTCAGATGGTTCAGCAACTGGCCGATCTCTTTTTTATGTTCGGCCGGCACATTCCTGAACTCCTCGAACAAAACCGAAACCAAACCCTTTTTGCTGAGGTATCTCAGCCGGAGTTGTTCCACCTCCTCAGGCATTTCAGCCTTGAGTGAACTGATCTCTTCGGTAAGTTGTTTTATGCGGTCGAACACGTTTAAGAAATTAGTATGTACGATTTACGAAGTACGATGTACGATTGAAACAAATTTTCGTACATCGTACATCGTACATTGTACATCAATCGATAAGCTTAATTGTCATTTTCAGATCCTTCTTCGGCCTGTCACTCTGGTCACGGTCAACATTCGCGATCTTATCAATTACATCAAGGCCCTGGGTGATCTCCCCGTACACGGTATACCCGCCATCAAGGAATGGAGTTCCGCCAATAGTCTCATATACCTTCTTCTGATCATCAGTATATTTGGCAGGAAGTGAAGAAGCAGGGTATGTTTTACCTTCAACAATATAGAACTGGCAACCCGAAGAAGCTTTCTTTGGGTTTACGTTATCGCCCTGTCTTGCAGCCGAAAGAGCACCTTTTTTATGAATAAAAGCAGGGTTGAATTCGGCGGGAACTGTATACCCTACATCACCGGCGCCAAGCTGCTGACCTGGTTTAGCAGTCTTTGAATCAGGGTCGCCACCCTGGATCATGAACTGGGGAATCACCCTGTGAAATAAGGCTCCATTGTAGAAGCCCTGAGTTACAAGCTTCACAAAATTATCGCGGTGCTGGGGTGTTTCATTATAAAGAAAACCCGTCATGTCACCATAGTCGGTATGAATTACAAATTTTACCACTTTTTGAGATTTTTTGGTTTGAGACATTAATGATAAACTAAAAGCAAGCACACTTGCCATAAAGAATAATACGATCTTTTTCATAAGAAAGTTTTTAAATGAGGCTGCAAATTTACGGAAATTTTCGTAAGATCAAGCAAACCTGGGTCCCATCCCCGCAGGGACGGGAAATTTACCGGTAGAGATATATTGTATATGAAATTGCTTCTTTTTCGTTGAATTTTTTAACAAAAATGCTATGGATGAAGGGAATTGAATTAATTTTAATCTTCTATTTTTCAAACAAGAGCCCAGCAGGCTAATTCTAAGCCTCCTTACCTATGGATAAAAATATTGTCATCCGGGAATTGCATATACTGCTTGAAGCGATCAACGAGCAGTTTGAAATCATCAGGGAATATGAGGGTTTTATACCCCAGATCGAATTTGACATGATCATGGAGAACGTGCGTAAATTGTACGAGACCTTTCACCGCCTTCAACGGATCAACGATCCCCTGCTTTTCGTTGAGAAAAAAATGTCCGGCATCCCGCATCCCGCATCCCGCATCCCGCATCCCGCATCCCCCATCCCGCATCCCGCATCCCGCATCCTGCATCCTGAACCCCGCATCCTGCATCCTGAACCCCGCATCCTGCATCCTGAACCCCGCATCCCGGATCCCGAAGTCGATACACCTATCCTGATGAAACCTGTCGTAAAAAAGGAAACACAGCAAAAACGTCAGGAAAAAGCAGCAGAACTAGAACTTTTCGCCTCGGAAGAGCCGGTTTTTAATATCAAACTCAAAGAAGCAAGAGAGAAAAGCCTTGGCCCCAAGGTCTCGCGGCATGAAAGTCTAAAGGCGGCTATCGGAATCAATGATAAATTCATGTTTATCAACGAACTCTTCGACGGCAACCTCCGCGAATACAACGAAAGTATAGAAACTTTGGGCGGCTTTACAACTCTGCCCCAGGCCCAGGAATACCTGGACCTGTTACGACGCAAATTTAATTGGAATTCAGCGTCAAACGCCTTCCAGCGAATAAAAGACCTTATAGAAAAACGGTTCTGAAAACCCTTCAGTCTTTCAGACCTTCATTCTAAATTCAAAATTTGATTATTCGAGTATTCGATTATTCTTTCCTTTATTTTTTCATCGGCAAATTGACCATCCCATTGCTCACCCAATCGGCATAGATCTTCTGTGAAAGCTGCATAGCCGACTGATCAACATACTGTGGATCGGTAACTGAAATTTCGGCTGTCCATACAGCTCCATCGCTCTTCTTCACATTGTATAACACCGATTTGATATTCACGGTAGAAGTAGTGCTCCAGTAACCGCCGGTATATACACCGCCGCCGTAGAATCCACCTCCCCAGCCCCAGCCGCCACCCCAGCCGCCGTAATATGTTGCGGGGACATAGTCGGCTTCTTTATCAGTGCCGGTATATTTAAAGATAAGAACTGCATCGGCGCCCAGGCTGTCGATCTTCTGCTTGATCTGATCAACGGTATATGTTTTCGAAGGACTCAGAAAATCGAGAGAGCCCATACTTCTTAGGCCCTGCTGATTAAAATAGGCGCACATGGACTGCTCAAAAGGTTTCACATATTCCAATTTAGAGAACAGGGGAAACACAATAACTTTTGAGATCTTAGAGTGATCGTTGGGGTCTTTCCAGCTTGTGAGGGTAATTGGCGAGACACAGGAAATTAGCAGCATCAGTGCAATAAAACCGGTGATACCGGCCGAAAACTTCAGTTTTTTCATAGGATATGTTTATTTTAAATTAACGTTAATCTTTATAAAATGTATATAAGGTTCCAAAATAAAATTCATCCCATCCATCGGTAAAATCCTTGTATTCCGCGTCGGGGATGTTGGTATGCCTGAGTTCCGCAGAAGTACCATCGCCCTGAGCATGAAGAATAATCGTAACAATCGACTCTTCATCCTGCCCGTCGAAATACCACTGCTGCACAATTTTTCTGCCGTCCTCAAATTCGAGGTTCTTCCCAACGATACTGCCGTCCCACAGCGAAAACTCAGAGCCTGGCTCGGTCGACATTACTGCAGGTTCTCCTGTCCACAGCTGAAGCGTAACCGGATTGGTGAGTGCAGCGTACACATCATGGGGTGGGGCAGGGATATGATAATACTTCTTGAAGTCTTTCATGATTTAGCTGGTTTGATGGGCATTATCCTTTATTTACATCAAAGGTAATCAATTTTGGTCTTAAGTCTGATATCTGCGGATGAGCTGCCTGCCAGGATCTCAAAACTGCCGGGTTCTGCTTTCCATTGCTTCCCTGCCACGTTGTAATAAGCAAATGAGCGGAAATTCAAGTGCATGATCACTGTCTTCTCCTCACCTGGTTCAAGAGTTACCTTTGAGAACGCCTTGAGCTCTTTCAGGGGACGGGGAACATGGCTGTGAGCATCTGATACATAAAGCTGAACGATCTCGCTGCCTGCAATCTTACCTGTATTTTTCACTTTCAGGCTGACCTCCCAGCTTCCGTTTGCAGCCTTTACAGCACGAAGATCTGAATAGGCGAAGGTAGTATAAGATAATCCGAATCCGAACGGGAAAGTCGGGGTAAGCTTATTCTTTTCGAGGTAACGGTATCCAACGAAAATTCCTTCGGTGTAGGGAGCCACCAGGCTTTTATCCATATACTTCTGATAGGCCGGGGTTTGATTATATCCGCTGATAAACGAGAAAGGCAGTTTGGCCGATGGGTTGTGTTTCCCAAACAGGACGTCGGCAATCGCGTTGCCTCCTTCCTGACCGGAAAAAAACGCTTCAAGTAAAACGGGGACTTTGTTCAGCCAGCTTTCGGTGATGACAGGAGTACCGGTATTTAGCACCACGATGGTATGCGGGTTGGCAGCGGAAACGGCTTTTATCAGCTCATCCTGCTTTTCTGGCAGATTCAGGCCTCCGATGCGGTCAAACCCTTCACTCTCGAAAGCAGCGGAGGTCCCGGCAAAAACTATAGCCACATCAGCGTCCCGGGCGGCTTCAACGGCTTCAGCAATCAACTTGCTCTGGATTTTGTCGACGGGAAGGTCCCAGCCCAGGATAAGTACAGCGTCACCCGAGTTCTCATAATATTCAACTTTGATATCGTACGACTGTCCGCCAACCAGGTCAATCTTTGCTGAATCAACGGTAGTGCCGTGATCGCTCCAGTTTGAGATGAGCTGAGCCCCGTCGATGAATACTCTCACGCCATCATCACTGACCGCGTAAAAAGTGTATGTACGTGAAACCGGTGGAGTAAGTGAACCGCTCCATCTCACCGAAAAACTGTCGTTACTGATTCCCGGAGCAGGAGAATTGTCTTCCCACAGGAAATACAGCGCTGTATCCACCCGAAGATATACAGGGTCTCCCTCAAGCCTGGGGTTATCGAAATATTCTCCTTTAAGCCCCTTGCCCTTCAGGCCATCAGGCAGTAGAAAACGCCGTCCAACAGGCTGAATCGGGGTGGAACGTAATATGTCGCCCTGGGCATAGACCACCTGCGCCTTATTGCCGACCAGGTTCTTAATGCCTTCAAGCGGTGAAATGCTGTATAGCGGGTTCACATACGAACTACCGCCTCCGCCTACCCTGGCAACAGCAGCGTTGGGGCCAATCACCGCGATTTTTTTCAGTTTGTCGGGATTAAGCGGGAGAAGAGCTGAATCGTTCTTCAGCAGTACGATGCTTTCTTCGGCAATTTTCAGGGCAAGTTTCTTATGTGCATCTGAAGTCAGTACAGCGGCATCCTGGATGAACTGTCTGTCGAACAGTCCGGCCATGAACTTCACTCTTAAAATACGGCTTACCTTGTCGTTTATAGTGGCTTCAGAAATTTTACCTTCCTTGATGGCTTTTTTCAGCTTCTCCATTGAGAAAACATCGCCAACGGGCATTTCCAGATCCAGTCCGTTGTTCGCTGCATTTACCGTTGAATGTGTGGAAACCCAGTCGGAGACCACCAGTCCTTTAAAACCCCAGTCCCTTTTCAGAATATCGGTTAGCAAGGCTTTGTTTTCGCTGCACCACCACCCATTCACCTTGTTATAGGCCGACATCACAGTGTACGCCCCTGCCTCTTTCACCGCAGCTTCAAACGAAGGCAGGTAGATCTCGCGCATGGCCCGTTCATCGGCTGTTACATTCACTTCGGTACGTTGCCATTCCTGGTTGTTCAGAGCGAAATGTTTTACACTGGCAATCACATCATGCGACTGAAGGGCTTTGATATAACTCACAGCCAGACGGGAAGTGAGCCAGGGGTCTTCCCCGTAACTTTCAAAATTACGTCCGCCTGCCGGGAAACGGTGGATGTTCACACAGGGCCCAAGCAGTAAATTCCTGCCGTGGGCCTGGGTCTCTTCTGCAAGGGCATCGGCAAACCTCGCCACAAGACTTGTGTCCCATGTAGCAGCGATGGCAACACCACAGGGAAATGAAGTCGATTTATCCCAGCGAACTCCTAATGGGCCATCGGTCATCCTGAAGGCAGGGATCCCCAGCCGGGTGTTTTCCCTGGTGTCGAAACCTTTTCCACCAGTGCCTGAAAGCTGGTCGATCTTCTCATCAAGACTCATTTTCCCGAGCAGGTCCTTAACCCTGGCGTCAACAGTTGCTTTAGGATCTTTGTATACCTGCGACTGTACCATCTGTGTAAATACCATCAAGGCTGCAAGCCCAAAAACAATTCTCATTTTCAACATAATTACCTCCATGATCTGTTTTGATTATTCTACAACAAGGGTCTGGATGGAATGCGGCAGTGAAGTGGTTTCTGCAGCCTGCCCCGAGATCCATAAACGATATGCTATTTTCTCATTACTCTGGTTCATTACTATGACCACGATCTTTCCGCTGGTGTTAAGAAAGGCTGTGGTAAGCAACTGTCCCCGGCTGGCCGAGCTGATGATCCGTTTTGCGCCGGGCCGTATAAATTTTGAAAAATGGCCGATATAATAAAATGAACTTAGATAATACAGCTCCCCGGTACGTGTATTGGCATGCAGCGGGGCAAAGCAGAGATTCTGTACATGATTTGGGCCACCGGTCTCATCCAGCAATATATTCCAGTCGGTCCATCCCACCGTCCCGTTATTGAAATCGTTAATCATGGAACGCCCGTATACCTCTCCCCATTTCCATTCATACATTTTACTGAAAGTGAAACTCTCGGCACAGCCTTCGGTAAAGATCAGATGGGTATTAGGATATGCTTCATTTACCCGCTTCACATTATCAAACAGTTTACCCCCGCCGGTCCAGTCCTCATACCAGTGAAATCCTATTCCCCATACATATTTTGCAGCTTCAGGATCGCTCAGTATAATACTTGCACGCTGGTAGATGAGGTCGCGGTTATGATCCCATGCAATAAGTTTCTTCTCGCTCAATCCGGCCTTCTGCAAGGTGGGACCAAGAAAATTCTTTATAAAATCCCTTTCTTCTTCAGCTGTATAAATACAAGATTCCCATGTTTGTTTTGCCATGGGTTCATTTTGCACGCTGATGCCCCAAACCGGGATACCCTCAGCCTGGTAGGCCCTGATAAACTTCACAAAATAATCAGCCCAGCTCTGATAATAGGCTGGTTTAAGCTTTCCCCCATGCAGCATGTCCTTATTGTCTTTCATCCATGCCGGCGGGCTCCACGGACTTGCAAACAGGGTAAGCGTGCCTCCGGCGGCAGCCGTGGCCTGTTTGATGAATGGAATTCGGAACTGCCGGTCGTGAGCCACACTGAACGAGTTCAATGCAGCATCATTTTCATTCACATAAGTATAACTGCTGCTTGAGAAATCACAACTGTGAATGTTGGTACGTACCAGCGTATAACCCAGCCCTTTTTCAGGATCAAAATATTGCTGGAGGATCTCCTGCTGCTTCTCCTTCGGCATTTTTGCAAAAGTTTCTGCAGATGCATCTGTCAATGCGCCGCCTATTCCGATCATGGTCTGGAAGGTTTTGTCCGGGTCAACGAACACGCAGGGCTGTGTCTCAAGCGGCTGACCAAAACCGGTCAGCTTCAGAGTATCGGTGATGGAGAGCCTTAGCCTGGTGTTTTCGGCCGTGGTGTATACAACAGCTTTTTTAACGGCTTTGTTTCCCGTATTGGTCAGGCTGTTGCCAGCTTTGGTTACACCAGAGGCAAACAGCATCATCAGGCCCGATAAAAAAAATATAGTTCTCATAAAACGATGATTATTTATTGAATGATCAGCTTGCTTCGGTAGATCGTTCCTGATACATCCAACTCCAGAAAATAAAACCCCTTTGGGATGTCTCCGAGATCTATGGTCTGAGAGTCATCGGTCATCGACAGCTCCGTTTTTTTCATCAGAACGCCGTTCAGGTTACGAAACGACAATGATTTTCTCTGACCTTTTGACCTGGCGATCTCAACAGTTAGAATGTTCCTGGCAGGATTCGGGTAGATGCTGAAATCCGCAGCGGTGTTCAGTTCTATTCCCTGGCTTTTATCGGTGAACCTGTACCAGTTCATATTGAATTCGGGCTGAAGAATTTTGACCCGTAATTTGCAGAGGCCTTCGGTAAGCGATAGTTCTGAATTCACAGTCCTCCATGTTTGCCAGCCACCGGTGACAGGAACATTGATGTTGCATGAGTTGAGTACAACTGAGCTGTCGTCCAGTTGCTGAACCTGGATAAGGCCGGCATCCTGCAGACATGCTATCCGCAGTTCGAAAGTATATTTTCCCGTCTTCAGAACCCTCACCCGGTAATCAAGATAGTCTCCTGTATTTGTATACCCAACATCTTGTCCGCCTCCAACATCGGTTGTGGTTTCGAGCTGTAAACCCTGGTTGAAGCTGAATGCCTCGGCTTCAATTTTACCGGGTATCGTGAGATAAGCAGGCAGGTTGTTCTTAACCCTTAGTTTGCTGAAGTCTTCCAGGGCTGTGCCATCAGCAGATCTTAGCTTTCCTCCGTTGCAGCTGATTTCAAGAGTATCTATGGCTGTTATCTGCTGGTCAAGGCTGATGATGACCTGTGAGGAATTCCGGGCGTTCTTCGTCAGGCTGCTGATATTTGCCGGATTTCCGTTCAGTGTGCAGCTGAAACCATCGGCTTTGACTGTGGAATCGACGAGTATTTTATTAAAACTCAAATAAATGAGCTCGGTCTGCTGATAAGTCTCTGCTGAAACGGGTTTAAGTGGCACATCAGAGGTTTTTCCGGATATGGAGAATCTAATGAAACCCAGGTTAATGCCTCCTTTTTCAAAAACAAGCTTAAGTTTTTGGCTGCCTTTATAAAGAATCACATCATTAACAGCAAGATCCTTCCAGGTTTGCATGCCTCCCGACGATGGCACAGTGAGAGTAGGAGTGATGCCGGCATCATTGGCTGAAAGTTTAATCTCCGGTCCCGGGAGGCTGGCATAATGGAACTGAACAGTATAGGCAGCTGTTGAATCAACATTAGCGGTATACTGCAACCATTCACCGTTAGCGGTCCAGCCAACATCGTATCCGTTTGAACCCGCACTGGCATCGGCAGTGGTTTCAATATCAACACCATCGTTCCTGTAGCTCCAGCCTTTGTTCCAGGCTGTATATGTACCGGAACTTACCTGGTAGTTGGCGGTGTCGGTATCGGAATAGGCCTTGCCGTTCCGGCCCAGGTCGTAACCGGTAGCAGGGATGATGCCGGGAATTGCATGATGAGCAAAGGCCCTGGTTGTTGAATCATTTACCTGCCTGAACATGGCATCAATTACATCCTTATGGTAGACGCAATATTCATTTTTTGCATTGGTCGCCATCTGCATCAGGGTATAGGTGGCAAAACCTGCCGATGGTGCGCTGCCCCCGCTGGTCCAGTAGTCAAGCAGAGTCTGATATTCAGCAGTTTTCTTAATCGTAAGGGGGCCTGCCACCGAGCTGATCTTTTTCAGGGGCCACCAGGCCCAGCCTATATTGTTAGTCTCGGCCAGACGGATTGCAGAGGTAAACCAGGGATTTGAATTTTCTCCAGATTCTCCCAACCAGAGTGGAATGTTATATTGATTTCTCAGGTTTACCATACCTTGTATAGAGCCAGGGTCGTTGTATGACCAGTATTTGTGAAAGCTCACCACAGTGTTGTTATCCCATGCCGGCAGGATACCACTGTAGTTATTTCCCCAGCAGTTGCCTTCGATGATGATGATATGCTTTGTGTCTGCTTCCCTGATGGCGTTGGTGATGTTGATCAGTAACTGCCTTAGCGGAGCATTTGAGGTCTCGGAGCAACCGTTCTGGTTGCCGCCTGCAGTAAAGCTCCAGTTTGGTTCATTCAGCATGTCATAACCTCCTACCCAGGGTTCATTGGCGTAGCGTTCGGCCAGTTTTCTCCACAAGGCAATGGTTTTTTGTTTGTTGGCGTCACTTTCCCACAGGGATAGCTTGGCCGGGTTGCCATCGCAAATTGCATAATCCTTTCCTTGTCCGCCTGGTGCGGCATGCAGATCAAGAATGACATACATATGCTGTGCTGAACACCATTTTATCAGACTGTCGGTCAACGCAAATCCTTCGTCGAGCCATGTGTTTGAGCCGGCCACGGGTTCCTCTTCAATAGGCAGAGTAAAAAGGTTATAGTGCATGGGCAGCCTCACCGAGTTGAACCCCCATGAAGCCATTGAGTCGATATCTCTTTTCGTGCAATGGTTTGCATGCCAGGCATCGTAAAAAGCTTTAGTATTCGCGGGCCCGATGAGATCCTGTATCTTCGCTTTGATTTGCCACTGAGCGCTGGCGAAATCACTCATCTCCATCATATACGGCTCCTGAAGCATCCATCCTCCGAGCCCCATGCCTCTCAAAATCACTTCATTTCCGCTTTGATCAATAATCTTTCTTCCGCTCGTTTTCAGCCATTGGGCGGAAGCGGTGACCGCAACCAGGGAAAGGATGATCCCCACAAGTAAAATTCTGGCCTGCGTTCTGAGTTTCATATTCGATTGATTATACCCCTTTCGGGATTGTCAAAGGTACAAAAAAAACTGCCCTCACCGGATGACGAGGGCAGTGAAATCGGTGTTAATTATAACCCGGTTTAGCGGGGATTAATATAGCGGATTCTGAACCAGTTTGGTATTGGAAAGTTCAGCAAGGGGGATAGGCAGAATCTCATTTTTGCCCGGGGTAAAACCTTTTGAAGCCAGGGCCGCAGCAGCTTTACCAGTGCGCACAAGGTCAAACCAACGATGGCCTTCGGTAGCTAGTTCCAGCCTTCGCTCCTTGTAAATATTATCGAGGGTTGCTGGTACAGAAGGAAGTTTTACGCGGGTCCTTACCATGTCGAGGTAAATCTGGGCTTTACCCTGGTCACCGCCTCCGCGCACAAGAGCTTCAGCTTCCATCAGGTAGGTGTCGGCTAAGCGAATTTCCATAATATCGTTAGGATAGTTCAGCATAGGGTCACCACCGATAGTGGAATAGAATTCTTTCAACGGGGCGTACTTGGCTACAAAATATCCTGTGTTCTGGTACCCCTTTTCATATGAACAAACTCCGGCCAATTTCATACTGTCAATATTGACCATAGTGTATTTATATCTCGGATCGTTTTTCATTAAAGCAATCAGTTCAGGGGTTAACGGGTTAAATCCCCAGCTAGCCACATAGGTAGGGCCGACATAGGCACGGGGGCCGCACATCTGAGTATAGATACTGCCTTCGAAATTAGGCCATGACTCCCAGCCCATCATGGCTTTTGAAGTATGAACAATCTCGAAAATAGATTCGCTGTTGAATTTGTTATCGGGTCTGAAAATTTGTCCAAAATCGGCAAGCAGGGCATAGTTCGGCGAACTGTTAACGATTTCAAACAAATTGGCTGCTTCCAGCATCCGGCTCTCATTGTTCTGGTATAGTATCACTTTGCCTAATAAAGCGATAGCAGCCATTTTTGTCACCCGTCCGTTCTCAATTTTGGGTACAGCAGCTGGCAGAAACGGGATTGCTTCATTCAGGTCTTTCTCGACCTGAGCATATATTTCCTCGGGTTTGACCTGCAAAACATCGAAATAGTCCTTTGGAGCCAGGGGGGCAGTAAACAAAGGAACATTTTTGAAAAGACGTACCAGGTCAAAATAGAAAAATGCGCGCAGGAATTTACATTCAGCAGTGAATCTTGCCTTTATGGAGTCATTCATAGGCACATTTGGCAATTTTGAAAGGAGAGTGTTCACCCTGTAAACGCCGGTGAAATTTCGGCCCCAGAATGCGGCTTGTATACCCACTGCCGGGTTTACCGTATAGTTATTCCAGGCTTGCCATGTAGGTACATCCGTCGAACTGGCGCCTCCGGCATAACAATCATCAGAGGCTGAGTTGAGAGCCCCTACTTTACATGCATATACATCACTTCCCCAGCATTCTGTTCCAAGTGGATCATAGCATGATACCAGGCCGTTAAAGGCCTCTTCTGCATTTTTATAATAGCTGCTTTCCAATGTAGTTCCTTTAGGGTCTACATTCAGCCAGCTCTTTGAGCAAGAGCTGAGAATAAGCGCTCCGAGAGTCAAAGAAATCAGGTATATATTAATTTTTTTCATGGTCTTTATTTTTTATTGATTAGAGAGTAACACTTAATCCGATCATATAGGAACGGGCCTGAGGATAAACACCGCGGTCTATACCATAACTGGCTCCGCCGATTTCCGGATCGTAACCCTTGTATTTTGTAAAGGTGAGAAGGTTATTCCCTGTGACGTATATCCTAAGGAGTTGCAAACCGATTTTATCGGTGATCTTCCTGGGAAGGGAATAGCCAAACTGAATCGTTTTGAAACGGAAATAAGAGCCATCTGTCAAATAGAAGGACGAAGGCTTGGTGAAGTTTCCGTTCGGGTCGCCAACCACAAGCCTGGGATAGATATTCGATGTTCCCGGACCGGTCCACCGGCCTAAGGCATCGGAAGTCCAGTTGGCGCTGGGAATATCAAGGCGGCGTAAACCGTTGAAGACCTGGTTGCCGGCAACACCCTGGGCGAAGATCATCAGGTCAAATCCCTTGAAGGCTGCCGAGATCGTGAAGCCATACGACCAGTCGGGTGTGGGATCGCCGATAAACTTGCGGTCAGCAGCATCGATCTTTCCATCACCATTCAGATCGGCAAAACGGAAATCACCCGGTTTTGCATTAGGCTGTATCATGTTGCCGTTGGCATCTTTGTAATAATGTACTTCGGCCATCGTCTGGAAGATATCAAGCACTTCAAAGCCGTAGAAAGCTCCCATAGCCTGGCCAACGGCGAGGCGGCTGATTTCATATGCGCTGGACTGGAAAGTAGCGCCGCTGATATACTGTACAGTACCAAGGTCAGTGATCACATTTTTCAGATAAGAACAGTTGCCGTTGAATTTAAGATCCCAGTTCCCGATTTTCTTTTGATAACCCAGTTCAAGCTCAACTCCTTTATTCGACATGGAACCCACGTTTCCGGTAGGGGATCCGTTAGCTCCAACGTATCCGGGCAGAACCACCGGCTGCAACATCCCTGTTGTTTGCTTGTTGTACCAGTCAAAAACAAGGGTAAGGCTTTCAAAGAAGGTAGCTTCCAGACCAATGTCCAGCTGACTGGTCTGCTCCCATTTCAGATCAGGGTTGGCCGGTGCGTTCGGACTGTAACCGATATAATAATTGTCGTCAAAAGTGTAATTTCTGCCTCCACCCACGGTCGACATGTACTGAAAGTCACCGATGTTATCGTTGCCGTTCACACCATATGAACCACGTATCTTAACAAACGTCACGACTTTATTTTTAGGCCAGAAATTTTCGCGGGATGCGACCCAGCCCACGGAAACAGAAGGAAAAAGACCGAACCTGTTGTTGCTTCCGAAGCGGGAAGAACCGTCACGGCGTAGAACGCCCATAAACAGATATTTCTCATTATAGTTATACAAGGCACGGGCAAATATTGAACTCACCTTATGGTCAGGAGCTTCCCAGCCACCTCCGATCCTGTCGGAAGTCACTACGCTGTAATTCATTGATGCTTCGCTGAATGTGTTTACTGGTAGATTCTTATACGTGGCATTGACACCCTTTCCATTCTCCACATAGGCGCTCATGCCAACTAATACAGTCGCATTATGCTTGCCGAAACTTCTGGTATATGAAGCCGTGTTCTCGATATTCCAGATAAAACTCTGGTTGCCCGAGCGGTAATAAGAATTGTTTGTGGTGTAAGTGGATGCGTTTAAATAGGTTACCGGGGAAAAGCTTTCATCACCGTAAAAAGCCAGTTTGGCGCCAACATCCGATTTGATTTTCAAGCCTTTTATGGGTTCAATCTCAGCATAAATATCGCCAACCATGTTATCGGACCAACCGAAATTTCCCTGATGGGTCTGAATATATGCAAGAGGGTTGGTCATTTCCTGGACAACAATTGTTGAAATACCATAAGGGTTTCCATTTGCATCCCTCTCTACCGGATGGTTGCTGTATGGAGGGGAATTCGCGATGGCCGGATCAGTGATAACTGTGGGTGTAATTGGATCCAGGTTGATGGCTGAAGCAAGGGGGCCTCCATACTCACTGTTGGTGTTGAGGGATCCCTGACTTTTAATGTGTGAGTAACCGATATTGTTGCCAAACCTGAGCCAGGGCCGTATTTTATGAGCCGAATTGAAACGCAGGTTAAGTCGTTTATAATTCGAGATAGAGGATGCCACCACACCTTCCTGGGAGAAATAACCCATGGAGGTGTAATAGGTTGATTTGTCATTCCCTCCGCTCACGCTCAGTTCATAATTCTGGATCTTGGCGCCACTGTTGAAAATACTACTTTGCCAGTCGGTCCCTGAACTGTAAATAGAAGGATCAGCAAAGATTGCTGTTCCACCTCCGTTTATCGACGCTTCATTACGTAAGGTGGCATAATCTGTAGCATTCAAAAGAGAAAGTTTTTTTGCCGGGGATTGGGTGCCGAAATACATATTAAAATTCACCGACATACTCCCTGAACCTACCTTGAGGGCGCCTTCTTTGCCTTTCTTGGTCGTTACGAGGATAACACCGCTTGCAGCACGTGTACCATAAATAGATGCGGATGCTGCATCTTTCAAAACTTCAAGGGATTCAATATCCGAAGAATTTAAATAATCGATACCTCCGTTGTCAATGGGAACTCCGTCAACAACATATAAGGGGTTGCTGTTATTGATGGTCGTGGTACCACGCACCCTTACCGTTGAGGAAGCGCCCGGCTGCCCTGAACTGCTGGCGATAGTCACACCGGTGGTTCTTCCCTGCAATGCCTGCTCAATACGTACGATAGGCATATACTCCAGATCCTTGCCTTTGACCTGGGAAATGGCGCTGGTTACCGAAGTCCTCTTCTGTGTTCCGTAACCGATCACGACGACTTCAGAAAGACCAACCGTACTGCTTGCAAGGACTGCCTTAACAGGAACACCAGCCGTGGCCTGAATTTCCTGTGTAACACAACCGATGAAAGAAAACACAAGTGTTTCTTTCTGCCTGGAGGAAGTCAGTTTAAAGGCTCCCTGCATGTCGGTGGCAGTACCATTCACGGTTCCTTTTATAAGAACATTTACACCGGGCAGCGTTTCACCCTTGGTATCGGTGACTGTGCCACTGTATTGGTAGGTGTTCTGTGCAAACAGCGTGGTGATGCTGAGCCACAGAAGACCAGTCAAAAGAATCATCCTGCTTTTTAAAGCGCTGATTTTTTGACAATCGGGGTACATTTGTTTCATGGTTTCTTTGTTTTTGAAGATGTGATTGATGAAGATTAGGTTGTGGTTTATTTTATGTTGTTCAATGTGTGGAAACCAAAAGAAAACCCAAAAATAATATTTTTTTAAAACGTGACAACTTACTTGAAAAACCGAAGCTAATATATTTATTATGCGTATTTGGGAATATATATAAATGTACATCAATAATGCAGCAAACAGCATTATAATTATACATCATAAATACATCAATGGTTACTCGTGATCTTTAAATGTTCCCTGGCTTTTATTTTACCAGAGAATTGAGGCGACAGATTGTGATGCAAGTGAATAGGAAAAATATTTTTCTCCCTGTTTTACCGTGAATGACTTGATGGAGGAGCTGTAATTACATATAATGAGGACCTTTGAACCATCAGGATTTAAAAAGGAAACAGCTCCTGTTTCGCTCATGGCTGCAGGCGGGGTCACGGCTACCCTTATAGCTCCGGGTCTGACAAATTTCGAAAAATGAGCTATTGAATAAAATTCTTCATTAAAGGTAACGAGGCCATTCGAGGAGTTGATTGTAACCACACCCCTGCAATTGTCGCAGCCGTTATTTTGAGGCCCGTAATTCTGATCCAGAGCCAGGTTCCACATCAGAACACATTTTGACCAGTTGAGGGTTGTCCCGATGAAAATATTTCTCATATACCACATCAGGTTAGCGCTGAAATCTGTAGCCCAGGCTCCACCGGAGATTTCAGTAAAGTACAGCCCTTTATCTGGATATGCATTATGTACTGTACTCATCGCCGACACGTCACCTGCATAGGCATGAAAAGCTGAACCTGCTATATAGTCTCTGGCCGCCGCATCATTTAAAACAGATATCGGGTAACTTGTGTTGTCCCAGTTGTGGTCGTAAATAATAATTTTCGTTGTAATACCTGCCGATTGAAATTTCGGGCCAAGGTTGTTTTTTATGAAAACAGCCTGCTCGCCTGGCTGCATTTCCATACAGGGATAAGTTGCAGTGAAATAGAGTGGTTCATTTTGCGGCGTGATGGCATCAATAGTGAGGCCGTGGGATTTCATCTGCTGAATATATTTTACAAAATAGGCGGCATACACATCATAGCAGGCCGGTTTAAGTTTACCTCCGTTCACACTGCTGTTGGTTTTCATCCAGGCCGGGGGGCTCCATGGCGAACCCATCATGGTGATGGCAGGAGACAATTGAATAATTTCTTTGAGCACCGGCACCACATCTTCCGTGTCTTCCGACAAAGAAAAATGCTGTAAAGTATAATCGGTTTGCCCGTAAGCCAGATCGTCATAAGTAAAATCGGAAAGGGAAAAGTCTGAAGCGCCCATGGTCAGGCGAAGGTATGAGAAACCTGCACCATTCACGGTGTCGAACAGCTTGCGCAATAATGTCTGACGGGCACCGGAGCTCATTTTTTGGTGGAGCAGAAAGGCCGATGAACCGGTCAGCGCTGCTCCGAAACCATCGATGGTTTGGAGCAGCGTTGCCGTATCAACGGAAAAAAGAGGCAGATTCAATGAACTCTGCGACTGAATAATCAGGTCAGGCTCCCTGCTCAGAAGGCTTGATTTATCTCCTTTGGTCAGCCAGATTTTAGCTTTTCCGATACCGGTAGGTTCAGGTGGCTGAGGATCGGTTTGGGTTTTACTTTTACAATTCAGAAGAACAAAAGAAATCAGAACGAACAATACCGGCTTGAACCAGAATAGTTTCATGAATCAGGATTAAGCAAGTGTTAATATCCCGGATTCTGTACAAGTTTTGAGTTTTTATCCATTTCAGCCTGGGGTATAGGCCACACCAGTTTACTCTGTGTGAGATGATACCCGATTTTCTCACCCGTTGGGCCAACGGCATTGTTCATCACTTCGATGGCTGTGCCGGTACGTTTGAGATCAAACCAGCGATGAGCTTCAAAAGAAAGCTCCAGACGGCGTTCCAAAGCAATGGCCTGGCGCATGACATCCTGGGTGTTGGCGGTTGTATTTGGTAACTTAACCCGGGTCCTGATCTGGTTCACCAGCGCTGCAGCTCCCTGCAGATCGCCAAGTTCATTCAAGGCTTCAGCTTTCAGCAAAATGATATCCGCCAGACGAAGAAAAATATAGTTCTGGTCACTGCCCGAAGCGAAATTCCTGTACTTGTTGATAAAAGGATAATGCGTTTGAGGATAATTGGGATCGGACCATTTTCCTGTTACATCAAGAAAGATAATGGATGCTTTCTTTCTTACAGTATCATTCTGGCCATCGAAAGCAAAAACCAAATCATTAGCCGGAAGATTAAACTTTTTCCAGTCCAGGCCCCTGAAAATAGTCACTCCCCAGTTGCCATCGGAAGCGCCTCCCGAATAATTAATCTCAAAAATAGATTCGGCGCAATTTTTATTCTGGTTGTTCCAGAGATCGTCGTATTTCGGCATGAGGCTGTAGCCTCCCGAGATAACGCCATCACAATACTGCGAAACCTTGTTCCAGTCGTGGGGTTCCTGCGTGGCATACACGTAAGCAAGCATAGAATTCACCGCTCCTTTGGTAACGTATCCCTTGTTCACAGCAGTAACAGGAGCGTGAGCCAGGGCAGCTTCCAGGTCTGTGATGATCTGGGCATAGACCTTGGCCATAGTGGCCCTGGGGGGAAAGAGTATCAGATAAATTGCAGCCAGGTTGCTGGCGCTGATACTTGTAATTTCCTGCAACTGCAGAGGTACATCACCCCAGAGCTGAACCAGCTGAAAATACATGAACGCCCTGATAAATGAAGCCTCTGATATGATTTCTTTTTTACGGGCGGGGGTAAGGGCCGAATCGGGACAGGAATTCACATGGTTAATAACCAGGTTGGTCTTTCCGATCGAGGAATAAAGGTAGGCCCAATCGCGGCTTACATTTGTGTTTAGAGCATCAAGTTTAAACTCGTCGATCTGAAAATTGGCCGGATTATCTCCTCCTGCATAAGCATCATCAGACTGTGCATCTCCGTTCACGAAATAATCGAGCTGATAATACTCGTTTTTGAAATCAGAATAAGCGCCAGCCAGGGCCGCTTCGACATCGTCGGCGGTTTTATAAAGAACGGAATCAGAGCTGGCATTTTCAACTGCAACGCCCTGGGATTCGGGTTTCAGGTCAAGAAATTTTTTACAAGACTGAAACGAGAGAACAGTGACTATAACAACGGATATGAGGAATATCTTTTTCATAATTCTACAAATTAAAATTCAACATTTAACCCTGCAATCAATGTCAAGGCCTGTGGATAAGTGCCATAATCAATCCCCATTTCAGTAGCGCTGTTACCGTATGCATTTACTTCAGGATCATACCCGCTGTACCTGGTGAAAGTAAGCAGGTTCTGGCCGGTAAAGTAAATGGATAGCTTCGGAACTCCTTTCTTTTTCTTCAGGTTTTCGATAATTTTATATGAAAGTGTTACTGCTTTCAGCCTGACGTATGAACCGTTTTCAACAAAACGTGTGGAATTTCTCACGTTTTCCATGTTTCCGTTGCCAACAACCTTGGGAATATTGGTGATGGTGTTAGTAGGGGTCCAGCGGTCAACCACGGCGACACTCTGGTTTTTTGAATCGAACATACCTTCCAGGTCTACGCGTGTGGCGTTGTAGATGTCGTTCCCGTAGCTACCCTGGACGAAGACCGAAAGATCAAACCTCCAGTAGCTGAACGTATTGGTGATGCCAAAGATATACTTGGGCTGAGCGTGGCCAATCACTGTACGGTCGCCGGGATCAAGGATTCCGTTGTTGTTAATGTCGGCATATTTGATCATCCCGGTTTTGGGATCGACTCCTTCCGACACATAGCCGTAGAAAGAACCCAGGGGCAGTCCGGCCTTCACAATGGCCACATCCTGGTTGTTACTGTATATCCTGCCAAAATAATACACATCGGTGTATTGAAGTTCCTTCACCATATTACGGTTGAAAGAGAGGTTGAAATCAGTGTCCCAGCGAAGTTTTTTCGCAATATTCACAGTATTCAGGTTGAACTCCATCCCCTTGTTTTCGATTTTGCCGGCATTAGTCTGTATTGACGTGATGGGAAGAGAGGCAGGAAGCTGAACATTCAGCAACACATCATTGGTGATTTTATAGTATACATCGAAGTTAAAGGTGACTCTCGAATTAAACATCGAAAGGTCAATCCCTATATTGGTCTGGTTGGTTGTTTCCCATTTCAGGTCAGGATTGCCGTAGGTAGTCTGCACGGCGCTTGGCCCCGATAAAGGATTAGTGGGTGTACGACGATAGTATGTAATGAGTCCGAAACGGGCATAATTTGGGATTCCTTCCTGGTTCCCGTTAACACCCCATCCGCCGCGAATCTTAAGATCGTTGATAAACTTAACCGATTTCATGAAAGGCTCGGAGGAGATTCTCCATCCTGCAGAGAAAGCGGGCATGGTCCCCCAGGGGTTAGCCAGCTTCGAAGATCCGTCACGGCGCAAACTCACGGTAAGATAATATTTGCTGTTATAATCGTAGGTAGCCCGTCCAAAGAATGATGCGAGCGCCCATTCTTCAAGGGTAGTTGAAGCCGAAACCATATTGGCGGCGTTCAGGGTAGTTACTGAAACATTGGCGGGGAAATCAGTGCCATAGATATATGAATCATTGTTGTTGTATCTCTGGATAGAGGTGCCGAGCAATGCAGTGATCTTGTGTTTGCCGAATGATTTTTCGTAGTTCAGTGTGTTTTCCCAAAGCCATGTGAGGCTGTTGAATTTATCGGCCTGGCCTATCCCGTTTTGCTGTCGGCCATAAACAGTACGGTAGGGATCCAGGTAATAATCCCACTGGTGACTATTATAATCGATGCCGAAATTGGTGTTAAAAGTAAGCCCTTTAATAATAGTCGCCGTGATATTCAGGTTGCCGAGAACGCGGAAATCAACAGCTTTCTGTGAGGGTCCTTCCATATAAGCAATGGGATTCTCCCATGAAGGCTGGAATGGATTGGGATCAAACTGTCCGCTGTTTCCTGGTTTATAAACGCTCAGGAAAGGCGGGGTATTCAGGGTACTCATGATCACACCCCCCCGGCCTGAACTTGCATTATCGGGCGTGTCTTTGGTTTTTGAATAGATCAGGTTGATATTGGTAGATGTTTTAAGCCATGAACGCAATTGATTGTCGAGATTAAGCCTGAAGTTATACCGGTCAAACTGGGCCGGTTTTACAATACCTGCCTGGCTTAAATATCCTAAAGATGCGAAGTAACGGGTTTTTTCTGTTCCTCCCGATGCCGAGAGCTGATACGATTGGTCATATCCTGTCCCGAAAACCATACCACTCCAGTCGGTATAACCGGTCCATGTAGGATCAAGGGAACCGGGAATTATTTCGTTGATCAGATCCCTGTACTGTTTTGTATTCAGGGTTTGGATCGGTTTTCTGAGCTTTGAGATACCAAAATAGGTATTGAATTTGATCACGGCTGTATTTTCTTTTCCCCTGAAGGTAGTGATGGTAACAACACCATTCGCTGCCCTGGCTCCGTAAATAGCTGCAGAAGAAGCATCCTTTAAAACACTCATCGAGGCAATGTCGGTGGGATTCAAACCTCGGATATCGGTCGTGGGCACTCCATCGACTACATAAAGCGGATCATTTCCGGCAAGAACAGAAGTTGTTCCGCGGATGTGAACTGAAATCTCCGATCCTGGTTTTCCCGAAGGTTGCACCACGTCAACCCCAGCAGCTTTTCCCTGCAACGCCTGGGCCGCCGAGACAATAGGCCGGTCTTCGAAATCTTTCTGATTCACTACCGATACTGCGGTAGTAAGATCCTTTTTTATCTGGGTGCCGTAACCGATTACGACAACCTCGTTCAGGATGTTGACATTCTCCTGCATCACCACATTGATGACCGATTGATTGTCGACCTTGATCTCCTGGGAAATATAGCCCACGTAGCTGAATTTCAATACTACTTTGTCGGCCGAAATCTGGAAGGCCCCGTTGGCATCTGTTACCGTGCCCTTGGTTGTTCCTGTCAACTGAATGGTAACTCCGGGTAATGGATAACCATCTGCGTCAGTGACTTTACCTGTAATCGTGCGATTCTGGGAAAGCACAGATAAAGAACAAAAGACGAAAAAAAGCAGAGTATAATATTTAATCATACCTTTTGGATTTAATGTTTTACTGAAGAACTAATTTCTGGGTTCTTGTCTCCCCGGCAGAGGTAAGGGCTAAAAAATAAAGCCCTTTGGGAAGAAATGAAACATCAACTTCGGAAGAGTTTGAATTAGCTTGGAAATGAAACACATCGGTACCCGTTAAATTGTAAATAACACCATTTACCGGTCGGGTCGCCGGTATAGATAGTTTAATCTTTCCTGAGGAAGGATTGGGCGTAAATAACAGGTTCTTGCCTGATCCTTCGTTTCCGGGATTTTCATCAATAGATGCGGGATAGATCAGTTTGTACACCCTCACCCAATCGATTTCCATACGGGCGAGTGTGAGAGCGGGATCGATACCATTCTTAAGACCTCCGGTTTCATACCTCACATCACTGCCATAGGTGCCTCCCATGGCGATATTCATGATCAGGAAGAAGGGTTTGGTGAAAGGCCAGGTCAGGTTGGTTTTGGATGCAGGATTATAGGTGTAGAATAAGTTTCCGTCTACACTGAACTGAATTTTCTCGGGTGTCCACAAGACTTCGTATTCATGAAACCGGGTAGTTGTACTATCAACCATGATCACCTTGGTGTTCATCGTATTGCCATAGCTTGACATGGTATGTAATGAACTGCGGATGGCTCCCGGGTTTTTGCCAGCATTTTCCATCACGTCAATTTCGCCGCATGAAGGCCATCCGCTGGTGGTAATGGATTCCCCCAGCATCCATAGGGCGGGCCATGTACCTATTCCGACAGGAAGCCGGGCGGAGAAAACAACTTTTCCATAAGTGAAGCTGAATTTTTTCTGGGTTTTGATCCTGGCTGAGGTCCAGGTAGTTCCCATCTTACGCGCTTCGATAATAAGCAGGCCACTATCCTGGCGAACATTCGACGTATTTTGGGTATAAAGCTGGATCTCGCTGTTGCCCCAACCATTTCCGTATCCTTTGTCGTACGACCAGAAAGTGGAATCAGGAAGCCCGCTGCCCGTGAACTCATCGGCCCAGATCAGGGAGTCTCTCTGAGCCTGGGAAGTAATTGAAAGAAGAACCAGAAAAATACCAATAAAAGTTCTCATGCTGTTTTATATAAAGAAAAAAATCAAGAGTAAGGCAGTATTCTTCTTACTCTTGATTTTTTTCAATCAATTGATTATGAAATTAGATTAACGCTCGAGGATCGCCGACCATGAAGATGATCCGTCGTGGGCTGCAGAGATGTCTACAGAGACGAACAGATACTCTTTGGTTCCGGAATTAGCATATCCCATCACCTGGTAGGTGTTGGTTGCAAAACCACCGTTGGGTGGTTTTGTGTTGTCGGTATTCTCTCCACCATAGTATCCTTTATAGAAACCAATGAAGGCAGCAAAACCTGCACCATTGGTGAGGGTTATAATCGGGTTGTTTGTGCCGTTGGCAGGAGTAAAGGCATAAGTATGAGTTAAACAGGTGCCAAAAGGAGCTCCAGGACTTGCAGCGATGTCAGCATCTGACCAGCAGCCGTTCGGGGTACCAAAGTAACCGTCGTTGCGGGCGCTGCCCATAGTGTTGTAAGTAAAGGAACCGCCTGCAAGGAAAGTAAATTGATTAGTGGGCACGCATGACCAGTCATCGCCGCCAGTACCGCCGCCGGTAAAGAAGGCCTTAGGTACCGACCACCAGTTGCTCTGGCCCATTCCGCCGCCACAAAAGACGGTTTTATCGTCGACTTTGACTTTCCATGCATTACCAACCAGTTCGGTACCAGTCATTGTTGTAAGATCCTGGCCAAGGAAGACTACAGTAGTTGCAGTACCGCTACCATTGGGGTTGGTGGCCGTGAGTAATACATTATAAATACCCTGGGCAGCATAAGTATGAACAGGGTCAGAAGCAGTGGAGGTCTGTCCATCGCCAAAATCCCATAAATAGGAATCAGCTCCTGCCGATGTATTGACAAAAGAAACGGCCAGTCCTGCATTTGAAAAAGTGAAACCAGCATTTGGTTTGTTCCCTGGAATAGGGGGTTCGTCAGCAGGGTTGTCGTAATGCATCAGAACAAATCTCCAGTAACCTCCCGATTGAGCAGGATCCCATTTGTAAATGCCTTCAATAATAAGGGTGTCAACAGGACCGTCGGTGAGTTCAATAACGTTATAAGTAACAGCGTCAAGAGGAACTTTTGTTTCAGCTCCATTGCCCAGTTTAATAAAACCAACAAATGCGCCAAGGCCAACAGCTTTAAGCATCGGCGGGGTTCCCGGCAGAAGTTCAAAAGTGTGGGTTCCGCTGTTCCATGCCGAAAGATCCTGTCCGGTCGGAGAAAGCATCTGAGATGTGCTTGCACAGATATTATCCGGGAGGAAAATTCCGCCTTCAGCCCAATAGTCATCATGAGCATTGTACACGAGTGAAAAGTCGCGGCCAAAGGTCCATTCATCGTTGAGCATGCAGGGACGGTTGCCAAGTTCATTATTATTCAGGCCCATCGCCCACCAAACCGTCGAGAAATCTTCAGGACCGCACTGCAGAGGATAACGACCTGTTGTGGTACTGCGAAGCAGTTTCCAGGTTTTTGAAGTCGTTCCGGTAAGCATGGTCAGAAATACGTTAGGATCGGTGAGGGTGATCTTGGTAGACCATGCATCGGCAGTGCCCGCTGAATTAACGGCTGTGAGTTTAACAGTGTATTGACCTACAGCAGCATACGTGTGAACAGGATTAGCTAAAGTAGACACGGGTGTTTGGTCTCCGAAATCCCAGATGAGTCCGGAATAGTTTTGTGACTGACTTGTAAATGTTACTTTTAAGAAGTCAGTGGCATCTACCACGTAAGTGAAGCTGGCGATGACCGGAGGTGTTGTTTCTTTCTTTTTACAGGAAGAAACCATGACAAGTGCCATAAGAATCAGCATTGCCCAGGAGTACTTGGGAACGTTTTTCATTGTTGTTTTGATTTTTAAATTAATAACCAAATTAATTAACGCAAATATAATACATATTGAAGTAAAATATTATTTTTTAAAAAAAAATCAAAGTGTATTTCGGACACTAAGGTATGAATATTATTAATTACCGTTAAAATACTTTTACAAAAAGAAAAATTATTTTTATTTTTTCGACTATTTTTGCCACTTTACAAGGGGTGTTAGTGTACTTTGTACAATTACATAATTTTTATAATGAAAGATTCAAACGGACCCATAAATCTCAACTTCCATGTCTCTGTAGACTGTGTGGTGTTCGGCTTTGAATTTGGCAGGTTAAATGTGCTGCTGATCGAACGCAACATGCAGTTTGAAGGGAGGGAATACAATGACCTTAAGCTTCCCGGTGACCTGGTAAGCAAAGACGAGAACCTCGATACTGCAGCCACCCGCGTACTCAGGGAGCTCACCGGCCTTGAAAATATTTATCTGAAGCAATACGGAGCGATTGGTTCTCCCCACCGGCTTAAAAGGCAGGCCCGCGACATGGAGTGGCTTAAATCTATTGGCCATCCTGAGGAAATTGTGGTGACGGTAGCGTATTATTCTCTTATCAACATTGACCGGGACAAAGTCAACAATTTTATCATTCAGTCGAATGCGCGATGGTACAAGGTTTCAGAAGTGAACGAACTTGCTTTTGACCATATATCCATTTTACAGCAGGCACTTCAGACTTTACGCTCTGATCTGAAATCCAGGCCTATTGCCTATGAGTTACTGCCTCCTAAATTTACCCTGGGCCAGTTGCAGCAACTGCATGAAGTCATTCTTGGAAGCAAGCTCGACAAACGCAATTTCCGTAAGAAGGTGGCCAATATGCCCTATATTCTGCCGATCAACGAGAAGCAGACCGACGTATCGCATAAGCCTGCGCGTTTCTATAGTTTCCACTCAAAGATCTACGAAAAGACCCGTAAAAATTCTTTTTAATTGCAGCAAAGAAGCTTTTAGGCTGGTCAAACTTTTAGAAAGATCTTTTTTCTGTAAAGGAAATATAAGAAGAACCACTTTACCAGAATAATGCTGAACTGGTAAAATACCGGTTTGAAGCTACCAAAGGAATCAGCAAAGCCATGAATAAATATATTGGCAATGATACCGAAATCGAAGATTCCCTGAGCAACATAAATAGTTATCGGATTCAATCCTATAACGATAAAAGGGAAAGCCCATTTTCTGTAGCCCTTCACATCGATGATCCAGAAAAAGAGGCATAAGAGCAGGAAAGAGATTCCCGCTGTTAGCAGCACATACGAACCCGTCCACAGATATTTGTTGATCGGGAAAACCAGGCTCCACAATAAAGCGCCGGCAATAAATGAAACACCGGAAATAACAAGGTTCCTGATTTTTTTTAACGCTTCGCCCTCTCCCAGCAGCCATCGGCCGGCAAGAACTCCGAACAATACATTGGTGATCGCGGGGAACATGGTAAGAATACCTTCATTATCACCATAAGAATAGCAGCAGAAAGAGCCAGGCAGAAACTGCCTGTCGATATACCCGCAGAGATTACCCTGGGGAGTAAGATCATAGGCACGAAAGCCCGGCGCCGGGATGAGCAGCAGGATTAGCCAGTAACCCAGCAGTATTGAACCGGCCCATATCAGTTGCGCCTTGTTCTTAAAATTCATCACAATAAGAGCAGCAAAGAAATAAGTAACAGCGAAGCGCTGCAAAACGCCTGAATAACGCTGAGCTGCAAAATCAAAGTTGAACAACCCGTTATAAATCAGTCCCAGCAGGAAAAGCAGCAAGGTTCTTCTGATGATATGCAGGTAAAGTTCCTTACGGGAATCGCCCCGTTCCAGGCGGCGTTCAATCGATAAAGGCATTACAACCCCCATGATAAACAAAAACAGGGGGAATATGATATCATAAAAACGGAATCCCGCCCATACCGGATGGTCCAGCTGTGCAGCCAGCCTCAGAAAAAACGGGGTGTTTATAAACGTGAACAACGCGATAAAGAAAGCGTCGCCGCTCGATATCCAGAACATGTCAAAGCCTCTTAAAGCATCAATCGAAACGATACGCTTCGGTTGCGTACTTGTTGTTGATCCTGCCATACTTAAATTTTTATTCAGGTGTAAACGATGATTGAATTTCTTGCAAAACGGTATAGACTTCCTCCATTGAAGCGGCCGTGACCAGCCTTATCCGGTAAGGTTTGAACCCAGCGACGCCCTTGAAATAGCCGCTGTACATTTTGCGCATTTCAAACAGAGTATAACGGTCACCCTTATATACCAGTGATTTCTCCAGATGAAGCCTGAGTGTTTTTATTCTTTCACTGGCGGATGGCGGAGAGAGTAGCTCACCAGTCTCCAGGAAAGTCTTTATCTCCCTGAATATCCAGGGATTCCCTACAGCCGCACGGCCGATGAGAATACCATCCACGCCGTAACGCTCTTTCATTTCCCTGGCTTTGGGGCCCGAGTCAATGTCGCCATTACCAAAAACAGGTATTTTCATTCTCACATTATTCTTCACCTCACCGATCAGGGTCCAGTCGGCCTTGCCCCCGTAAAGCTGGGCACGGGTGCGGCCATGTATGCTGATAGCCTGGATCCCCACATCCTGCAGGCGTTCGGCAATATCAACGATTTCAAGGTGCTGTTCATCCCAGCCCAGCCTGGTCTTGGCGGTAACCGGCAGGGATGTCGATTTAACAACCCCTGCAGCCATAGCGACCATCTTCGGTATGTCCTGCAGCAGGGCTGCTCCTCCTCCTTTCATCACGATCTTTCGCACAGGGCAACCGAAGTTAAGGTCGATGAAATCGGGACCGGCCTGTTCAGCAGCCTCGGCTGCTTTCATCATCGAATCAATATTGGCTCCGAAAATCTGAATACCTATGGGTCTTTCCTTAGGTTCAAACTGCATCTTCATACTGCTTTTCCAGGAATCGCGTATAAGCCCTTCGGCAGCCACGAATTCGGTAATCACCACATCCGCCCCGAAATCCTTGCAGATAGAACGGAAAGGTGAATCCGTCACATCTTCCATGGGAGCAAGGAATACAGGAAATTCCCCGGCTTCTATCGTGCCTATCCTCACCAAAATGTATTATTTTAGCGCAAAAATAGACAAATCCATAATACGTGATGAAACAAGCCTTATTAGGAAACCTTACACCATTCAGCCGCCTGATCTTTGCTGTTGCACTTACATTTTCCTGTTTCATTGTATTTTTTTTCGCTGCACTTTTGCTGGCCATACCCATTTATCATCTGGATCTCAAGGGCACCCTTGACCTCCTCAATCAG
The DNA here is from genome assembly GCA_903916595.1 of uncultured Bacteroidales bacterium. GTDB lineage: Bacteria > Bacteroidota > Bacteroidia > Bacteroidales > FEN-979 > CAIRDP01. The sequence continues at coordinate 37,562 of CAIWXI010000130.1, read as the reverse complement.
CCAGACAACCCCAAATCTCTGGTCCTGCTGAAATATTTTCAGGTAACCCAGAGTTTCGGGCTGTTCATCATCCCTCCGATCCTTATCGGGTATTTCTTTGAACAGAATGCCTGGTCATTCCTGAAGGCCAGGAACACGGGCAGCGGCAGCTTTTATTTTATTGTGTTTTTGCTGATGTTCGTTTCCCTTCCCTTCATCAACTGGCTGGTCGATATCAATGAAATGATGAAACTGCCTTCGTTTTTCAAAGGAATGGAAGACTGGATGAAGAACGCCGAAGAACAGGCCGGCCGACTTACTGATTCATTTTTAGCCGGTAAGTCGTTCAGCAGCTTCCTGTTCAACCTGTTTATGATCGGCCTGCTGCCGGCCGTGGGGGAGGAGTTCATGTTCAGGGGGGTACTGCAAAAACTTCTCGGGAACTGGTTTAAAAACATTCACGTGGCCATAATGATCACCGGTTTCCTCTTTGGCGCCATGCATATGCAGTTTTACGGACTGCTTCCCAGGATGGTCCTTGGAATTATATTTGGCTATCTCTTTTACTGGAGCGGATCTATATGGCTTCCGGTATTCGCCCATTTTGTGAACAACAGCGGGGCCATCATCATTTCCTACCTTGCCAGCCTGGGGCTGATCAGTCAGAAATACCAGGACTTTGGCAGCACCCACAGCATCCTGCTTATCTTGCTTAGCCTGCTGATGACGATGTCGTGTATGTTCATGGTTTACAGGCGAAAACCACTGTGATCAGTTTTTTATGAACCGACTTTATTCAAGACAAAGGTATACTCTGAATCCTTCTTTTTGTTATCAAACGCTTCAGGATCATTTCCATACTTAATGATAAATTTCTGAAGATCTGCGGTGGCAGCAGTGAGGACGATCTGGTAACTGTCCTGATCTTTTTTATCAAGGTCGAACTGGACTCTTTCATGGGCTACCTTGATGCGGCTCTCATTGAAAAGTTTCATTAACCATTCCTCGTTATACCATTTAATTGTGATCTGGTTGGCCGACAGTTCAACCCTGGCAAGTGTATGTGCCGGGACCAGATGCATTACCGCAAGGTCAGTGCCTTCTATGTCGGGCAGGAAAAAGTCAAGGTACAACTGATTGCCAAGGCTGAAAAGATGCACCAGGAATTTTGAGGTCCCTTCTTTAGTGGTATAAATAATATCGTAACTCTTACTTGTTGTTTCATCCTTGAATAAACCTGCAGATGCCTTATGCTGCCTGATTTCCCATCTGGACGAATCATTTCCAAGGTAGATTCCCGTAAGTTCAGGTTTATATACCAGGTCTTTTTCATTGTAAAAAGGGTGAAGCGATTTCACGAGGCAGCCACTCATTGTCATTACAATCAGGGCTGTGAGAATTATCAGTTTTGATTTCATGATCGTAGTTTTATGCTGCAAAGTAAGCACCTCTGCGGGCGGAATCAATATTTTTTCGTTGAACAGCATAAAATACCCGACAAACGTATTTAATAATCCGTTTATCTTTGTTTCATGAACAGGCTTTTCGAACCTCTTACCGGCAGCAACCTCAGCCCTTTCGATATTTTTCTGCTTGTGCTGTATGCATGCACAAGTCTTGGAATCGGTTTATATGCCTCCCGCCGCAAATCCGATTCCGATTTTATGATCGCCGGGCGCAGCATTGGCATCATCGGTTTCGTGACTTCAGTCGTCGCAAGCTATATCGGCGGGGCTGCACTGGTAGCTTATTCAGCTTACGTATACCGTTTCGGGATTTCTGCCTTTGCCGTTTTTGTGGGTACAGCTATAGGTTTTCTGGTATTCATCCCTTATGGCCATAAGCTCAGGAAATTCAGCGGGATAAAACAGTTTTATACCCTTTCAGATTGGTTTTATTTTAAGTTCGACAAAGCCACAGGTCTCTTTTCGGCCATCATTCTGCTGATCGTTTATTCAGGTATGCTTCTGAACCAGTTTATTGCCGGTAGCAGCCTGCTGGCAAGCATCAGCGGATGGTCATACGAAACCGGACTGCTACTGAGCGCCGCCCTCATTATGACATACCTTCTGGCCGGAGGGTTTCGTAGCGTGATCCGAACCGACATATTCCAGTATTTTGTATTGCTGGTTATCATCATCCTTATCGCCTCGGTGATCTTTCAGGAAAAACGCGATGTTGTGCTCGAACTGGTTGATTTTTCGCGGATGAATATCGGGATGACAATCGCTTTCACCGCTTTCGGGATCTTTATCATTTTCCAGTCGGCCGAGTACTGGCAGAGAGTTTACGGTGCCCGTTCCGACCGTATCGTTCGCGACGGATTTATACTTTCGGCCGTATTTACCGTGATTACCGGGATCGCTATTACCATGGTGGGACTGGCGGCCCACAGTCATCTGGCAGATATTGAATCGAAGGATGCCTTTGCAAAAGGGCTTACACTGCTGCTTCCCCGCAAACTTCTCGGTGCGGCCCTCATCATGGTGTTTGCAGCTATCATGAGCGCTGCCGATACTCAGATTTTCGTGCTCGCATCGTCGGTGGCAGTAGACTGGTACGACAAACTCTCGGGGAGAAAGTCAGATGATAAACAACGTATGCTCATTACCCGCCTCGGCATCATCGGCTTTACTTCGCTGAGCTGCATCGGGGCCTATTTTCTCAGAGACCTGGTCGCCGTTATCATCTTTATTACCGGTATAGGCTTTACCATCATTCCGGCTTCGGTGGCTTCCTTTCACTGGAAGATCAGCAGCAAAGCAGCCCTGGCCAGCTTCATCGGCGGGATTACCTACGTGTTTATACTTATCGTGATTGCCTTATTCCAGGGCCATCCGAAGGAATTCTTTAAAGACAATGCCGACCTGGCAATACTGTCTATCGTGGTCTCCACCCTGACCCTGTTCATTGTAAACCTGTTTACCCGACCCCGGTCATCATGAAAAAAAGTTCACTGCTCCTTGTATTGGTCGTTTTTGTTTTTTCTTTGCGGATGGCTCATGCCCAACTTGATACAACACTTCATAAAAAAGAGAACAGGAAAAAAGGATGGACGTTCGGGGCTCTGCCGGTCTTGGGTTATGATGCCGACCAGGGGTTTCAGTTTGGCGCCCTGGCACAGGTTTTTAACTATGGCGACGGCTCAACTTATCCCGAATACAAACATACTTTTTACGCCGAAGTCTCTTTCTTTACCAAAGGCAGCTCGGTATTCCAGTTGTTCTACGATTCAAAATACCTGATCCCCGGGAATATCCGTTTTACCGGCGATGTCACCTACCTTCCTGAGCGGGCGCTTGATTTCTATGGATTTAACGGATATGAGGCGAACTATGTGCCTTCAGTTCAGAGCCAGGACAGCCCCGATTATATTTCCAGGGTTTACTATCGTTGCCAAAGGAGGTTGTTTCGGCTGATGGCCGATTTCCAGGGCCCTATATTCGGGCAGAAGGTGAGGTGGCTGGCCGGAGTGAATTTTTTCGACATCCGTTTAGCCACCGTCGACATCAGCAAGATCAATGCCGGCAAGAAAGAAAGTAAACAGCTCCCCGACACATCCCTGCTGTGGGATAACTACGTGAAGTACGGGTTGCTTACCCCTCAGGAAGCCGGCGGGGGCACTCTTACTTTCCTGAAACTGGGGCTCATCTATGATACCCGCGACAATGAGGCGGCTCCTAACAAAGGGATATGGTCGGAGGTTCTGGTAATGCTTGCACCCACTTTCCTGGGCAACAGCCCATACGCTTTTGTGAAACTTGCAGTCACCCACCGTCAGTTCGTTTCCCTGGTTAAAAAATACCTTGTATTCGCATACCGCCTGAATTACCAGGGAACCATCGGGGGCACCTCACCTTATTATATAGATCCGTATATGTTCACGTCGTGGTCGCTGTCGACCAAACCCGACGGTCTGGGTGGTGCCCGAACTATGCGGGGCATCCTCCGCGACAGGGTGGTTGGCGATGGCGTGGTCCTTGGAAATATCGAACTCCGCTGGAAATTCTGGAGGACTCACTTCCTGAAACAAAACCTGTATTTCGGGCTCGTTGGTTTTCTGGATGGCGGGATGGTGGTACAGTACCGGAAAGTATATAAAGACCTGATACCCTTAAGCCTTCAGCCGTTTTACTTCAATACCTCCAGCGACGGGATGCACTTTTCAACCGGTCTCGGACTGAGGCTGGCACTGAACGAAAATTTCGTACTTACCGTCGATTACGGCTTCGCACTGAACCAACAGGATGGTACCAACGGGCTTTATATCGGACTGGGGCATATGTTCTGATATATTATTCGGTGCTGCAATTGAAACTGACAAAAAAACATATAAGAAAGCCTGTAAATAAGTACCGGGTCCGTTTGAGGAACACTGGTCTCTGGTGTACAGCCATTCTCTTTTTAATAATGCTGATGTGCCTGATTTTCCGTAATCCGGTACTGAGAGTAGTAATGGCTTCAAGGATCAGCCGGTTCAATTCTGCATACAATGCCGACCTGAAAGTACACAAGGCAAGGTTTCTGGGTGTTTCTACTGTTTTTCTGACGGGGATAAGCCTGAAACCTGCTGATGGCGATTCTCTTCTGCGAATCGATACACTCGTTGTTTCTGTAAATGCCTTTAAATTGCTTGAAGGGAGGCTGAATATTTCGGCGGTGGAAATCCGTAACCTCTACCTTACTGTAAACCGCCGCGACAGCCTTACCAATTATAGTTTCCTACTCTCTTCAGGGCAAACTTCCACTCCTAAAGATAACTCTGCAGGCTCAGCATTGACCGAAAGCTCTGAACCAGTCTCAAGTGAGACCAACTATTCCGAAACAGCAAACCGGATCTTCCGGTTGGTGTTCGATAAAATACCCGGAGAAATGGAGGTTAGCAATCTGAAAATAAGGAGTACCACAGGTTCCCATGTTGTTGAGTTGCATCTCCACAAGTTCGCCATTGTTAATCATACATTTTCAACGAACATCCTCATCACTGAAGATTCAGCAAAATCAGTCTGGAAGGCCGAAGGAAAGCTTGACAGCCGGAACCGGTATGCAGAAGCCGTTCTCTCATCCGCAGATAATAAGAAGATAACCTTCCCATATATAGGTTTTAAATGGAATGCAAGCCTGGGGTTTGATTCGCTTGATTTCAGTCTGTCGGCAGGGAGTTTCAGGAATGATGCGGCCGGGATCAAAGGCCGAATAGCGTTTAAAGGTCTTCAGGTGTTTCATGAAAAGATAGCAACCGATACGGTGAAGTTTCAGAAGCTGGGCATAGATTACCTGCTGAATTTCGAATCCGGAGCGATCGAACTGGATTCGGCCACTGAAGTTTTTTTTAATGACCTTGATTTTCATCCTTATATAAAATATCGCCCTGGCCCATCGCCTCAGATCACAATAAAGATAAATAAACCGCCATTCCCGGCCAGGCAACTTTTTTCATCCCTGCCCGAAGGCTTGTTCGCAAACCTTAAAGGCCTAGAAACCACAGGAGAACTTTCTTATTTCCTGGATTTCTTTGCTGATCTGGCTAAACCGGATTCATTAATATTTGAAATGGAGCTGAAACGACTGCAATTCAGGGTGTTGTCATATGGAAACGGTAGTTTGCTGAAGCTCGGCAGTTCGTTCATGTACACGGCCTTTGAAGATGGCGAACCTGTAAAGACGTTTGAAATCGGTTCCGCGAATCCTGACTTCCGTAAACTTTCGCAGATCTCACCTTTTCTGCAGTACGCAGTGATGACTTCCGAAGACGGGGGGTTTTACCAACACCGGGGCTTTCTTCCCGAGGCTTTTCGTGATGCCATAATCGAAAATATCAAGGAAGGACGTTTTGTACGAGGGGGAAGCACGATCAGCATGCAACTTGTAAAAAATGTGTTCCTGAGCCGGAACAAAACCATTGCCCGTAAGCTGGAGGAGGCCCTGATTGTATGGCTTATCGAGAACCAGCAACTTTGCAGCAAAGACAGGATGTTCGAGGTATATCTCAATATCATCGAATGGGGGCCGGTGATCTATGGTGCGAATGAGGCTTCACATTTTTATTTTAACAAGGAAGCTTCTAAGCTTACACTTGCTGAGGCCATCTTTATGGCTTCAATTATTCCCCGACCTAAATGGTTCAAATATAATTTTGACGAAACAGGTCACCTCAAAGCCAGCATGGCCGAATTTTACAGACTTGTCTCGGCCAAAATGCTGAATAAAGGCTGGATCACCCAGCACGACTTCGATAATCTGGTCCCGGATGTGGAGATGAAAAACAGATAACAGATAGCAGATATCAGATTTCACCATTTCACCATTTCACCATTTAATTATTATCTTTACTGCACAAATTTCTCGTTTATGGAAGATATGTCATTCCAGCATTACCTCCTGGGTTTATTCGCTGTAGCCAATAATGTGGCCGCCATACCTCTTTACGTAAACCTCTTGCAGGGCCGGTCGGTAAGGGAGCAGATCAAACTTTGTAACATCGCCACTCTGACTTCTTTACTCACCATGATCATCACCATGTTTGCAGGCATGGTGGTACTGAATTTTTTCCAGATCAGCATCCCGGCTTTTCGCATTGCAGGCGGACTTCTGCTGCTCAGTACAGGGTTCAGCATGATGAACTCCGTACAGAGAACCATCGAACTTACAGAACAAACATTCTCGAAAATTATTTCCACGGCTATCATCCCCATTGCGATCCCAATGACCACGGGAGCAGGCACCATGTCGACTGTCATTCTTTTCTCCGAATCGGCTCATGGCCAACCCTATCTTCATTTTGCACTCCTGGCCGCAATCGGAGTTATGACGCTGATCATCTGGCTTTCGTTCCGTTATGCTCCTAAAATCGTTAACTACTTTGGCGAAACAGGGTTGGATGTGCTGACCAAAATATTCGGACTCATTACCCTCGCACTGGGGATTCAGTTTATCCTGACCGGATTGTCGGGGGCATTTCCAAAGTTTCTTTAAAACAGTTACATATGAAGTACGATGAACTCTTATTTACGGCCAACAAGAAGGCCCGGAAAATGGAAGACTTTGATGCCGGATATACCGGCAATTACAAGAGTCAGCGAGAAGCTGAGAAAGATCTTGCGAAGAACCTGAAAAAGATGGCAAAGAGCCAGGAAAAGCTCTATGCCGAAGGAAAGCAGTCGCTGCTCATCGTCTTGCAGGCGCTCGACGCAGCGGGAAAAGACGGTGCCATCAAGCATGTGATGTCGGGTCTGAATCCCCAGGGATGCAGGGTCTCGTCATTCAAGACGCCTTCGGTCTACGAACTGGACCATGATTTTCTCTGGAGGGCCCACTGGGAGATTCCCGACAGAGGGAAGATAGGCATATTCAACCGTTCCTATTACGAGGAAGTACTGGTGGTGAGGGTGCACCAGAATATTCTGAAAACCGAGAAACTGCCCGGTCTCAAAGAACAGATCGAAGAAGGCCACATCTGGCAGGAGAGGTACCAAGACATCAACAACTTCGAGCTGCATCTTATGCGTAGCGGGATGCAGATCCTCAAATTCTTCCTGAACATCTCTAAAAAGGAACAGAAAACCCGCTTCATGGAACGTATCGGGAACCCCGAAAAGAACTGGAAGCTTTCGCCCAATGATGTCAAGGAAAGGCAATACTGGAACGACTACATGAAAGTATATTTTAAGATGCTCCAGCATACTTCCACAAAACATGCTCCATGGTACATTATCCCGGCCGACAACAAATGGTTCTCGCATATTGCCATAGGCGAAATTGTTGAGGCTAAACTTAAAGAGATGAACCCTCAGTTTCCTGAAGTGAGCGAAGAACAGAAACAGGCATTAGCAGATGCAAAAGCAACCTTGGATCATGAATAGAGATTTGCTCCCAACCCCCAACAACATGCGCACACACCTTACTATACTGATTTTTTTCATCGTTTCGGGGCCGATTTTCTGTCAGGGCACCCAACCTACCTCATCCGCCCAGATCAAATTAATCAGCACGGGCCAGGTTTTACAGGATCTGCAGCAGAACCAGAAGGCATCGAAATATTATGAGACTTCCCAGGATCTGATTTTCCTTGACGAGAGCCTGATCGCGGACTTGAATGAGATCACCCCCGGAACCGTAAGCCAGGAGAACATGGATTATATGAAGTATATCAATTCAAGGGACCAGAAACCTTACAGGGAGGTTTGGGATCATAATTTATACCTGAAATATGCTGTTACCATAACCGGCATCAGTCAATTACTGACTGACCCGGCCACTTTTTCGGATTTGAAAAAAAGGCTTGGGAGGGAGTTCAACCGCCTGGATCCGACCGTGTTCATTAATGGAAGCGACAGGATCATGTTCATTCTCAGATCACCTGGCTCAGAGGCGGGTTCTTTTTACAGGGCCATTTTGAGTAATGGCTCAATGCGTATCGACGAAATCTCTAACTGGAGAGATAGCTGATTTTATAAATTTAAAAAACGTTAACGGGATTAATATGAAAAAAAATTCCCTTCTGCTTCTGATCGCCTTTATCCTTTTGAGCGCTCCTTTGCTCCGGGCCCAGGAGAATGCCCCGCCTGTTGATATCGGGAAGGAAAGCATGTATTTTCCTCATCGCTACCAGAAATATCATGTGCAGACGGGCCTTGGTCTTTTTTTTACCAAACTCCCTTTCGACTGGGTAGAGTCTGCACTGGAGGCACCCCTGATATCGCTTCATCTTACTTTTGGCCTGCCGGCCGGGTTTTCGCTCGAGGGAAACGTCAACACAATTTTTGTATCAAACCAGGTAAGTCTCGGGGTACGCTGGAATTACATTTACCGGAATTTCTCGTTTAATCTCGGTTATGACCTTGGCTATTCGCTGGGCATTATGACCTTTGCCGGGTTTAAAAACATGGGGATGATGCTGACCCAGTATCCTAATCTTTCTATTGGCTTTAAAACCAAAACCCTTGCTTTCACTGTCAAAGGCGAAGCTGTGATCATAGCCTGGGGTCAGATGAAAACCGGTGAGAACGTGCTGATGAATAGCCCCGACTTTTTTGATGGTGTAACCGGAGCGATCTATCTCGAACAACGCATCTTCAAAAAGAAAATCCTGATCATCGGATTCAAGGATAATTATGTAAAATACTACTGGCCGGCATGGATGGTCTTTACTACCTTCAACCGTTACTATCACATTCCCGAACTTCATATTTTATGGGTATTATGAAAAACTGGCTGTTAACCATTTTTTGTATGGCCTTGCTGATGGCGGGCTGCAATAAATCAAAGGATGTCCCCGTCCCTTCCGAGGGGCCCAATTCCTTCCTTACCCAGACTTATCCCTTGCCCGATAATTCAAGGAAAATCATGGATGGGATCTATAAAGTTACAGCCGGGAATGAGCTTTTCGGCGACCAGGTCGTGCTGAAGTGGTCGAGGAAGAAATTAACGATGATGTGTTCCGACGGGCATTATTCTGTGCTCGACGTGGGGCAACTTGATTCTGTGATCGTGATCCAGGGGTACTGGAGGTATTGTTACAACGACAATACCGGGCTGCTGAACGCTTATATTGCAAGGGATGAAGGTGGAAGTGAAATCGTGAACGGGGTCACTACGCCGATGATCATACTCCGCGGAGCATACGGGAAAACAGGCAACGAATTAGACAAAGCGCTTGAGCTGGTCTACCAAAGGCCCATTTCTCCAGCCCTTCTCAGCAAAAAGTTCTCCATCCTGGCGCATCGTTCGGGAGGCCGCACATCTGATCATCTGCCGGTATCGGAAAACAGCATAGCCATGATCAACTTCACCGAAGGCCTTGGCTCTACTGGCATTGAGGTCGACGTTCAGCTTACCAGAGACGGGATCCCTGTGCTGTTTCATGACGGGGATATTAACATCCGCCTTACACAGAAAGGGCCGCTTTCGGGGCCTATCCATGACTTTACATACATGCAGCTGTATTACCTGGTGTCGCTCATCCACGGAGAACATATTCCGAGGCTTAACGATGCGCTGATGTTCGTGGTCGACAGCACTCTGATTTCCGATGTTTACCTTGATATGAAAGAGAATGTGAATTCTATGTCGACGGTCATCCCCATACAGAAAGAAATGTTGCAAAGAGCGAAAGACAAAGGCCGTGACCTTCATATATATGTGGGCCTGCCATCTCAGGATGCCATAAACGATTTTATGAACCAGCCCGATTATCTGATCACCCCTTCACTTTGTGAATTAACGGTGGATGACGTGGTGAGGACCAACTCGATGGTATGGGCTCCCCGCTGGACTGAGGGGACCCAGAACGACCTGGTAGCGCAGATCCATACCCAGGGCCGCATTGCCTGGACCTGGACGCTCGACAACGTGGAGTGGATAAAAGAATATATCAATGACGGAAATTTCAACGGCATACTTACCAACTATCCGTTCGTGGTGGGGTATTATCATTATATAAGGGAGAAATAAGGCATGAAAAAAATCACTGTTATAATTCTGTTTTGTCTGCTCGCCTGCTTTAATGTTCGCTCGCAGGAAGGCAACTCCCGGGTCACGCATTTCTCCTTAGCCATCGGTGCCGGCTGGTCTCATTATTTTGCAAACATGGATCTGGTGCCGGCCAGGAATGTTCATAAAGAGTTTATTGGTACTTCATTCCAGTTCATGTGGGAGCCTGAGTACCGGCTCAGTCTTGGTCTGGAGACTGGTCTTTACAGGATATTCAAGGTAGATTCGGTGCTTACAAAGGAATATACCATGGATTCGAGGATGTATATGATTCCATTGCTGCTGGTGATAAGAATGAGAATAGTTGATCATTTTTATCTCTCCGTGGCTCCCGGACTTGCAATTCAGCTATTGCAGATCAGAGGGATCGGAGAAACGATCAGCAGCACCCAGTATTCCTTTGCAAATTTTGAAGCCTGCGCTTCCTATCTGTATCCCCTCTCCAAACGATTCGTAGTCGGAGGCGAAGCGAGATTTTTCTATATCGGCGCAACAAACGATAATATCATGTCGCTGAACGCCGTCTTTGCCCTTAGATTGTGATAATACATTTTTTATCTAGTGTTATGGCCAGGAGAAAATAATTTCGATAATTGAAATCCTCCCTGGGAGGGGTGTAGAAATTCCAAAAACTTTATAAAAAATTTATACAATAAATTGAAAATGCAAGACATTCAATTTATTATATGTTATCTTTGTGACAATTACATTCCATGAATTCCATCACAATATTTTATTTTCACAACATAACATACACCCAAACCCAAACAAAGGTCTTATGAGAAAAATTTTACTTCTGTGCTTTGTCCTGCTAACAAGTGTTTTTACTTTCGGGCAAATCATTTTTACCCAGAATTTTGAAGCAACATGGACTTTACCTCCAACGCTCAGTCCTGCCTGGAGCGGTACCACCACTCCGGCCAATAATGTCTGGCATAAAAATAGTTATACTACCGGTTGGACCAGTGGTACGACTGCTGCGTATGCGCCCACGGGTGCTAACGGCACCACGGCTTCGGCAAGGTTTCATACGTATTACGCCAATGCAGGAACAACCGGGGACTTTATCACTCCGGTCATGAATTTTTCGGCTTATACAGCCGGACAGGTCGCGGTAAAGTTTTATTATATAAATACCGATGGGACTGATGTTGTGGATGTTTATTCCTCCGACAATGGAGGTACTACATGGTCAGGTTCTCTGATGACACTGACCACTACTGCAACATGGCAGGAATTTTTTGTTTTCCTTCCAGGCAATTCAGCAACTACCAAAATTAAATTTACAGCAACCTCTGATTATGGGTATACAGATATCGGCATTGACGAGGTAAGGGTACTTAAACCAACCACTCCCGCTCCCCCAATTTCCTTCACTGTAACCGGTGTTACAAGTGGCGGAATGACAATAGGGTGGACCGATAATTCAACCAATGAAGTCGGGTTCAGGGTGTATCGTTCCACAGACGGGATAACCTACACCCAAAACGGTGCAGATATCATCTCAACAACAGTCGGAACCACAGGAACTTTATATTCCCAGGCACAAACCGGACTTTGGGCAAATCTCACCTATTATTATAAGGTCGTTGCTTATGCAGACCTTGAATCTTCTATTCTTGCAGGCTCAAGAGCAACCCTGCCTCCGACTCCGATTTGCGGAACAAAAACAGTGGGAGCTTCAGGTGCTGATTATGTGAACCTTTCTACTGCCATAGATGATCTGAAGGGTCATTCTTTGACTTGCCCTCTCACATTCTTACTGAATTCAGATTACAGTTCGGCAGCTGAGACCTGGCCCATCGTTATTCAGGTTATTCCCGGATCCAGCCCAACCAACACCATCACGATCAAACCAAATACCGGGATCACGGCAAGCCTTTCAGGAAGCATGACTGCTGGTGCCCTCATCAAAATATTAAACAGCAATGTGATCATTGATGGCTCAAACTCTGCCGGCGGAACGACCCGGGATCTTACGATTACAAACACTTCAGCAACTACGCCCAATGTCGTTTTAATAGGTTCAACAGGAACAACTCCTATCACTAATATCACTATAAAGAATACTGTTCTGATCAATGGAGTGAATACCTCCAACGCTGTTTCTCTTGGCAGTTCAACAACCATTGGTGCAACGGGATATTTCAATAATATCACTTTTCAGAATAACAGTATTCAGAAAGCACTGATCGGTATTTTTTGTTCTGCAGTGGATGTCACGGGGAATGGCACCGGCTTGCTGATTACAGGAAATGACATGAACACAGCAGGCGCCAATTCGATCCGTGACGAAGGTGTTTATGTTAAGGGAGTTCAGGATGTAACCATTTCCAGCAACAACATTGGGAATATTGCCAATGCCAATGCCGAGAACGTGGCGGGGATATGGATTGCCGACGGGATTCATAATGCAACAATCTCGGGCAATAACATTTCAGCTATTTCGCTTACATCCAATAACGCGGGCGTAGTACTTGCCGGGATTTATGTTAACACGATTATTGCTCCGGCAAGTATCAGTATCACGGGCAATACTATCCAGACGCTTGCCAACACAGGTAATGCCGGAGGTTTTGCGGGAATAATCTCATACAGTCCCAATACGAATATTACGAATAACACGGTTTCGGGCCTTACACAAAATGGCAACACTGCCGCTACCAATGCTTTTTGGGGAATTTTGCAGATCTATGGAGCAAATTCTTCTATATCTGGAAATACCGTTTCCGGCCTCACCACAAGCAGGGCCAGTTCTATTGCCACCGGAATTGAGGTTCAGAGTCTCAGTAGCGGGATCGTGATCGAGAGGAATACAATTTCCAACATTAAAAGCACTAATGCAAACAGTACTGCCATCGGTCTGGCATTAAATTCCACCGCTACGCTATCAAATATCAATGCGTATAACAATTTGATTTATGATGTCGCCAGCGCCGGGTTCAATTCTCTTTCTACGCGTAACGGATATGGAATCACGATTGGATCCGGCAACGGATACAACCTGTATCACAATACTGTACGCTTATCCACAAATCAAACTCTGGCTACCGGCTTGCCAGCTTGTCTGATGATAGCTTCAACAGCTACTGTCCTTGATATCAGAAACAATATTTTCTTTATAGATGCAACGATAGGGACAAATCGTTTTGCAATTATTTGTAATGCAGACATTTCTGCATTTTCAAAGATTGATTATAACGATTATTTTTCTTCCGGAACAAATCTCGGCTATATTGTAAGCAACAGGGCCACTCTTGCCGATATCCAGACCGGTTTCGGGGGCAACAATAACTCACAGAATATTAATCCGGTTTTTGTTGGCACAGACCTTCACCCTACCAATACAGCACTTGCTAATGATGGGTTCTACCTGGCTTCAGTTCCCACCGATTTTTCCGGCGCAACCCGGCCTTCACCCCCTGACCTGGGAGGATATCAGTTCTCACCTAACCAGGCTGTAACTACGGTGACTGCAACAAATCGTACCTGTACTACAGTTACACTTAATGGATTGGTTAATGCCAATAATCTGAACATACTTTCGGGTTTCGAATATGGCCTTACCACGGCTTACGGCAATTCAGTTTCTGCAGGTACAATCACAGGAAATACCCCGACTGCAATTTCTGCCGACCTAACCGGGCTCACCATTAATAACACCTATCATTACCGTGCCAATGGAAACAGCGGAAGCACGGTAATCTACGGTTCGGATTTGACCTTTAGTACTGCAGTCCCGCCGGTTGTTGCAACGGTTGCAGCCCTGCCTGTTCTCCCGACATCAGCAACCTTGAACGGAACGGTGAATCCGAAGAATGGAACCACAACGGTGTCGTTTGAATACGGTCTCACAACAGCTTATGGTTTAATCGCGAATATAGCAGGCACTTTGACAGGCAATACGGTACAAAACTTCAATGCTACCATTGCAGGGCTTATGATCAATACCACGTATCATTACCGGGCTAAAGCGGAGAGCCCTGCAGGAACAGTAACCGGTTCTGATATGAACTTTTATACAAACTGTGTAATTCCCCCCCCTTCAGGTGCAATAACGGGTCCTGCAGCGGTATGCAAAAACGGTTCCGGATATGTTTTTTCTGTAGCCTTGATTCCGAATGGTTTTTTATATAACTGGACCTTCCCTGCAGGATTCACTATCACATCCTTTCCTCATTCAAATATTATCATGGTAAGTGTTTCGTCTGCCGCGGTTTCAGGCATAGTCTCAGTTCAGGCTGTCAGCGACTGCGGGGCTCCCGGTACACCTTCAAATACTACGATCACAGTGAATAATCAGCCTGTCCCTACTATTTCTTCAGGAGCTTCTCTGGTATGTCAATCTACCAATAATACGTACACGACCCAGGCCGGTAAATCATCCTATGGTTGGAGCGTTACACCCGATGGCACGATCAGCGCGACCGGGAATCCCGAGGTAGTTACTATCAGCTGGACAGCTACTGGTTCGAAAACCGTGGGAGTTGTTTATTCCGATCCTGTAACAGGTTGTCCTGCTGCAGCTCCCGGTACTCTGGCGGTTACCGTGGCTGCTGCACCGGTACCCGCGATCACAGGCCTCAACAGCATGTGCATCAATTCCGGGTTTTATGAATACACCACGGCAACGGGGAATACATCATATAGTTGGACTGTTTCCTCTGGAGGTACAATTACTTCAGGTCAGGGTACGGCTATTGCCCAGGTAGTATGGAATGCCCCTGGTCCCCAATGGGTAGCAGTTAATTTTAATAACGCATCCAATTGTTCCGCACCTGTTCCAACGGTATACAATGTAAATGTAAATGCAATGCCGGAACCGGCTGGATCGGTTTCAGGATCACAGTCGGTATGCTTTGGAAGCAGTGGTATTTCTTATTCTGTGCCGCCCATCACTAATGCGGTCACTTATATATGGTCACTGCCGGCTGGAGCGACCATCAGTTCCGGAGCCGGGACCAATTCCATTTTGGTTAACTATAGCCAGTCGGCTCAGTCGGGAGCTATTACCGTTTACGGTAACAGCCTTTGCGGGAACGGCGCTGCCTCAGCTCCTTTCAATGTGACTGTTACCCAGTTGCCGGTTGCAGCAGGGTTGGTTTCGGGTACTGATTCCGTGTGTGCAGGAGAGCAGGGTGTTGCTTTTTCTGTTGACCCGGTAACCAATGCAACAGGCTATGTCTGGAGTTTACCGGCCGGAGCAAACATAGCTTCCGGAGACAACACTCCCCAGATCACCGTCGATTTTAACATGGGTGCAGTATCTGGCGGCATTTCAGCTCATGGAACCAACCAATGCGGTGTTGGTGTTGAATCTCCCGCTTTCCCCGTGTCAATAAAACTATTGCCTCATACCCCGGTGATATATGCCGGTGGCGATACCCTTTTCAGCGATGTAACTGACGGCAATCAATGGTATTATGAAGGTAGTCCGATACTTACGGGCACAGGACAAACGCTGGTGGCTTATTATACAGGCTGGTACTGGGACAGGGTATTCCTGAACGGCTGCGGATCGGATACTTCAAACAATATCCATATGGTAATAACAGGAATCAATGAGCCGGTTTCTTCCAGCTTTGTAGTTTATCCTGTACCAAGCAACGGGGCATTCACATTAAAGATGAATACTCCTGAGGCCGAATCCTTCGACATCAGCATCAGTAATAATCTGGGTGTCGTTGTATTCACCAGGAAGAATGTACAAGTACGGGGACCTGCAGATTTATTAATAGACCTTGGCCTGGTTTCTTCAGGAGTCTATACTATGGTTATCCACAATGCCAACTATAGGGTCATCAGAAAAATATTAGTAAACAGGTAGGTTCTTCCACCTCAAAAATCAGTAATCATAAAAAAAACAATAAATATAACTCAAGCCATGAGAAAGATTCCATTATTTTTATTAGTGCTGTTATTTAGCATTAATATCGTTTTTGGGCAGGACAACGTTTCCCGGCCTATCGTTCAAGCTCCGATTTATTTTGATGTATCACCCCCCTTAAGGGATATGGCTAATCGTGCGCCAGGGAAAGCTGAAACTTCCTGGAAGGACGGAATCGTCAAGAACAAATTCAATGTCAGGCCACGGATTCAAGGACAGGCACCGGGTGGACTGACAGATCCGGCAATTCAGACCATGAATGGAATGCTTATGACAGATACTACCATCGCGAACTTTGAGGGAAACTCAAATACCGAAGGGTATACTCCTCCTGACACCCATGGAGATGTTGGGCCAAATCATTATTTCCAGACTGTAAATTGCCATTTTTCGATATACAGTAAAACCGGCGCACTATTAATTGGCCCATTGGCCAATAGTTCTGTTTTCGCCGGCTTGCCAAACAATTCAAATGATGGCGATGCAGTGGTGTTGTATGATGAACAGGCCGACCGTTGGCTTTTTTCTCAGTTCTCACTGCCTAATTACCCCAACGGGCCTTTCTACCAGATGGTTGCGATATCCGCCACCCCTGACCCGACAGGCAGTTGGTACCGTTATCAGTATTCCTTCGCGAATATGCCCGATTATCCGAAATTCGGCGTTTGGCCCGATGCATATTATATGTCGATGCATATGTTTGCCTCCGGTTCAGGTGCTTATGCAGGTACCGGCGCCGTGGCCTACAATCGTACACTTATGTTGGCAGGAAGCCCTTCGGCAACAATGATCATGTTTACGAAACCAACATCAAACGAAGCCTGGGGATGGCTACCTTCCGATTGTGACGGGACTTTCCCCACCGGTAATCCTCCCAATTATTTCCTGTATAGTATCAATGGCGCTTCCCCCCATCTTGGGCTTTGGGAATTTCATGTAGACTGGGTTACAACAGCCAATTCAACTTTCGCCAATTTCACTACAATTCCTATCAATGCATATACAGCGAACATAACAGGGATCAGACAACCCAATACAACGGTAAAAGTTGATCCTCTGAATGACCGTATGATGTACCGGCTTCAGTACCGTTCCTTCGCGGGATATTCTACAATGGTTTGTAATTTTACTGTTGATATTTCAACCACTGTTGCAGGAATCCGGTGGTATGAGTTAAGGAAATCGGGAGGCGCCTGGTCCATCTACCAGCAGGCAACGTATGCTCCATCAGACAATAACAGTCGCTGGATGGGAAGTATTGCAATGGATTCCAGCGGAAATATGGCCCTGGGCTATTCTGTTTCCGGTACAAGCCTTTACCCGTCAATTAGGTATACCGGACGAAAAAAGAATGATGCGCTGAACCAGATGACCATCGCCGAGAAAGGGATCATTAATGGCGGGGGATCTGCAACTGAGGCTACTTACCATCGTTGGGGTGATTACAGCGCATTGAGTTGTGACCCGGTTGAAAGAGGTACGTATTGGTATACCCAGGAATATTTCGCAACGACTTCATCAACGGGTTGGAAAACAAGAATTGCCTCTTTTAAATGGAACAATCCACCAACGGTAACCACCATGGCAGCTACAGGTGTTACCTGTACTGTAGCTACCCTCAATGGGAGCGTCTGCCCCAACGGAGCAGTAACGAACTATCATTTCGAGTGGGGCACCACAACGGCCTATGGTTTCAACACTACCATTACGTCGGCAGGTACTGGTTATGCAGTCACTAACGTAAGCGCACCTATAGCAGGTCTTGTTAATGGTACAACATATCATTTCCGCCTGGTCGCCGTGAGCTCTGATGGCACCACCAACGGCAGCGATCTGACATTAATACCTTGCGCAGCTGCTGTTGCTACCAATGCGGCAACGGTGATCACCATGACCTCGGCTACCTCCGGTGGTAATGTGACCACCGACGGAGGGTCTCCTGTTACAGCCCGCGGAGTTTGCTGGAGCACCTCGGCCAACCCTGTTGCTTCCGGTAATCATACCACCGATGGATCAGGATTAGGAACTTATGTAAGCCTGATAACAGGCCTGACCGCAAACACTCTGTACCATATCAGAGCGTATGCAACAAATGGAAACGGAACATTTTACGGTAATGATCTTACTTTCACTACTCAATGTATGGTTTCCACCTTGCCATTCAGCGAAGCATTTGCTACTACAAGCATCCCCGGTTGCTGGAGTCAGGTTGACCACCAGGGGAACGGACAGATATGGCAGTTTGGTGTGATTACCAACCAAACCCCGAATCCGAACCTGACCGGAAATTATGCTTTTCTTAACAGTGGCGGATATGGTGCTGGTACAACGCAGAACGCGGATCTTGTGAGCCCTGTAATTGACTGTTCTGTTTTTACTAATGTCACCCTTCAGTTCAACCATTATTTTAAAGCCTATTCAGGTTCCTCAGGAACTCTTTCGTACAGCAATGATGGAGGTATTACCTGGAATACATTACAAGCATTCACAACAACATCGGCCACCAATCCTGCTGCTTTCAGCATGGTTGTTCCAGGTGCTGCAGGTAAAGCCCAGGTAAACTTTCGCTGGACCTATATCGGGACTTTTGCATATTCATGGGCATTTGATGACGTTTCAGTATCGGGAACCTCAACAAACACACTGGGAGTTTTACCTTCTAATCAGAATGTTCCGGCAACACCGGCTGGTTCAACAGCATTCACTGTAACCTCTAATACATCCTGGAATGCATCAAGCAACCAAAGCTGGTGTACCGTTACACTTTCAGGAAGCGGAAACGGGACTATTACTGCAACGTATCCGGTTAACACCCTGATCACACCGAGGGTGGCAACTATTACAGCAACAGCTTCAGGAGCTCCAACCGCTACTGTAACTGTTACCCAGGCTGGCGCCACTCCCACACTTACCGTTACTCCCGCGAACCAGAGTGTACCATACACTCCGGCAGGCAGTGCGTCGTTTACATTAACTTCCAACACCACCTGGACAGCAGTCTCTAATCAGACCTGGTGCACAGTGACCCCTTCAGGAACAGGCAACGGAACTGTTACGGCATCCTATATAGAGAATACCACTACCATTCCAAGGACTGCGAATATTACCGTAACTGTTGCAACCCTGACCCCTATCGTGGTTACTGTAACTCAGGGTGCTTATCCTCTGCTCACCATTCTTCCCGCACAGCAGGCTGTTTCTTATGCCCCGGCAGGAACGGCAGTTTATGCTGTTACGTCGAATACCTCCTGGGTTGTAAGCAGTAATGCAAGCTGGTGCACGGTAACTCCGCCTTCATCATCGGGGAACGGAAGCATCTCAGCTACATATACTGTGAATCCTGACCTGGTTACACGCACTGCCACCATCACCGGCACAGCAACTGGTCTTGCACCAATTTCTGTGACACTGATTCAGGACCCGGCTTTACCTACACTTACAATTCAGCCGTCAAACCAGACTGTACCTGCATCACCTCCGTCATCAACCAGTTTCAGCGTAAATTCGAATACCAGCTGGACCATCGTTTCTGATCAAACATGGTGCACGGTAAATTCATCAGGTTCAGGCAACGGCACAATCACTGCAAACTATACTGAGAATACCGCAACTTACGATCGGGTTGCAAATATTACCGTGACAGCTCCGGGTGTTGGACCTGTTGTTGTTACAGTGACTCAGGCAGGAACCCAGCCAACCTTATCAGTAGATCCTTCAAACCGTAATGTACCTTATCTCCCGGGCATTACAACATTTACGGTTTCTTCGAATTCTCCATGGATAGCAGTCACTGATTCGTCATGGCTTACAATTACCACCTCGGGAGTGGGAAATGGTACTATTAATGCTGAGTTCACCGAAAATCCTTATTATACAAGCAGGGTAGCGGCTGTGACTGTGACCGTGAATGGAATACCAACACAGACGGTTACTGTAACCCAGGCTCAATCTACCGTTTCAATTCATGAAACCTCTGCAAGTTCAATTCAGTTAATTCCCAATCCATCCAAAGGCGCTTTCCGCGTTGAGACGGGTGACTTGAAATACAAATCACTGGAAATATCTATCATGGATCTTGGCGGAAGAATAATAACATCAAGAGTCTGTCATGAGAAATCAGACCTGCAATTTGATCTTTCAAATGTTCAGAAAGGATCTTATCTGGTAAAGATCAAAATGGATAATACCGAAGTGACCCAAAAACTGATAATGAACCAATAAAAATCAGTTCATTAAATAAAAAAAGCCGCATTTCGCGGCTTTTTTTATTGGTTGCCCCCGAGGTGAAAGCAATTAGCAATTGTCAGAAAGGATCTTTAATACATCTCACCGAAAAGCCGTGGCTTTTCAAAGTAGAGAACCTGTAAACACCGGTATCCTGTTCATCCAGATTCCGGTACCAGGCAAGGGTATCCGATTGGGAGGCCGACCAGAAGAGAGAATTTCTTTCAAGGCTTTGAAAATTCCAGTGGGTGTTGCGGTATCCGCCGGGCAGAGCAGTGAAGCCGCTGGAGTTACTGCAGTTAGCGCCGGTAATCCAGCCAGGAGTGGATTTTAACTTTTTTCCAACCTCTCCCGAGTTTCTCAGATAGATGGAGTCGGCGTCATGCCGGCTCATGCCCAGGGTTGTTTCAAGCAATTTCCAGTCCTCATCATAAGGCAGATGCCAGCCGGCCGGACAAACATCCTGGGTGCTTCTCAGGGCCGGTGATCTTTTGCCAGGGGCATTCATGGCTGCAGCCCAGTTGTAAAGCGCCCCGTAACGCTTGTAATTGACCGTGTTTTTGGCTGAAGACACGATGCTGTCGTCATACCCGTAAACATAATAATACTTCAGGGAATCCGATCCTTTTGAAGCTGCGCTCACCGCCGGTAACCAGGCCAGATTCTCGGCCATCCAGGTCTGGGTCCCGATATTCACCACCGCATAGTTTTTCCCGTCGGGATCTCTGCAAAGCACAAATTCACACAAATAGGCCGTTGAAGCTGTGGGCGAATCGGTGATGATGGTTGTATAATCACCGCTTCTGCAGCGGTAGAGCAACACATCACCCAGCTTGTATCCCAGATTAAAGATGACAGTTCCCTTCAGGGCCTGTTTTTGAGGCAGAGCATCGGTTCCCGTGTACAGGATCTGGTTCCCACCCCCGATTGACTCAGTGCACACGGCCTTGAATCCGGTTGTCCCCTCATCCGTAGTCAGTCTTATCATATAAACACCCACCTTCGACAATAAAAGTGAGAAGGCGACTGAGCCGGGCTGTACCTGTGCCTTGGTGCGGGCCACGCTCTGGCCTGATAGATTGTAAACTTCAACCGTAACATTTTGTGCCGTCCCGACGTAGGCCAGAAATGTAGTCTTTCCCGCAAAAGGGTTAGGGAAAATGCAGCCGTTCCGGTTAATATCGTTAAGGTTTACGATCCCGGTATTCACATTGAGTACAAGGGTATCGCTGCCTGGAAGTGTGATAGTTTCGGTAGTCCTGAGGTTAGTGGCTTTCACACTGTCGACTTTCGTGGCAGCGCCTGCAGCTTTAAACGTCATATTCAGGGTTTGTGAGCAGAGGATCACAGAACTCAGCATGAGTATCGAAAGAATAGCTGTTGTTTTCATCAGTAGCCGTTTGTATTATAGTGGAATTCACCCGTGTTGGGATCAACTGCTGGTATTTCATCGGTGGTGATAATCTGAGCTGTGGGATTTCCTACAGCTATTGTATGGGCATCATCCTGCCATTTCCAGTATTTCGGAGTGTTAACATCGTCTGGGGCAGGGCTAACAGGGTAAAAGGCGTAAGGAGATACAATGGCCCGTCTCTGGAGTATGCGGGAGGCGGAGACATTGATCACCATAAAGTCCGAGGCAAAAGCGAGTTCTCCCACAGGAGCGTGGTTTCTCACACTCTGGATGGCTGAAGTGATGGTGTCATCTTCGGCCTGGAAGTGTGTTGCAACGGTAAGTCTGGGAGGGGGTATGATCTGGCTCATGATATAGCCGAAAGCGCCCTGGGGTGTGTGGGAGCTGTTCTGGACCATAAGGGCGTAGTTATAGGCTTGTTCATAATCCGGGTCACCGGGTTTAAGGCCGGAATTTTTTTCAGCCCAGACCTGTGCAGGCATCACCATTTCGTGGATCAGAACATCCACTCCTTTGGCATGCGATAGCATTTCCTTGTTGGGCTTGGAATCTCCGCTGAAAATCATCGACAAGCCGTTCCAGTCGAGGCGGTAACTCACGGATCCCATCCTGGTATGTATGGCAGGGAAATGCGTTATCCTTACCCCGGTCGTCTTATTATGATAAGCCACGTTGTCTCCCGGAGTTTTACCGTAATTCTGCCAGTTCAGCTCAACAGGATAAATACAATACCCGTCGTCGAACGAATCGTCTGATACCTTTACCAGGGGAGCCGGCAAACCCCAGTCCTCCTGGGTAGGGAGAGTGTACCCCGGGAGGCTGGTCACCCCGAAGCTGAAGCTTTCGGTATGCCATCGGTGCATATCTCTGAAACTTTCACAAAAAGCCCTGGTCCCGTCGTTATAAGGCCCGCGCTGAACGTTATTGGGGTCATAGTAGGTAAACCCCGAATTCTCAGGACCAAAGATGAATAAGGGAGATTTACGGTCTTCGGCCGGACCGAAACAATAAATGTGAGTGAGGTCACTGGTATGATCGGCATGCAGATGGGTAAAAAAGATCTTATCCATCCTGCTCATGGGTATTCCCATGGCATTGTATTTAGCGGCAACCCCTGTTCCGCAGTCAAAAACAAACTGGTCGCCGCTCCCAACTTCAACATAAACACTGTTACACTCCTGAGAGAGCCTCGGAATGCATGACGATCCGAGGATGGTGATCCGCATTTCGTCGGGAGCAAGGGGCTCGGGGGGAGTGAAAGCCGGCAGGGAATTAAAATAGGAATTGGTTTGTGACGGATCACTGCTTCCCTCATTTGACGGGCTGTTTCCAAAGCTTAGTAGCGGACTGCCAAGGGCTATTCCTCCCAGGGTGGTCCCTGAAAGTTTTAACATTTGTCTTCGGTTTATTTTCATCTTTTCCTATCTCTGCCTCCTTCAGAAAATGGTTATTTAATAGGTTTATAGACCTCAGTTTACTGAAATAAGACCATAAATATAACACAACATTTCGGGAAAAGCAAATGCCAATGAAAATTCAAATCAAGGGAATGATCCGCATCCTTTGCTACAGGCTTCCTTCGAGCTGCAGGCCTGTTTATTATTGGGGCTCGTCTTTCAGATCCTCCTCTTTTGCATTTTTGATCTTGTCGAGCATTTCCCGGGGAAGTTCATCGGAGTATTCTGTTTCTGCAACGTCATCATCACCGCTGCCTTTGCCGTATTTGAATTTAGGGTTATCCATGGTGCCAAGCAGCCTCATGTTGATCCCGAAGATACCGAGAGGGGGCAGGCCCAGGCGTGCTTTCAGGTTTATGCTTCCGTTAAAATTGCTCTCGCCCGCGATGCGTAAGCGGAAGCCGGCCATTTTTATTTTTGTTTTTTCGAGTGAGATCACATTATTTTTAATGGATGTCTTCAATTCAACTTTTGAAAGGTCGGGGTTTTTTATCTTTTCCTTATCCAGGTTCTTGCTCATGTCGGTGAAAAGCTTTAGCCCCATCACCCTGATCTTTTTAAGGCTGAGCACTCCGCCACCTTCCAGAGAAGGATACACCGGCTTCATTCCGGCATCGAGCTTTCCTTTCAGGGAATAATCAAGGGAAACAATTCCCTCGCATTTTCCGGCGGAGGTGGATAAGTTCCGGAACAATTCCACTTCGTTATATGCTCTTTTAATGTCGAAATCCTTTGCCGACACCCGAAAATCGAAAAATGCCCTGAGCGTGTTGATGCTGCCATAAGTTGCATCCATTGCCACCCTGCAGCCGATCAATTCAAAGTTCATATTCTTTAACAGAAGCATTCCCTGCTTCGCCTCCACGGCAGCATTCAGGTCATGAATCCCGAGTTTGCCATAACCAACCTTCCTGAGATTTGCCTTCAATCCGATTTCCAGGTTTTGGGGGATCACTACCACTCCGGCTCCCGGATCCTGCATCCCGGATCCTGGATCCTGTATCCTCGCTCCCGGATCCGAAGCAGCCAACGGATTGGTTCCGGGGATAAACTCATCCACCAGCAGGTAGTCGGAATTAAAATTAAAATTGCCTTTCAGTTTTTGCTTATCCGAAAGCACATAATTAACCACATTGCTTAGATAGCCGTCCATCCTTATATCTGAGGCGCCATACCGGCCGTCGAATTTTTCAAACCAGACCTTATCCTGCTCAAAACGGAAAACACCTGATTTTATCACAAAAACTTTCGGCAGGTAATCGGATGTAAAAGCAATATTATGCAGGGTAAGGCGGCCGGAATTGTAAAGTTTTTCAATTTTCCCTGCCATTGCGTCGCTCTGCCGGCCTCTCAGTTTAAGATCAGTTTCAATGTATCCTGCCAGTTCCATACCCTTGCGGGAGAAAACCCTGTAGACTTTGGCCAGGTCGATTGAACCTTTTGAAGCAATGTTATACGACAGGTCATCGGGATTGCTCAGGTCTGCGGTAACTTCAAACCGCTTACCTTCAAAGCGGAACGAAAAAGGTTGCAGTTTTACCTTTGTATTATCCAGTTTTCCGGTGTGATTGGTCACTGTGACCATCATATTGATCTGGTCTATCGGACGAGGATAGTATTTTGTCTGAACTTCTCCGTTAGACAGTCTGATGCTGAGGGTACTCGTTGGAAAAAGTTTTTTTTCAGGGGCATAATTTCCTTTTACATTCAGGTTCAGATCGAGAAGCCCTCCAAGGTCGAGGCTGTCGATCGGGATGAGTTGCCTGATCTCCGAAAGGTTCAGACTGGTAGTGAGGTTCCCTTCAACCGGCAGGTCCTTAAGCCCGTTCACGCTGAAATTTCCTTCAATTTTATTTTTCAGAAATCCCGCCTTCAGTTTATCCACACTGAGCTTAATCGATTCATAGTTATGGTCTTTACAGGAGGCTGAAAGATTCACCGAGATTCCGCTCAGGGCCTGCGGATACTGCTTGTACCTGAAATACCCGTCTCTCAGTTCAGAAGTGAGGGTGAAATTGGGGATGCTGAGAAGTATGGTGTCAGGATTTTTGCTGCGAGGGTTTTGTCCGGCGAAATAATCTCCGCTGGCATCAAGCTTCAGGGAGTACATCCCTTTCAGTTCAAAGTCTTTTAATCCGAGGCCCACGCCCCATTCCTGAAGGTTCATGTTCACATCGGCTTTTGCGGCAATCCATAGTTTTTTGGTGCTGATCATCCGCAGTGAACCACTTACATATTGATTTCCATACATCGAAAAAAGTGAGAGAAAAAGGTCATATCCTTCCTTCCTGAAACCAAACTCGCCCCTTAACTGAAAAGGAATGTTTTTAAGGGTAAAATCATTTTTTTCGAACTTCATATCAAGGGAATTCAGGTTGATGGATGTGATGAGGTCTGCCTTGAGGGGTTTCGATTTGATATAGTTTACATGATTATATTCAACAGAAAGAGAATCTATACTTACATTGGATGCCAGTCTGAGAATATCCTTACTGAGACTGCTTTTACCCCTGTAGTTGATGCCATGAGCCGTTATTTTTACAGGCATTGAAGGATCCGAATAAACAAGGACAGATTTTATAAATGCAATACTTTCAATTTTAATTTCGGCTTCGCCGGATGATGTGTTGGTCTGGTCAGGCAGGCTATCGGGTGTTGACGCATAAACATCGAAGCTGGATGCGCCTTTTTCATCATATTGAAGCACAATCCTGGCTTTGTTCAGGTAGGCCTTTGTGATTTTGAGTGGGCCATTAAGAACACTCATGAGGTTCACGCCAAAGGATATGTCACTGGCTTTGATGAGGGTATCCTTTGAGAAAGGTGCGGAAGCCTTAAGTGAGAAATTCGTAAGAGTGATGGTAAGATTGGGGAAATAATGGAAGAAGGAAATATCCATTTCTGAAAAATTCAGTTCGGTTTTAAGCGTTTTACCTGCTGTTGATTTGACGATCGCCGAGAGTTTATCTTTGAAGATAAATGGGCTTATGAGCATTAGAATTAGAAGCAGCATCACAGCAGCCAGGCTGATGCCGGTGATTTTGGCGGCTTTTTTCATAGAATTGGTCCTTATTTGTAACAAAGATAATGAATTAGGTGTGAGCATTGCGTTCCCCGATTGTTAGCATATCACTTGACTTTGACGTACGCATTGTGTATATGGTTAATCTTTAAAATTGGTCTGGCACCGGATAAACAAAAAACGTTGTAATTAGTTAAATTACAACGTTTTTGTTATTGATTAAGCGGAGAGACTGGGATTCGAACCCAGGGTACACTTTTGGCGTACACACACTTTCCAGGCGTGCTCCTTCGACCACTCGGACACCTCTCCCCGGAAAAATGGTGAAATGGTGAAATGGTGAGATAGCGAATTTTCATCACGATCATCACGTAATCACGCTATCACGATTTTTCAGGTTGCAAAATTACGAAAATTCCTGACAAATCAAACCGTCATCTCACCCCTGAGGCTGGTTTGAAGCAATTGTTTCACGGCCTGGGTCGAAAATCCGCAGCCCAGAAGGTGCATCAGCTTGGTCACGGCAGATTCGGTGGTGATGTCATATCCGCCGATCACGCCTATTTTACTTAACTCCGCGCTGGTCTCGTATTTGCCCATTTCAACGCTTCCGCCTTTGCACTGGGTCACGTTCAGGATAATGATATCCCTGTCGGCAGCTTCTTTCAGAGCATCGAGGAACCAGGGCAGGGTAGGGGCGTTGCCAGCCCCGAAAGTCTCGAGAATAACAGCTTTTAATCCACAGGTATTTAGGATAGCTTCAACAGCACATTTAGATATACCCGGAAAAAGCTTAAGTATGGCTATGTTTTCATCCAGATCCTTTATTACTTTCAGCCGCTTGAAATTCGGTCTGAGTATTTGTTCCCTGTTATATTTGATTTTCACCCCGACTTCTGCCAGCAAAGGGTAATTAGCTGAAATGAATGCCCCGAAATTCTCGGTGTTCAGCTTGGTGGTTCGGTTTCCGCGGAATAGCTTGTTTTCGAAACAGATCGCGACTTCAGGAACGATTGGGGTGTCAACCTCTTTGGAAACGGCTATTTCGATGGCGTTGATAAAATTCTCCCGTCCGTCGGTCCTCACCATCCCGATAGGCAACTGGGAACCGGTGAAAATTACAGGCTTGTTCAGGTTTTCGAGCATAAAACTCAAAGCCGAAGCCGTATAGGCCATGGTGTCGGAACCATGCATCACCACGAAACCGTCGTAATTCTCATAGTTCTCTTCAATCACCGTGGCCAGCTTCACGTAAAACGATGGATTCATGTTCGATGAATCGAGGAGGGGCTGAAAGGTGTGAAAATCGATTTTGCAATTGAAATTCTCCAGCACCGGAAGGTACTTGTAAAGATTCTCAAACGATAAAGGCTTCAGTGAGCCGGTCTTAGGGTCCTGCACCATCCCGATGGTGCCGCCGGTGTAGATTACAAGAATTGTTTGTTCAGACATACAGAATTAAATGGTGAAATGGTGAAATGGTGAAATGGTGAAATGGTGAAATGGTGAAATGGTGAAATGGTGAAATGGTGAAATGGCGAAATGGTGAAATGGTGAAATGGTGAAATGGTGAAATGGTGAAAATCGTACATCGTACATCGTACATCGTACATCGTACATCGCACATCGTACATCTGCCATCAGATTCCAAACATTCTCAGCGCATTCCTGGTCGTGACTTCCGCTACTGCTTCCAAAGTCACTCCTTTTATTTCAGCGATCTTCTGAGCTATTAACGGAATATACGACGATTCATTGCGTTGCCCCCGATGGGGTGCAGGCGGCAGAAATGGCGCATCGGTTTCTAAAAGCAAAGATTCCAGAGGCATAGCCGCAACCACATCGGCAAGACCCGATTTTTTGTATGTAACCACCCCGCCGATTCCAAGGTAAAATCCGATAGCAACAGCCCTTTGAGCCTGAGCTACATCTCCGCTGAAACAATGAAACACACCTCTTAAGCCCTTATCCTTCCTGGCTTCCATAATTTCAAGTGTAACTTCCATCGAGTTCCTTGTGTGGATCGCGACAGGGAGCTCATACTCCAGCGCCAGGTCAAGCTGAACATTAAACGCTTCCTTTTGTTCTTTCTCAAATGTTTTGTCCCAGTACAGGTCGATCCCAATCTCGCCCACCGCGTAAAAGCGCAAAGCCCGATCGCACAGGTACTTCTTTACAACCTCAAGTTCATCGCGGTAATTCAAACGAACCGAAGTAGGATGCAGCCCCATCATGGTGAAACATACCGCCGGCCACCTGCGACCTGCATCTTGCATCGGCTCTATAGAACCAGAATCGATATTCGGCAGAAAAATGTACTTTACCCCTGCGTCCAGGGCACGGCTAACCACCTGATCCCTGTCGGCATCAAACTCCTCAAGGTAGAGGTGCGCATGGGTATCGGTAAACACGGGATTACTCAAGGATACGGGCGATATCATCCACCGAAATATCAGTCATACAGCGGAAATGCTTTCTGGGACATTCGCTGAACCCGATCTTGCTGCAGGGACGGCACGAAAGCCCGGCAACTTCAGCCAGGCATGAAGCCGTTGAGCCCCCGGGCAGGTATGGATACATGCCGAAAGCCGGAATCGTGTTTCCCCATACCGAGACAATTTTTTTGCCATAAGCAGCAGCAATATGCATTAGTCCGGTATCATTTGTAAGCACGGCGGATGACTGCCTCAGCAGTGATGCCGACTGGTTCAGGCTATACATGCCGCATGCATTAAAGGCGGGTTTTGAGATCAGGCCAAGGATCTCTTCGCCCCTGGCCCTGTCTTCCCTGCCACCAAGCAGTATCACAGGCTTGCTTAGTTTGCCGATCACTTGTGCTACCCTTGAAGCCGGAAAGATTTTGGTGTTATGTTTTCCGCCAACAACCACAGCGATAAACTCAGGAAAAGGTGGTACCACCTCATCCGCCGAAGAAATAAAATAATCAAGACCACGGCCGTCATTCTTCACACCAGGCTTCTGAACAGCCTTGAAATACCGGTCAACAATATGAACGTCGGGAAGTAAATTCCATTTGAAATTCACCATCAGCCATTTCCTGAGATTCAGCTTGTTGAAATTCCCGTAAGGCCTGCCCAGCATGAGTTTCACGTAAGCCGACCGAAAGTTTCCGTGAAGGTCAACGATAAAATCGTAATGTCCGGCTCTGAGCTGAGGCAGAAGCCCGCCGAAATTGCCGTCATAAAGCCAGAGTTTATCGATATACGGATTAGCCTTCAGTACCGGCTCAAACTGTTTCTTGGTCAGAAAATGAACCGCGGCTCCCGGCAGCTGCTGTTTGATACAACGCACCACCGGCGTGGTCAGGACGATGTCGCCGATGGAAGACAGACGGATGATGAGAATCTTCGCTATTTCGCTACTTAATAAACTCATTATTCTCTTTCTCATAACCAATCGTGGTGGCTGGCCCGTGCCCTGGATAAACAATAGTATCGTCGGGCAGGGTGAAGAGTTTCGTTATGATATTTTCTCTCAGTATTTCGAAGTCACCCGTGGGCAGGTCGGTACGGCCGATAGTGTCTTTGAACAACACGTCGCCGGTGATTACAAAACCATCATCGGGATGATAAAAACATACGCTGCCATCGGCATGGCCGGGAGTATATAACACCTGCAAAGCACACATCCCGAAGCGGATCTGGTCGCCGTCCTCAAAATAGCCCAAAGTCTCGGGGAACTCATCGAGGGTATAACCGAAATTGAAGCCGATATCTTTTGCCTGGTCGAAAAAAGGAATCCCTGCCTTGTGGTATTCGGGACGCACTCCGTATTTCTGAAATACATACCCGGTGCCAAGTATATGATCAATATGACAATGCGTGTAAATGTTACGCACTACCTTGAGCCCGGCATCTGCAATGAAATCAGACAAACCCTGCTTTTCAAAGGGTTCATAGCAGGCGGCATCAACAATCACCGCTTCCCCGGTCTCGTCGTACAGCACGTACGTGTTGACCATAAATGAGTTAAAAGTAAAAAGTTCTATATGTACCATAGTGTATCAAATCCACGGCAAAGATAGGAAATAGCAGCCACTACCCCCTGCAAGAAAAATAATTGTACCTTAGCCACCCGATTAAATTTCCGATCAAATACTATGCCGGCTGCTAATGCAACTCGTGAGGGATTATCATGGCGACTCATGTTGCGTGCCGGTTTTATCCTGTTTATTTTTACAAGCTTCTCTTCCTTCGGTCAGTTCTACAGTGGCTCACAGCTTAACTTTGGCAAATCAAGGGTTCAGTACAATGATTTTCTCTGGCTGTATTTTAAATTCGGGAAGTTCGACACCTATTACTATCTGAACGGAAAAGAACTGGCTCAGTACTGTGCAGAGTATTCCGACAAGCACATCAAGGAGATAGAGCTTGGGCTGGAATCGGTGCTGGAGCAAAAGATCCAGTTCATCATTTTTAACAACCTCAGCGATCTGAAGCAGAGCAACATCGGGATTTATGGTGAATGGGACTCTTACAATACCGGCGGGGTCACCCGGATCATTGGGGGCAAGGTTCTGATTTATTTCGACGGCGACTACAGCCATTTCGACCAGCAGATCAGGGCCGGCATCACCCAGGTGCTTCTGAACCAGATGATGTACGGTACAGGCATTGGCGCTCAGATCAAGAACAATGCCTTGTTCACGATGCCCGACTGGTACATGAACGGACTGATCTCGTTTATTTCCAAACCATGGGATTCGTATCTCGACAATGCCGTGATGGATGCGGTGCTGAACAAAAAACCGGCAAAGATCAACAGCCTTACCGGCCTGGATGCCGCCTATGCAGGGCATTCTATATGGCAGTATATTGCCCGCACGTTCGGCGATGCCGCTATCCCGAACATAGTCTATATGACCCGGCTTACGCGAAGCATCGAGAAAGGCTTCCAGAATGTGCTCGGCGTACCCTACAACACGGTGGTTGAGAACTGGCTCAGATATTATAAAGAACTCTATTCGCGGCAACTGGCCCAGAGGGAGAACCCTCCCGGAGATCCGTTAAATAAAAAGAACAAACCCGACAGGGTGTTCCGCCAGCTCAGGATCAGTCCCGACGGCAATACGGCCGCGTACTGTACCTGGAACCTGGGCATTTACAAGATTTTCCTGCTTAACCTGGAGACCGGAAAAACGAAAAGGATATACCGGGGTGGATACCGCCTGGCCGAAAAACCCGACTTCAGCTATCCTGTTCTTGCCTGGCATCCCAACGGCAAAATCCTGGCCATACTCACCGAAAAGAAGGGGGAGGATTATCTTTATTTTTATAACACGGCGGATAAGTCACGGGAGTTTATCGTACTTTATCAGTTCGACAAGGTGCTCGACATGTCGTATTCGGGCGATGGCGGTCTGCTGCTGCTGTCGGCAGTCCAGAAAGGGCAGTCTGATATCTTCGTCTATAACATCGCTTCCGGATCGAATGAACAGCTCACCAAAGACATATACAATGACCTGAACCCCAGGTTTGTCAACGGGTCCTCCCGGATCATCTTCGCCTCCAACCGTAAAAGCGATACCATAAGGTTTAATCCTGCTATAGATATTAACAAGATAACCTACAATAACGACATTTTCGTGCTGGATTACAAAGGCCATTCACCCCTGATGCAGAGGATCACCAGAACCCCTGATGTGGATGAGATTCAGCCATCGGCCTATATGGGAAACTATTATACCTACCTCAGCAACCAGAACGGGGTGTATAACCGCTTCCTGGCCCGATACGACAGCGCCGTATCTTTTATCGACACTACCACGCATTTCCGGTATTTCTCAACATCTTATCCCGTGACCAATTATTCGATGAATATCCTCGAAAACGATGTCTCCGGCTCCGGGGGCAGATACGGCGAAGTGGTCTTCCGCAATCAGAACTATAAGATGTATGTACGCGAGATGCTGAAGCCACAATTCATGGAACCGCTTAGCCTTCAGCCGGCATTTTTCAGAATAAAGGATACCGTCAAAGTCATTGTCCTCAAGGCCAAACCCACTCTCGATGACACCATCATGAAGCTGCTTCAGCCATCGGCGCCAGCAGCTCCCGTTCGTTCGCGGTTCTCTACCGTGAAAGTGAAGGCTCAACCCCAAAAGAAATCCGGCGGAGCCGACTCCTTAAGCCTTCAGCAGCTTCAGACCATAGCGCTTGCTAATTCAGACACCCTGAAAAAAGAGGTTTCGGGGCTGCAGGCCGTCCCCAAAAAAGACACGCTGAATAAATACAAATATGCAAAGCAGCTGAATTATAATGTGGAATATTCTATAGACCAGATGGTTACCCAGATCGATTTTACCTACCTGAACTGGGCCTACCAGCCTTTCTCCAACTCCGGCTCTCCTATATATATTAACCCCGGGTTCAATGCCCTGTTTATGGTCGGGGTCACCGACCTGATGGAAGACCACAGGATCACGGGGGGGGTGAGGCTGAACTTTAACCTGGTCAACAACGAGTACATGCTCTCCTACTCCATTTTTAAGAAACGACTCGATCACCAGATCATATTTCACAGGCAGAGCATGGAAGAAGCTTCCGATTATTCCATCGTTCGCCACCGTATCAATGAGCTTTATTACGTGCTTACGTATCCGTTCAATCCCGTTCTGAACATCAAAGGCACTGCCACGGTACGTTACGACCGGGCCGTGTACCTTTCGACCGACCCCTACAACCTTGCAATACCCGACATAAACAGGCTTTGGATCAGTCTGAAGGGAGAGCTTACCTACGACAATACACGCAGCCTCGGGCTGAACCTGTACCAGGGAACCCGTTATAAGTTTTTCGGTGAAGCCTATCATCTGGCCATGGCCGGTAATACCGAATGTTTCGTGCTGGGATTCGACATCCGCAATTACCAGAAGATACACAGGGCACTGATCTGGGCGAACCGTTTCGCGGCCAGTACTTCCTTTGGCAGCGGAAAGCTGGTTTATTACCTGGGTGGAGTCGATAACTGGCTGTTCCCGCGTTTCAACAGCGGTACCCCGGTGGCCCAGGACCAGAATTATGTATTCCAGACCCTGGGAACCAATATGAGAGGGTTCGACCAGAATATACGCAACGGCAACAGCTTTTTCGTTTTCAATAGCGAGCTCAGGTTGCCTGTGTTCCGGTATTTTTTCAACCGCCCTATACGCTCCGATTTTCTGAATAACTTCCAGATCGTGGCTTTTGGAGATGTGGGGACAGCCTGGACGGGGACTTCTCCATGGTCGTCTGATAACCAGTTATTCAACCGCTACATTTACCGTAAGCCTTTGTTTATTAAGGTTGAATCGGTTAAGGATCCCCTGGTTGAAGGCTTCGGATTTGGCCTGCGCTCCAGGCTTCTGGGCTACTTCCTGAGGGGTGACCTGGCCTGGGGGGTTGAAGACGGCCGCATCCTGGCCCCGGTATTTTATTTTTCACTTAGTCTGGACTTCTGATGGAACAAGCTATTGAGACCCGTGTACTCACGTTTATTCGCGAACACCATATATTCACGCTGGCGGTGAGCCGCGATAACCGCCCCTGGTGCGCAACCTGTTATTATGTGTACCTGGAAGACCAGAATATGTTCGTGTTTACATCGGGCCATGATACAAAACACGTGACTGATGTGGTTGAAACGGGTAATTATTATGCCGCGGGGGCGATCGCTCTCGAGACCAGGATGACCGGTAAGATCAGAGGTATACAGTTCGCGGGTTTGATGAAAGAGCTTAGCGGAAATGAGCTGAAAACAGCTAAGTCGGCATACCTTAAAGCCTTCCCCGTGGCCCGGCTGGCTAAACTCCACCTTTGGGGTCTTGAACCTAACATCCTAAAAATGACCGATAACCGCCTTGGATTCGGAAAAAAAATATTATGGCAGAGTAACAAATTATAAATCAATATATTACGAATTATCAGATTCTAATCGTGTTGCTTTCAGCATTTTAACAATCATCTTCCGTTTTCTGTTAATAACTATATTCAGGGGTACTCATTCTTCGTTGTATATTGCCTCATCGAAAAAGCGGCCCTATCAAAAGATTTATCTTCCAAGGAGTCAAATAATTGTAAAATAAAATTAATAATTTAAACCTGTTTGAGCATGGAAATTACCCCCATCGTCAAATCAGACCAGGATCACAAAGCTTCGCACTATACCGATGTACTGGCAAAACGTATCCGGCCTAAGATTTCACAAGATGATTTGGAGATGAAACCCAAAACAGAAGAAAAGAAAAAGGAGGAATCGGAGGTGAAGACATCAGACCATCCGAAAAAATATACCCATCACGAGGCGATAGAAAAATCGACAGTGTATTTTCATGGCGACAGCCTGGCGGCGAACGTCTGGGTAAACAAATACGCGTTAAAGAATTCCGACAGTCAGCTGTTGGAACTCACCCCCGACGATATGCACAGGCGTATTGCACGGGAGCTCGCGAGGATAGAAAAGAAATATCCCAGTCCCATGGGAGAGCAGGAGATTTTCGATCTCATCATGGATTTTAAGTACATCGTTCCCCAGGGGAGCCCGATGGCCGGGATAGGCAATAATTACCAGATCGGTTCTCTTTCGAACTGTTTTGTGATCGGGAACGACGGTCAGAGCGACAGTTACGGCGGCATCATGAAAGTTGATGAGGAGCAGGTTCAGCTGATGAAACGAAGGGGAGGAGTGGGGCATGACCTCTCACACATCCGCCCTAAAAATTCCATCGTAAAAAACTCGGCGCTTACCTCCACGGGTATTGTTCCGTTTATGGAACGTTACTCCAACTCTACCCGTGAAGTGGCTCAGGAAGGCCGGCGCGGCGCTCTGATGCTCAGTATTTCGATCAAGCATCCCGACGCGGAACATTTTATCGATGCCAAGCTGGAAACCGGAAAAGTGACCGGGGCGAACATCTCGGTCAAGATCACCGACGATTTTATGCAGGCTGTGATTGACGACGCTGAGTTTACCCAGCAGTTCCCTGTGGAATCCAAGAACCCCAAGGTAGTGCGCAAGATCCACGCCCGCGACCTCTGGTCAAAGATTGTACACAACGCCTGGAAATCGGCCGAGCCCGGGATATTATTCTGGGATACCATCATCCGGGAGTCGATACCCGACTGTTATGCCGACCTTGGGTTCAAGACGGTTAGCACCAATCCATGCGGTGAGATCCCTCTGTGTACCTACGACAGTTGCCGGCTGCTGGCGATCAACTTATATAATTATGTAGATCTGCCGTTCACACCCGAAGCCAGTTTTAACTCTGAACTGTTCATCAATCATGTTCACAAGGCACAGCGGATGATGGACGACATCATTGACCTGGAACTCGAGAAAATTGACCGTATCCTCGACAAGATCGACGCTGATCCTGAAGCCGAGGATATCAAAGCGAGGGAAAGGGCCATGTGGCTGAACATCAAGAAAAAAGCTATTCAGGGCCGCAGGACCGGTTTTGGCATCACAGCCGAAGGCGATATGCTGGCAGCTCTGGGAACCCGTTACGGCTCTAATGAAGCTACTGATTTTTCGGTGGAAGTACATAAGTTACTTGCTATTGAAGCCTACCGTTCGTCGGTTACCATGGCCCGGGAGAGAGGGCCGTTCCCGATTTATGATACTGACCGGGAGAGAACCAATCCATTCATACTGAGGCTGAAAGAATCGGCCCCCGACGTGTATGAAGACATGACTGAATACGGCCGCCGCAACGTGGCTATGCTAACCATAGCTCCAACCGGTTCGGTGAGCATCCTTACCCAGACCACATCCGGACTGGAACCTGTTTTTGCCGTTTCGTACAAACGCCGCCGCAAGGTGAATCCCAACGACAAGAATGTCACGATCTCCTTCACCGACGAGGTTGGCGATACCTGGGAAGAATACAATGTGTTCCACCATAAGTTCGTGACCTGGCTTGAGATCAAGGGTTACAATGTTGACGAGGTCTCCCATATGGAGGAAAAGGAGCTGAAGGAGATGATCAGGAAGTCGCCGTTCTCGAGGGCTACTGCCAACGACGTTGACTGGGTTGCCAAAGTGAATATGCAGGGAGCGGTTCAGAAATGGGTTGATCATTCGATAAGCGTTACAGTGAATGTTCCTTCAGGGACCAAAGAGGAAATGATCAGCAGCATTTATGAAACGGCCTGGAAAGCGGGTTGCAAAGGAATGACGGTGTACCGTGATGGCTCCCGCTCGGGAGTCCTGGTGAGCAATGAAGGCAAGGAAAAGAAGGAAGACGTGACTGAGTTCCAGGAAACCAAAGCCCCACACCGTCCCGAGCGCCTCGAAGCCGACATTGTACGGTTTCAGAACGAATATGAGAAATGGATTGCCGTGGTGGGCTTATACAACGGCCGCCCGTATGAAGTGTTTACCGGCCATGCAGAAGATTTCTGGATTCCACAGTGGGTGGTCAAAGGCTGGATCGTCAAGTCGCGTCATGAAGGCATGATGTCGAGGTACGACTTCCAGTTCGAAGACCGGCAGGGGTACAAGATCACGATCGAAGGACTGTCGCGTTCGTTCAACAAGGAGTACTGGAATTATGCCAAGCTTATCTCCGGTATTTTGCGTCATGGAATGCCTTTGCCATTCGTGGTCAACATCATATCGAAGCTCCATTTCGAGGTCGATTCAATCAACACCTGGAAGAACGGCGTTGAAAGAGCCCTCAAAAAATTTATCCCCGACGGCACTCTTGCCGCTGCCGGCAGCTGCCCCAAATGCAGCGATCACAACGGTTTGGTTTACCAGGAAGGCTGCCTGGTGTGCAAGAGCTGCGGGTATTCGAAGTGCGGGTGATACGGGAACGGAGGTTTCCCTGATTTGCATGGAACGGGGCGTTCCACCGCACTTTTTTGGAACGGAGCTTTCCACTACTCCGCTGACGTAAATTTGCTGAAAACCATCGTGTGAAGACTAAAATGCATATGGCAAACAGCCGGCGTCATGCATTTTTTACGTCTTCCCCCTCGGTTTTCTATTCGCAAATTTCCTGAGGCGTTCGCAGTGGAAAGCTCCGTTCCGTAAGATCGTTCAAGCTCCGTTCCTTAAGATCATTCAAGCTCCAACAGATCTCGT
>CAIWXI010000129.1 GCA_903916595.1 uncultured Bacteroidales bacterium | reverse complement strand
TTTCTTCAGTTTGTAACCAAACTCAATCGTCCCTTCTTTAGTGAATTTAATTGCATTTGAAAGCAGGTTGTCCATGACCTGCCGCAGTTTAGTCTGATCGGCAATAATATCATATGCCAGAGACGCCGGTTCTTTTGACAGTATCATCTCCAGACCTTTTAATGAAACTTCCTTTTGGCAATTTCCGGCTAGTGAATCCATCATCATGTCAAGAGAAAAACCAGCAGTATCAAGTTCGACAAGTCCGGCCTCGATTTTTGAGATATCAATAATATCGTTTATAATATGAAGAAGTTGCTGGCAGTTATCGTTGATGATCTTGACATACCGGTCGCGTTCATCGGTATCGAGATTTGTTTCCTTTAGCAGTTCTGAAAACCCGATAATGCCATTCATGGGGGTTCTGATTTCATGCGACATATTTGCTAAAAATGCTGATTTCAGGCGGTCGCTCTCCTCTGCTTTGTTTTTTGCAACAATTAGTTCATCTTTTGCTTTCCGGTGTTCAGCCAATTCCTTTTCAAGGTCAAGCGTACGGGCCAGAACCATGGAAGAGAGCTTCGACTTTTCGGCCCTCTGCATGTCGGCCAGTTCCTTGATCCTTACCATAGCTTTAAGCTGGGCAATCAGCTCGATCTCATCGAATGGCTTTGTAAGAAAAGCTTCAGCCCCGGCTTCGAGGGCTTTGATGCGGATGTCACGATTGGTTTTCAGGGCAGTTAACATGATCACCGGGATATGACTGACGCGTTCATCCTGCTTCAGCTGACGACACACAGAAAGACCGTCGACCCCAGGCATGATGATATCGAGCAGGATTACATCCGGATTGCCAGAGAGTGCCAGGTCAATCCCTGTTTCACCATCAAGGGCCGTAAGGACTTTTACTCCCTGAATTGAATCAGCCAAAACAGCCTTAATGGACGTAAGGTTATCAGGATTGTCATCAATCACCAAAATAGCCGGTATTTTACCCATCATTGTCAGATTTTAAATGACTGTATCACAATCATATTGTACATAATATGATTGCAACTTTCACAGTTACATACAAATATACAACATGAATCAGCTAAAGTAAAGAGAAAATGAAAAATAATCCAGTGAAATTATTTCAGTCCGCGGTTTTCGAGCAGCGCATCGATGGAAGGTTTCTTTCCCCTGAAATCAACATACATCTGCATGGCATCCTCAGAGCCGCCTTTCTCAAGAATATCTTTACGGAAACGGGTCGCTGTTGCCTGGTCGAAAATATTCCCTGTCTCTTTGAAAGCCTGGAATGCATCGGCATCAAGCACCTCGGCCCAGATATAGCTGTAATATCCTGCAGTATACCCACCGGTCATGGTGTGCTGAAAATAAGTAGACCTGTAGCGCGGAGGGATCTGTTCGATCAAACCGATCTTATTCATTGCATCAGTCTCGAATTTAAGAACATCGAATTTTCCGGTGGTTTGGGGTGATGTGTGGTAATCCATATCAAGAAATGATGCGGCAAGATATTCGGTCGACTTGAACCCTGCTCCGAATTTTCCGCTTTTTATTATTTTATCAACAAGTTCCCGGGGGATGACTTCACCTGTGATATAATGTTTTGCATAGACCTTCAGTACTTCAGGTTCAAATGCCCAGTGTTCATTGATCTGCGAAGGTAATTCAACGAAATCGCGGGGTACTGAGCTTATCCCCTGATACGGTACATTTTTGAACAGTCCTGCAAGGTTATGACCAAACTCATGAAAAAAGGTCTCAACCTCATCCGCTGTAAGAAGGGCCGGTTTATCGCCGGTGGGTGCCGTGAAGTTGCAAACGATAGTCATTACAGGCTCAACCCTCCTGCCGTCAAGATAGGATTGGGAACGAAAACTTCCACACCATGCACCTCCGCGTTTGCCTGCACGGGGATGAAAATCCATATACACGACTCCCAGAAGACTGCCGTCCTTATCACGGCATTCATACAGATTAACACCCTTATAATAAGTAGGAGCATCAGGGACTTCAGTAAAGGTGATGCCGTAGAGTTTGTTGGCGACATAAAAAATCCCGTCGCGTACATTTTCAAGTTTAAAATAGGGTTTTACAGCTTCTTCATCCAGGTTAAACTTCGATTTTTTTACTTTCTCGCTATAATAACGCCAGTCCCAGCCCGTGAAACTGCCTGCGTTCGGGCCCTGCATCTGCTTCATGTCATCCCGTTCTTTCTTAGCCATGGCCAGGGCTGGTTTCCATACCTGATTCAGCAGATCATACACGTTCCCGGGGGTTTTAGCCATGCGGTCATCCAGCACAAAAGCCGCGAAACTGCTATAGCCCATCAGCTTGGCCTTCTGCCCGCGGAGCATGACAAGTTTAGCGATAATCGCTTTATTATCCTTGCTGTTATTATTATTGCATCGGTTGATATACGCTTTGAACATTTTTTCCCTGAGCTCACGTTTATCGGAGAATTGAAGAAAAGGCATCACGCTGGGGTTCTGCAAAGTGAACACCCATTTGCCTTTTGCAGCGGTGTCGGCTTTGGCAGCTTCTGCTGCGGCACTGATCAGATCGTCGGGAAGACCCGAAAGGTCGTCTTTGTTGCTGATTACAAGCTTAAACGCATTCGTCTCGGCCAGAAGGTTTTGTCCGAAGGTAAGCTGCAGCATACTAATCTCCTTATTCAGCTCACGAAGCCTGGCTTTACCAACCGAATCAAGACCTGCACCACCGCGTATGAAATTTTTATAGGTCTCTTCGATCAGTCTTAACTGCTGAGGATCATAATTCATTTTTCCACGAGCAGCATAAACGATCTTTACCCGTTCAAAGAGTTTCGGGTCCAGGTTGATGTCATCATTATGCTGACTCAGTAACGGGTTCAGTTTTTTAGCTAATGTCTGCAGCTCCTGGCTTGTATTTGCGCCGTTGAGTGCAAAGAAAACAGAACTCACCTTCTCAAGCAGTTTCCCGCTGCCGTCAAAAGCGGCAAAAGTGTTCTTAAAATCAGGAGGATTGGGATCTTTGATGATTGACTCTATCTCCTGGTTATGTTCCTGAATAGCTCTTTCGAAAGCAGGAATATAATGCTCGTTTAATATCTTTTCAAAAGGCGGTACGCCAAAGGGAGTGGTCCATTCGGTAAAGAACGGATTGTCGCTTTCGGTCAATGCGGCAACGGCGATCGCCGTGGTAGCACCCCTGAGATTTGCATCCTGGGAGTTTGCAGAAGATGCTGACATAATAATTAAGATTGTAAGGAGAATACTGTTTTTCATGGCACTATTTTATAAAGGGTTATTTTCGGACAAACAAATATCGATTTTTTTTCCATCTTCTGCAAGCTCGGTGTCAGGGAATACGGCTCTGGCCTCATCAAGAAGTGGCTGAAGCTCATCGTAACGGGCCGAAAAATGCCCGATAAGAAGTCTTTTTACACCCGCTTTTACCGCTATCGTTGCTGCCTCCAGCGCGGTACTATGAAATTTCTCATGGGCCGAGTCAACCATATTGTGAAGGAACGTTGCTTCATGATACAGCAAATCGACTCCCCGAAAGTACTGGATAATGTCTTCGGTATAAATGGTATCGGCACAATAAGCATAGGACCTGGGTTGCCGGTTGCGCTGCGTCGACGAATGTTGT
The DNA here is from genome assembly GCA_903916595.1 of uncultured Bacteroidales bacterium. GTDB lineage: Bacteria > Bacteroidota > Bacteroidia > Bacteroidales > FEN-979 > CAIRDP01. The sequence continues at coordinate 8,356 of CAIWXI010000129.1, read as the reverse complement.
TCCAGAAACAGGAACCCGTTAGTCGGGATACTGTGAAGGAGCGGGAAAGTGAAAACTTTTAGCCGTTCAGCCTCGAGGATCAGTTCTTTTCTGTCTGACAGCAGGGGATGAAATATGAGGGAATATCTAAGTGTTGTACGTGAAGCTGCAAGCTGCAGGTCAATGATCTGCTGTAGTTCAGGATGGGCATAAAGATGCATGTCATCTTTTCGGCCAAGCAGGTGCAGACTAGTCAAAAACCCTATAAGGCCGTAAAAATGATCGCCATGCAGATGGCTTATAAAAATATGCTTTATTCTTTGGAAATGGATTTTGTAGCGGCGCAGCTGGAGCTGGGTTCCCTCAGCGCAATCGATTAAAAACAAGCGCTCATTCGCGTTGAGCAAATGAGCGCTTGGGTTACGCTGCAAAGTCGGGATTGCCGAATTGCTTCCCAGTACTGTTACTGAGAATGTCATAAGGCTTATTCTGCCTGAGGTTCGTCGGTTTCTCCTTCTTCTGCCTGAGGTTCGTCAAAAGGAAGTTCCTCTTTAGAAGCAACGGTCTTGGGTGCGCGTGACTTCTCTTCAGCAGCCATCATGTCGGCTTTGAGGTTAGCCAGTGATTCAATATCACCCAGTGTTGTCTTTTCCAGATTATCCTTCAGCTTTTTAACAGCCTTCTTGGTGTCCTTCTCCTTCTTCTGTCCGGCTTTTGCTTCCTTGTTCTTTTCATTATAAGCAGCATCCTGATGGATCTTCGAATGCGAAAGAATGATCTTCTTGTTCTCTTTTGAGAACTCGATCACCTTGAAGTCAAGGATCTCTTCTTCCCTGGCGCTGGTGTTATCTTCCTTGTGCAGATGGCGAGTCGGTGCAAACCCTTCAACACCATATGGCAGGGCTACAATACCACCCTTTTCGTTCATGCTCACGATAGTTCCTTTATGCACGGAACCTACCGAGAATACGCTTTCAAACACATCCCACGGGTTCTCTTCGAGCTGCTTGTGACCGAGGCTCAGCCTGCGGTTGTCAACGTCCACATCAAGTACCATCACTTCGATGTTTTCGCCTATCTTGGTAAATTCAGCCGGGTGTTTGATTTTCTTCGCCCAGCTCAGGTCCGAAATATGAATAAGCCCGTCAACGCCTTCCTCCAGCTCAACAAAGATGCCGAAGTTGGTGAAATTACGGACGATGGCTGTATGCTTCGACTTCAGAGGATATTTTTCCTTGATGTTGTTCCATGGATCGGGGATGAGCTGCTTGATACCCATCGACATTTTGCGCTCATCGCGGTCGAGTGTAAGTATAACAGCTTCCACTTCCTGCCCTACTTTAAGGAAATCATGGGCTGTGCGGAGATGCTGCGACCACGACATTTCAGAGACATGAATCAGACTTTCAACGCCTGAAGCGATCTCAACAAAAGCACCGTAATCAGCAATCACCACTACGCGGCCTTTAACTTTGTCGCCCACCTTGAGGTTGGGATCAAGAGAATCCCAGGGATGAGGAGTAAGTTGCTTGAGACCAAGAGCGATACGTTTCTTGTTATCATCAAAATCGAGAATAACGACTGAAATTTTCTGATCCAGCTTGACGATCTCTTCGGGATGATTGATACGTCCCCAGCTGAGGTCGGTAATATGAATAAGGCCATCCACACCACCCAGGTCGATAAATACACCATAGGAAGTGATGTTCTTGACAGTACCTTCAAGGATCTGTCCTTTTTCAAGTTTCTTGATGATCTCTGCTTTCTGGGCTTCGAGTTCATCTTCAATAAGGGCTTTATGAGAAACAACCACATTCTTGTACTCGTGATTGATCTTAACCACTTTGAACTCCATGATCTTGTCGACAAACACATCGTAATCACGTATAGGCTTCACGTCAATCTGAGAGCCGGGAAGGAATGCTTCAATCCCAAAGACATCCACGATAAGTCCGCCTTTGGTGCGCGACTTGACATGCCCTTTGATGATTTCCTGCTTATCGTAGGCTGTATTGATACGTTCCCAGGATTTCAGTATGCGGGCTTTTTTATGCGAGAGCAAAAGCTGACCGGTAGTATCTTCCTGATTCTCTATGTACACTTCCACCTTATCACCAATCTTCAGATCGGGGTTATAGCGGAATTCATTGGCCATAAGTACGCCATCGGATTTAAAGCCGATGTTCACCACGATTTCGCGATTGGTCATAGTGACCACAGTACCTTCGATAAGCTCATGGTCCTGGATCGCTTTCAGCGTCTGGTCGTAAACATCTTCCAGCCTTTTGCGTTCATCTGCGGAATACAATTCATGTTTCTTTCCGATCGAGTCCCAGTCGAAATCTGCAGAAGGTTCTGCGGGGACTGCTTTCTTTCTTTTTTCTTTTTTCTCAGGGACCTCAGCTACAGCTTCAGGGGTTACCTCAGCCTGGGGAGCTTCGGCGATTACTTCAGCCTGTGGGGCTTCGGCGATTACTTCAGCCTGTGGGGCTTCGGCGATTACTTCAGCCTGTGGGGCTTCGGCGATTACTTCAGCCTGTGGGGCTTCGGCGATTACTTCAGTCTGGGGGGCTTCGGCGATTACTTCAGCCTGTGGGGCTTCGGCGATTACTTCAGCCTGGGGGGCTTCCGTGCCGGTGTTTTCTGGTTCAACATTTACGTTCTGCTCCATGTTGACATTGGTTTCTTCAGGAGTCATTGATTCATTTTTGCTAAGTGGAGGCGTGCGAACGCCTGCCGGGTTTGACATTATATTGATTTTCCGGGGATTTTAATATAAAGAACTTGAGGCCATTTCACCCCGGATAAAATGGGGTGCAAAGGTAGGAAGAATCTTTGAATCGACCAATAAATCACGTACTTTTGCCGAAAATCCCAGATATGCCCTTAAAATGTGGAATCATCGGCCTCTCAGGCTCCGGAAAGACCAGCCTGTTCAACTGTATCTCGTCCAACCGGGCCGAAACCCATAAAGCTGCTTTCACAGCAACCAAATCTAACCTGGGCACCATGAATGTTCCCGATCCAAGGCTTTTTGAGATCGACGCCCTGATCCATTCAGTAAAAATTGTCCCCACCACGATCGAAATGGTCGACATTCCCGGACTTTCCAAAGGCGGCAGCCATACAGAAGGGAATAAATTCCTGTCCGATATCCGTAATGTTGACGCTATGATCCATGTGATCCGCTGTTTCGACGATCCTGCCATGCCCCATATCGAAGGCTCTGTTGATCCGGTGAGGGACAAGGAAATCGTTGACCTGGAATTGCAGATCCGCGACCTGGATCTGGTTGACCGGAAGATACAAAAAATGGACAAGATAGCCAAGGGCGGCGACAAGGAAGCAAAGAAAGGAGTTGAAGTACTCCAGGTTTACAAGGCTCATTTGGAATCTTTTAAAAGCGCCCGTACCGCACCCGTCTATGAAGAAGACAAGAGATTTGTGGCCGATCTCTCATTACTCACCGAAAAACCTGTGTTATATGTCTGTAATGTGGATGACAACTCGGCGGTTAGCGGAAATGCATATTCTGCAAGGTTCATCAGCTCTGTTCAGGACGAATCGGCCGAAGTGATCGTGCTGGCGGGTAAACTGGAATCTGAAATTGCCGAGCTGGAACAGGAAGACGACAGAAAAGTGTTCCTGGCCGATGCCGGACTCTCTGAACCGGGCGTGAACCGCGTGGTAAGAGCAGCCTACCATCTGCTTGACCTCCAGACTTTCTTTACAGCCGGCCCAAAGGAAGTCAGGGCCTGGACAATCAGGAAAGGAATGTCGGCCCCTCAGGCCGCAGGCGTGATCCACAGCGACCTGGAAAGAGGTTTCATACGTTCTGAAGTCATGAAATATAAGGATTTCATTGCATTGGGATCAGAACATGCCTGCAGGGAAAAAGGGAAACTTTTTATAGAGGGGAAGAATTATATCGTTGAAGACGGAGACATTTTACATATCCGTTTTAACGTTTAAACGAAACGGGCAAAGGCCTTAAGCTTCTCCAGGAAATCGGCTTTTTTTCTAACAGAGACTTCAACCTCCGAATTGTCTTCCATAATCACCGAGCCTCCTTTTCCTTTCATATACCGCTTTACGTATACGAGGTTTATCAGGTGCTTGCTGTGTATCCTCGAAAACGGCAGATCCTCCAGCACTTTTTCATAATTGTTCATGGATTTGGATGCCACGAATTTCTGTCCGTTCGAAAGATAGAAGGTTGTATACACATCATCGGCTTCAAGCCTCACAACATCGCCTATTTTTACAATGTTCAAACCATTCGATGAAGGGATGATGATCTTTTCCTGCACGCCTTTCAAACTTTCCTTCAGTACAGTGATACGGTCATCAATATCCTCCTCTTTTTCCTTCGAATCCTTATACCGGCTGAAGGCTGTTTTAAGACCCTCGAACGTTGCAGGTTTAACAATGTAATGCAAAGCCGAAAACTCGAATGCACGAACCGCGTATTTATCGAACGCAGTCACAAAAATAACCTGAAAATCCCGGTAAGTCACGCCCTCCATCACATCAAATCCTTCCCCGTCGGGCAGGTTCACATCCAAAAAAACCATCTCTGGTTTAGTCTCATCGATCAGAGCAATGGCATCTTTCACCGTCATCGCAGTTCCGATCACGTTTACCTCCGAAAAATGTTTCTCTATCAACGACTTAAGACTTAGCAAGCTGGCCTTGTCGTCATCAACAAGAATCGTCCTTATGGCTTCTTCCATACGAGGTGGTTTTACTGAGCACAAAATTACAAAAGAAAAAGTACCTTTGCATTAACATGCTAATTTATTAATATTTCCCTAACAATGAACCCCACTGTTAAAAACATTTTACAAAAAGAATATCTTGCCAAAGATGACCTGGAGTTTCTGCTATCCTCTGCCGAAGCTGACTCTGAAGCTTTGTTCCAGCATGCTCATGAGATCAAAATCGCCCGGATCGGAAGAAAAGTTTATTTCAGGGGACTCATAGAATATTCGAACATCTGTTCGAAAAATTGTTTTTACTGCGGCATCAGGATGGATAACAGCCGCTACCAGAGATATACCCTCACCGATGAAGAGGTGCTTGAAGCCGCCCGCTATGCCCATGATAACGACTTTGCATCAATCGTCTTACAGTCGGGGGAACAAAGCAGCAAAGCATTTACTCAAGCCATAGAAAACCTGCTTGTTAAGATTCATTCCGAAACAAACGGAAAGCTGCATATCACCTTATCACTTGGAGAGCAGACTGAAGATACCTACAAACGATGGTATAATGCAGGAGCACACCGCTACCTGTTAAGGATTGAGGTCTCAAATCCCTCACTTTATGCCCGGATTCACCCCGACGACAACAGGCATCTGCATAAAACCAGACTGGAAGGCCTTGCCCTGTTAAAAAAAACAGGATACCAGGTCGGCACAGGAGTAATGATCGGATTACCCTTTCAGACTATTTCGGATCTGGCCGATGACCTTTGCTTTTTCAGGGATTTTGATATCGACATGGTGGGCATGGGACCTTATATCGATCATACAGATACTCCCTTGTATGCATTCCGCGATCAGGCCCCTGACGCTTCGAAGCGGGTAGAGCTATCAATAAAAATGGTTGCGATCTTAAGGATCATCATGCCCGACATTAATATTGCCGCCACCACCGCGATGCAAACTCTCGACCCCAAAGGAAGAGAAAAAGCCATTTACGCCGGGGCCAATGTGATCATGCCGAACCTGACACCCGTAAAATACCGCGACAATTACCTGTTATACGAGAACAAACCAAATGTAAAAGACCAGCCTGACGAAACACGCAAAGCCCTCGAAAAACACATCCGCGCCGCTGGAGACGAGATCGGATACGGGGAGTGGGGAGATTCGAGACATTATAAATGGCGAAATGGTGAAATATCGAAATGGTGAAATGGTGAAAACCTTCGACATACTAATCATCGGTGCAGGGCCGGCAGGGCTCACTGCAGCGATAAAACTCGGCGAGACCGGACTGAGGATTGCCGTGCTGGAAAAAGATGTTTTCCCAAGAGAAAAGATTTGCGGCGATGCTTTGTCAGGCAAGGTAATGAGTGTTATGAAACGCATGCCCGAAGGGATTTTCAGTGACTTTATCGCGAACATCGACAAAACACCCTCCCTTGGCATCCGGTTTACTTCGCCCGACATGAGTTATGTTGATGTGCCCTACGTTATGGCCCGGGCTGATGGCAGCGGCAAGACTCCCCCCGGCATGGTCGAACATGCTCCAGGATATATCTGCAGCCGCTCCCGCTTCGACAAATTCCTGTACGATAAATGCAGGGAATTCAAGAATATAAGTATCCTCGAAAACACAATCATCAGCAAGGTAAGTATTGATAATGGCATAGTCACTGCAGAATCGGTGCATAATACGTATACAGGAAAAATGATTCTGGGCGCCGATGGCGTTCATTCGGTAGTAAGAAAATCCCTGACCGCCTACCACGAGAACAAAAATCATACTTGTCTGGGGATACGAGCTTACTACGAGAATGTGAGCGGAACGCATGAGAAAAATTTTATCGAGTTATTCTTCCTCAAAGACCTTCTTCCCGGGTATTTCTGGATATTCCCGATGCCGGGAAACCGTTTTAACGTGGGACTTGGCATGCTGAAATCTCAGGTCGTGGAACGTAAGATCAATTTGTCAAAAGCGCTTACAAAAATAATTACATCTCATCCGCAGATATCAGAACGATTTAAAGACGCGAAGCTGATCGGCAAATTTGAAGCCCATCCACTCCCGCTCGGATTGCAGGATGAGGTAAGATCGGGAAACCATTTTATCCTTCTGGGTGATGCGGCCTCTCTGGTAGATCCCTTTTCGGGTGAAGGCATTGGTAACGCCATGGCCAGCGGCGAGGTAGCTGCCGATATCGTGAAAGCATGCTTTGAGCAAAACAGGTTTGATGCGGATTTTATAAGTCAATACGACCGGAGGATATACCGCAGGATTATGAAGGATTTCAGTTATTCAAAAATCATACAGCGCCTGGCCCGTTCAGCTTCTCTGTTCAATTTTGTAGTGCGCCGGGCCTCCCGTAATAAAGGCATACAGGAACTTCTCACCTCAATCAGCACCGACGAGCGGATCAAGAAAAAACTAACGAATCCATTGTTTTACCTCGGGCTTCTTTTCAAATAAACAGGGGGCTCTATTCTTTCACAATTTTTCTGGTTTCAGCTGTCATCCGGCCTATCAGCCGTATAAAATAAATCCCGGGAGGCAGGGAGCTGAGATCTATCGTGCTTGCAGAAGATTCAATATTCAGGCTAAGGAGCTCCCGGCCGCTGAGGTCCGTCACTGAAAGAGCGCTCATAAGCGACGGCTCTGAAGTTTCAATGATGATTTTTCCTGAGAATAAAACCCGATTCCCTCATCTGCACACGGCTGAGACAAGACCTCCAAGGCAAGCATCATACCGGTAATAAACAGGAGAAGCTTTTTCATACATTATCCGCCATCTGCCATCCGTCATCCGCCATCTGACTGCGCTACTTCAGAATCGTGATCGAGCCGTGATACATATCATCCCCGTACAAGCCATGGCCTTTGAAGACGTAGAAATACGTGCCGTCGGGAAGCTTGGAATCGTCCCAGCTGCTGTTTATATAATTGAGCGTATGGAAGACCTTTCTTCCCCAGCGATCGTAAATCCATAACTCATTACTAAGGTAGACATCACTCAAAACAATATCCTGATAATTTTTCTCGGATATGGTTTCTTTGAAGGTAAGCTTGTCGTTGGGAGAGTTGGACGACATTGCATTGGGAATAAACAGATTGATTATCTTCACAGTAAGAGTATCCTGCAAGGTCGTATCACAGCCGTTAACATCCCTGAATCTCATTTGGGTAAGCATATACCCGCTGCGGTCGTAGGTATATGATACCGGGTTTACGTTAGAAGTAGTGATATTGCTGTCGACATTAAAATACATATACCATTTCCAGTTGGTCATAAATTGCATCAACGAATCGTTAAACTGAAGCGTAGCCGTGGGATTGGTGAGATAAATAGTATCTCCGGGAAGAATAGTATAACGAACCTTCGGCAATTTCAGAACATCTACAAAATACATGCTGTCGATGCTGCAACCGATCGAATCGGCGACCGTAAGACGGTGCTTTCCCGGGCAAATACCAAAACAAATCGTATCCTGGGAATGGCCTCCATGCCAGTTAAAATAATACGGGGGATCCGTTTTATTCGGTGTACCGCCAGAAACCAGGGCTTTAAACTGTCCTTTACACTGTAAAGGGCAGGCCAGGCCATTATAGCGGTAAAGTGTGTCGAATTTCATGGCAGGATGCATCCTCAGGATCACAATATTGCTTGTGTCGA
>CAIWXI010000128.1 GCA_903916595.1 uncultured Bacteroidales bacterium | reverse complement strand
CCTGGAGTCTGCAGCTACCGGAAAAATTGATATTCAGGTGATCAATGAACTTGGAGTAACTGTTTATCTGGAACAAAATATTCCTTTAACCAGGAACTTTACAAAAACTATCGACCTCCGTCCTGTGGCAACGGGCATTTATACTGTAATTCTGCGTAATAATGAAGGGAAAGTTGTCCGGCAGATTATTATCAGATAAAACATGAGTTTAACCTTATGTCAGCGCCCGATGGAATTCATCATTCCATCGGGCGCTGACTTTTAGGAGTTTAGGAGTTTATGAACCAGCAGCCGGATTTATATTAAATTTGCAGAAAAGAAAGGCTATGAACATTCAAGCTGAAAAACTGGAACTTGTCAGACTGATACTGGATACTGACAATCCTGGCATTCTACAATCTATTAAGCATATCTTTTCCAAGGCGCAAAAAAATGACTTTTGGGATAGTTTACCCCAATATAAAAAAGATGATATCCTCAACGGATTAGAAGAAATTAATAAGGGAGATACTGTAAGCTACAAAGATTTTATCAAAAAACATCAATAATGAATCGAGAAATCAGGCTCTCTTTGCGGGCAATGAAGAAACTCGGCAATCTCCTTATTTTTCTTGAGAAAGAATGGTCAACGAAAGTTAAAAACGATTTTCTTCAGAAATTGGATAAATCTTTAAAACAAATCCAAAAACTTCCTGACGGCACGCTGGGGCTTGTTATTATGAATCTGTAATTTCGGAATGAAAACAACTTCCTGCCGGGTTCTTTTTCTGGCTCTGGCCATACTGGCTTTTGCATGCAACTCCCGGGCCGAAGGGGTGAAGCAGCTCATGCCCGATTCCACGGTCTCGGCGGCGGGGCTGTATATCGACAACTCGGCGGGGTCGGTTTATACCCGATTTGCTCTCATCAATTGCGCACCGAACTATCGTCTTAATATTCATGTTTCGGGTGTTGGGGAGCGGATTTTGTTCGGATTACAGTCGCCACAGTCGGGTCTTACGTTTAACCTCAGAAAACCCGACGGTACGATCGCTCTCACTGGTACCTGCCCCAATGCTAACGGGCAAACGGGATACATCAGGTATTTCAAACAGGCTTTCGTGGGGCCTTTCCCGCTAACCGGCGGCTATAGTCCTCTCGTATATACCGTTACCAGTTTGGCCGATACGGGCGACTATTATTTCGAAATCGCCAATGCCTCAGCGTACTCCACTTTTATCTTTAATTACTGGGATTTCCAGGTCGTTTCTGGCTTGCATAACCCTGCGGTCCCCTCCGATACCATCAACGGAAGGGTATGGTCTAAATCATGGCAGGTGTATGCCGATCTCGGTAATGTGGTGTTTCAGCCGTTCAACGGGAAATTTTTTGTTTATTCTGATGACGGAATAGTTACTAAACTTGTTTTCAGCAATGCTCATATCGGAGCTGCCACGGTATTCTGTAACCCTTACGGATGTTATAATACGGGCAATTTTATTGACGACAGGCGTTCGGTGAATACCAATACGTTCATCACGTTTCCGGGGATAGCTCAGTACAAGGTTTTTCTGAATGATCCTGATTCAAGCAAATACGCTAGCGGAGTGTACGGACAAATCACCGGCAGCCCGTCTATGATTGCCGATACATCTTATCCGCCCTGCAGTCCGAATAAGAAAATCGTTGTCAATGTGAACAAACAGGGTATCCTCGAAACGACTATCGTATTTCCGTATGGAAGTCCGGCCACAAACGTCGATTTTTATACCAATGTAATCAGCGGAGTGAATGAAATCCCATGGAACGGTCTCGACGGAATTGGCAACGCTGTACCCTCAGGCACTCTGATCACGGTTACCCTGAACTATGTGAACGGCCTTACGAACCTGCCCATCTGGGACCAGGAGAGAAATCCCGATGGCTACAATATCTCGCTGGTGAGGCCCGCGGGATCAGCTATGATGGTTCCCATGACCTACTGGGATGATTCGCAGCTGGTTCAGACCGGATCCATGTGCCCGGTTGCTCCCCAGAGTACGAATCTGAGCGGGTGCACCCCCGGTTCCATACCCGGCTATCCCGGCTGCCATCCCTGGGGCCTGAACCAGCCCGATTGCCACGATAAAATGATCAACACCTGGTGGTACAGCAGCGCCAGCTCTGCAATTTTCACTGCAACCATCGACTCGGTTGTGATTCCCGAAGTAAGCGGCCCCGCTTATGTTTGCGAAGGCAGCGGCAGCCAGGTCTATACTACCCGGCCCGGCATGCTGAGCTACCTGTGGAGCCTTACCCCGGGCGGGATTATCGTTTCCGGGCAGGGTACCAGCGTCATCACGGTAATATTTACCAGTACCGGAACTGAAACCGTGGTTGTAAGTTTTATCAATCCCAACGGATGCATCCCGCCGAAACCAGGCATTAAGAACATCACCATCGCCCCTTCGCCCGGCCCGGCAGGTCTCATCAGCGGCCCTTCTCTCTTGTGCAGAGGGAATGCGGAAGTCGTGTTTGCCGTGCCTCCGGTACCCTATGCCCTGAGCTATATCTGGAGCCTGTCGCCGGGACTGTCAGTTGTTTCAGGCGCCGGAACAAACAGCATTACTGTGCATATTGCAGACTCTTCATTCACCGGAATCATCAGCGTTTATGCTATGAATAACTGCGGATATGGCGCAGCCTCGCCTCCATTCATTCTCGTAATTCAAGAGCCAGCCACAGCCTGGGCAGGCCGGGGCGACACACTTTGCCAGGGATCTTCCTTCGTCCTTTCCGACGCCCGGGCTCAGAACTACAGCAGCCTTAGATGGTCAACCATCGGACAAGGTTACTTTTCCGATGCAGGAGCTCTGAACCCCTTGTATACTCCGGCTTCCGGCGATACCGGACGGCTTCATCTGAGGCTGGTAGCCTACGCACTTGCACCCTGCAGCAACGATACTTCAGAGCTGACCCTGGTTTACCTGGTCAAGCCATCAGCCAGCGCGGGCACCAACGCACTTATCTGTGAGGGCCACAGCTATACTCTCACGTCCTCATCCGCCATAAATTATTCTTCATTGCAATGGAAAAGCAGCGGAAGCGGCACATTCAGCGATCCTCACGTCCTTCATCCGCAGTATATCCCTTCAATTGAAGATATTCGCGATGGAACGGTGGTGCTTACGCTAAATGCGGCGCCTCATCCGCCATGTGAGGCAGTAAACGATACAATGCAGTTATCTGTCGGTAAAGCGCCAACAGCTTCGGCCGGAACAGGGGGAGTGGTTTGCGGCGGAAGTCGTTTCACGGTCAGCAGCGCGCAGGCGGCAAATTATTCGCGCATTCAGTGGACCCATAACGGGAGAGGCACACTGGCCGGAGACACAACGCTGAGGCCGGTTTACACTCCTGCACCGGATGAAACTGCGGATGTCATTCTGAGAATGCAGGTGTATGGAAATGTACCATGCAGCGATTCGGCCGTGTTCAGTGAGCTTACAGTTACCGTGTATACCGGGCTGGCCGTGGATGCGGGAGCGGAGCAGAGTATTCCCGACAGTACCTCGACTTTCCTCAGCAGCACTGTGACCGGGGGGTCTGGGAGCTATTCCTATGCCTGGTCGCCGGCCTCATTGCTGCTTGATTTTACTGTTCCTGCACCTGAAACGCGGCAACTTACGGCCGACACTGTTTTTATACTTAACGTGAAAGACCGTAATTCGATCTGTAGCTCCACAGATAGTGTAAGGATAAAAGTGATCAAGTCCCCGCCGCCGCCACCACCGCCGCCGCCGCCACCACCACCACCACCGCCACCTCCCTCGGAGGATTGCATTCTGGTGCATAATGTGATCACCCCCAATGGAGACGGGCTGAACGACAAACTTTTCATTGACTGTATTGATATTTATCCCGACAATTCAATTCAGTTTTTTAACCGCTGGGGGGTATTGGTGAATTCTTTTGACGGGTATAACAATACGACTGTTGCCTGGGGCGGGACCAACGAAAAGGGAGAGCCCCTGCCCGACGGAACGTATTACTATGTTTTAAATATTAAGAGCCTTGGCAGTCGTACAGGCTGGGTATTTATTCGAGATAGCCGGAAATGATTTGCTTAACAAATAAAATGAACTGCCTGAAAACAGTGGTGGGGAGCTTGAAGGGCTTCATCAGTGTCCTCCTGCCAGGCTTCGTCGTGATTTTTTTTGCAGGCCTCGCTACCCAACCCCTCTTTGCCCAGCAGGATGCGCTGTTCACCCAGTACATGTATACCAAGCTTGAATTTAACCCCGCCTATGCCGGCAGTCATGAAGGACTTTCACTCGACCTGCTCGGGAGGTTTCAGTGGGTAGGAATAGAGGGCGCGCCAAAAACGCTCTGCCTTACGGCACACACTCCATTGCCGAACGAGCGCCTTGGCCTGGGGATGTATGTTTACATGGACCAGCTGGGGCCCAGCACCGATTACAATGTGATGGGAAGCTTTGCCTACCGCATTCTGTTTAACAAGTCAAAGCTCTGCTTCGGCATCTCGGCAGGGATCAAATATTATACGGTGAACTGGACTGCTTTGAACCCCAAAGACGCCGGAGACCCGGCGCTTTCTTTGCCGGTGAGGAACAAGGTGGTCCCCGATGCCGATTTCGGGATCTATTACTACGCCAAAAACTATTACGCGGGAGTTTCGGCAAAACACCTGTTCCAGAATCAGATGGTGGTAGGGAACACGGCTCCCGACGGGCAAAACAGCTACACCCGCCTGCTCAGAAACTATTACTTCATAGGAGGAGGCCTCATACACCTTCCGGGGAACGTACAGCTAATGCCATCGCTGCTGCTGAAATACGTGCAGAACTGCCCGCTGCAGGCCGACATCAGCGCCAGAATACGCTTCCTCAGCATCATCACACTCGGGGCTTCCTACCGCACAGATAACGCCCTTTGCCTGCTGATGGAACTGCTCGTTTACAAAGGACTTTCACTGGGTTACAGCTACGATATCTGGTTCAATGCCCTCAAGGGAAACAACCGCGGCTCGCATGAGCTCCGGATCGGGTACGATATTGAGATGTTTAATACGAGGAGAGTAAGCCAGAGGTACTTTTGAAATGGTGAAATGGTGAAATGGTGAGATGGTGAAATGGTGAAATGGTGAAATGGTGAGATGGTGAAATGGTGAAATGGTGAAATGGTGAAAATTATCTGCTATCTGCTATCTCAAAAATTCTTCTTGTGATAATCGTAGGTTGTGTTGTCGCGGATCTCTTTTATTTTTAAGGCGATAATGAGTATCGCTTCCAGCTTGTTCTGCCGGAACCATTGAATTGCCGCCGGGTTAGCATGACAGGCATCGGCAAAGACAACGAAAAAGTCGTGCTTGTTCTTGTGCAACCATTCGTAGGCTTTTGCGTCATCGTCGATGGCGGCGTCGAGGGCTGCAAGATGAGGATAACCGTTCGTTAACAGCCAGGTTGTAGCCTCTTCACTTCCCCTCACGGCATGCGAAAAGGCAGCTAGCTCGGGATAGCCGTTCTTCATCAGCCAATCGAGGATTTCTGTGTTACCTCTCAGGGTTTCACCGAAAGCCAGCCAGATTTTGGGGGGAAAGTAGAGCATAAATGGTGAAATGGTGAAATGGCGAAATGGTGAAATGGCGAAATGGTGAAATGGTGAAATGGTGAAATGGTGAAATGGCGAAATGGTGAAATGGCGAAATGGTGAAATGGTGAAATGGCGAAATGGCGAAATGGTGAAATGGTGAAATGGTGAAATGGTGAAATGGTGAAATGGTGAAATGGTGAAATGGCGAAATGGCGAAATGAAGTGTTTACAATTAATTTTTTATCAGAAGTTTCGAAACGATGTCGTCGAAATAAGGTTTTTCTTTGAGGCTGGAGCGTGAGCCAGGGAAATAAATAACCTTTAATTCAATCCTGTTGCTTTTACCTGCCACCTGGCCGGAATTGTTGAATCTGTTTTCGCAGGCAAGGCTGTTCAGAACCACGGCGAGTCTCATATCATTTTTCAACCGTGTATTATCGATCATCGGAAACTCGAAATAATTAACCATAAACTCGGTTTGACGGGGCATTTCAGGAGCTTTGGTGTTACCGGGATAATTGGTTTGAATGGTTAGCCGCACTTTTACAGAAGCATCGCTCGTATCGTAATCCAGAATTTTAATTCGTACAACTTGTTGCAGTGAATCCCAGGTTTTTCCATTGAAAACGGAGTCAGTGTATGTACAGAATGGCTCCGTTCCATTTACAGCCGTTGAATTTCGTTCATACAATTCATCAATCCGTGCTTTGAATGTGCTGTCTGTTTTATATTCCTTTTTGCTTTTATACGTAAACAAGGTATCCTCATAAGTTAAAGTAATGGGCGATGATACAGCTTCAAGAGTAGATATTTGCTTCGCGATGGTCGCTTTCGACATTTTGATCAGCCTGTATTTATAGGCTTGTCTTAAAGCCGGATCCTTTTTTTCTTCATTATTACACCTGTTCAGATATTCAAACAGCGGCATCAGATTCAGAGATTCATGAAAATTATACGTAAGGAGTTCAAGCTGCAGTATCTTTTCATTAAGGGTTGTATTGGCTTTATCTGCCAGAATATTGTTCATGATCGAGTTGAACATATCCTTTCGAAGTGCGCTCTCAGATTCTTCGCGTCTTGTCATCAGCTCGGTGTAAAGCTTGGTTCTCGCATCCTTTTCCTGGCTTTTACTAAGATAAGCTGAAGCAGAATAACTCACGAATGCAATCGTGAGGGCTGTGAGCAGGGCGCCAATGGGACGCAAAATAATATCTGCCTTCTCCCAGTGATCTTTTTTGGGCTTTGATGGTTCTATTTTTTGATCAGTTCCCATTTCGAATTGTTTTGAACCAGGATAAATGTGTATCCCGTGGGACTGTTATTTGAAGTTACATCCGTAACGGCTCCTCCGGCGCTCAGCTTAAACTGACCTGGCTGTTTGATATTCATGGTGAAGTAACCGAAAGCATCGGTACTGTCTGTTTTTACTACAGTACCATCATTCGTAGTAATCTTAACCAGCTGTTTTGCAAAAGGTTTCCCGCTTTTGGTAATAGTACCAAAAATATCACCTGCAAAGCTTAGAGCCGGGATGACAAATAGTATCAGAAAAAGCATTTTTTTGATTTTCATGGCTGTAATTTTATGAACACTATAAAGGTAAGATTAATATACTTATAAAAAAATCATACCCTAAAAGGGCCGCATCCTGCATCCTGCATCCTGGATCGGCGCGAAGCGCCCGCATCGGCGCGAAGCGCCCGCATCGGCGCGAAGCGCCTGCATCGGCGCGAAGCGCCCGCATCGGCGCGAAGCGCCCGCATCGGCGCGAAGCGCCCGCATCCTTTCAATCATAGGCCTTCACCTCCATTCCAGCCTGCCTTACCAAACCCGCGATTCGCTCCATCTCTTCCCGGCTTATCTTTTCCAGGTCCTTCGCGGGCGTTTCTCTGGCGATGGGGTAGATCATGACTGCTTTCGGGCGGATGGCTTTAAGGTGTTTGATCCAGGCTTCCACTTCATTAGTTGTCGTGTTATCGACCACCTGACCTTTTATGACTCCTCTCAGGAACATGGTCTGTATGATGAGATTGCCGTTGAATTTCATCAGTCCGCTGATCATATGTGAAAAATCAAACGCTTCAACCGGGTTGTTCAGGATGCGGAACGTCTTGTCGGTACCGGCATCCAGCTTCAGAATGTTATGGTCGAGCTTCAAAAGGGCTTCGAACACGGCAGGGTCATCAATGCGGCTGGCATTGCTCAGCACGGTAACCACCGAATGCGGAGAGTACTGGTTTCTAAGCCTCAGAGTGTCGTCGACAATAGCGCTGAATTCAGGGTGCAGCGTAGGTTCCCCGTTTCCGGCATAGGTGATGGCATCGGGCAGGTAATTCCCGGCCGCCAGTTCTTTTAGTTTTTGTTCCAGGAAGGAGGCTACCTCAGCACGCGAGGGCAGTTCCATCCCTTCCCGGGCCTGGGAGGGAGTCCATCCGCATTCACAATAAATACAATTAAAAGAACAGTATTTCCGGTGAAGAGGCAGCAGGTTGATCCCGAGCGAGAGTCCAAGCCGCCGGCTGCGAACCGGTCCGAAAATTACATCATGAAACAGAAAGGACATAGCAATTAGTTAGTTCTGCAAAATTCGTATTTTCTGCCGACATTCCACACAACACAGAAAATGATTACTTTTAAGGACTGATATCAGATATCTGCCATCCGAAAAACCCCAGAATCTTGAACTCACTGACTAACATAAAACAACCCATCGAAGAGCAACTCGGGAGCTTTGAAAAGAGCTTTATGGCTTCTATGAAAAGCTCTGTGCCGCTGCTCGATACGGTAACGAGATACATTCTCAAGCGCAAAGGCAAGCAGATGAGGCCGATGTTTGTCTTCCTTTCGGCCGGGCTTCACGGGCTTATCAACGAAAGCACATACACCGCGGCTTCGATGATCGAGCTGCTGCATACCGCTACCCTGGTTCACGACGATGTGGTTGACGACTCAAACCAGCGCAGGGGCTTCTTTTCGATCAATGCACTATGGAAAAATAAAATCGCCGTGCTGGTAGGTGATTACCTGCTTTCGAAGGGATTGCTCGTGGCTCTTGAAAAGGACGAATTCCGATTGCTGAAGATCGTTTCCGATGCCGTTAGGGAGATGAGCGAAGGGGAGTTGCTGCAGATTGAAAAGGCGCGCAAACTTGACATTGAAGAAACCGTGTATTTCGAGATCATCCGTAAGAAGACCGCTTCGCTTATTGCTTCCTGCTGTGCCTGCGGGGCTGCCAGTACAACCGCCGACCGCGACATTCAGCAGGCCATGTGGCAGTTCGGTGAACTCGTGGGCACAGCCTTCCAGATCAGGGATGATCTGTTTGACTATCAAAAACATAATAAAACCGGCAAACCAGGCGGAGTCGATATTAGGGAACAGAAAATGACATTACCCCTCATTTATCTGCTCAATCAATCGGGCCGGGCCGAAAAACACCACATCATCAGTACAGTAAAAAATCATCATAACGACCCCAAACGGGTTGCTGAACTCATTTCAAAGGTTGAAGCCTCCGGCGGCATGCGCTATGCCCATGAAAAAATGCTCGAATATCGGGGTAGAGCCCTCGAAATCCTCGCAGGCTTTCCCGATAACGATTTCCGAAAATCTCTGAACCAGCTGGTGATGTTTACAACGGAAAGGGAGAGGTGATGTACGATTTACGATTTACGATTGCGAGCATATGTTGTTCAATAAGAAAGATATTATTAAGCTTAAGACTTTTACTGAATATATTAAAGCCTTTGACTTCCGGAAATTTGATTCATAATCCTTATCCGTTATCCGTTATCAGATAAAAGCGTTCCTTTGCCCATACTCAGCGTTCATCGTCATAATGCCACGTTAAATAAGTGGGTTCATATCTGGTAAAAATTCATCTTATCTTTGTTTTTGTTATTTTAGCCACTGATATATGATATCCTGTATCCTTATCGATGATGAAAAGAAGGCCAGAGAGACTTTTGAACTGACCGTGCAAAGGTACCTGCCCGACAAACTTACAATTCTGGCCATGGCCGAATCGGTAAAGGAGGGGGTGTATGAGATTCACAAATTCGCACCTGATCTTGTTTTTCTCGATATTGAAATGCCCGTCGAAAACGGCTTCAAACTGTTCGAGTATATAGATACGGTGACTTTCGAAACGGTTTTTCTTACGGCTTATAAAAACTATGCCATCGATGCCATCCGTTTCGCGGCTTTTGACTACCTCTTAAAACCACTTGATTACATGGAACTTACGAATGTGGTTTCGAGGTTTGAGAAAAAGAAAAAGGAAGTTAACAAAAATGCAAGGGTACAGGCGCTCCTTAGTAATCTGAATATCGGGGCCGATATCAGTTCCAAAATTGCCCTTCCAACCCTTGTGGGCTTTCAGATGGAAAAGATCAGTCATATTATGTAT
>CAIWXI010000127.1 GCA_903916595.1 uncultured Bacteroidales bacterium | reverse complement strand
CGACTCCCGGCTCCCGGAAAGATACCCGGCGATCTGAACAGCATTAGTTGCCGCTCCTTTTCTCAGGTTGTCGGCAACAATCCATAAATTCAATGAGTTTGGCTGACTTTCATCCCGGCGTATCCTTCCCACGAACACTTCATCCCTGCCTTTTGAGAAGAGGGGCATAGGATAAAGGTTATTGGCCGGATCGTCCTGCACTACCACGCCAGGGGTATTGCGAAGTAATCGGAAAATATCGTCAAGCAGAAAATCGTTTTCAAATTCAATATTAACAGCTTCGGAGTGACCTCCAATTACAGGTACTCTGGCAATAGTAGCCGTGATTCTGATTGAGTAATCGTTCAGTATCTTCCTGGTTTCACTCACCAGTTTCTCTTCCTCGGTTGTGTAGCCGTTGGGCAGGAAACTGCCCCCATGAGGAAAGAGATTCAGATCGATAGGGTATGGATAGGCCATTTCACCCTTGATCCCATGGCGTTCGTTTTCGAGTTGGCGCACGGCACGGATACCGGTACCTGTTACCGACTGGTAAGTAGCTGCAACGATCCTTCTGATGCGGTATTTAAGATGAAGCGGTGCGAGGATCATGACCAGCTGAATTGTTGAACAATTCGGATTTGCAATGATCTTATCTGATTTTTTGAGAATTCCTGCATTGATTTCAGGTACGATCAGCGGAATATCCTTATCCATTCTCCAGGCCGAAGAATTATCGATCACCGTAATCCCGGCTTCAGCATACCTCGGAGCCCATTTCTTCGAGGTCTCGGCTCCGGCGCTGAAAATGGCTATTTCGGGCTTCAGGGCAAGAACATCAGAATGATCCATCACTCTATACATTCTGCCTGCAAACTCTATGGATGATCCGACGGATTTAGGTGAGGCAACCGGGTAAAAGTTCTTGGGCAGGAAGTTTCTTTCTTCAAGCACCTTGATGATTTCCCTGCCTACTAATCCGGTTGCTCCGACAACAGCCAGCTCCATAAACTTAATTTTCAGCAAAGATAATGCAACATTTTTTGTATTTATATATCACTTTTCTGCTTTTGGCGGATTAAGTAACAAAAGACACCATGTTAATATATGCTATCAAATTTATTCTTTTTTCCAGTGCTTTAGTTCCTTTGGCTCTGATGGCCCAGGTTAAGGATGATTTCACCGATGGAAATTTTATGTCAAATCCCTCCTGGAGCGGCGACACCTCTGTTTTTATCGTGAATTCCCAGCATCAGCTTCAACTGAACGCTTCAGCAGCCGACACATCCTGCCTGGTAACTCAGGGCGTGAATGCATCAGCGATGGAATGGTCGTTCTGGATAAAAATGTCGTTCAATACTTCCCTGAATAATTATGCAAGGATATATCTTGGTTCGGATTCCGATGATCTTAAAGGGCCTTTGAATGGAGTTTATTTACAGCTTGGAGGTTCAGGCGACAGTATTATTCTGTTCAGACAGAATGGGAATATGCATACTCCTCTTTTTCCATTTCCCTTTCTCAGGACCAATAAGTCTGTGAATAGTTTTCGGATTAAAATCTGCCGCGACTCTGCCGGAACCTGGCAGATGGATGCCGACAGCACCGGAGGAAAGCGCTTCAGCAGATATGGCTCATTCACAGATAAACAAGCATTTTCTTTGGCCTGGCTGGGTTTGTTTTGCAGATATACTTCCAGTAATTCAACAAGGGTCTACCTTGATGATTTTTATGCCGGGACAATACTCCGCGACACGACTTCGCCCCGGGTAATTTCAGCTGGTTTTTCAGACAGTCTTACAATCAGGATAAGATTCAGTGAATTCGTGGATTCGGCCTGTCTTGAAAAGGGGTTGAATTTCTCGCTAAAAAATAATCCTGAAAAAATCAAAGAAGTTCATATAATAAGAGATGATGCGGCAATAATAAATATCAAAATAAATGCAAACGAAAATGAGTTTTTTTGTGACACGTTAAGAATAAAAATAATTTCGGATTATGCAGGCAATTTAATGGCCGATACTTCCATTTTTCTGTGCTATTACATTCCAGGGCCATGCCTTAGTGGCGATGTAGTGATTAATGAGGTATTGTTCCACCCGGATGCCGCAGGTAGCAGGTTCATCGAATTTTACAACCGCTCAGTAAAGGTGATAAATTTAAGAGCCTTATCGGCAGGAACCGCAGGAGGCAGCGCGACAGGTTCTCAGCCAGAACAACTTTCAGGAGAAGAAAGATTACTGTTTCCGAATGATTTCTTTGTAGTTACAGCCGATTCAGCAAAACTTTGTTCCAGGTATTATGTTCCGGATCCCGGCAAAATAACCGAGATGGAACATTT
>CAIWXI010000126.1 GCA_903916595.1 uncultured Bacteroidales bacterium | reverse complement strand
TGAAATGGTGAAATGGTGAAATGGTGAAATGGTGAAATGGTGAAATGGTGAAATGGTGAAATGGTGAAATGGTGAAATGGTGAAATGGTGAAATGGTGAAACAGATTTTATCTTGATGTGCGATTCACAAATTCAATCTCTTCCTGAAAATTCTCCGCACCCCCATGGCGGAACCCGGGTTTATATTAATTTCCCTATTTCACCATTTCACCATTTCACCATTTAAATATGCTTCTCTATCAGCGCTTTGTAGCTTGCCTTGGGCACGGAACCAACCTGCTTGTCAACAACTTCCCCGTTCTTGATGAACAGTACGGTGGGGATGTTACGCACCCTGTATTTAGCCGTGGTGGCAGGATTTTCATCAACATTTAGTTCTCCTGCAACTATTCTTCCTTCGTATTCTGCAGCAAGTTCGTGAATAATAGGGCTTACCATACGGCAGGGGCCGCACCATTCGGCCGAAAGATCAACAAGAACCAACTTGTCTGATTTTTCAACCTTCTCTGTAAAATTGGCATCAGTGAATGTTTCAAACATAATCGTAAATTTTAAACAAAATTAATAAATCCTTTGCATTTATTCAGAAAGATGAAAGCTGATCCCCGGAAAATCCATCACCGCCTGTACTAATTCTTTAGCATTTACCCTGAATTTTTTCGATGGGAGGTCGATGTTGAAGCCTTCTTCCTGATCAAGCACCCGTATCCTTAACTGGCATTTTCCTTTATGTTTCTTAACCGTGTCGTGAATATAATCGACGGTTTTCTCGTTTAATTCTGCCACAGGTATAGTGAGCGTGAGTTTTTTAGTGTTTTTCTCAATCACTTCGGCCAGCAGTGAAACATGAACCGTCTTCAGATTCAACTGATCCGGATTATCGTAGCGTGGTTCAACTTTGACTTTTACAAGCACATGCTGCCCTTCCTCCATTAAATGCTTGTACCTGAGATAGTCTTCGGAAAACAATGAAACAGAAATAAAATCCACATAATCTTCAATCACGAACGAGCCGAAGGGTTTTCCGGTTTTCCCGATTTTATGGGTTGCGCTGATCACCGTGCCGGCAAGGCTAACTTCTTTGCCTTTGAACGGCAGAAGGTCGGCTTTCAGTTGTTCGGTAGTTACAGTAGCGAACTGACCGATCTCAAGACTGAACTCATCGAGCGGATGGCCGCTCATGTAAAAACCTGTGATTTCCTTTTCAAATCTAAGCTGCTCCCTTCTCGACCACGGGGGGCAATCGGGCAGTTTGAGGTCGACCATTTCAACCACTTCGGCTTCACCGAAAAGCGATTGCTGCGAACTCGCACTCCTCGAGTGAAAGTCGGTAGCATGTCTTAGCACAGTTTCGAGGAAGGTAGTCTCATCGCCGTTTTCCTTATAAAAAAGCTGGGCGCGGTGCAAGCCTTCAAAACAATCAAAAGCCCCTGCCCTGGCCAGGGCTTCCATACAGCGCCTGTTGATATGATGAGATGATATCCGCCGTGTAAAATCAAAAATACTCGTAAATGGACCACCGGTTTTTCTTTCTCCTGTGATGGCCATTACCGCGGCTTCTCCCACATTCTTGATTCCTGCCATCCCAAAGCGTATTTCGCCCTTGCGGTTGACCGTGAATTTTGACTCACTCTCGTTGACATCCGGCCCTAGGACAGCAATTCCCATTCTCTTACATTCATCAAGAAACCAGGTAATCTCTTTAAGGTCAGTAAGATTGCGACTGAGCACCGCGGCCATGAATTCGGCCGGATAATGAGCCTTGAGGTAGGCCTGGCGGTAGGCCACGTAGGCGTAACAGGTTGAGTGAGATTTATTAAAAGCATAGTTGGCGAAGGCTTCCCAATCCTTCCATATCTTACTTACCGTTTCTTCACGAATACCGTTTTTCTTGCAGCCTTCGAAGAACTTGGGTTTAAGTTTATTCATCAGCTCTTCGATCTTTTTCCCCATCGCTTTTCGCAATGAATCGGCTTCTCCTTTGGTAAAGCCGGCCAGCTCCTGGCTAAGCAACATCACCTGTTCCTGGTAAACAGTAATGCCATAGGTATCTTTGAGATACTTTTCCATGGCAGGGATGTCGTATTCTATTTTCTCCCGGCCATGTTTACGGTTGATGAATCTGGGGATATACTCCATGGGACCCGGCCTGTACAAAGCATTCATGGCGATGAGATCTTCGATCTGGTTGGGCTTTAATTCCCTGAGATATTTTTTCATGCCATCCGACTCAAACTGGAATATGCCGGTGGTTTTACCCTGGCTGAACAGCTCGTAGGTAAGAGGATCTTCAAAAGGGATGTTTTCTATGTCGAGGTCAATCCCTTTCGACAAGTTGACATTGTAAACTGCATCTTTGATGATCGCGAGGGTCTTCAGACCCAGGAAATCCATTTTGAGCATACCTGCTTTCTCTATATGATCACCGTCAAACTGGGTCACCAGTAATTCCGACTCCTTACTGATCGCAACAGGGATATGGTCTGTGAGATCATCGCGGCCTATGATTATTCCGCAGGCGTGGAGGCCGGTTTGCCTTATAGAACCTTCCAGCGCCTCTGCATAGAACAGTGTATCAGATATCAGTTTGTTCGATGAAAGCCGGGCCGCTTTCAGTTCAGGGACTTCTTCATAGGCCGTTTTCAGAGTAATGCCCGGTTTGGCAGGAACCAGTTTCGAAAGCGCCATGACCTGGTCAATAGGCATCCTGTGAACGCGCCCTACATCCCTTATAGCCCCCTTAGCTGCCATGGTTCCAAAAGTAATCACCTGGGCCACCTTATCATGGCCGTATTTTTTCACGACCCACTTCAATACCCTGTCTCTTCCGTCTTCGTCAAAATCAATATCGATGTCGGGCAGAGAAACGCGGTCGGGATTCAGGAACCGCTCAAATAGAAGGTTGTACTTCAGGGGATCGACATCTGTTATGCGGGTGCAGAATGCAACCACAGAACCTGCTGCAGATCCCCGGCCAGGACCAACGGAAACGCCCATCTCCCTGGCGGCATTGAGGAAGTCCTGGACAATTAAAAAATAACCGGGATATCCCATTTTTTTAATGGTAGCCAGCTCAAAATCAATTCTTTCTCTTATTTCGGATGTGATCTCCGGGTACCTCCGATCAGCTCCATTGTAAGTTATATGCCGGAGGTATTCATCTGCATCGGTGAAATTTTCGGGCAGTGGAAAATCAGGCATTATCGGATCCCTGTTGAGATTGAACACCTCGATTTTGTCAAGGATCTCCATCGTATTTTCAAGCGCTTCCGGGACATCGGAGAATAAAGTGTACATTTCCTCCTGGCTCTTCAACCATTCCTGACCGGTATAGCGCAAGCGGTCGGGGTCATCCATGAATTTTCCGGTATTCACACAAAGTAAACGGTCGTGCATCCCGGCATCAGCCTCATTAAGAAAATGAACATCGTTCGTGGCAATCAGCTTGACTTTGTACTTTGCTGCCAGTTCAATCAATACCTTCTCAACTTCAATCTGCCTCTCGTAAACACTGGCATCACGCGTAAAATCAGTGATTTTATGCCGCATCAGTTCGAGATAAAAATCATCACCGAAAAGCTCTTTGTACTCTGCAACTGCAGCTTCCGCCTTATTTATATTTCCTGCCTGTATGGCCCTTGGGATCTCGCCTGCAAGGCAGGCCGATGATGCAATAAGCCCTTCATGGTACCTGCCGAGCAACTCCTTGTCAATCCTGGGTTTATAATAAAATCCTTCGGTCCATGAATAGGAGATCAGCTTTACCAGATTGCGGTAACCTGTATGGTTCTTTGCCAGCAATACAAGGTGTTCCCCTTTACGGTCAACAGTATCCACTTTATTGAAGCGAGTGCGCCTCGAAACATAGGCTTCACAACCAATTATAGGTTTAAAACCGGGGATCCCAGCCGCCGCCTCAAGAAACGCCTTAGCCCCGAACAGATTCCCATGATCGGTTATGGCAACTCCTTTCATGCCCAGGGCAGATGCTTTCTTTACCAGTGCTTTGAGGTCACAGGCCCCATCCAGGATAGAATACTGGGAATGAACATGTAAATGAGTATAATTCAGCATCTTAATCAATAGATTCGGGAAAAATTATCGGAATTCAAAAATACCGGAATTATACTTCCCTGAAGTAATTGTTGAAAACTAAAAAAGTTCCAAAAAGATAAATCAGTACTTGAAATCTTAAAGTTAATGAACTATCTTTGCTGTAAACTCCAAATAGTATGATACCTGCATCTCATTTTCATCCCTTGTCGGTGCACTTCCCTATCGCACTGATAACCATTGGATTTCTATTCGATCTGGTATACCTTTGGTATAAGAAGGAACCGTGTATGTCTAAGACAGGGTATTATCTTCAGATCCTTGGCATGCTCGGAGCTATTGCCGCGTGGGGAACAGGTTATTTTATTGCCGGTTCAACCCATATGGAAGGCGAAGCCATGGAAATAAAAGAGCAGCATGAACTTATGGCCACTATCAGTCTTGTTTCAATCATTGTCGCAACTCTTGCGCGAATTATCCTTGTTTACCAGAAAACCGAAAACACCTTCTATAAATATATCCCGTTTGGCTTGTCTGTTTTATCTGTCATATTTATTACAATCACCGGATTTCTGGGAGGAAAACTGGTTATTGATTTTATGATCGGAATTTAAACAAGACCCTGTTTCTTTATTCTCTGACTAAACTTAAAATCATATAGCATGAAAACCAAAACCATCTTTTCATTGATCCTTATCTGCGGAATAGGGATAACGGCTTATGCCGGCACCGAAAAAAGTATCGAGAACCTGAAGGCCGCCTTCTTAGGTGAATCCACCGCATCGGCAAAATATGCCGCCTATTCCGGGCAGGCAAAGAAAGAAGGCTTTCTTCCTGTCGCTATAATGTTTGAAGCAACATCAAAAGCTGAAGCTATTCATGCACTTAACCATAAAGCGGTTATTGAGAAACTGGGAGGAAAAACCGATCCGGTTAATCCTGCGTTTACAGTTAAAACCACCAAAGAAAATCTCGAAGATGCCATCAAGGGAGAGAATTATGAAATGACGACCATGTATCCCGGTTTCATTGCAACCGCAAAAGAAGAGAATGCAAACGATGCCGTTAAATCGTTCCGTTGGGCCATGGAAACAGAGAAAAAACATGCCATGATGTACACGAATGCCTTAACGGCCCTCGGTAAAAACGATATCAAATCCCTGCCCAAAATATACTGGGTATGTCCGAAATGCGGTAACACATACGACCAGGCCAAACCTGAAGATAAATGTGCGTTCTGCTATACCTCAAGAGATAAATTTATTAAGTTTGATAAATAGTTCACATACCTTTTGGCAGATTAATATTATTTTACGACCTTTGCACCCCTGTTTAATAAACAGATCACGTAAAATTTATTCAATCACTCAATCAATCAATTAGGTATGCCAACCAAAATCAGGTTACAGAGAAGAGGTAAGAAGGGTCAGCCTTTCTACCATATTGTTATTGCGGATGGTCGTGCACCACGGGATGGGAAATTTATCGAAAAAATTGGCACCTATAACCCGTTAACCCGGCCAGCCGACATTGATATCGATTTCAGCAAAGCCATAGACTGGCTATCGAAAGGAGCTGAGCCAACCGATACGGTGAAGGCTATTTTGTCTTACAAAGGTGTTCTGTATAAAAGTCACCTTATAAAAGGCATTCAGAAAGGCGCTATGACCGAAGAGCAGGCCGAAATTAAATTCCAGGCATGGCTACAGGAAAAAGAGGCTAAAATTTCCGGCAAAAAGAAAGAGCAGGAACTCAGTGTTAAAGATGCAAAAAAGAAATTGCACGAGAACGAAATTAAACTGAATGAAGCCAAGGCTCAGGCTGTTGCAAAAAAACGCGCAGAGATTGCTGCCGCCCAGCATCCTCCTGCCCCTGTTGAAGCTCCAGCTGTTGTAGCACTCTCAGAAACTGCTGAAGCTGTGCAGACCGAAGAACCAAAGCAGGAATAAGCTAAGCTGTAGCATGTCACATGCAGAACAATGACTTTTATTACCTGGGTAAAATCCTGAAAACATTTGGTAATAAAGGTCAGTTGATGGTTTATCTGGATGTTGATGAACCTGAAAAGTATCAAAAACTGGAATCCGTTTACCTGGATGTTTATGGTGAACGGATTCCTTTTTTTATCACAAAAGTTGAACTGAAAAACAGGAATTCAGCTATATTCTCTTTCCTGGATGTTCAATCGTCTGATGAAGCCGGAGAATACGTGGGCAGTGAAATGTTTCTCCCTGTTTCCAGCTTGCCGGACCTCAGCGGAAAACAGTTTTATTTTCATGAAATTGTAGGATTTACTGTAATTGATACCCATCACGGCAATTTGGGGTTTCTGGAATCTGTGCTCGATAATCATCAGCAGGCTTTGCTCCAGGTGAGGTTTGGAGAGAAGGAGATTCTCATCCCTGCAGTTGACCAAATTATGAAGGAAATTGACAGGAAAAAAAAGATCATCTATATTGAAGCGCCGGATGGCCTGATCGAAATATACCTTTAAAATGTCTTTCCGTTTTCGCCATTTCCTGGTTGAAGATTCTCTGTCGGCTATGAAAGTCGGAACCGACGCAATGCTCCTCGGTTCATGGGTTCATCCTGGCAATGCCTCGTCAATACTTGATGTTGGAACGGGATGCGGTGTACTCGCCCTGATGATGGCCCAGGTTTCCACGGCTGTAATTGATGCAATCGACATTCACGGTCCTTCAGCAACTGAAGCCAGGCTCAATGCGTTTCACAGTCCATGGGCTGAAAGAATTCATGTCTTTTGCAAGACTGTGGAGGATCATTCACTGCCGCCTCATAAAACCTATGACATCATCATCTCTAATCCTCCTTTTTTCATTAACTCACTGAAGCCGGCGACAGAAAAAAAACTTTTGGCCAAGCATGAACATGCCCTCACGCTTGAGACATTTCTGTTAAGCTCCCTTAAACTGATGCACCCGGGATCTTCACTTTGCCTTATTTTACCCGTCAGGGAAAGACAAAAATTTACCGGCATGGCTCTGAAACAGGGCTTGCATCCTGTCAGAACACTCACTGTACAACCCATTCCTTCCAAAGCTCCCCACCGCGTATTGATGGAATTCAGATTTCAAAAAACAGCTGAACCCACTGAAGATGAAATGACAATTTACAAGGAAGTCAACCTGTTTAGTGAACAATACCTTGAGATGACTCAATATTTTCATCTTTTTAATCAGAAGAAGACCTGATGTTTTATACATTTGACGAAATTCTTCATGCCATGCATCGAAATTTCAGACATTTAAAACTATTTCTGTCTTTCATGTTGATGTTACTACTTGTTTGTTCCTGCAGTATGAAGGAGCATAAAGTGAAGATTGCATTGTCGAAAGCCTCTGCAAATTACATTCAATGGCTTACAAAAGCTAATCCCGACATCGAGATAATCAACCTTTATTCACTGAATAAAAATGTTGCCTTAGACTTTCTCAACAATTGCGATGGACTGCTGTTGACCGGAGGCGAGGATGTTTATCCCGGCTGGTATGGGAAGGAAGCTGACACAAGCAGGTGTACCGGCTTTAACCTGCGACGCGACAGCCTCGAAATGGCGGTACTTAGCAGGGCTATGGAGATGAAAATGCCGGTATTCGGTGTCTGCCGAGGACATCAGCTTTTAAATGTTTATCTGGGAGGCAAATTGGTAATCGACATCCCCGCCGACTACAACAAAAGCCTTACTCACATGTGCCAGGATTATTTGCATTGCTTTCATCAGGTATATGTACTTAGGAACTCTGCCTTATATCAGCTTACCGGAATAGATTCAGCTTCAGTAACAACGAACCATCACCAGGCGGTTGACATTCTTTCACCTCTTCTGACGGTAAGCGCCCGATCTGCAGATGGCCTCATCGAAGGGGTTGAATGGTTGAATCCCGTAAGCAAGAATTTCCTTATCGGAGTACAGTGGCATCCGGAACGCATGGAAAAAAGCAATCCACTCTCAGGCCGGCTTGCCGAGAAATTCATTAACGAATGTACGGCTTACAAAAACACAAAAAATAATTAATGAAAACTGTTTTCCTTCCCCTATATCTTTTCATTACAATATTCTTATTCAGTGCATGCACACATACAGAAAAAGAATATTATCCTTCGGGCGCTTTAAAGTCAGAAATCCTCGTGAAGAATGGAAAACACCAGGGAAAATCTGTATATTATTATGAAACAGGCGCTCTGATGATGTCATGCATGTATCTTGACAACAAACTGGATGGTACTCTTTTACGTTTTTACCAGTCGGGATTTCGCAAAGAACTTCAGACATACAAAGCAGGTGTGCTGAACGGGGTTGCACGGACGTGGGACAGGTATGCACACCTCCTCCAGGAAATGTATTATCTGAATGGGAAACCCGAAGGAACTTTCCAGGAATGGTATCCAAACCGGATATTAAAGGTTGACGGGCATTTTAAAAATGGAATGTATGAGGGAATATGGCTGTATTATGATACCTTTGGCAAGGTGACCGGACAGGGAGAATTTACTGCCGGACAGGGAACGCAGCGGGTCTATTTCGCTAGCGGACAAAGCAGTCAGCTCACTCATTACAAAAATAATATCAAGGATGGTGATGAATTATTTTACCTGGAAAACGGAACAATATCCCGATGCGTAAAGTACCGGAATGGCATTGCATTGAGTGGAACTTTTTCTGATTCTTTAAAAAAATAGGTCAGAGGCCAAAAAATAATGGTTTTGCTTGGTTGTTCGTGAAAATCACCTTAATTTTGCAACTGTTATTTAATTAACAATATTTTTGCTCTAAAAACTCATTAACGTGTCAATAATTTAAAACTGAATCACCATGAACTTAGAAAAAATCATGAGCAACCTGGAAAAAAAGAATCCGGGTGAAGTTGAATTCCTTCAGGCTGTACGCGAGGTACTTGAAAGCATTCAGGACGTCTATACCGAGAACCCTCATTTTGAATCGGCAAACATCATCGAAAGGATCATCGAACCCGACAGGGTGCTGACTTTCAAGGTCAGCTGGGTAGACGACAGTGGTAAAGTTCAGGTGAACCGAGGTTACCGGGTACAGTTTAACAATGCAATCGGCCCATATAAAGGGGGGCTACGTTTTCACCCCAGTGTTAACCTCAGCATCTTAAAGTTCCTTGGTTTTGAGCAGATCTTCAAGAACAGTCTCACCACCCTCCCGATGGGTGGAGCAAAAGGCGGTTCTGATTTTGACCCCAAAGGGAAATCAAATACCGAAATCATGAGGTTCTGTCAGGGCTTTATGCTTGAGCTCTGGAAACTTATAGGCCCTGAAACCGACGTTCCTGCAGGTGATATCGGTGTAGGTGGCCGCGAGATAGGATTCATGTATGGTATGTACAAGAAGCTTGCCCGCGAAAATTCAGGTGTACTTACAGGTAAAGGTCTGAGTTGGGGAGGTAGCCTGATCCGCCCTGAAGCAACCGGGTTTGGAGCAGTATATTTTGCCAAAGAAATGCTCGCGACCAAAGGTGAGACATTTAAAGGAAAAACCGTTTGTATCTCCGGTTTTGGTAATGTG
The DNA here is from genome assembly GCA_903916595.1 of uncultured Bacteroidales bacterium. Lineage (GTDB taxonomy): Bacteria > Bacteroidota > Bacteroidia > Bacteroidales > FEN-979 > CAIRDP01. The sequence goes on along the minus strand of CAIWXI010000126.1, from coordinate 20,391 downwards.
GCATGGGGTGCGGCCCTTAAAGCGACTGAACTGGGAGCAAAAGTGGTAACCATTTCAGGTCCCGACGGATATATCTACGATCCCGACGGAATTTCAGGCGAAAAGATTGACTACCTGCTTGAACTCCGCGCATCGAATCAGGATATCGTAAAACCATACTCCTACGAATTCCCTGGCGCACAGTTTCACCAGGGCAAACGCCCATGGGAAGTCAAATGTGATATCGCTCTACCCTGCGCTACTCAAAATGAACTCGGCAAGGATGATGCCGTCACTCTCGTGAATAACGGAGTTCAGTGTGTAGCCGAAGGCGCCAATATGCCTTCCACACCCGAAGCAATTGAAATCTTTCTCGAAAACAAGATCCTGTTTGCTCCTGGCAAAGCTGTAAATGCCGGTGGCGTTGCCACTTCCGGCCTTGAAATGTCGCAGAATGCTATGAAACTCAGCTGGCCTCTAAAGGAAGTTGACGAAAGACTTCATCATATCATGTGCAGTATTCATGATCAATGTGTGAAACACGGAAAAGATAAAAACGGTTATGTCAATTACGTAAAAGGTGCGAACGTGGCCGGTTTCCTCAAAGTGGCAAATGCCATGCTTGATCAGGGAGTTATCTGATATTCGTCTTCTTTCTTCGAATGGAGTTTTTAAATCCCTCTTTTCTTTTTGGCTTCAGCGCCCTCGCTGTCCCCGTGCTGATTCATTTATTCAACCTGCGCAGATACAGGAAAGAGTATTTTACTAACGTCAGATTCCTCTCTCAGATCCAGCTTGAGACCAGAAAACAATCAAAATTAAAACAGCTTCTGATCCTGGCTGCGAGGCTCCTTGCAATAGCTTTCATGGTTCTGGCATTCTCCCGGCCTTTCATTCCATCGCCCCTTCAAAGCGGCCGTAAGTCAGGTCACCAGGCTGTGAGCATCTATGTAGACAATTCGTACTCCATGGAGGCTAACAGCACCGAAGGAAAACTTCTCGAGCTCGCAAAAAAAAGGGCCTCTGAGATCGTTGCAGCATATAAGCCATCGGACATTTTCCAGCTTATGACCAATGATTTTGAAGGGAAACATTCACAGTTTGTGAGTCGTGAAGAAATCCCGGGCATGCTTTCGGAAGTAAAAATATCACATGCTTCCGTAAGCCTGCCCGAGATCATCGGGCGAATGAATGATTTATTCACGCGGCAAAAAGAAAGCTCTCATACAGCATTTCTTATTTCGGATTTCCAAAAAGGTACAGCCTGTTTTGAAAACATCAAAACAGATTCGTCGGTACATTATGTGATGGTACCGCTTGAATCGATCAGGCAGGACAATCTTTTTATCGACTCGGTATGGTTCTCAGCACCGGTCCACCGCACTGGGCAGGCAGTGAGACTTATTGTTAAAATAAGAAACTGCGGGAGTGAGAAGCTCGAAAAAGTACCGCTTCGCCTAAGCATTAACAACACTCAGAAATCGGTGACAAGTTTTACCATAGAACCCGCCCAGACAGTTGAAATAACCTTGCCGTATACCGAAGGCGCCAGTGGCTTTCAGCTTGGAAGCCTTGAAGTTACAGATTACCCTGTAATTTATGACGACATATTTTATTTTTCTTATACTATCTCTGACCATATCAATGTACTGAGTATTTACGGGAGGTCGCCCAACCTGTATTTAAAGTCGTTGTTCTCTTCAGATTCTGTATTTAACCTCAGCGCTTACACTGCAAATCAGGTTGATTACAGCTCCTTCAGTAAACATAACCTAATTCTGATATCGGGTATTGACGAACTTGCATCGGGACTTGCAGGTGAGCTCAGGTCATTCCTGGAAAGAGGTGGCTCTGTCTGCATCTTCCCCCCTGAAAATTCAGTGTCTGAAACATATAACACCTTTTTCTCCTCAATTGGCACATCGTTCTTGGGTAAACCCGACACCATGAAACAAAGAGTAGCATCCATTGATATTGAGAATGTTATTTTTAAGGATGTATTTGAAAAGGATGCTGCCGGAAAAATTACTTTGCCCGACAATGCTGATCTTCCTCACGTGTTCAAATATTATTCAATCTCGGGTGGCAGTGTAAACCCGCCTGATGTTTTGATGAGACTGCAAAACGGCTTGCCTTTTTTAACGAGCACTCCAGTGGGTAAAGGAACTCTGTATTTATGCGCCTCGCCTATCGAACCTTCATTCACGAATTTTCAGCAGCATCTGATGTTCGTCCCGGTGATGTTCCGCATAGCTTTTCTGGCTCAGGCACAAACATCGCTATACTATATTATTGGCCGGAATGAATCGTTCGATTTACCCTCAGATTCAGTGAACGAGAAGAATATGGTCAGCATTAAAAGATGGAACAATTCTTTTGAATTCATCCCGGAACTCAAATCCTCTGGCCGGCTGATGAAGGCTTATTTCAATGGTCAGATCAGCGAAGCAGGATGGTATCTGGTGAACCGGGGGCGTAAACAGATTTCAGCTCTTGCATTTAATTACGACCGAAAGGAATCCGACATTAACTGCTTCAGCCCAAAAGAAGTTGAAGCTGCTGTAAAAAAATACAACATTAAGAACATCACGGTTCTTAAGCCCTCCGGACTTCCGTTCTCTAAGAAAATTGAACAATTAAACCAGGGCTTCCCGTTATGGAAATTATTTGTTATTCTGGCTCTTATATTTGTGGCTGCTGAGATCCTGCTTATCCGGCTGTTCAGGTCGTAAGGCACAGATCGGGCAGGTAAAAAAAAATTGATTTTTTCTTATCATTTATTAACTTTACATCATGAAGACAACGATAAAAGCATTCGGGATGGTTGTGCTGTGGTGTACGATCACCCTCAGTTCATTTGGGCAGAACCCCAAAGATAATCCTCCGACCCATAACGTCCCTCCAACTTCAACAGGGCAGGATACTACTAAGCCTGCCGACACAACTTCCTGTGGAACCTTTGAGTACGGCGGACAGGTTTATCACACGATAATTATAGGTACTCAATGCTGGATGAAGGAGAACATGAACCTGGGAAATTGGCTTGACCAGAGTCAGAACCAAACGCAGCAGAAGAATGCCACGGTTGAAAAATACTGTTACGGGAACGATTTCATAAATTGTGACCTCTGGGGAGGTTTATACATGTGGGAAGAGATGCTGCATTATGAGACGACTCCCGGCGCTCAGGGGATATGCCCTTCAGGATGGCATGTACCCGACAGCAAGGACTGGAAGCAAGTCATAAGGTTTCTCGGTGGAACGGAATTAGCCGGTGGGAAAATGAAATCGACCGGCAACAGAGACTGGTGGGTCCCCAATGTCGGGGCTTCAAATTCAAGCCAGTTCTGTGCTTTCCCAGGTGGTTATTTCGATTTTGTTACACAAACCTGGAATGACGTGCATAACGCAGCCTATTTCTGGTCTTCCGAAAGCATCTCTACCACTACATCTGTCGGCCTCCAGCTTATCAGAAAAGGCACGGAGGCAGAATTGTACGAGGAGTATAATCCCAGTGCGCTCTCACTGAGATGTATCAGGGATTAGAAATTTACTGCTTCCAGAGAAATACAGTTACTTTACAACAAAGCGGGCCTGTGTTTTTCCCGACGAGCTTGTAAGAATAGCAATATAAGTGCCGGGCAGATATTCCCGGGTATTAATTTCCACGTTATATAAGCCGGGCTTCATTCGGCCGTCGAGAAGATTCTCCACTTCCCTTCCATTTATATCGAAGATGCTGAGCCGGCACGAGCCTTCTGTTGAAAGAGAAATATGAATGTTTGACTGCCCCTGCGACGGGTTTGGAAACACGTTAAGAATGCCGTCCCTCGCTGGTGTTGTTTCAGCGATCCCAAGTGAGTGGGTTACCGATTGCAATACGACCTGCTGCACATGGGCCTTATAAATGGAATCAGCATTAAGGTAAGCCATCACGACAAAGTTGCAATTTTCGGCGATCCACGCCGTATCAACATGAAAAGAGCAGGTCTTGGTGAGAACCTGCTGGCCAGGCCATGAAGGGCCCGTGAGAGAATCACCGGCCACGCTGAACACAACATCCCTGGTTACCCACATGTTTATATAATTGTTCCGGAGCGGAAGCCCGCTGGGATCATCCGGGGTAGCACATCCATCCATGATCCGGTGAGTCCATTTGATATTGTTTTCCGTCACGAAAACGTTAACCTTGTATAATCCTGACATTTCTGAACCCAGGTTGGTGAAATTGACAGTAAAATCAACCGTACGAGTTGAAGCATTCCATGTTTTTGAAACAATCTGAATTTTTACGGGGGCTTCCGGACTTCGCAGATAGCGTTTAGCAAGTGAATCTTTGATATTTTCATACGAGATATCATAACCCAGTCCGTCCATAAAACCGCTTGGATCATATTTTGCATTGAAAGAATTATAAATGTCGCTCCCATGATAAACACCGAACTTCGATCCTATTCCATGAAGGGCAACCACCACGGTTCTGGGAAACAGAGGTTGTGCAATCCGACCCAGGATAGAGTCCATACAGGAACAAGGTCCGCAGTCGGTGCTTGTAAGATTATAGATTAGAACATTTCTCGGGTTCTGCGACATCAGAAAACTAACAAGAAACAGCTGCAGAAGCAGCATTAAGAATATTTTTTTCATAGCTGATGACATTAAATTTTGATTTCATTTTACTAAATTACAAGAATTCCCTTACTCTGAGCCAGGCAAGAACAGAACAAAGGCTGATCGCGCCAAAAGAGATCAGTGAGACTTTATCGATCCACGACGACAAATTATCGCCCCAGAGGTCATGCATATTACCTCCAAGCAGAAGAAACCCGGCAATGGCCATAATTTTAACTGGTAAAGGCAAATCAGGGTACATGAAGAGAATAAGAACGATTGCAGGTAGAAAAAGGCAGAACGAATTTTCTCCACTAAAGGCAAGCAGGGGAATTAGCCCCATTAAGAATGACCATTCGGGAATTTCCCGGAATGAAATCCTTTTTCCTTTTTGCATTAAAAAGATCATCAGTCCGGCCAATATAATTAATACAAATGATTGGAAAGCCATAAAGAGCATGGGTGTGTTGAGTAAGCCTCCCAGGAATGCATACCGCGCTATGACACTGAAAATAGTTTGATTTGCAGGCAGACTGAATTCCTGCTTATTCCCGAGTTCCACGACCACCTCATGAAACCAGGCCGCATATTGATTAATTGTAATGCTATAGGAACGGTAAAACAGCAGGGGGACAATGCCCAGGATGGCTAAGTATAAAAAAGTGTAAGCCAATTCCTTCCACTTTCCCTTATACACGAGCCAGGGCAGGAATATCAGTGCGAAGGGTTTAATAAAAAGACTAACAGCAACCAGGAACCCAGCCATCCCGGGTTTCCCATCCATCAGGTAACGCAAAGCCAGCAGATATAATATCAGCAGGATAAAAGTGACCTGTCCCAGGTGTAATTCCCTAAGGAAGTGAACCATTAGTATAAGCCCGGTAAAAATCACCAGGTTGTTGACCCTTGATGGTTTTTCAATGGGACGAAAGCGGCTGACTAAACGCAGGGCCAGATGAATACATGCCAGCATAATAAAAGAATAAAACAGCCAGTACACTATTTTGGCGATCGCGAAAGGAAGAACTGCGAAGGGTATGAAAAACACAGCCGAAACAGGAGAGTATTTGAAGAGATAAAAATCATCGGCCTGTATCCTGTAAAGATTCTGGCCCTGCAGAATACGTGCCGCAGCTTTATAATAGACCTCGAAATCACTCAGCCAGAACCTTCCGTTCCACATCTCTGCCAGCATAAACAATACAAAAACAAGGCCAACCAATACATATCCTATCCAGGGATTTCTTTTATAAGCTAAAACAAAGTTCATTGTTGCTGAATATTAGTCACCAAAAAATCAATTTTCTTTAAATACTGCGGCCGAAGGAATGACTCTGCCCAAAATGCTAAAACTTGCATAAATCCCGAACATGGATGCATAATTGCCGTAAGACCAATCCCATAAACCACTATAAAAAATCGTGAGTGGCATTTTCTTTAAAAACGAAAACTCGATGCGGGGGCCTGCCGCATACATTTGATAATAACGAATGAATTCGGCTCCGAATTTCAAGGACTTCCAGGAATAAAACCCCATCGCATCCCAGCGGTAACGTTTTCCTCCGAATTCGAATGCTCCCATGAAGGAAAATTGTTTCTTCGCCAGAAAAATGATTGGTGAAACCCTCCAGATCTCCGTTTCATTTGACTGAAATCCTCCAATAAAACCAATTGTAATCCCTTTCACTGGTGTATAGCTCACGCCAACGAGCCCCTCCCCCCAACTGTTTTTGGGATAGGCAGTCACGTAAAAGTAAGATGTAAATGATATATGTTTATTGAACTGGTAGTTCCCCAAAAAAGTGATTACAGGCATCAGGTCACCTTTATACACTATATTATACTGGTTGATCTTAAAAAAATTCTGACTTTCCGAGATGGCAGGAAACAGGACCAGGAACAAAATTAACCAACCAATCTTTTTCATCCTTTAACGGGTTGATCCGACTATTGTTTCTCGGGTATAGTAATAATAAATTCAGTGAATTCACCTTCCTTGGACTTCACTTCAAGTTTCCCCTTATGGATCTGGGTCACGATATCGAAGCTCATTGAAAGACCCAGTCCTGTCCCTTTTCCTGTTGGTTTGGTAGTAAAGAAAGGATTAAATACTTTCTCCAGCACACTGTCGGGTATCCCTATCCCATTGTCACGAATACGAATCTCAATCTTATCCTTGAGTTTTTTCGTACTGATGACTACTTCGGGATTAAATCCGGGTATCTGCTTTTTGGTTTTCACGTCCAGCGCAAAGCATGAATTATTCACGATGTTAAGAATTACACGGCTGAGATCCTGGGGGATGACAGCTGCTTTCCCGACTTCCGGGTCGAGGATTGTCTTTATGCTCGTATTGAAACTCTTGTCATTGGCACGCATCCCATGATAGGCCAGGTTCACGTATTCCGATACCATGTTGTTGATCTCAATCAGCTCGTACTCGCCGGTCCTGCCGCGTGAATGCTGCAGCATCCCTTTCACGATACTCTCGGCGCGTTTGCCGTGTTCGTGAATCTTCTGAACATTGCCCTTGATCATACCCATCACTTCACTCGCATCGGCAAACTGATCCTTGGTGAGTTTATCCTCCACCGCCTTAAGAATGTCGAGCACCTCATCAGACAGCTCGGCCGAAAGAGAAGAGAAATTATTGACAAAATTCAAAGGGTTCTGGATCTCGTGAGCGATCCCGGCAGTAAGCTGACCAAGAGAAGCCAGTTTCTCTGACTGGACAAGCTGATCCTGCGTTTCCTTCAGGTTTTGAAGAGTCGACTGAAGGTCTTCAAGAATCCGGGTCTTGATAAATGCCGAAATAATATGTTCTTTGGAGTTCCTGATAAAACTGAGGTCTTTGTTATCAAATGCATTTCCCCTGGTCATGTTCTCAAGTATGAGGAAGGCCTCCACCTTATTCTCAACTTTGATGACCAGTACCAGCATCGACTTCGGTGTTTCCAGTACCGTCAGCAAAGGGATATAGTCCATCGATTTGAAATCAGTTTTCAGAAATATATCCTCGAAAATTTCTTCTGCATTTTTCAGATATCTTTTTTCTGCTTCATTCAGGGTTAATTTTACAGGTTCAAGAACCTGCATATCCCAGCCGAAACTCGCTTTGAATTTGAAAACGTTTAGTTTATTGTCATAGATCAAAGCCGTGGACTTCTCGACCGATTTGATCATTTTTGTCTTTTCAAGCAGGGATTGCAGCAGGTTCGAAAAATTTATCTCCGAATTGATGGCTTTTACAACGATGTTGATCTTTTCGAGTTCATCGTTTTTATTAGCCAGTTCCTGAGATTGTTTTTCTATTTCCTCCTTCTGCAGAACGACTTCTGCTGTGCGTTGGACGATCTTCTGTTCAAGAACCCGTTTTTCTTTTATCAGCTGGCGGTTTCGGTACACCATGATCAGATAAATTATCGCCGATGCACAAAGGATATAAATAAGGTATGCCCACCACATCGTATACCAGGGAGCCAGGATTCTAAAGCTGAAAGTTGCTTCAGTCGCTACACGTCCGTATATGTTTTTTCCTTTAACATGAAAAACAAAGTTGCCTTTTGGCAGGTTCGTATACTCTTTATGAGTTTGTGTTGACCAGTCGGACCAGGTCTCTTCAAATCCTTCGAGTATATACTGGTACTGATTATCGCCTTTGGCCGAATAGAAAGGAGCTGCGAACTCAAATCGTAATGCATTATCCTGATGAGAAAGAACAGTGTTTTTCCAAGTTATGACTTGGTGCACACCGCCCGATTCACCGTAAAAAATAACGGAATCATTATGCGTGATGATACGGCGAATGAGAGTAGGATATGGATCCAGGTGGTTCATTGCAACGGAGGGATCGTATTTTACCAGACCATCGGGACCACCGAACCAGGTTATTCCGTTTTCTTCGGGAAGGATTGCCCAGATAACATTATCTGCAATAGGAAGAAAAGGTGAACTGACAGCCTGGAAGGTTTGCCCTTGCTTTATTAATAAATTTATATGGCTTTCGTCACCCGACGTCACCCACAAATTGCCTTCAGGAGTTTGTGTGATCATCGAGAACCACTGATTGGCCATCAAAGAATCCTCTTTCAGCAGGTTTACGGCCTTAAAGGATGAAGTAGCCTGATCAAAAAGAAATACGCCTTTAAGTGTTGCCACGCTCAGCTTCCCATTTAGAATGTTGATTGAAGTCCCTCCCGTTTCGGGCAAGCCGGAGGATTTAGTATAAAAATCAATGGATTGCTTCTGAGGAGAGTACCGGAAAATTCCCTGGGTAAGGGTAGAACCCCATACATTCCCATCAGCATCTTCAATGAGGTCGTTGATCTCTTCCTCAGGAAGGCCAACAATTTTATTCGTCTTCCATTGTGAGTTCTGGTTTTGCATACAGACGAGCCCTCCCATTTCCCCGAGAAACAATTCAGAAGGATTGGCCCGGGAACAAACCAGCGACATCACAAAGCCTTCCTTTATCAGCCTTGCATTCAGATTTGAGACCGAGAATAGTCCCTGTGAGCTTGCAGCCAACAATTGGTCCTTGAACATACCTACCGACCAGCATGCAGTGATAATTTCGGGTATGGTGATAAAGCTGAACGTGCTTTTATCATAAGCAAAAAGCCCCTGGTAAGTAGAAACATAAAGCCGGTCTTTAAATCTGAAAATATGATTAACCGCCCCGTTCAGACCCGATTTGTCATTGAAGTAAGTAAGCCGGGCAGGCAGTTCAACCATAGCTATGCCATTATTCAATGCGGCCCAGAGAATATTGTTGTCATCGGCGAAGAGAGACTGGACATTCTCATTTTTAAGGTCAGATTTTTTATCGATAAGTTGGGTAATCTCACCGGCCTGATCCAAAACGATGATTCCTTTTCGTGTGGTACCAAAAGCATAACTCCCGTCAGCCAGTATAGCGCCAGCTGAAATTATGTTTTTCAGGAACAGTAAATCCGCCTTGGTTGTGAAAGGCTTGATGCCATCACTTTTCAAAAGGTACAAGCCCTGGGTGCCACTGGCAATAAGAATGCCATCCCGGCCATATGGTAACATGGCTTTGATTTCAATGGCTCCTGAAAACAGTTCACCGTTGATCACCGGGGTGGTCTCATTTCCCTTGAAAGTCACCAGACCTTGCGACCTGAGCTGAAGGTACATCATATTGTTGCACGAGAATCCGTTGAGAATCTCGTCTTTCGATGTCCAGGTCTCAATTTTGCCGGAACGGTAAATAAGAATACAATTCCTGGTAATAAACACAATGCCTTCCGAAGTAATAAGGATCTGAAAAACATCCAGAAATGCAGGCGGCTTTTCTTTATGTTCAAAGAGACTTTTGAAATGAAGGTCCCCCTTTGAATCAGGTTCAAGTTTACCTATCTCACCTCTCGCCCCAACATAAATAGTTCCGCTGGAATCGGAAGCCAGCGCGGATATCCTTGTAATATTGGCTGTAGGAATAAGTTGCCAGAATTCACCATCATATTGAAGGATGCCAGCAAAATTGCCAAAATACATTACACCTCTCCGATCGCGCGCGACGGCAAAATTCTGGGCATGGGCCTTATATTCGCTGGCCGTATAATTCTTTACAAAAGGGTATCCTTTTTCGCCGGGATGTGAGGCCTGGGCCGTACAATATCCGAATCCTAAAGTCAGGAGGAATAGAATGAACAGTTTATTCATAATCCTTCGTTTATTCATTGTTTTTTATAATATAACCGGATAAACCGTTCGGTCAATCCAGGATTCCCTGCCAGGATCTCAAACAAATAGTCAAGGGGAACAACCAGCTGATCAGAATCACCTGATGGAAAGGTCAGAGTTCTTTCATCCTTATCTATAGTAACTTCAGGAGTCTGCCCGGATCTCTCTTTCATAGCATGGATACTCATCAGGAGATTCACAATCTCAATTTCAGCGACAGGGTTAAAGAAATCTGAGTCCTTCAGTGCGATCACATTTTCAAAAAACAAGGAAACATCCTTATTTTGACGTTTTTTAATAGTATTGAATGTGTTAGCCAGAATCAGAGATTGTTTTTTCTCAAATCGTATCAGGGTGTCATAATAATAACTGCTGCTGGTATTAAACAAAACCCATGCGGCAAGCTCCGACAGCATAATGTCGGGGTTAACAACATTCGCGGCAAGGATTTCTTCACACTTTTCGGGTTCTGAAGATGGAGTTTTACCTAGCAAATCGATAGCACATGCTTTTACCCATCGGTTTATCTTCGAATAATCCATGTTGATTATGTCGCACAGCCGGTCGATTAACGACATCTCTTCCTGGGGGAAGCGGATGCTGAACCTGTTTAGCCTTTCATTCATTGTGATATCTTCAAAGATAGGAAAGAATAATTCCTTGATATCTTGCGAGATCATCATATCACCGATCTCAAGGGCATAAATTTTGGCATTCGTGTCGGGGCTCTCGATATGCTCCCGGATATGCTGTATCGTTTTTGTCTCGTATAGCAGTGACAACAGCAGAAAGACATTTTCCTTTTTCTCTTCAATCTCCTGAAGCAGGGCATTGCGGAGGGTCATGGTCTCGGGAGATGGGGGGATATCAAGCAAACAGGCAATCAGCCAGACCATGGTTTCCACCGATTCTTCAATGGCTTGTTTTATATAGGGGATTTCAGATACCGATGCATGGTATTCAAGGCTACTAAGTGAAATAAGCACCTGGGATCGAATATCCCTATCGGGGTATTTGATTTTATCACGCAGTAATCTGATCACTTTGTCACCCCCAATTGCTTCATAAATCTGAAGGATCTTCAAACGGGCCGTTCGATGCTCCCCGATCTTTTCAAAAAAACGGTCCACGTCATTCAGTATCGGTTCCCCGACGATCCGCACGGCGACCCTGGCAGCGCTTGCAAATTCAGGGATTATCAGATTTTCGATGATCAAAGGCCATAGCTCAAACCTCTTGATTTTACCTGAAGAAATGATGGCAGCTTTTCTTACCCTCTGATCAGGGTCTTTCAGCAGACTAAATAATAATTTATAGGTATTATACCGGCCCGAATACCCCAGCAGGCGTGCAACCCTGAGTCTGGTAGTGACTTCATGGGAAGCTGCATCCTCCACAAGAGAATCGAAAGGCATGTCTTCAGCCGATTTCAGGATTTCTTTTGTTTCTTCAACAAGGTTTTTTAGCTCAGTATCCATTTCCTGCTCCATTAAGCCTTTAATGAAAGTTAATGCAGGCACGAACTGCCGCTCCTGTATCTTTTTAAGAATAGCTTTCTTAACTGCTATTGGAGCGGTAAGGTAGGCGCTTTGGAGAGTACTTTCGATGCCGGCCGGTTCTATTTTTTCGAACAACTCGTACAATGACTGGAACTTCTCCGGTTCTGCCTGCGCGAGGGTATCGCGTATAAGTGAAACCATTGAACCGGCTCCCTGCTTTTCCAGATGCTGCGATTCAGCCAGTTTTGTTTTAATCATGTTTCGGTACTCAAGATACATCTTCCAGGCAATCCATATCCAGAATCCGAGGACCAGAAGGAACACGTAATTAAACTGAACCAGGCTAAATATAGATATGCTCGAGAGCAGCAGGATGACCACACCGGTAATTACGGTTCCCATCGCCTTGGGTATGCCTTCGATCTGATTCTGAAAAGGCAACCTCTGTTCCGAAGGTACAGGTTGGTATAAAAGCTGAAACGCGGGTTCATATACTGCTCCCCGGATAGAGCGTTCAAAAAGCCTCGCCAGGGCGATAAAAGCAAAAAACATACCTGTTGTTCCATACAGGGTTCCCGAAACAGCAGCTAATAATATCCCGAAAACCATTATAATTGGTAAGGCAAGTAAACTCGGTTTTAAACCGTATTTGTTGAGGATGCGCCCGGAAACCAGTTTGAAAAGCAGTTCCACGATAGCCACAGCGCCAAGAAATATCCCCAGGAACTTTGCGATAGTTTCCGGATTGTTGGCAAATTCACGCTTGGTCTGGGCAAGGAATAAGAAATCAACAAAAAGGTAGCTAAAGATCGGAAGCAGAGCCATCAGGGAAATCAGCAGAAAATAAGGCTTCTTTAAAAGGTTCCAGTAATTCCATTCTGATTTGACTTGTGTTTTCACAGGGGCCGAAGCGACTTTCACCATATTTAGCTGATCTTTGAACGTCGAGAAGATGATAAAGACCAGGATCAGACAGATAAACAAGGAAAAGGAGGCTAAGAAAAGAAGGTCGGGTGCTTTCAGGAAATGCAGAATGAATGGTATTGAAAAATAACCAATGATAATGGAAATAACTTCACCTACGCTGATCAGTCCAAAAATGCGTTTTCCCTGCCTGATGTTGAACAGTTTCCCAGCCACTCCCCAGAAATTAACAAGGCTGATATATACCATAACCCTGACCCAGGTGTACATAACAAAAGCAAGCCAACTGCTATCGTATGCCCAAACGCCGATACTGATTGCCAATACCGTGATGAAAACAAAAAGAAATTTAAATGTGACCTGCCTTGACAAGCTAGATCTCTTGTCAATGAGAGAAAAGATCCACCAGGCAAGATACACGATAATCCCTGAAGCAATAAAGGAAACAGGAATCATTTTTGGTGGAAAATGTTTCAGAAAAATAGCATTGGATGCAGTAAAATAAAACGTAAGCGACAGACCGATAAAAAACGAGAAAACCATCATGAGGAACACAGGTTTTGATTCCTCTGCACGGATATTCAATAGTTTCGTAAACAAGTCTTTCTGTTTCATCTACTCACTTCATTTCAAAAGTAAAGGATGAGGGGGAACTGTGTACTTTTCATTTAGATCATCTGTGGCAGGCGACCTCAGTAATTCCTTGATCTCCTCGGGCAGTTTCCCCTCGAAATCAATCCAGTCAAGCGGCCAGATATCACCTTTCAACCTCTGTTTCATCAGTTCATCAATAAGCTCTATTGTCATCCATGGGCCAATGCTTGTAATTTTATCAAGCAGGGTTAACAGGCTTTTCGGATAAGTTCCATCTTTCAGACAAATATTTACCTGAGAAGAAACCCCGACGATAGGTCCCATGTCAATTAATTCTGTAATTCCATGAATAACCAGTGGAGATGTTTTTAATCCATTGCGGATGGCATTCTGGAAGGGTTGAGTTCCGGCTCCTATTTTCTTCGGGAGGTCGGATGGATGCAGATTGTAAGCTCCCATCACAGGAGTGTCAAAAAGAAAGGAATCAAGCTTCTGTCCGAAACAAAACATAATCAGGATATCAGGATTCCAGATTTTATACATCGAACGGAAATAGTCTGTTTTTACAGCACCAGTATAACAAGGGATCCCAATATCCATACAGGAATTGATGATTTTATTTTTCAATTCAATTCGTTCGGAGGGCGAATATTGTGACCATATCCTCTTTTTCAGCGAAATACGGGCATTGGGATCTACCGGATCATCGGTAGCAACACCAACAATATTAAGCAATCCGGGATATTTTTGTTCAAAAAGGAAAAGATGATGAAGAACATTATCTCCGCAATTACAACTCAACATCAGAACAAGCCGCAGACCTCCGCCTGAATTTATTTTCGGCTTCAGGGGTTCATATAACTCGCCCCAAAGTGATTCTTGATCAATATGCTTATTAAATTCAGACATTTATGCTTTTCAATTAAAAATCATACGATAACTTTATCAGAAAATGCCGGCCTCTCTGAAGGATTGACGATGGACTGTTAACCCCGTCGGCAGCTTTGGTACCAGGATCGTAGTATGTGGTATTCAGAATATTATTGCAAATTACCTGAAGGTCCAGGCCCGGAACAATTTTGTTATTGGAATAGCCTATTACGCCGTTGAGAATAGCCGTAGCAGGAAAAACGGAAGTATTCAGGGGGACACTGGTGCCTTGGCCGGTAAGCCGGTTACCCACAAAGTTCAACCTCAGGTTAAGGTCGAGCTGATGAAAAAACACCTTATCAGCCCCCAGATTAAACTGGTTGCTCGAAATATCCCCTACCCTGTTATCGACGGGACCGGTCTCAGAATATGTTTGCCTGGGATCGCAAAAGGTGTAATTGAAATATGCCGAAAACGTTTCGATCTGGTATGTGACATCAGCCTGTACCCCGGTAATCTGAAATTCTCCGATATTCTGATTTTGGACTAATCCGGAATTCCCTGGCAGATTCACCGTGCCTACCACATTATATATATAGTTTCGGTAGATCGTAAGATCTGCATGGAATGCCTTGTTCAGACGGAACCCGCCGCTGATCTCGAAATTCTGAATGTTTTCAGTTTTCAGAGAAGGGTTTGGGATACGGTTGCCGGCGGCAGAATACTTGGTCCAGTTCGACACATTCATGATCCCCCTGGAGTAGATAGCCTTAAAAGTGAATTTGCCCGGAGAATAAACAATAGCCACACGTGGACTTAGTTCACTGCCAAATCCGTCATTATTCCTGACCTTGTTAAAGTCATAACGAAGCCCGAAGGTGAATTTGAATTTGCGGAATGCCTGCAAGGTGCCTTGTGTATATACTCCGACATCCCATGCGTTGAACTCGTTCCCTCCTTTAGGTGAAGGTATGATTTGGGCCGAATCCTGGGGAGTCGGTGTAAGGCTGGTATAATAAGCGCCCTGCAGGGTGCTGTTCCTTACTTCCAGCCCCGAGACAAGGTCAAACCTTGAAACCGGACGCCATAAAACTTTAAACTCAGTACGAAGTTGTTTTGAGAGCTCAAACATATATAACCGTATCCATTCAGGAGATTTATTATTGACCAGGTCAGCGATTTTCTTATTGCCTCTGGCATAATTCGATAGCGATACCAGGCTGGTCTCATCAGTCACGGCATGGATACGGTACGTAGTAAGGTTTGAGAAGAATACTTTCTCGCTGATCTGATTCTCATATTTCACAAAGAAGTACGACAGCTGAGGCACCCAGTTAAATCCATTATCAGAGCCCGGCACATAAGTATCGGTATACTGTGTGGTTCCGCCCCTGCTGTATTTCCAGGACTGAAAACCTACAGTAAAATTGCCTATTTTGACTTTTCCGTTGATCAGCCAGCTGTTGGTAGGATTAGTGAACCCTACAGGATGACCATTCACCGACTGTGCATAGGCCGATTTATCGAGGTTTCGCGCTGTTTCCGCTCCGAGGGGTGTAAGTGAAAGCTGACTTGAGTCGGCCGAAAGCTGGTAGTAAGGATTAGTAAAAGGTAGTTTGTTGGCGATCAGATATTGCTTTGCTCCTTTGCTCATTCCCATAACCTTATTATAATCCACACTATTATATACTGCAGGATCATAATCAAAAAAACTCTGGCTTGACAGATCCATTTCGTCGGAATGGTAAAGTCGCCCGGTCACAGTAAAAGATACACTGCGGACTTTGCCAGAAACGCTCACATCGACGGTCCCTGTTTTGTATGTTCCATAGTCAACACTGCCGCTGATCCCTATGCTGCGACCGGGTTTGATGGCATCGACCGAATTCCGCATGATCACGTTGATCACCCCTGCAAAAGCATTGGGCCCGTACATTGTAGAAGCTGGTCCGTAAATGATCTCGACCCGCTCAATATTAGATAAAGGATACTGACGATCGATATAAGCCCAGTTTGTCCACAGGTCATTCTCCTCAATGCCATCGAACAGCAGCAAGGTCTTTTCGGTATTATTCTGACGGAATCCACGCTGGTACACATTAGCATATTCAGGGCCATAAAACATGGTGATATCAAAGCCGGGAACATCTTTGAGCAACTCGATAAGGTCATTATAGCCACGTTTTTTAATATCCTCACGGTTAACGACAACGATAGTAGCCGGGGCTTCATAGATTGACTCCGCCTTCTTCGAAACAGAAGTAACAACCTGAGCTCCGCCGCTGAGTTTAAGTGAGCCGACCAGTTTGATGAAAGCCGGTGGATCAAACAGATTGGCTTCATATACGGGGTTGATCTGAAGTAAAAATCCCGTTTGAACAGCAGCCTGGTCTGAAGAGTCCGTGGCCAGGTAAGTCATTGCCAGTAAACGGTAGGCTTCCACTTTTTGTTTCTCGTTGAATCCCTTCTGAATACATGGCTTCAACATCGAAATTGCATCACCGAACTTCCCGTTCTCATAGAATTTTCTTGCATCATTCAAAGTAACATCACTGCATTGCTGAGCCTTTGTATAGGCTGGGAATAAAATTACCTGCAGGGCAAAGACTCCGAACAAAGAGAGAAAAACAAGAGGTAACTGTTGTTTATGCATAATTTCTTTTTTTCGTTTCTACATACGCACATAATCGGATTTTCTTACGGAAGATCTGTCCTTGTTTTTTTATAGGGGATGTCGGCCCCTACATATTTATCCCACTCTTCAGGTGTAAGGTTCCGTCTAAGTCGTTTCTCTAGTTTTTCTGCCATCCCTGAACATTCGGTTGAGAAAATCCTGATCGTTTTATCAGCGCTGCATGAAATCAGATGTTTGCTGTCGGGAGTGTAAACAAGGTCATATACCCAGAGATCATGTTTTTCGATGGAAACAGGTTTGCCCTCCCAGTATTGCATATTCCCTATCTTAACTGTCCGGTCATAGCTCGAAGATGCAAGATATTGCCCGTTCTGGCTGAAGGCAAGGGCCGTTACCCCGGAAGTATGACGGCCGATCAGCTCGATTGGAGGAGCAGTAAAATTCAGAGCATTCCATATCCTTATGGAACCACTCTCAAATCCGGCTGCAAGAGATTTCCGGTCATCACTCCAGCTGACACACAGCACAGGATCGTGTGAGGAGAATATTCTAGAATGGCTGAACACTTTTGACTGGAGGTCGATTAAAGTCAGACTGCCATCCGAGCCGCAAAAAACCAGGGATTTTCCCCCGGGATCAAAAGCAAGCGCATTGACCTTGTAACTGACCGAATCGATAAGGCTTTTCCTGAACGGATCATTGTCGTAATTCCATAATAAGATCTTTCCATCACCACTGCAGCTTGCAAATTGGTTCTTTGAAGGGCTGAAAACCAGGTTGTTTATAACCGACGAATTTGCCTGAACAACCTCAGGTAATAATTCGGGGCTCCCCAGTTTCCATATATAAAGCTTCCCGCTGAAAGTTCCTGCAACGATATATTTTGAATCGGAAGTAATGATTATGGAACGGAATTTCTCATTCCCTGTTTTAGGCATTTTAAGCAGAACAGGCGGTGCGTTCTGATTTAACGTCTGCCATTGATAAACAGCTCCGTCATCGCCACAGGAAACCAGCGTATTTCCGTTCTTTGACAAGGCCAGAGAACGCACTCCGTCTTGATGTGCCCTGAGAACAACCTGGTCGTCGAGAATTTGTGAGAAAGCCGCATAGATATCCGGATCGTTCTCCCTCCCTTTATTATCAATATTGAATTGATAAGCCTGCAAGGCAAGCAGAACAGGCAGGTCGTCTTTGACCATGCCCGCCAGTTGATTGGCTTGTATGGCCATGGTACGTGCGACCGAAAGCAACCTGAGACGCTGGGTGTTTTTTTCTGAATTTTCAGCCTTCACCCGTTCGCTTTCAGCAATCTGTTTCTGAGAAACAGCTGCCTGCTTCTGGATCTGAGCTTCATCGCGGGCCTGGATGGCCTCTTGTGTTGCCACATCGGCTTTTTGCCGGGCATGAACGGCCACGCCGGTCTGTTCCTGGGCGATGACCTGCTGTTTTACAGCATATTGCCTTTGCTGCTCTGTGATGAGTTTTTGCTGCTCAGCTATCTGTTGCTGTTGCTCCGAAATTTTTTTCTGAAGTATGGCTTCCCGGCGCTGTTCTTCCGTGCGTTTTTTTTCGAAAATGGCCAGCTTTTCTTTTTCGAGTGCGACTTTGCGACTGGCTTCTGCTTTAAACCGAAGGTTAAGCGAAATGATCAGAAACAGGATCGAAATTACCGAGGCAGCACCAAGGATTACTGCGAAGTTGCGTGCCCGCTTCAGGTTACGTCTTTGCTGCTTTTCTTTGTTCAAAAGTTCCAGTTCGCTTTGCCGCATACTATAATCGAGGAACGTCATAGACCTGTCAAATGCAGGGTCGTAGCGCATCGCCCAGGTGGCATTAGGTTTTGAATGTTCTCTCCATTGCAGGGCCAGCTGCAGTTCAGGATTAACCCATAAGCCCGATTGGCCTAACTGGTAAAGTTCGGCAGTTTTTGACAACCTCAGGTACAGCTGGGCTGACTGGCTCTCTTCTTCGACCCATTTTCTAAGGCGGAACCATACCCTCATAATACTTTCATGAGAAATATCTATGGTCGAATCGGGGCTCAGTTCGACCTGGGCTGAGGGCATCAGAAAAGCCCTTCCGGGTTCCCTGAAACCGTCGATAATCCGTATGATCTCTTCAAGTTTAGCATCAGCGAGCGTACATATTTCACTCAGCTGGGTGGGCCGCCGTGTGCCCCTGCTATCCTTGCTCACGTCGGTAAGCGCTTTAAATACTTTTTCAGCGTAAAATTTATACCTGTGGTCTTTAAGCTCAGCAAAAATCTCCTCAAGATGTACCGACAGCGCTTCGCTTGTGGTCCCTATCGCGGTATAATGTTCGATCCCTATGGCCTGATCCCCTATCCGGTTAAGGCTCCAGTAATCCCAGGTACGCATCAGGGCATGCTGCATGATTGGAAGCTGATCAGGGTCATCACCCACATCATCAAGCAAACGGTCAACCAATTCATCTGAAATCATGCTCTTTCCGAAATGCACCGGGCCGGTGATGGCAAGCCTACATTCTTCGCGGTTCATACGCGGGACGAGATAATACCCTTTATTGATTGCTTCACTCAATCCCCTGAATTCTGTACAGTCGTCAAGAAAATCGGTACGCATTGAGAGTACTACATACACCGGAATCTCTGACTGACTGGTAGAATGGAGCATCATCTCAACAAAACCTTTCGCCTCGGTAATATTATGAAAGCTGGTCCTGTTTTTTTTAAACCTGAACAATTCTTCAAACTGATCAATGACGATAAGCCTGTAGCGATCAGGAGATGCGCCCAGTTCGCCCAGAACATTCAGCAATCCATCAGAGCCTGCCCTTAACCGGGCTGCGATGAGGTCAGCATCGAGAGCGGGTGTGGAAAGAGCTTTCGCAAGGTTCCCGATAGGGTCATCGCCAGGCCTGAATATGCTTAATTCCCAGCTGGGTGCATAGAGCTTCGTCTTGTTCTTGAGCAAAGCCGGAACCAGGCCGGCCTTTATGAGAGATGATTTTCCGCAACCGGACGATCCGACGATAGCCAAAAAATGCGTATGAGTCAGTTTATCTATCAGTTCGTCTACCTGGGTCTCACGACCGAAAAAAAGTTCGTCCTCCGTGATCTCATAGCTCCTGATCCCGGGAAACGGATTTAAATGAAAGCTGGATGATCCCATGAAAAGTAAAATTTCTTTGTTCAAAAATAGATAAATTTATTTTACATAATAAAAATATAACATTTTAATCAAGTTTCACGATTTGCTCACTCAAGGTTAGTATTTCAGAGCATTGGAACGGCTAAAACAAAAAAACCCAGACTTTCTAACATCTTGAATGTTAATTAGTCTGAGCTTAAGGTCGAAATTGGTCGGGGTAGCAGGATTCGAACCTGCGACCCCCTGGTCCCAAACCAGGTGCGCTAGCCAGGCTGCGCTATACCCCGATAATTGTACGCTTTTTGCGGAGAGGGGGGGATTCGAACCATCTCTACAGTTTGCTTATTGTCAATGAATTAAAAACTCAAAGGAAAATAGTGCACCGAAAAATGCACCGAATTAGTTAAAGAACGTGATCCATTTATTTCTGCAAAGATAC
>CAIWXI010000125.1 GCA_903916595.1 uncultured Bacteroidales bacterium | reverse complement strand
GGTGCTGGAATATGGCAACTAATTCATTACTTTTGCTTGAGGCCTTGGTTTTCATAAAGTTAGATTATTGTGAGATAATAACCTAATATAATGATTGTCAAGGCCTTACATGCTTTTTTTAAGAATACTTATAACCGAGTTATTAACATAATATATTGAATATCAAATAGTTAAAAAATTGTCATGTACTAAGATTAATTTTATAACACGATAGAATCAAATTGTAAAGTGATTGGAGCAAACTAAATGTTTAACTCCAACCACCTTTAGCAATAATTATAAATCCGACTGCATACCACCCGGATAATAAATCCCATATTTTACAATACCAATATGAACAAAAGCGCTTGGATTATATAAAAGTAGATCCCCCCATAAAGTCAGACTGATGAAACTGTATCCATCAGGTCTTGCACCTGGGTTTGATCCTCCATCCCAATCATAGCATATATGTTCTGCCCCTAATAAATACCAATTCATTTCATATGGCCAAAGACAAGAATGGGCGCATGATGCTGTAGTTATGTTGTGAAAAAGATAATAGTATTTATAACAAGTAGAAGGAGGTGAGTTAGGATTTGGGAATTGCGTTGGCTCAATTGCAATTTCAACTGGATTTAAATAACATCCGGCATTCACACCTTTTCTGAGCATTACCGCTCTCTGAATTTTAATTGCCGCATCCAATGAAGTCTGCCCGGAATATGGTCCGCACTTACCACCAGAATTTCCTCCCCAATTCCAATATTCCCAATAATCAGTAGTATCAAACCCGCCAAAAGAGGGTGTATTGCCGTACAATATTACAGAAGTAACTTTAATGTTGATTTTATCTGTTTCTTCGCTACCTATTTGTATCATTGTGACTATCAAATTTTTATTTCGCTCCTGAATGCGATAAAAAGAAACTCTTATACTGTCAATTAAAGCATCATAAACTTGTTCGACTTCAGTCAGTGCAATTTTCTTTTTCTTACATGAAACAGTAAAGAAGTTTGAATCAATTTTCTGCATTTCTCCCTGAGCAGATGCAATTCCATAGGTGTAATTGGAGGCAGCTTCTAAGTAAAACTTCAGACTATCGACAGGAATACTATCGTTCGTTTTTAATGTGTTATGAACCCTTTGGGTGCAATATTTCACTTTAGACTCAAGAAGAGAAATATCCACCTTGGAGTTTTCATGTGTTTTGGATTGATCATTTTTCTTGCATGCAGAAAATATCGCTACAAGAATCATGGATAATAAAATAAGCTTTGAAATAGTTTTCATTGTATTTACTTGTTAATGAATATTAAGGATTCCATTCTTTAACAAGGATGCGCTGTCCTCGCCCTTAAAAAGGAGCTCAAAAATGAGTATCTTTGCGCCTGCCTCCTTTCCTTTTGATATATTCATATGATGTCGCAGTCATTGTTATTTCAAATTGTAAAGGAGGTTACTTTTTTATCTGCCCTTAACTTCATATACAAAAATATACAGAAAATACGTATGAAAATTGTCCTTTTCAGGACATTTTATAAATTTCTTCATGTAAATGTCAAGTTTCAAGAATTGCCGGATAGAATATCCTGTCAAAATTTGATTTTTTGAAATTTGTTCAATTATCCTTATTTTTACCTTACCAAAAAAATAACCCATGAGAGCTTTAGTGTTTACCCTGCTTCTTGCATTGCCATTTGCGGCGATATGCCAACTGAATTTCCATCCGCCCGCCACAGAGAAAAAACCTGTGACTGATTCATTACATGGGTATTTCCTTACCGATGAATACCGATGGCTGGAGGATAAAACCGATCCCAGGGTCATCGAATGGACAAGGGCTCAGCATGACTATACTACTCTCTACCTGAAGGCAACCCAGAAGGAACACCAGGGCCTGCGTGAAGAGATCACGGCCTATGTTGACAGGGATTATGAAAGTGCCCTGCAGAAGGAAGGCAATCGGAAATTCCAGACTATCAAAAAGAAAGGCGACAAGCAGTCCAAGCTATACACCATACTCGATACCGTTAAAGTTCTGATCTGGGACCCGGTAAAGCTCGACACCAGTGGTAAAACTTCAACATCAGGCGTCGCTTATACCTATGACGGTGAAAGGGCAGCTGTAAACGTACAGGAGTCGGGGTCGGAGATCAACACCACCTACATCATCGACACCAAAACCGGAAAGCCGCTCTATCCGCCCATTCCTAACACGTTTGGAATTCAGTGGACGAAAGACCAGCAGCATATGTACATTACCCTGCGCAGTCCTGAAGACGTGAAACTCCAGCGTCCGCTCAAGACCTGGCTCTGGACAGTGGGGACTCCTGCCGACAGCATGAAATTCCTC
This sequence comes from uncultured Bacteroidales bacterium, assembly GCA_903916595.1. Lineage (GTDB taxonomy): Bacteria > Bacteroidota > Bacteroidia > Bacteroidales > FEN-979 > CAIRDP01. Next base: position 8,938 of record CAIWXI010000125.1, on the reverse strand, counting down.
GGAGCTACAAATGATGCCCAGAATTCATGGTTCATCTATGACAACCGCTACAGTGACGTCAGTTTTTACGGGACTAGCAACTTTACTTCTGATTCTGTCTGGATGAAAAAGACCGGGACCGACGAGAAAGGGATCCTGGTTTATGCCAGCACAAAATACCAGGGATACCCCTGGGCCATAGGAAATAAGCTTTTCATGCTTACCAACGACAATGCCCCGAACAAGCGTTTTATGATGGCCGATATTGCAAAGCCGGAATTCAAAGACTGGAAAGTTTTGATCCCCGAAAGCGAAACGGTGATCGAAAACGTAGAGGTATTGAAGGATGGGCGCCTGGTCGTCCAGGATAAAAAAGACATTCAGAGCCGTGTCACATTGTTCGATTCCCTGGGTAAAAAGATAGGCCCCGTCGGGCTTCCCGAAATCGGTGATATCACGGGCTTCGGCTATGACAGGGAAGAAGATTCAGTATACGTCAACATGAGCTCTTTTACATCACCTGCCAAAGTGTATATCGCATCCCCCGTCGACTTCAAATGGAGGCTGTTTTATGAGCAAAAAATTCCCATTGATATGTCGAATATCGTTGGAGAGATCAAATTTTACTATTCAAAGGACAGTACCCGCGTCCCAGTGATCCTGGTCCATCGTAAAGACATGAAGCTCGATGGGACAAACCCTTTGCTGATTACAGCTTACGGCGGATTTAATTACGGTATCAAGCCTGACTATTACGGTGGATATGCAGCCATGATCAACCGCGGGGTCGTTGTTGCAGAACCCGGGATTCGGGGAGGAGATGAATATGGGGAAAAATGGCATGAGAACGGAATGTTGATGAATAAGCAGAATTGTTTCGATGATTTCAATGCCTGCGCCGAATGGCTGGTGCGTGAGAAATATACCACTCCGAAAAAGACTGTCGCCTGGGGTGGCAGCAACGGCGGACTGCTGATGGGTGCAGTAGCGACGCAGCGGCCCGACCTGTACAAGGCCATTATCTGTGCCATGCCCTTGCTCGATATGATTCGTTACCAGAAATTCCTTATTGCGAGATACTGGATCCCCGAATACGGAAGCTCCGACAATGAAGCTGACTTCAGGAACCTTCTTCAGTATTCACCCTACCAGCATGTCCGCGCGGGTGTAAACCATCCGACCATGCTTATACGAACAGGCGCCAACGACAGTCGGGTCGATCCCCTGCATGCCAAGAAATTTACAGCCGCTTTGCAGAACAACCCCGGCCAGATTAACCCGGTGATGCTTTACATCGATTATAACGTTGGGCATGGCTCCGGACAGGCAACGAAACAAAGGATAGAGAACACACTGGTAGATTACGAATTCCTGCTGAACCAGCTGGGGTTGTAAAAGACGGAAAGTCTCATAAAACCACTATTTTTTTCACCCCGGTTCCTTCATTGGAGCTCAGTCTTACAAAATAAATACCTTTAGGAAACCGGCTGATATCGATGGTAAGAGAGGATTGATCGGGGAGGTAATCCTGCATCAGCTGTTTTCCGCTGACATCAAAAATGTTAATGCTGTAATTTCCGGGTTTAGCATTACTCCAATCAATGGTAATGGCAGAACTTGCGGGGTTTGGAAATACGGTAAAGGGCAAGAGGAGTAATTTTGCTTCATCAATGTAAACATCGCCTCCATTGGTGGTTTTTAAAATTGTGCCAAACATACCTGCTGCATATCCTGTATTTGCATCGGTAAACCAAAGCGAGGATATGTAATTCTGAGTCCCGCAATTTAACTCAACCCAGCTCTGCCCGGCAGTGGTTCCTTTCGGCAGCGTTTCCCAGTTCATTCCGCCGTCATTGGATTGAATCATGGTGCCCGATTTCCCGACTGCAATAGTCTTGCCAGAATCTGTAAGATATACAGATGACAAATCATGGGGTGTTACTGCGGATAGCGTAGCCCAGTTCCATCCGCCATCTATCGTCTTTATTACAGTCCCGTTCCATCCGACTGCATACCCTGTATTCAGACCATTGAAATAAACTGAAGTCAATGAAATGGCCGTGCCTCCCCTTAGTACCATCCAGCTTGTATCGCCGGGAAGAGTTTTAATAACAATCCCGTTATCCCCAACAGCAAATCCTGTGGTTTCATCAGTAAAGCAAAGAGATTTAAGGTCGTAACGGGTTCCACTGGGCCATTGTCTCCAGTTCAATCCTGCATCCGTAGTTTTCAGAGTAATTCCTGCTTCTCCAACTACATACCCTGTATCATTACTGGTAAAACAAATTGAATACAAAACCCGGGTTGTGCCGGATCCCAGCTTAATCCAGGTATTCCCGCCATCCACTGTTTTTAGAATTGTTCCTTTTTCACCGGTGATGTAACCGGTATTTTGATCGTGGAAAAACACCGAATAAAGATCGTTTGAAATTCCCCCGTCTATGACCGACCATACAGATCCCCCGTCTACAGTTTTAAGAATGATTCCATGTGAACCGACCGAAAATCCCAGGTCTGGCGAAGGAAAGCAAACCGAAAATAAATCTTCCCCCGTTCCTGATTTTATCACATTCCAGGTGGTGCCACCGTTTGTGGTTTTCAGAATAGTACCGGACTCACCAACCGAATACCCGCAATTCGCATCAGTAAAACATACCGATAATAATGAGTGGCCCTGGGGCAGTGGATTTTGCCATACCCATTGCGAGAAGGCAAAAAAGCTGAGAAAAGTAAAACAAATAAGTGCGCAAGTTTTCTTCATAAAAACCGCTAAGGGTGATTAAAGCCTCCCTTCATGTAAGTCCCAGATTGGGAAGCATAATTCATAATCATTCCAGACCAGGTCTCCGTATTCAACCGAAAAGGCTTTAAAATACTCTTTATCAAGATATTTCCTGGTCATTGGATTTCTTGCATTTAATAGAAAATCTGAAAAATCAATAATTTTTTCAGTTTTATCAGAAAACCTGAATTTAATTCTATACCCTTCAATGTATGTAGCGCTGGTTATTGAAATGACCATACTCTCAAATTTTTTTCGTTATTCTCTCAGGTGATATCTCAATGTTATAAACAAAGAAATCAATCCATTTCCGTACAATGTCATCCCGGTACAATTCAACGATCTTCTTAAACTTTCTAAGGTTTTGAGCATCCAAAGGTTTCTTGCCTGTAACTTCTCGGATAATAATCTCCTTGAATTTTCCATTCTCAAACACTATCTCGGCTTTACTTTCCTTATCCTGAAACTTTCCATGTACATGAATAGGTTCATGTTCCTGGGAATAAAATAAAAAGATCAAACCGAAATACTCATACAATTTTGGCATAACCTCTGTCTTTATGCAAAGATAATACGAAAACCATTAAATTGGAATCAATATGCCCATTAACTGTGAAAGTCCAGGTCCTTCTCCGTAGAAAATTCGAACAAAAACCCAGCCCCTTTTACCTTTGCATTGCCGTCATGACAGCTCAGATGAGCATCCTGGTGTTTTAAGCGCAGAATATTTAACATTGTGATAGCCTTCTCCAACCCATCCCCTCTCCTGTAATTCACAACCTCATCGGGCAATGCAAGCCTGTTGCCTTCATAGATTGATTCGCCGGGCCAGGAGTTGAGTTCCGCGTAAACTTCATCCGCAGTCTTATCTGAAAAATATGTAACAGATACCGGGTTTCGTTCGAAAACAGCTTTGAAAAAGGGTTTCCAGTCGCAGGAATCCATGAAACGTCCGGCGTAAAAAGCGAGGTCGGCGGAAGGGTTGCTTTCACGCATGCCCGAAAGCGATGCGATAATTTCTTCTCTTGGAGAAAATGGTGAAATGGTGAAATGGTGAAATGGTGAAAAAATTGTTTTCTCCGAGGGGATCCGGGGAACCAGGTGAACAAACTTCTTCAGGTCGGTGATGAATTCGTGATGGTCTTTTAATTCCGGAAAACGGTGGACCAGGAGTTCGATGAATTCGTTATATGGCCTGGTAGTAAATATATCTTCTTCGGAGCATATGATCATTCTGCCTGAATATGGGGTCAGGTTCATCTCCTCCTCGTCCATCTCGCAAAGCAGCTTGCTTCCGGTCTTGTTGCCAAGCCGGTTCTTGCTTCCGTGTTCATACCCGAATGCCCTTTCGAGCTTGATGTACTTATTGATACCCTGACAAAAGAAAATGATCTGGAACTGTTTCTGATAACGGCTGTAATCCCTAAGGAAGTTAATGAAGATCTCATAATTCACATGGGTTTCGAGGTATTTTGAGAGCTTCTGCCTGAACCGCTTGTAAGCATCAGGATCAATAGTAGCTTCAGGGTATACCGAATGAATGTAACCGCTGGGATGAGCCACAATGGTTACCTGTTCATGCTCCATAGCCCGCCTCGCAAGAGCAGAAAGTTCGGTGCCGTTATACCACATGCTTTTTGTTACGATCCTGCGGTTGTTTGTGATCACTCCCTCATCAATCATTACAAAATTCTGGGAATGCAGGGGCGTTCCCATCATGTATATATCTTCCAGGGGGACCTTGGCCACGATAAACAAAGCAGCTACGTACAAACAGGCCAGTGATACGCATTCGCCCGCCCCGTTCTGGTGACCGGACTTGAATCTGAATGCATTCATCGCTTCAATAGTCTCGGTCTTCCAGTAAGGAATGATATCCGAATCATATTTATCCAGTCCGAAGTGTTTGCGGATGTCGAGATCGAAATAATATTTATCCCCTTCATAACCAAACAGGGCATTCGACCCCGACAGGGTTTCCATATCGATGAAATCCCTGAAACGACTGATCTCGGTCTGCTTATCGGTGAGGCCCCAGGTATCGAGATCGAGGTTGAAATCATAATGCTCCATCACGTATTGCTTCACCCGGTGCACTTTCTTCAAAGGCCCCATTTTATCGATGCCCGAAAACCAGGGATCATCCCGCCATTTCCAGATCTCGGGCGACATGATGTTTGCGTAAACCAGGGCATATAACAGCTCGGGAAAAATAAAGATCTCCATGTCGGAAAGGGTAAATGCCGAACTGTATTTCTCCAGATCCCTAGAGTTGAATTCTCTTTGTATATGTTGTTTTGTCATTGGCTTAAAACTTGAATTTTGCGCATGATGGTGTAATGAAAGTGTTACGGTCAATCTCATCCGCCGTGCAAAATTAACCAAAAAACAGGCGCAAGACTTGCAGATTTGCTCAAAATCACGTACGTTTGTCTAACTAAAACACGTATTATGTATTACTCCGCAAAAGAAATCGTTGAAATCGCCGTCCGTATCGAAGAGAACGGATATGCCTTCTACATTGCCGCTGCCGAAATGATTAGGGAGCCGAACGACATTAAAAACCTGTTCCTCGATCTGGCTGAACAGGAAACCATGCATACCGCGACTTTCCAGAAGATATTCGACAAATTCGAACCCGAAGATTATGATCAGGGTGAAGAAGATTTTTCGGCTTATGTGCAGAATCTTGCCGACAAGCACATCTTTGGGAAACCTGAAGCCGGCGCCAACCTCGCGAAAACACTGAGAACTCCGAAAGACGCTCTGAATTTTGCCTACCAGTTCGAGAACGACAGCGTGGCTTTTTATAAAGCGCTTTACGAAAAGACGAAGAGCGATTCAAAAAAAGTCATCAAACAGATCATCGCCGAAGAAGAAGCCCATGCCGCGAGGATCAAAAGGTTTCTATAACCTGAAATGAAAACGTTTTGCATTTTTCTACTGTTTGCTTTTCCTGCTGTTTGCAATCCCGTGTTTGCACAACTTTCAGGGACCTATACCATAGGCTCAATTCATAATGATTTTCTAACCTTCTCCGATGCTGTTGATTCCCTGAACATGGTCGGGACCAACGGAAATGTGATCTTCCTGGCCGAACCGGGAATTTACCAGGGGTTTACCATCCGGGATTTCAGCCACAACAATCCATCTGATACAGTTTTTTTCAGTTCCTCAACCTTCATCGCCCGGGATGTTGTTATCAACGGCCAGATCAATATCAACAATACGTCCGGACTTCAGTTTCTTTATCTCCAGTTCGAGCCTTACAGCCAGCAGCATACCTCATGCGTGAGTGTTTCAGGTTCCACCGCGGTGACGTTCAGTCACTGCCGCTTCATCAATCCCTACCCCGGGATTTTTTCAAGCGGTGAAGCGCTTGTTTACATGGAATTCCCGTATACCGGGCCCTTGCTGAGAGCAAGCGTACAGCATTCGGTCTTGTCCTCCGATGCAAAGACCATCTGTGTGACCGGGCCCACCGGTTCCGTTGAGTTTTTGAATGATTCCATTACGGGCGACTGGTACTCACAATATTCCAACTGCATCCTGGTTTTTAGAGGCAATGTATTTGACATTAATTCGGAATATTTGAATTATGCCAACCAGGCTTTTTATTCCAATTCATTTTCTTCTTCACAGACCCTGCATATCCAGGGGAATTTTTACAATAACCTGTTTTACTGCCCGGTCTGGATATCTGGAACGAATCTGAATGGCAATCACTTTTTCTCGACATTTAATTCGGGTAACGAAACAATGCAGATCATCGGCAACACCTTTGACGGCCTTACCAGCATGATCTTCTGCAGCAGTTCAACCATCAGCCGTAACCGCTTTTACGGGGAATGTCTTTTCGATGCCGATGGACTGAAGATCAACAGCAATTTCTTTTTCAACAACCTGTTATGCACACAGGGCGGCGGCTACCAGATCATGCATAATAATTTTCTGCCGGATGTCATGCTTGAAATGGACTATACAGGTGGCGTTGTTGAAAACAATAACATCGGAAATATGTTTATCCTGCAACCTCCCTCTACAACAATTTCGAACAACAACTTTATTCCGCATCAGGGCGGCAGTGTTAATGTATATGGAACCAATCCTCGGTTTTACGACCCCCGGTACATCTCAGCCCTTAACCCTCATGCCACAAATGCGGCGCTCATCAGGAAATCGCTTCGATGGAGCAACCTGATGTACAAATACGACATTGACAGTACGGTAAGAAAAACGATCCCTACGATAGGCGCCAACGAGATCTGTTTCGGTTTTCAGTCCGATACGATCGTACTGGAATGCGACAGCCTCTGCCTGTTATCATGCATACAGGATTTCACCGGGTATTACTGGTCCCCATCAGGTTTGTTTGCCGATTCAACATCCCCCGCCCCTGTCATTCACCCTGGTTCATCCTGTATGGTAAAGCTCAATAAAACCGGCACCGGCGTCATTGATTCCGTTTATCTTAAGGTTCATATAAGCCAGCCGCTTGCAACAGGAACAGTATACGCCAGCGGAACCCTGGTCCGTTTCACCGACATGTCGGTCTGTGCCGACAGTATTTTATGGGACTTCGGCGACGGAACCTATTCCCGTTCAAGCGTTATTTCCCATATTTTTCCGCATTTCGGTTTTATCATACCAAAGCTTTTTGCCTATAACGCCCTGGGAACCGACAGTATGTCGTTTCCCCTGATCCTGAATTGCCTGATGGCCCAGGTTCTCAGTTGCGGAGACAGCATTCAGATCAACAGCTGCATTGATGATTTTACCGGTTTTTACTGGACCCCGTCGAGGCTGTTCAGCGATTCTACTGAAGCAAAACCTCTGCTCTTTCCCGATTCATCCGTAACGGTAATCCTCAGACATATTAACAGCGATGCATATGCATTTATAAATCTTTTTGTATACCCCGGCCTACCCTCTGTTTCTGCCAGCTATACTATAAATGGCCTGGAAGTGAGTTTTGACAATACTTCACGTTGTGCCGACAGCGTATACTGGGATTTTGGCGACAGCACTTTTTCTGCAGCCCCAAACCCGGTTCATCTTTATACCAGGCCCGGAAAATACACTGCTGCACTTTACGGCTTCAGCCTGATGGGAAGCGATACGGCCTTCATCCCCATTACCCTCACCGGCATTGACTCCCCTGAAACGACTCAATTTTCAGTCTCTCCTAACCCGGTCAATGATAATTTATTTTTATTGACTGCGGATGAGTTCTCTGAATTTTCGCTGAGCTTGTCCGATGCTTATGGCAGGAATCTGCTTGAACTTACTTCACTCAGAGGCCCGCAAACAATACCCGTGGGGCGCTTTAGTCCCGGGATTTATTTCTTAAGGCTGAGATCTGCAAAATTAATTGTCACAAAAACCGTTATTATCCGCTGACAGCCGTGTTCGCTGTTAGTCCGCGAATTGGTACCTTTACTGAATTGTTTCACCGAAGAACATCGTCTATGAAAAAACCCGTCAAACGAATCCTTTATCTTTTAAAGTAAAACACTACAAATGATTACAGTCTCAAACCTGGGCATCCAGTTCGGTAAACGCATTCTTTTCCAGGATGTGAACATGGTGTTCACTCCCGGCAACTGCTACGGGATCATCGGTGCCAACGGCGCCGGTAAATCGACTTTCCTTAAGCTGATCACCGGGGAAATGGACTATACCAGGGGTACCGTAACTTTCGGGCCGGGAGAAAGACAGTCTGTGCTGAAACAAAACCATTCCGAATTCGATGACTGCACTGTACTTAATACAGTATTGATGGGCCATTCGAGGCTTTGGGAGATCATGAATGAAAAGGATACCCTGTATGCTAAATCCGATTTTTCAGAGGCCGACGGCCACCGGGCTTCGGAACTGGAAGAGGCGTTTGCGAACTTCGACGGATGGAATGCCGAAAGCAATGCAGCCAGCCTGCTCAGCGGACTGGGGATCAAAGAGGATCTGCACCCTAAGCTGATGCGGGAACTCAAGGGCCGCGACAAGGTAAAAGTATTGCTAGCCCAGGCACTGTTCGGAAAACCAGACAACCTCCTTCTCGATGAGCCTACCAACGATCTGGACCTTGATACCGTGAACTGGCTGGAGAGCTATCTTGCCAACTTCGACAATACCGTTCTGGTAGTTTCCCACGACCGCCACTTCCTCGATTCCATCTGT
>CAIWXI010000124.1 GCA_903916595.1 uncultured Bacteroidales bacterium | reverse complement strand
GGGATGGCAGAACCAGCATATCATCTTCGGCTTTTCCTTTTTAATCCTCTCGGTGTTCCATTTGTTTTTTATCAACTGGAAAGCGTTTCTTTCCTACCTGAAATCAAAGACCAGCGAAGGCCTTAAAAACCCCGGGGAGCTGCTCACTATAGTAATTCTCTCCTCCTTATTCGGAACAGGGACATACTTTGACATCGAACCATTCTCGGCAGTCATCAAGTTTGGCGATACCATATCAAACTCCTGGGAACGTCAGGAAAAGCAAGCCCCGGTACCACATGCAGAGCTCATGACCATTCAACAACTTGCAGAGCAACCAGGACTTGGTGGTGATCCGGAAGCGATAATAAAAAAGCTGGAAAAGGCGGGTTTAAAAGGTGCGGCCCGGAATAAAACTCTTGCTGAAATAGCAACCATGAATGGAAAGACAGCCGAAGAAGTCTATGAATATATTGCACCGGCCAAAACCGCAAAACATAGCATACAGGGGAAGGGTTTCGGGAAAAAAACCTTGCAGGAGATAGCCGACGAGGGTGGTGTTTCATCGACGTCACTGCAGCTTGCGCTTCGGCAGAAAGGCATTGAAGCAACACCCGACTCCCCGTTAAAATCGATCGCAGAGAACAACAAGATTGAAATGAGCGAGCTGCGGAAAATACTGGAGACAATGATCAGCAGGTAATTTTTCTGGACCTATACCCGGCAACAACAATCTCATTCATTATCAGTGCTAAAAATGTGAAAATATTTTGTTTCAAAGTTTGAAAAATTGCGAACAAGTTGTTAATTACATAACTGTATAATCTGTCTGTTGTATGCTTGGCAGGTTTCCGGCATAGTTCGCTGCATGAGCTGGATTTCCAATTCTCTTTTTATTGGGTGGCAATACCTGCTTAAATTTCTGTTTTTTATAGTTTTAAAGAATTTACCTCATATAATTTTTATAGTAATTTAAAGGAGCAAATTATGGCAATTGAAGTCAATGGTGTCCGTGCTGAAACTGATGAGAATGGATATCTCGTTAATCTTGAAGACTGGACAGAGGATATTGCGAAGGTGCTGGCAGAGGGCGAAGAGATCGAAATGACTCAGGCGCATTGGGATATGATCAATTTTCTCAGAGGATATTATGAAGAATATCAGATTGCCCCAGCCGTAAAGGTGCTTACCAAGGCCATTGCCACAGAGAAGGATATGGATAAAAAAGCGGCATCCGAATTTCTGTACGGGCTTTTTCCAAAAGGGCCAGGTTTACAGGCCTGCAAAATTGCCGGACTACCGAAACCTACGGGTTGCGTTTAATCGACAGAAGAGAGGTTTGCTGATCCCAATTTTACTGTGAATCAAAGGAGGTCATAATGGAAGGCGCTCAAAAGGCTGCTTCAGATGAAGTAATACAGGGCAAAAACGGTGGGAACGGGAAGTTTCTGAACCCCACCCCTATGCTCGATGAACTGGAAAAAGGGCCATGGCCAAGTTTTATTTCCGGGTTCAAGGAACTTGCCGAAAGAACGGAAAAGCCCATGTTGCGTGGGGTTATGGATCAGCTTGAGTATTCCTACAATACCAAAATGGGGTACTGGAAAGGTGGTCTGGTAACGGTCGACGGTTATGGCGCCGGTGTTATTACGCGCTATTCAATGATAAAAGACAAGTTTCCGGAAGCGACTGAATTTCACACGATGCGAATTCAGCC
>CAIWXI010000123.1 GCA_903916595.1 uncultured Bacteroidales bacterium | reverse complement strand
CCCGATAGGGTAAGCAGCGTAGTGTTGGCACCTGAACATACCGTGGTCGAGCCTGCAATACTTCCACCCACAGAAACAGGATCAACGGCGATTGTTGCTTCACTTGAATTAGCCGAAGAGCAAACCCCGCTCTGGACTACTGCACGATATTTTGTGGTAGCAATAAGGTTGGTGACCAACAAAGTGGTGGTGGTATTGGCAACATCGACTGGGGTTAACCAGTTGTCAGTCGATTTCTGCCATTTTATGATGGATCCAGTATAACCCGATAGGGTAAGCAGCGTAGTGTTGGCACCTGAACATACCGTGGTCGAGCCTGCAATACTTCCACCCACAGAAACAGGATCAACGGCGATTGTTGCATCACTTGAATTAGCCGAAGCACATACCCCGCTTTGGACTACTGCACGATATTTTGTCGTAACTGTCAGGTTGGTGGCGGTTAAGCTCGTTGTCGTATTCGCAATATCAACCGGCGTAGTCCAGTTGTCAGTTGAGGATTGCCATTTTACTACAATTCCTGTATGACCTGAAAGTGTTAACGTCGTCGTATTTGAACCGGAACAAACTGTTGTGCCTCCGGCAATGCTTCCACCCACGGAAACAGGATCAACGGCGATTGTCGCATCACTTGAATTATCCGAAGAGCAAACCCCGCTTTGAACCACTGCACGATATTTTGTGGTAGCAGTAAGGTTGGTGGCGACCAAAGTGGTGGTGGTATTGGCAACATCGACTGGGGTTAACCAGTTGTCGGTCGACTTTTGCCATTTTACAACATTTCCCGTATGACCAGAAAGGGTCAATTCCGTCGTATTTGAACCGGAACAAACTGTTGTGCCTCCGGCAATGCTTCCACCAACGGAAACAGGATCAACGGCGATTATCGCATCACTTGAATTAGCCGAAGCACACACCCCGCTTTGGACTACAGCCCGGTATTTTGTCGTAGAAGTAAGGTTGGTGGCGACTAAAGTGGTCGTGGTATTTGCAACATCAACGGGTGTTACCCAGTTGTCGGTCGAGGATTGCCATTTGACCACACTGCCAGTATGACCTGAAAGTATCAATTCCGTCGTATTTGAACCGGAACAAACTGTTGTGCCTCCGGCAATGCTTCCACCAACGGAAACAGGATCAACGGCGATCTGCAGAACATTTGATTCTGCGGCGCCTGTCCAGTCTGATTTGCAACTCACCCGCGCCATACGCTTGAACCAGGCAGTTGCCGTTAAGGTTCCTGAAGCGTAGGTCTCAGCATTGCTTGATGCGATATCGCTGAACCCGGCCGAAGAACTCGTTGTTGACATCTGCCATTTATATTCGAGGGTTCCCGTATAGCCACTGGGAGCCGCAGAACTTGTAAACGCCGAGGGGGTGCCTCCCGAGCATATGGTCTGGGCTGCAGCGATCGTGCCTCCGCTTGTTGGATTAACGCATGGAGGTGTTACCGAATATTCCCAGGCTCCCATGGCAGGATAAGTCAGGCTCCTGGTATTGCCGCCATAGTCGGTCGTTATCCCTGTGCCTGTGGCTGCGACCAGGCTTAAGGCAGAAGGAAGATAGTTAACAGCTGATGTTCCTCCGGCGCTGGCAAAGCCCGGACTGACCGACTTGCTGCTTGCATCCTGTCCCGGGATGATCGGCAAGGAAAAGACATCTGCCGAATTGTAATGTCCCAGCAGAGCTGCGAAGCCAGGGGCATAATATTCATTGTAGTCAAGAGTCAGGTTGGTGCTTACACTATAATTGAACCATACCGCATAATGTTGGTACCCGCCTGTGCTTGGACTTTTATCGTTAATGTGGCGCTCATTATCAAAAATATTGTTTCTGAAATTACGGGTATTTGTGGAAGTCTTGCTGTATAATGCATACGATTTTGGCACTGATGACACCACAATACCACTTATATATATTGTATTGTAATACAGATTATTATCATTCCCTACATCCCCTCTTTCATAGATGCCGTAAACGTTGGCCAGGTAATTGCTCCCGACACTAATGATGTTATTGGACCAGGTGGTGGCTCCGTTCTGTATTTTGATTCCGTATATATTTGCGGATGATGTGCTGGTAGGAGAAACCGATAAGCTATGTATGAAGTTCCCTGAAACCGCACTGGCTGTCGTCGATCCGTTGTAATACAATCCGATGACATTGCCAGCGAAGGAAGCATAGGTGTTTGATAAATTATAAATCGTATTGCCCGTGATCGATTGGGCTACATCCGTGATATCATCCAACACGATGCCACCAACCGATACTTGTTCGGAGGCATTGCTGTTTGCATTGGCAATCGTAAGATCACGGACTGTATTGCCTGAAATGGTATTTGATCCATTCGAGGTTGTAATCCCATGAATCAAACCAGGGGTGATTATGGAAGAATTCGTGGTCCCATTGGTCATGTTGGCGATGGTATTGCCCGAAATGGTCACACTTCCTGGTCCATAATTATATATTCCATCGACTTCTTGTTCCATTTCTGTAGATGGCGAAATCAGATTAATGCTGTTGGCTGTTGTTTCGCTGCCTATCTTATTGTTATTAATTGTTCCTGTTCCGCTGCACATGCTGGAAATTCCTGTAAAAAAATGACCTTTTGTGTGGTCTGAACCGTCCACAGTGAATGACCCGATAATGTTTTTTTGGATGCTCTTGATTCCAGCTCCCTTCATGTTGATGCCAGCGACTGATCCGAGGCCAGCCCCTGCAGTAATTGTAATAGAACCGTTTCCCGTTGAATTGCCAATGGTGTTTCCATCATCGGTTCCAACATTCATATTGCCATGTTCTAGAAACACTGCATACCATAAAACATCTTCATCACCTGAGTATGACCAGGAAAAATTCTTGATAGTATTTCCCTGGATATTGCTTGCAGTCTCATTTCCAACATTTATATATATCCCAAAAAAATAATTGCCATTTTCATTGGCTGTTATCCAGTTACCGCCGCATGCCGCTGAACTGCCGCCAATAAAGTTACCGGCTACTGTGAAATTAGCGCCTGCCATATTGTCGATTGCTATCGGTTCGTATGTGACTATCGCTGTCGAACCAAATGTCGCGGTTTCATAAAAACTGTTTCCCGAAATGGTGCAGGAGGTGGTATTGGAATACAGATAGATGCCTCGTGAGTCCAATCCACGGTTCAGAAAAT
>CAIWXI010000122.1 GCA_903916595.1 uncultured Bacteroidales bacterium | reverse complement strand
TCGTACATCGTACATCGTACATCGTACATCGTACATCGTACATCGTACATCGTACATCGTACATCGTACATCGTACATCGTACATCGTACATCGTACATCGTACATCGTACATCGTACATCGTACATCGTACATCGCACATCGTACATCGTAAATTGCTTAAAGGTCTTGGAATCATTAATCATCGTCATCGGTTTGATCGTCATCGCAGGCTTAGGTATGCTTTTATACCGGCTGGCATCGACCCGAAGCGGTGCTGAAGAAAAAGCCAGGCTGCTTGAGCAGCTCAATACGGCCATGCAGCAGCAGCTGAAAGAAAAAGAATCCACGATCAACAGTCTCGGTTCCCAGCTGTCTCGAAAAACAACCGAAAATGAAGGTTTGAGTGACAAGTTATCCACATTAAAAACAGATATTGAAAAACTCCAGGATAATTTCAGAAATGAGTTTAAAAACCTCGCCAACGACATCCTTGAAGAGAAAACAAAAAAATTTACCGAGCAGAACAGGACAAAACTTGAGGAGATACTGAAACCCCTCAGTGAGAAGATAAGAGACTTTGAGAAGAAGGTTGAAGACACTTACGACAAGGAGTCGAAACAACGATTTTCGCTCGAAAAAGAGATAAAAAATCTGGCTGAACTGAACCAGCAGATCAGTAAGGAAGCCCATAACCTGACCCATGCGCTCAAGGGACAGACCAAGACCCAGGGGAACTGGGGAGAGATCATCCTCGAAAGTATTTTAGAGAAGTCGGGGCTGGTGCGCGACCGGGAATATTTTGTGCAGGCCAGTTACACCAACGAACACGGGAAAAGACTTCAGCCCGACGTGGTCATTACCTATCCCGGAGAGCGAAGTCTGGTAGTCGATTCAAAGGTCTCCCTTCTGGCTTATGAAAGATTTTCATCAGCAGAAACCAAGGAGGAACAGGATAAGGCGTTGAAAGACCACCTGCTTTCAGTACGCACTCATATTGCAGAACTCAGCGCTAAAAGCTACCAGGATCTGTACCAGCTGAAAGGTCTTGATTTCGTGATCCTTTTTATGCCGGTTGAACCGGCGTATCTGATCGCGATGCAGGCCGAGCCGGATCTCTGGTCGTATGCCTATGAACGCAGGGTGCTGCTTATCAGTCCGACGAACCTCATCGCTGTGCTGCGCATGATCTCCAACCTCTGGAGGGTGGAATACCAGAACAAGAACGCGGTTGAGATAGCCAGGCAGAGCGCCGACCTGCTCGATAAATTTGTTGGTTTTCTTGAGGACCTGGAGGATGTGGGGCGTAAACTGGAGTCGACCAGGCAGAGTTACGATGCTTCAATAAATAAACTCAGCACCGGTAAGGGAAACCTCATCCGCCGTGCAGAAAAGATAAAAGAACTGGGAGCAAAACCGTCGAAGGATATACCCAAGGGGTTGCTGGAAAGAGCGGAGGAGTGATTAAAATGTACGATGTACGATGTACGATGTACGATGTACGATGTACGATGTACGATGTACGATGTACGATGTACGATGTACGATGTACGATGTACGATGTACGATGTACGATGTACGATGTACGATGTACGATGTACGAATTAAGTAGCGAAATGGTGAAATGGTGAAAATCGTAAATAACAAAAGAGATGCCAAAAGAACAATACATTTACGGGATACGGCCCACGATCGAAGCGATCAGGGCCGGGAAACAGGTAGATAAACTGCTGATACAGGCCGGGCTTAAGGGGCCGGGGTTTCATGAGCTTTTCGCACTTGTAAAGGAAGTGGAGATACCCTACCAGTTCGTACCGGTGGAGAAGCTGAACCGCCAGTCGAAGCAGAACCACCAGGGGATAATTGCCTATGTTACCGAGATCATTTACCAGAAGCTGGAGGAGATCATACCGTTTGTGTACGAGAACGGACGCACTCCTTTCATACTGATACTTGACCAGGTGACCGATGTGCGCAATGTCGGAGCTATTGCCCGCACCGCGGCCTGTGCCGGGGTTGATGCGCTGGTGATGCCTTCGAGGGGATCGGCCCAGCTCAATTCCGATGCCATCAAGACCTCGGCCGGGGCGCTTTATACTCTTCCTGTTTGCAGGCCTGCAAACCTCAAAGACAGCCTGAAATTTTTGAAAGACAGCGGTCTGTCCATTGTTGCAGCTACCGAAAAAGGTGATAAACAATATACCGAGGCAAAGATGGACGGCCCTCTGGCGATTATCATGGGTTCCGAAGGTCAGGGCATCTCTGAGGAATACCTGAAATTTGCCGATGAAAAGGTAAGCATCCCCATTCTCGGAGAGATCGATTCACTGAATGTGTCGGTAGCCAGCGGGATCTTGCTGTATGAAGTCATC
The DNA here is from genome assembly GCA_903916595.1 of uncultured Bacteroidales bacterium. Taxonomy (GTDB): domain Bacteria; phylum Bacteroidota; class Bacteroidia; order Bacteroidales; family FEN-979; genus CAIRDP01. Next base: position 3,229 of record CAIWXI010000122.1, on the reverse strand, counting down.
CGTCAACGCAACAAAACAGCTGAATGAAATATTTGTACCGATACACGCCGGAGTTCATTTTACTGATCTATATCCTGATCTTTTTGGGTTTCAAAAGCCCTGAGAAGTCCTGGGACCGGGTCCTGAACAGCGACGGCAAGGCATACTACGCCTATCTTCCGGCTATATTCATACACCAGGACCTGAAATACCGGTTTGTGGAGGATTACGAGTTCGTGTATTACCCGCGTGACAAGTCTTCTTTCAAGGAATTCAGGATGAAAGCCGGAGAAGGCCTGGTAAATAAAACTTTTCCCGGCATGGCCCTGGTGTGGACCCCGTTTTTCCTTGTTGCTCATTTCGTGGCCTACCTTGAGGTATTTCCGACCGACGGCTATTCACTTCCTTACCAGTACATGATAGCTCTGGCTTCTCTGTTTTTTTTATGGCTGGGGATGAGAACCCTGATGAAGCTGCTGATGAAATTCGGTTCTTCTGATAAGAATGCAGCGTTTATTTCGGCGGTGATCGCACTGGGCACTAACCTCATATATTATACTATAACCGAAGGATCGATGACGCATGTGTATTCCTTCGCACTCATCACGAGTTTCCTGCTTGCGGTATATAATCTCACGCATACCGATAAAACGAAGTGGTTCGGTATTTCCATGTTTTTGCTCGCTCTCATCATCCTTATAAGGCCCACCAATGCCCTGGTACTGCTGTTAGTTCCCTTTGTAGCGGGCAGCAGGCAGAGGCTTACCGATACCCTGTTCCGGCTCAGGGCCCGGAAGTCATCCGCCATTAAAGGATTTATACTTTTTTTTCTGCTGATGTTCATTCCCTTTCTCCTCTGGAAACTGCAAAGTGGCAGCTGGATAGTGTATTCATACGGGGACGAGGGTTTTTATTTCCTGAACCCGTATTTTCTCAGCATTCTCGGCAGTTACAACAGAGGCTGGTTCATCTATACACCCGTCGCTTTTGTCTCGATGTTCGGGTTTATAGGTCTATACCGGAGAAGCTGGTTCCACGCGCTTGCCCTGTTCGTTTTTCTGATTATTTTTACCTATCTGGCATCCAGCTGGTGGGTATGGTATTATGCTTCGAAATGCGGGCAGAGAATCTTTATCGATATTTATGCCGTGGTGGGCCTTTTGCTTGTTTACCTGTACGGTAATTTCAGTTCGGTTTTTGTAAGAAGGGCGATCACGGTAATGCTTATAGCCCTTTCGGCACTGAATATTTTCCAGTATTACCAGCATACACGATGGATTTTCCCTCCGTATATCATCACTTCTGAAATATTCCGGGACTCTTTTTTCAGTACAGAAAAAACCGCGAAAACATATCTGCCCGGGGATGCGGTGGTTGCAGTGAGGTCATTCAGCAACGACATGGAGAAGGAACTTCCCTGGATGAACAATAAAAGCCGGACCAACCTGGTTTCATACGGCGGAAGCTGGTCATCGAAGGCCGACACCAGCCTTTGTTACAGTGCAGGTATGGAAGTGATGGCCGACAGCCTTTTCACTACCACCAACCGCGTAATCCGCGTCACAGCCATGGTTCTGTCGCCCCGCGAACGGACCGACGCCACCCTGGTTGCTGATTTCAGCAAGGGCGGCAAGGGAATCAGCTATAATCCCTTCTACCTGGAGACCTTTATTAAACCGGATGAGTGGGTGAAAGTACAGGTTGCTTTTTACGTCCCTGCAGGCCTTCCGAAAGAATCTATCATCAAAGTGTATTTCTTTAACCCCGCAAAATATCTCCCTGTTTTTATTGATGATATGACGGTGGATTACATTTCCCTTAAAAACAAGGCCGATTACTGGAAAATAGAAGGAATCGTTTTACCGGCACATTAATTATATACTGCATGAATCAGCCATTCTCAGAACGTGTAATAGAGCTTGACCGGGTTTCGGTTTACCAGAATGAGAACCTCATCCTTGCCAATGTAAACCTTTCGGTAAGCAAGGGAGAGTTTGTTTACCTGATTGGGCGCACCGGAAGCGGCAAGAGCAGCCTGCTGAAAACCATTTATGCCGAACTACCCCTTAGGAACGGCACGGCCAGGGTTGTTGGATATGATATGCGCCGTATTCACTACAATGAAGTACCTTTTTTAAGGCGGAAGCTTGGGATAGTATTCCAGGATTTCCAGCTGCTTACCGACCGTTCGGTAAGCGAGAACCTGTTGTTTGTGATGCGTGCCACGGGATGGAAGGACAAGCGGCAGATGCAAAAGAGGCTGATGGAAGTGCTGGCTAAATCAAGCCTGGGAAATAAAGGCAGCAAAATGCCTCACCAGCTGAGCGGAGGCGAGCAGCAGAGGGTGGCCATTGCCCGTGCTCTGGTCAATGACCCCGAGATCATCCTTGCCGACGAACCCACGGGCAACCTTGATCCCGAGAGTTCCGAAGGGATCATCAGTTTGCTTACCGATATTAGCAAAACAGGAAGGGCGGTCGTGGTAGCCACGCATAATTACGGGCTTATCGGCAAATACCCGGCCCGGATGCTGATGTGTGAGAGCGGAAAGGTGTTGCCGGTGACGAGCCTGCCGGGGTAAATTACCTGCCCCAACCAATTCAGGGTTGAGTTCCCGGTACCGGCGGATTGTAATCAATATTCATCAGAGCCGGATCCCCGTTTTTATTTATTTGCACCAGCAATGACTGGTAAGACTTGAACTCAAGCATCATTTTCTGTACATGGCCATTCACATGGAAAACGACCTGTTTCCTTATTGTCTGATTGCTTAGCGACTGTCCGTATTTCAGGGGCAGGTGAAGATCACGGGAAGCGGGATTGGCAATGAAGAAATAATAATCTCCTCCATCTTTTCTGCACCAGAAATCGGGGAGATCGTCGCCTTCGATCAAAGGCTGAACCCGTGAATCGCCGGTAAATTCACGGCTGATATTTTTCAGTGAAAACAATTCCGCAATCAGTTTATTATATTCCTTTGATTTGTTTTTACCGGGTTGCGACGGAGTTGTTTTTATGCATACCGGCAGGCCCTGTCTTGCAAAGGCCAGGATGGTCTTCAGCGCAGCCAGGTCAATATGATCAGCATCAATGTATAGTACCGAAAAAGCCCCGTCACCGCATACAAGTTTCTTATCCTTCACCGTGCAATTCTTCAGGTAATCCCCGCTGATCCATAACGGGTTGTATCCATTGAGTTCAGCCGGGGGAAGCGTGCGCCTCATCTCGTATTCACCCCAGGCCCAGGGTT
>CAIWXI010000121.1 GCA_903916595.1 uncultured Bacteroidales bacterium | reverse complement strand
CTTTTTAACCAGGGCGTATCCCCATTCCATCTGCATGGTGGAGGTGGTGTTAAGCTGATTTTCCTGCAAATCCAGTCCATCGAAGGTGATATAATCCCCTCCTGCAACTGTAACGATACCGTCAACAGTGGTAGAGGTTCCCGGAGAATAGGCCGTAACCAGGGGATTTGACCCGGTACCTGATTTCTGGAATACTACCGGATTCGTTGAAGAAGAATAATATGAGGGGTTGCAGGTGTAGTTGATCAATCCACCGTTTGCATTGGTAAAGGTTTCGGTATAATTGGCAGCAATATTAAAGGTTACACCACCCGTACCAACTCCCCTGAAGCTCAGGGTGGCAATGGCAACCTGTATTGTCGGGAAATCACCCGGTATGGTCCATATCCCGACCAGCGGACTTTGTACAATATATGTACTCGGGTTGAAGGGTGGGGTCGACACAGCCGGAGGATTTGAAGTGAAACCTGAGGCGGCAGTTGATGGAAATGCTCCGACATTTACGGGTACGACCAGGTCCTGGGCTGCAATGTAATAGTACACAGTATTGCCGGAGCTAACGCCTCCGCCAAATGTAAAAGTATACTGGCCGGCTCCGATTGAGACTCCCTGGACACCAGTATAACCCGCATCCCCTGTTTTCTTCCAGTAAAGCATGGGTAATCCTATACCGCTGACCGGAATTCCTATACCTGCATCATAAATTACTGCCGTAAGGGTCCTGGCGTTATTGTCTGTAGGATCTGTTAAAGGAGTGTACATAATATTCGGCGGCGTATTATCACCTGCTCCGGCAAATTCATCAGCCCCCAGATCAGGTGCGGTGGCGGGGTGACCTGGATTATTCGGATACCCTGAATTAGGAAATCGCTGATCTCCGTCGTAATCATCGTTAATCACAGCAGGGGCACTGATAACCTGCCCGCCACTTTCACAGGAGGTCCCGGCTCCGGCGATCAGATGGTAGTCATACCCTGCTGCATTCACAAAAGGGGGAAGTTCCGAAGTTGAATGGGCTTCACGGGGAGCTACCCTCGATTGGAATCCTGCCAAAGTTTGGTCAGCATTGGTATGATCCTCAAATATCAGACTGTTGGGGCTGGGAATCCCTGAGTAAAAGAGGTTGTTATCTGAATTGACATCATAATTAGTAAGGGAAGTACCTGGTCTTCTCAAAGCTACAGCAAAATTTCCGCTGCCGGCAGATGTTGAGAGGTTCACTAAAATGTTATTCTTTAATAAAATGGAACCGATGGTGTTGCCTGAGGAACTGACACAGGCTGTTCTGAAACTGGAATAGGCGCTTGATGCATGGAGGTAAATTGTATTACTCATAATATTACAGGTTGTTGCAGTATTGATATAAATTCCTTCAATGGCATCTGCAGCATACCCGTATCCAGTGGTAGGCGCTTTCAGGTCGGTTATGTAGTTGTTATAAATGTTCGCCGTTGTGGTGGCCGATATCGAAACCCCTGTCAGCAGGCCTTGTCCGCTGTACCCGTTACCATCAGTTGAAATATCATAGATGCGGTTTTTATAAACATTCGTTGTACCGCCCTGTTCAAGAGCGATCCCCCTGTTGCT
>CAIWXI010000120.1 GCA_903916595.1 uncultured Bacteroidales bacterium | reverse complement strand
CAGGTTGGTACCAGTGATGGTTACCAGCGTACCTACCGACCCGCTTGACGGGCTAAAGGAGGTAATAGTGGGCAGAACGGCCATTGCCTTTACAGCCAGAACAACAAACATCAGCATGAAAAAGCTGATCTTTACAGAAGGCCGAAAGCGGCCATTTGGTTTCACAGTGTGGGTAAGGGAGTTTTTCATATGGAATTAGTATGGTAATGTGAATAGTCTGTTAAATGATCAAGACAAAAATAAGTCCTGTTTCATTTATACGTCAATAATCCGGGGCACAAAAACCTTTACAAAATCTTTCATATGGAGATATCCTTCTGAAACCCAATGCCTTAATTCGGTATTCGGACGGATTACGGCTTGCAGACCAGCCACAATTGGCCAAGGAATAGCCTCATCCGCAGACAGTTAAACTAAAATGAAAGAAAAACGAAAGGTGGTTTTCAGGCTTAAAAAGACCGGATTTCAGGCTTTAAATTCCCATCAGGAAGGTGGTGAGGTTGTCTTTTTGTTCGAGGTTTAGTTTCTGCCTGAGCCGGTGACGGGTCATGTCGATGCTCGCGGCCGAGAGGTTCATCATGCGGGCCATGTCTTTTGTGGCAAGGTTCATCCGTATCATTGCACAAACCTGCAATTCGGTTTTCGAGAGTGCGCTGTAACTGCCGATCAGCTTCTCGTAAAAGGACTTATGCAGCTGGGTGAACAGGATCTCGAAATCGGCCAGGGGATCTTTGCCGGCTTCACGGGTAATTTCCTGCATGACCTGCATGAATTCACTCTGGTCTTTTTTGCCGGAGATTTTCAAACTGAAGGGGACCAGTTTTTCCTGTACCGAACGGTTTATCTGCGTGAGGTCCAGTCTCAGCATGGTCTGGTAAACCAGTTCCTGGTCCTTGAGCTGCAGTTCGACCGATAATTTTTCCAGCTCAGCTTCTTTCAGCTTTTTCTCATGCTCGGCCTGTTTGTTTTTCAGCTCCAGGTTCCTGTGCTGTAGTTTTAGTAATCTGATAATGAGGAAACTGGTTAGGAGGATTGCAACAATCAATCCTATCAGCAATTGCAGTTTTAGTTTGGAAGCTTTGATGTCCTGCCTCAGGATCTTGTTCTCGGCCTCCTTCTGAGCGCTCTCGAAGCCAATGGTCAGCTCTTCGATCATCCTGGTATTTTCCTTCAGGCGCAGGCTATCGCTAAGGGCTGAATATTTCTTGAAGTAATCCAGTGCAAGCTGTTCCTGCCTTAGGGTGTCGTAAACGAGGTAATACGAATGGAATATCTGGGACTGCAAATCGGGATCCGCTGCTGTTATGTTAAGGGAATTTGCCTTTGCCAGGTCGAGCAGGGTTTCATTGAATTTCCCGAAGTTGTATTGCAGAACAGCCCTGCCGAGGAACAAGCTTGCTTCGGCCCAGGTATTGTGTACGTCCCTGATAAGAGGCAGGGCCTTTGCAAACCACAGCTGTGCCCTGGAATAATCCATTTTTGATTCATACAAGTTTACAAGGTTGGTTGTGGTCACGGCCATCCCGAACAGGTTTTGCTTTTTTTCGTAATAAGCCAGGGCTTTTTCAAAACAGGCCAGGGCTTCATCATAGCGATTCAGGGACTGGTAGCTTATGCCGAGGTTCACAGTCACATCATTGAGCCTGGGTTCATCGTTCAATGAAGTAAATATCTCCTTTGCTTTTAATCCGGCAGAGATCGCCTGCTCGTGTTTTTTTAGTTGTTCATAGTTCAGGCCGATGTTCATGTACACAAGTGCCAGGTTTACGGTCATTTTTTGTTTTGTGTAATAAGGGATGACTTTCAAGTAACACTGCAGTGCTTTGTCCATCGAGCCGTTCTGGCTCCATGCGAGCCCGAGGCTGTTCAGAACCCTGCAGCTGCCTTTTTCATTGCCTAGTGAATCATAAATGCTTAAGCTTTCCTGAAGTAAAAGGATGGCGCGTCTGTTTTGCTGCATCATCACAATGGGCACTGCCATATCTGACATGGCTTCTGCCTCAAGCTCCCTGTTTTTCATTTCAGCAGCCAGCTTTCTTTGCTGTTCGGCGTAATCAAGTGATTTTAAAAGATCCGTTGCCTTGTAAATTTTGCTGAGGGCTTTGAGAACGTAGAACTTGTCTTTCCCCGAAGCTGTCCTGGCGAGCTTAAGAAGGCTGTCGGGGTTCTCATTGCCAAATCCCTGGAATACAAGCATGACAGCGAACATCGTCGCGGATAACGTGTAGCGTAATTGCCTCAGGCGTGTTGGGAGCATCATTGTTCTCCTGCAAATGGGCTGTAAAAATACAAAATATCACTTCCGGCCGACAACTTATTATTTAATAATACCTTTATGCTCCCGGGCCGGCGCAAGTTCAGGCTGATAACGGCATCAAAAAATAAACCGAAAAGTTTGTCAGAAGAGATTTTCATAGAAAGCTTAAAACATGGTGATCAAACAGCCTATGCTGAATTGCTGAATCTTTATGCTGATAAGGTGTTTAATACTTCTCTCGGAATTCTTCAGAATAAGGAAGATGCTGAGGATATTGCCCAGGAGGTGTTCGCGGAGGTGTTTCAATCGGTCGGGCAATTCAGGCAGCAGTCAAAACTTTCGACCTGGATTTACAGAATCGCGGTAACCAAGTCTCTTGAACTGATCAGGAGTCGCGACAGAAACAAGCGCAAAGGGCTACTGCTGAGCATCTTCGGACGCGAAGACCTTATCCATGTCTCAGGCAGTGAGCCGTTCTACCACCCCGGCATCCGCCTTGAAAACAAGGAAATGGCGGCTGTTCTGTTCACCGCCATCCGCAGACTACCCTTAAACCAGAGAACCGCTTTCACCTTGAATAAAATCGAAAATATGAGCTATGCCGAAATTGCAGAAGTAATGAATGTATCGGTTTCGTCGGTAGAATCTCTCTTGTTCAGGGCCAGACAAAAACTAAGGGAGTTGCTGGGCTATTACTATGAACAAAATCATAAATAAGCGCAAGTTTTTCTGAATTAAAACATCAAAAAGACATGAATGCAAAGGAACAATTTACCGATGATGTGATGAGGAGTCTGGATGGAGCCGGTCGTGCCACTCTGGATCGAAACGTGAGGGAGGGGATTCTGAAAGGGATGCAGGATGCAGGATGCAGGATGCAGGATGCAGGATGCAGGATGCAGGATACAGGATGCAGGATGCAGGATACAGGATATCAGATGGCAGATAGCGGATGGCAGATAAAAACCAGCATGGTGTGGAAGATTGCGGCGGTGATCCTGCTTCTGGTAAGCCTGAACGTATTCACAATGACATACTTCAACAAATCAACCACCAATCAGGCAAAGTCAACAAACCCGGTTGCAAGCGAATATTTTTCATATCTGAATACCATTAATCTCTGAAGCCATGAAAATCACAAGACTGTATCAGGTCGTCATCATTCTGCTGGTTGCAATGAACCTCGCCACTATGGCTTTCATGTGGTTCAACAGGCCGGGCAGGGAAAGGCCGGGCGATAAAGCTCAGGCGGCTGCATTTCTCACAAGGGAGCTTAATCTGAATCCCGCACAACAGGATCAGTACCAGAAACTGAGGCAGGAACACAGGGCCAAACTGAACGTGCTCAATGAACGCGACAGAGTTCTTCATAAACGCTTTTTCGACCTTCTTTCACTTGAAACTGCGGATAGCATTTCGGTGGAAGCCCTGGCCTCTGCCCTTGCTGCGAACCGCAAAGAGATGGAACTCGTAACCTATGAGCATTTTGATATGATCAAAAAACTCCTGAATCCTGATCAGCAAATGAAATTCGACAGCATCTTCCAGGATGTCATCCAGATGGTATTGCCACCTCCCCCGCCACCACCGGCAGCTCTTCCTCCGCCTCCTCCGCCCCCACCGCCGGCGCCGTAAGACTAACCGGCGTAAATCTGTTTATAACTTTTTTTTTGAAACGCAGAGAAGGGCCAGGCCGACATTCAACTCTAATTCCTTTTATAATAGTAATTTTAATGCTTTTATTTGCATTTACAATAGAAGGTTTATTATCTTTGTAGCCATCTCAAATAAAGCATAAAATGAAAAACCTTATAAAAACTGTTATGTATGATCAGCAGAGGATGGTGTGGAATAAACGTTTTATACCTCGCAGTTTTCCCGAAAGCATCATCCATGGTGAACTCATTGTAGTAATCTCCGGTATCAGGCGCTGCGGGAAATCAACCCTTCTAAACCAGATCAGGTATGAGAACAGTGAGAAAGACTATTATATGAATTTCGATGATGAACGACTTATTAATTTTCATGTAGAACATTTTCAACTTTTGCACGAAACATTCATTGAATTATTCGGGGTTCAAAAAACATTCTATTTTGATGAAATACAGAATGTTTTTGGCTGGGAACGCTTTGTGCGCCGTCTTCAGGACGATGGATGCAAGGTGTTCATTACCGGCTCCAATGCGACCATGCTCAGCCGCGAACTGGGGACACATCTTACCGGAAGACATCTTCAAACTGAGTTGTTCCCTTTTTCATTTATAGAATTCCTCAAGTTTAAACGATTTCAATGGAAAAAAAGAGATCTTTACGACACCGAAGGCCGTGCCAGACTGATTGGTTGTTTTAATGAATATTTCTACGCAGGGGGATTTCCGTTGTATCTGAAAGAAGGCCGTGATGATTACCTGAAATCCTTATACGAAAGCATTTTGTACCGCGATGTGCTTGTGCGGAATAAGCTGGTAAATGAAAAAGAAATTCTTGAATTGGTTAATTACCTGGCAAGCAATGTGTCTAAGCTGACTTCGTTTAATGGACTGACGAAAGTTGCAGGGGTTAAAAATGCCACCACCATCAGGAATTACCTGTCGTTCTTACAGGACACCTATCTGATCTTTCAGATCAGCAAATTTGATTATTCATTGAAAAAGCAAATCCAGAATCTTAAAAAGACCTATTTTATTGATAACGCTCTGATACGTCGCCTGGGGTTCATGTTTTCAGGGGAAAAAGGCAGATTGCTCGAAAACATAGTATTTCTCGAACTAAGACGAAGAAATTTTGAAATATTTTATCATTCCGACCGTCTTGAATGTGATTTTGTGATAAGGCAGGGAACGGCGATCGTTCAGGCTATCCAGGTCTGTTATTCTTTTGATACCAGCGAAACCAAAACCAGAGAGATCAATGGTTTGCTTGAAGCGCTGAACGCGTATGGCCTTACCGAAGGCTTAATATTATTGAACGATGCTTCTGAACAAACAATCGAAGAAAACGGCAAAATGATCAGGGTTTTGCCGGTGTGGAAATGGTTATTGACCTGAACTTTTTCAAAAATTTCCAATAATCGCAAGTTTTTCTGAAATCAGACATCAACCTGTCCAATTGCTTGACCTGACTCCCGACCAGCTGGCTAAAATCAAAAAAATTGATCTTAAGAATATGGCGGATATGACTCCTCTCAAAAATCAGATGTGCGAGAAAAGGGCAAGGCTTGCAACGATCATGTCGACTATTCCTGTTGATCAGAAACAAGCCGATCTGATAGCCGACGGGATCGGGAAAATCGCTGAAAGTCTCAACATTTTACAATCTTAATTTTTCATGCATGGCCGGGTCCTCAAACCTGGCCATGCTGTTCTATCTTCACCGGTAAAAGCGCCCGGTCTGCATATGTAAGCGGCCGGTTCGCTGATTGCTTTTGTTTTGGCTTCATTCCAGGGGTACATTTGTTCAAATTCCTTTTGCACGAATTTCCTGAAAAAATAAAAGCCCATGAAACAAACCTACCCTGAATTACTTCAAATAATTATGTTTCATCTTTAAAAACCAAGGCCATGAAAGCAAAAGTAATTGTATCAATGTTGATCCCGTTTTTATCGATTTTTGCCGGCTGCAAAAAGGATTCAACCGTAACCGACCCTATCGTTCCGACATCCACCGGTAACGAACAATACACTATAACCCAGGCTATCTCTGATGAAGCCCAGAGAAATACCATAGCATTCGACGGGCTGGCATTTCTTACAGGAAATCTCGGATCCCAGTCCTTCCTGCCTCCGGGAAAAGTAGCCGATTACAGCGGTTTTCAGTGCCTGCGCGACAATGATCCCACTCAACTCGGACATAATACCAGCTTTGTCACCATCATCGCGTTTAATGTATTGCATATTCTCACCACCGATCAGATCAATATGTATGTTACAAGCGCACATCAACAGATCGACCTGATCAATGCCTTTGTCCTTCAGCGTTTCCCCCTGCTGAAAGCTTTCCGCCGCTTAAAGGAAGGCGATATCCCTGGCGGAACGACCGGGCTAAGCAAAGAAGCCGTGATGGCATACGCCGCTGAGCTTTACAGGACCGACGGACGGATCAGTTACGACCGGGCAAAACTGTTCGGCGCTGTTGTGAGTTCCTTTACATCTGAACAGAAAGCAAAAATGGATGCTCTGAAGGCTCTTAACGGAGTGGGGAACTGGGACAGCAACTTATCGAATCCCCTCGAAGGGCTGGGCCTGGCACAGGATGTAAATGTGGCCGTGATGACTTATGCAAGTGAAATGTACGCCTGGTATGCCGGCACTGTGACTTCCGATGTGTATTTCTGTCCTGAAAGGCACGGCACCTATTTCGGTTCCTTCTACCTGAAAGACTGGCCTGCTATGGGCAATCCGAACTATACCATAGATGAGACACTGACCGCCAGTGCAGGACAGAATTTCCTCAACATCCTCACCACCGCCCAGGCTGAACAGGTAAAGGGGATCGTTGACCTCCAGAGAAGCGCACTTATGGAACTTGTAGCAAAAAGAGAGGCCGTATCGACCGAACTCCGTAAATTCCTTACTTCCGGCACAGCCGATTCAACCACTGTGATCGCACTGTCGGAGCGCTATGGAGAACTCGACGGGGAACTGTCCTACTATTATGCTTCGGTTTTCACACAGGTTTACAACACCATGTCGGATGAGCAGAAAACGAAACTGACTGCTCTGGCTGATGGGCTGGGATACATTGATCCCAGCGGGGCTTTCCAGTATTCCCAGCCTGCCGCTATGCCTGAAATAATGAATACTGATTTCATGTTCAAATAATAAAAACGTCCGCAGAGGATCTCCGGCAGCGGCAAAGGCTCTGCCTTTGCCGCTGCCGGAGAAAGCGGAAAAATTACCCGGAATATGAAAACGCTAACAAATATTAATACGGTCATGGTGATACTGTTAATGCTCGCATTCATATCATCATCTTGTCAGAAAGACGAAGAACAATCCCCTGTACAAATCCCAACTTCAACGGATTCATTGTTTACCCTGAGCAGCGCCGCGGTTGAAAACGGGCTGCTGCTCGATGCCTATAAGTGCGAACCTAAAGTTAACGGGGTCGAAAATTCAATCCCCCTTTCATGGACTAACGCTCCTGCCACTGCAAAATCCTTTGCAATCACGATGGTACATTATCCGTTTCCGGGCGACAGCATTCACCTGAACTCCTACCTGGTACTATGGGGAATTGATAAAAGTGTAAGTGCCATACCCTACGGTGAGGCCGATAAGGGTCCATGGTTCTTGGGACCCAATAAGGACACGGCCGCGATCTCCTATACTTCTCCCTGCTCGCCTTCTTCAGGCGCTCATAAATACACCATAACCATTTATGCCTTATCGGCCACTCCCCCGGGGCAAGCCCCGGCCCAGGTTCCACCCCAGAGGGGCGGGGAATTAACCTGGAGAGATTAAAGAACTTTTTACAAACCTAAAATAATCCCATTATGAAAACCCTTTTTGAAAGTAAGAAAATCACAGGCATTGCTCTTGTTTTTATGCTGATGCTTTTTAATCCCGGAAAAAGTTTTTCTCAGGAAAAACAAAATCCCGCACCACAAGCTCCCGAAAAATCCCAGGCTCTTACTCCTGCGCAAACAGCCACCGTCAAAACGATTTTATCGAAATACAATGCTTCCACATTAACTGCCACAGAGGCCAAAGCAATCCATGAGCAATTACGGCAGGCTGGCATACATGCAGGTCCTGAAACAAGGTATGCCATAAAAGCAGCCGGGTTCGATCCTGAAAAACTGAGAACCCTTGACCCTCCGAAATCGCCTGACAATAACGGCAAAGCTAATCCGCCATCAAATGAAGAAAGACTGAAAATGGTCCAGGAAAAAATTATAAAACCCCTTGCTCTCAACCCTGCCCAGACTGAAACGGTAACCAACGCGTATAAAGATTTCATGACTGCAATGGAAAACCTGAAGAAAACACAGACTAATCCGCAGCAGCCTGTTGAAAAAGCAAAGGTTGAACCTCTTGAAAAAGCAAGGGACGAGAAAATCAGCAAGGTTTTGACCAAGGACCAGTTCGCGAAATACATGGAGCTGGAAAAGACTTCCAGGCCACAAAAGGCTCCCGGCCAGGAACCGAAAAAGAACTGAATGAAAAATAAACAAGCCAGTCTAAGCGACGAACTCAATGCCTGTGCTAAATAATAAAAAAATATCTTTGTAACAGGGATTTCACTACAACGAAAGGTGATCAGCATGAAAGTCCGAAATAAAACAATACTATTCACCGAGATCGCCCTGGTTATATTCGTCTGGCTGGTCTTGCTGATCACTCCTATCCTTTTCAGGGAGGACAATAACAATCCGCTATGGCGAAGCGTTGTGAACCAGCTGGAGATCCTTATCCCCCTGTCGGTACTATTTCTTATCAACCGTTTTCTTTTTGTTCCCGGCTTACTGTTCAGAGGAAAAATAAAACTTTACATCTTGTCTTTACTGGGACTTATCCTGATTCTTACCCTGGGTTCCTATTTTTATGATGTGAATAAAATTAATTCGCCAAAACCACGCAGGGAAGCGGCTGATCGACCAGTGAGGCCCGATCGAGATCCACCTCCGGGAGATCCGCCCCAGCCTCCCCCCCGCTCTCAGCAACGTCAGCCCAGACCCGTTCCTCCATTTGCTAATTTTCTGATATTCTCATTTCTTGTGGTTGGATTTGATACCGGATTACGTTCCGGTCTGCGCTGGATCGTGGTTGAAAACGAAAAGGTCAGGCTTGAAAAAGAAAATGTATCGAACCAACTGGCGCTTCTTAAAACCCAGGTTAGCCCTCATTTCTTCATGAATACTCTGAATAATATTCATGCCCTGGTCGATACCAATACCGATGAAGCAAAGGAGGCTATAATCAAGCTTTCGAAGATGATGCGCTATCTTCTGTACGAAACGGAAACTGAAAAAACTACTTTAAAGAAGGAGGTGGAATTCCTCGAAAGTTACATCAACCTGATGAAACTCAGGTTCAGTGAGAAAGTCAAAATTATCTTCAATTTACCAGGCGTTATCCCTGATGCAACAATCCCGCCATTTCTGTTCATTTCATTTATTGAAAATGCATTCAAACATGGTATCAGCTATAAAAATGAATCGTTTGTAACAATTGATCTGATCCCGGGGAAAGACCGGCTTCTGTTCACAGTCAAGAACAGTAAAACCGATAAAAACCAGATCAAAGAATTCTCAGGAATCGGCATTGAAAATACGCGAAAACAGCTTGCTTTACTTTATGGTGCTGATTATCATCTCGATATCATCGACAGTGATGAATTATTTACAGTGAACCTATCCATTCCGTTATGATCCGATGCATTGCAATTGATGATGAACCTCTGGCATTAAAACAGATTGCCGATTATATAAGAAAAACACCATTTCTGGAGCTGGCCGGACTATGCGAAAGCGCACTTCAGGCCCTTGAGTTGCTGGAGAAAACGCCGGTTGACCTGATGTTCGTCGATGTAAACATGCCTGATCTCAGCGGAATGGATTTCGTGAAAACACTTGAGGATCCTCGGTTTATTGTCTTTGTCACAGCCTACAGCGAATACGCATTGGAAGGCTTCAGGGTAGATGCCATTGACTACCTGCTTAAACCGATAAGTTACAGTGATTTCTTAAGGTCAGCGAACAAAGTTAAAACCTGGTTCGATGCCCTGCAGAATAAACCGGCTGAAATCACGAGCAACAAGAATTTTCTTTTTATAAAGTCGGAATATAAGATCCTTAGAATTAACTTTGACGACATAAATTACATCGAAGCGATGAGTGAATACATCAGGATACACCTTGTCAATTCGAAACCGGTAATGACCCAACTGAGCATGAAATCAATTGAAGACCAATTACCTGACGACCGATTCATGAGAGTCCACCGTTCATTTATCATCAATCTTTCAAAGATCTCAGTGATAGAAAGGAACCGCATTATTTTCGACGGAACAGTGTATATTCCTGTAAGCGATCAGTATAAAAGTAAGTTTCAAAACTATATCGATCAGAATTTTTTATCCTGATTCTATGAATAAACTGCCGGGTATTCTCATAGCGATCTTATTGGCCTGCTCCGTTCAGGCCCAGCGCTATGGAATGCCGGGGATCCATAATTACTCCCGCTCGGAATATGGCGGGGGCACCCAGAACTGGGCCCTTGCGCAAGCGACTGATGGAATGATGTACTTTGGAAATAACAACGGACTTGTCGAATATGACGGAGCCCATTGGACCGTTTACACTGATATTGGACTCGTAATCCGCTCAATTTGCATCGACAGCAATCGTATCTATGTCGGAGCCTATAACAATTTTGGCTATTATGAAGAAGATGCAAATGGAGTGCTCAGATATCATTCCTTGCTCTCATTGCTGAAGAACCGTATCAGTGATTTTGATGAAATCTGGAGGATCCATAAAACCAGTTTTGGTATCGTATTCCAGTCATTCAGAGCTGTATTTATTTATAATCACGGCACTATTGACATCGTATATCCGAGATCCACGTTTTATTTTTCTTTTTATGTGAATGGAATTCTATGGATCTATGACGAGAAGGAGGGATTAATGCAGTACCGGGAAGGGAAAGTACGGCAGATCCCCGATGGTTCATTTTTCGCCGGAAACCCGGTGTGGACTATCCTCCCTTTAAATGATGATCAGGTGGTTATAGGAACTGCGAAAAACGGGATGTACCGTTATAACGGTGAAAAAATAAACATTTGGGATAAGCCTGTGAATACATTGCTTAAAAAGTACCAGCTGTTCTCGGCAACTCTTATCGATAAAAAATATTTTGCTTTCGGGACCATCCAGAACGGATTGATCGTGTCGGATACCTCAGGCCAGGTAGTGTCTGAAATAAACAAGGAGCGAGGCCTGGCAAACAGTACCGTCCTGTGCACAGGAAGCGATAAGGAAGGAAATATCTGGTTGGGTCTCGATAACGGAATTTCGGTTGTTCATTTTAATTCACCGCTTACATTTATTCAGAACTATTTTAATATCGGGTCGGGTTATGCTTCGGCTGTATTCGGCGATAAACTTTACCTCGGAACAAACCAGGGCCTTTTTTATATACTCTGGAAGGATTTCATCAATCCTCTTAAAAAAAATGAAGACTTTCATCTTATCGAAGGTACTGAAGGCCAGGTTTGGTGCCTCACCGTAATTGATAATACTCTTTTGTGCGGACATCATTTGGGAGTATTCCAGATACTGGACAAAACAGCTGTAAAAATATCTTCTGTCCCCGGAGGATGGAAAATAATAAAGTCCCAGGGTAAGGAACCGCTACTGCTTGTCGGAAATTACTCAGGTTTGTCGGTACTTAAAAAAGAAGGCCAGCTTTGGGTGTACAGAAATGAATTATCAGATTATGACCAGTCTTCTCATTACATTGAACAGGATTCCAAAGGATTCATCTGGATCAGCCACGGATATAAGGGGTTGTTCCGATTAAAACCAGATGCCAATTTCCGGCATGTGAAAGAGACCAGGTTTTACGATAATACAAAAGGACTGCCTTCCAACCAGGGCAATGCGATTTTTAAACTAAAATCCGGCCTCGTTGCCGGAACCCGATATGGGATCTACCGATATAATGAAACCACCGACAAGTTCGAACCCGACCTGCAGTTTAATCCTTTGTTTCCAGGTTCAAAGCAAATTGATTACCTGACTCAGGACAGCGCCAATAACATCTGGTACTATAATAATCAGCAGCCGGGGGTGCTGCGTTTCCAGGAAGATGGCACCTATACAAATATTACTGCTCCTTTTGTCGAAATTTCAGGAATGGTTATTCCGGCTTTCGGCCATATCAATGCACTGGATGCAAGTAATGTAATCATTGGTATTGAGAGCGGATTTGTCCACTATAATTCCGGGCAATTTAAATATTACAACCTGCTACCTGTTATTTATATCAGTAAATTGCGATCAGGCGACACTTCAGAAGGCACTTACAGATATAACAGCAACTACGTCCGGCAGGAGGTTTTCCCAAAGTTCAGATATAAAAACAACACAATAACTATTTCCTTTGCAGCCAGCCAATTCGCCGAACAGCCAATATCGTTTCAATATAAATTGGATGGTTTTGACAAGGATTGGTCTGCATGGTCTTTCAAAAACTCCAAAGAATATACAAACCTGCCTGCCGGGGATTATACTTTCAAACTTAAAGCCCTGACAATTCAGGGAAAAACAACACCTGTCCTGGACTATCAATTCAAGATTCTGCCTCCATGGTACCGCACTGTTTATGCATGGATTCTATACATTCTGCTCATCATTTGCCTTTTTTATCTTGTTTACCAGCTGTTTCGCAGGCGCATCGAGAAATCACATCTTAAAGAACAGGAGGCACAAAAAAATAAATTCCGGCAGCGGGAGCAGGAGATGAAGGAAGAAGTCCTTATTACAGAAAAGGAAATGATCAGGCTTAGAAATGAAACGCTTAACCTTGAAATGATTCATAAAGAGAAGGAACTTGCCAACTCTACTATGCTCATCATTCAAAAGAACGATATCCTTCACAAATTAAAGAATGAACTGAGCAAGATAAAAAACTCACTCGCTGATGATCTCCTTAAGAATGACCTGAATACCACTATCAAACGGATCGGAAAAGAAATTGATAATGAGAAACAATGGCAGGTGTTTAATATGCATGTCGAACAGGTTCATGAAGATCTGTTTAATAAACTGAAAAAGCAATACCCGGAACTCACTCCCCGTGAATTGAGTTTATGTGCCTACCTCCGTATGAATATATCCAGCAAGGAGATAGCTACATTAATGAACATCAGCACCCGTGGTGTTGAAATAAGCCGATACCGGATCCGTAAAAAGTTAGGGCTGGACAGAAATGCCAACC
Source organism: uncultured Bacteroidales bacterium (assembly GCA_903916595.1). Classification (GTDB taxonomy): domain Bacteria; phylum Bacteroidota; class Bacteroidia; order Bacteroidales; family FEN-979; genus CAIRDP01. The sequence continues at coordinate 40,553 of CAIWXI010000120.1, read as the reverse complement.
TTACTGATTTTATGATGACTCTTTGAGCGTATTCCTCCCTCGCCAGGTCCTCATTATCTGAACATCATGTGTATACACTGATGTGTTTATAAAATATCCTATTCATTTCTATCTTCTTCTTTTACACATCCATATATTGTTACATCTATACATTTGCTGTATTTATGATGTAATATAATAATGATTCCTGCTGCATTATTGATGTACGATAATTTTTTGTTACGCTATGTTCTACACATTACATTAGCCGACGAATTCATGCCTAACAACAAAGAAACTTAAAATGAAGAAACAATTACTATTTGCATTTCTCGGCATTCTGCTTTCAGCATTTTGCTATGGACAAGCACCGAAAAATCTGCCATTGATCCCGGTGAGTTTACCTGTGACTTTCGACGACCCGGCCGTAAACTACGACCTGGTTGATTTTGGCGGAAACGCCTCCAGCATTGTGGCCGATCCGGTCGTCCCTGCCAATAAGGCATGTAAAGTAATCAAAACAAATACTGCTGAAACATGGGCTGGAACTACCATTGGCGGTACTGTTGGTTTTGCGACAGCGATTCCCTTTGCTCCTGGTTCCACGACAATGAGCATGAGGGTATATTCACCTGATGCAGGAATACCCGTGCGCATGAAAGTGGAAGACCCCAACGATCCTACCAAAAGTGTTGAGACACAAGTTCTAACAACCGTTTCAAATACCTGGGAGACCCTCTCTTTTAATTTTGCAAACCAGGCCACTGGTACAGCTCCCATCAACTTTACTTATATTTATAAAAAACTCTCGGTATTTTTCAACTTTGGTACCACGGGTGCCAGTGCAGGAACCAAAACTTACTATTGCGACGACATTGCTTTTGGCGGATCAGGACCGACTTCTATAGATGTTACATTCCAGGTACAGAATCCTGATTCAACATTAGTATATATTTTCGGCAGCTGGACAAATTGGGGCAACTGGCCCGGAGATCCTATGAGTTCTGTGGGAAACAACCTATATGTTGCAACGCTTACGTTACCGGCTAACAGTAATTTCGAATTTCTCTATGTAAATGGGAATGCCCCGGTAAAAGAAGTCCTCGATCCCACCTGGGCATGTACTAACCATAACCCCCAGTATACTAACAGGGTACTGGCATTGGGAAGTCAGAATACAACAATCTGTTACAACTGGTCTTCCTGTGCAACTTGCGGTTCACCTCCTGTTGATTCAATCGCCGTAACCTTCAAGGTTCAAAGTCCTGACTCAATCCCGGTTTATGTGTTTGGAAACTGGAGCAATTGGGGCAACTGGCCTGGTAACCCTATGACTTCTGTCGGCAGCAATCTGTACGAAACGACCTTACACCTGGTATCAAACCAGGCTATTGAATATTTATTTGTGAACGGGGTTGGACCAACAAAAGAAGTATTGGATCCGGCATGGTCCTGTACCAATGGAAACTCACAGTATACTAATCGGTTATCTAATCCCGGCAATTCAGATACAACACTGTGTTTTCTCTGGAGCACCTGCTCATCCTGTGGTACTTCCTCTGTGAATTCCACAATGAAAGATGATATAAGAGTAAACCTGAATAAAGATGGTATTCATATTTTTTCAAATACTCTTACTGAGGTTGATCAAATCGGAGTATTTGATATGATGGGGAGAACGGTCTATTTCTCTGATAAAAAATCCGACATAACCAGTCTTATCCCAATAACATTAAATTCAGGCTCAATCTATCTCATTACTATCAAAGTAAGTGATCAGATTTTGAAATTTAAAGGAATATTGTTGAATTAAAAAAACAGAGGTATCAACTTCAAAAAAAATAATATGAAAAAGCAATTTCTATTCGTAATCATCAGCATTCTGCTCTCAGCATTCTGCTTTAGTCAGAATTCGACTAACCTGCCATCAGCCACAATCAATGTAACATTCCAGGTTCAAAATCCTGCAACGACACCGGTTTATCTTTTCGGCAGCTGGACTGGCTGGGGTAACTGGCCGGGAGATCCTATGACTTCGATTGGCGGTGGAGCTTACGCAGTTACGCTGCCATTAACTTCAAGCACAAATTACGAGTATCTGTTTGTAAATGGCACTACGCCGGTGAAAGAAGCGTTGAATCCTGCCTGGTCTTGTACCAATGGTAATGCAACGTACACGAACAGGGTACTGGTTACTGGCAGCAGTGACGCCACCGTTTGTTTTGTTTGGGCGACCTGTACTACATGCAGTGTGCCGGTACCGCTTGATCTTCCGGTGACCTTCGATAATTCCAATGTAAACTACAACCTGGTTGACTTTGGTGGTGCTGCATCGAGCATCGTGGCCGATCCCGTGGTACCAACCAACCTGGTTTGTAAAGTCATCAAGTCAAACACGGCTGAACTCTGGGCCGGAACAACCATTGGTGGTGCAACCGGAATGGCAACTCCCATCCCCTTCGTGGCCGGTTCAACCAAAATGAACATGAGGGTCTATTCTCCCAACGCAGGCATCCCTGTCCGAATGAAAGTTGAGGTTGTCGGAGATCCGACTAAAAGTGTAGAGACCGAAGCCCTTACCACCGTGGCCAATGCATGGCAGACCCTGGAGTTTAATTTTGCAAACCAGGCTACCGGAACAGCTCCGATCAACTTCACTTACTCCTATAAAATGCTCACCGTGTTCTTTAACTTTGGAACCAGCGGAGCAACAGCCGGTACCAAAACATACTACTGCGACGACATCGCTTTCGGTGCCGCTCCGGCCCCCCTGATAGACCTGCCCATTACCTTCGACAACCCAAGTATAAATTACAACCTGGTTGATTTTGGTGGCAATGCATCGAGTATCGTGGCCGATCCCGTGTTCCCAACCAATAAGGTTTGTAAAGTAATCAAGTCAAATACAGCCGAGACCTGGGCCGGAACGACCATTGGCGGTGCAACCGGAATGGCAACCCCCATCCCCTTCGTAGCCGGTTCGACCAAAATGCACATGAGTGTTTATTCGCCCAATGCAGGCATCCCCATCCGAATGAAAGTGGAAGTAGTGGGACAGCCGACCCAAAGCGTGGAGACCGAAGCCCTCACTACCGTGGCCAATGCATGGCAGACCCTGGAGTTTAATTTTGCAAACCAGGCTACCGGAACCGCCCCGATCAATTTCACCTATTCCTACAAAATGCTCACCGTGTTCTTTAACTTTGGAACCAGCGGTGCTGCCGCGGGAACCAAAACATACTACTGCGACGACATCGCCTTTGGCCCCGCTCCTGTACTGATCCATGTAGACCTGCCCGTAACCTTCGACAACCCACTTGTGAACTATGACCTGGTCGATTTTGGCGGTAATGCATCGAGCCTCGCGGCCGATCCCGTGGTTCCAGCCAATCACGTTTGCAAAGTCATCAAGTCAAATACTGCCGAGACCTGGGCCGGAACAACCATTGGTGGAAACACTGGTGGTTTTGCAAATCCTGTTCCCTTTGTCCCTGGCGCTACTTCAATGACAATAAAGGTTTATTCTCCCGATGCCGGGATCCTCGTTCGCATGAAAGTTGAAGACCCCAACGACCCGACTAAAAGCGTGGAAACTCAGGTGAATACAACCGTGGCCAATGCCTGGCAAACACTTACCTTTAATTTCGCCAACCAGGCCACTGGCACTGCCCCGATAAATTATAGTTATACCTATCAAAAACTATCGGTATTCTTCAACTTTGGCACCAGCGGTGCATCAGCCGGTACCAAAACATACTACTGCGACGACATTGCTTTCGTTCCCCCTGTCCTGACCCAGGTAGACCTGCCCGTGACCTTCGACAACTCCACTGTGAACTATGACCTGGTTGACTTTGGTGGCAATGCATCGAGTATCGTGGCCGATCCCGTGGTCCCAACCAATCACGTTTGTAAAGTCATAAAGTCAAATATTGCTGAACTCTGGGCCGGAACGACAATTGGTGGAAACACCGGTGGCTTTGCAAATCCTGTTCCCTTTGTCCCTGGCTTTACTACAATGACTATGAGAGTATACTCTCCTGATGCCGGGATCCCCGTTCGTATGAAGGTTGAAGACCCCAACGACCCGACTAAAAGTGTGGAAACTCAGGTGAATACAACCCTGGCCGATGCCTGGGAAACCCTTACTTTTAATTTTGCCAGTCAGGCGAGTGGTACAGCTCCTATCAATTTCACGTATACCTATAAAAAATTATCGGTATTCTTCAACTTTGGTACAACAGGCGCTACAGCAGGAACCAAAACATACTACTGCGACGATATAGAGTTTGGCGGCACTGCACCCGCTCAGGCAGACCTGCCCGTGACCTTCGACAACCCCAGTATCAATTATGACCTGGTTGACTTTGGTGGCAATGCATCAAGTATCGTGGCCGATCCAGTGGTCCCAACCAATAATGTTTGCAAAGTCATCAAGTCAAATACCGCCGAGACCTGGGCCGGAACAACCATTGGTGGAAACAGTGGTGGTTTTGCTAATCCTGTTCCGTTTGTACCCGGCTCTACTTCAATGACTATGAGCGTTTATTCACCCGATGCCGGAACACCGGTAAGGATGAAAGTGGAAGACCCCAACGACCCGACTAAAAGCGTGGAAACTCAGGTGAATACAACCGTGGCCGATGCCTGGGAGACCCTTACCTTTAATTTTGCCAATCAGGCGAGTGGCACAGCTCCCATCAATTTCACGTATACCTATAAAAAATTATCGGTATTCTTCAACTTTGGTACAACAGGCGCTACAGCAGGAACCAAAACATACTACTGCGACGATATAGAGTTTGGCGGATCCGGTCCGACTTCAATCAACGTTACTTTCCAGGTCCAAAATCCAGATTCAACAAATGTATATGTTTTTGGCAGCTGGTCAAACTGGGGCAATTGGCCCGGAGATCCAATGACCTCTATCGGAAATAACACTTATACTGCTACTCTGACCTTAGCACCAAACAGTAATTTCGAGTTTCTCTATGTAAATGGTAATCTGCCGGTGAAAGAAAGCTTAGACCCAACCTGGCCTTGTACCAACTATAATCCGCAGTACACCAACAGAGTGTTAAACCTTGGCGCTGTCGATACCACTGTTTGTTACACCTGGGAGACCTGTGCAAGCTGCGGCTCGCCTCCGGTTGATTCCATTGCAGTTACATTCCAGGTCCAGAGTCCTGACTCCATCCCGGTTTATGTGTTTGGAAGCTGGAGCAACTGGAGCAATTGGCCAGGCACACCCATGACTTCTATCGGCAACGATATTTTTGAAGCAACTTTACAATTGGTGTCAAACCAGGCTATTGAATATTTATTTGTAAACGGAACCGGACCAACCAAAGAAGCACTGGATCCAACCTGGTCCTGCACTAATGGAAATACGCAGTATACCAACCGACTATCAGATCTGTCAGGAACCGCCGATACAACCATTTGTTTCTTATGGAGCACTTGCAGCGCTTGCGGTACAACTTCGGTAAACTCCATTGCAAATGATGCAATGAATGTGAACCTGAGTGAGAATGGTATACGGATTTTCTCCAGCACGTTAACGGAAGCTGATCAGATAGGCGTATTTGATATGCTGGGCCGGACAGTCTATTTCTCTGACAAGAAACAGGATTTAAGTAACCTTATCCCGATGAAACTGAATTCTGCTTCAATCTATCTGATAACGGTAAAATCTAACAACCGGATGTTCACATTTAAAGGGATATTGATGAACTAAAACGAGCAGTTGATTACTTTGTTAGTTTGCCGGGGAGGAACATGTTTGCATAATCTGCAAACTGTTCCTCCCGGCATTTCCGGATCAGGTTAAATCCATAGAAAAGTGCTAAGCATTGTTGACGGAATAAAGGCTCCAGGCCGATACCAGATCCCGGTTGATATGAGCAGCTTTTCCGCGGGAATTTATTTCTATTCGATCTCAGCCGGAGACATCTCCGAAACCAAGCGACTTGTGATCGTGCGCTGAGAAACTGAACGCTAAACTTATTTGATCAGCCCAAGTCCTTCGGTTGCCGATGCATCCCTGGGTCTCATAAGCAGGGCTTTATTGAACAATACCTGGGCTTCGCGAAGTTTCCCCAGGCGGTATTCAGTCCATGCATACAAAACCATACTGTCGTAATCGAAGGGATACAGGTTGACTACTTTCTCGAGATATTTCTCGGCTTTGGCATAATCTTTCCGGCCATAAAGGATAGAACCCATCCTGTAATTAACGGTGGTGTTTTGAGGATCTATTGCAAGAACCTCATTATACTGTGTTACTACCTGATCCCAGTTGCCTAGTGCAGACGCGGGGTTGGCGAACCCGATTTTGGCTTCAATGGCATATGGTTTCAGCTTGATGGCTTTCTGGTAGTATGCTGATGACTCGGTAAACTGACCTAACAGGTATGTCACCCAGCCCAGCCTCAGGTTGATCTCATAGGAGTCTTCCTGGTAAATACTTTTCATTGTGGTGACAGCATCGGTGAAGTTTCCCCGGGATTCATACTCATAGCTTTTCGAAAAGGCAGCCTGCTGCGTGGCGTAGTCGGTTTGGGCGAAAGCGGGCATGGAGAAAATCAGAAATAGTGAAATGGTGAAATGGTGAAAACTTCAGCCTCCGGATTTTATTCTTTATTTCGCTATTTCGCCATTTCACTATTTCACCATTTATTTTCTTGCGATATTTTCCTATAATTTCCATGTTATTCCTCCTATGATTGAATTTGTATTATACGGATTATATTGTATTTGCTGTTTTGAACCGTTTGCTCCGATTTTCATGTACGTCTGCTGGCTCTCTTTACGAAAATACTGGTAAATGAGCGACAGCTGTATGTGCTTGCTTAAAACAAATACCAGGTTGACGCCAGCCCGGTAATCAATCTTATCACTATTGTTATAAACGATAGCGCCATTGAAAATATTGGCGTTGGTGTAATCTCCATAATAAAAATTGGCTTCGCCCCACAGCCAGGGTGTGAGTTTCGCACCGAGAATCTGGCTGAATAAAACCCGTTTGCTCCTTTGTTGAAAAAAACCTGTCACCTCTGTAGTTCCGTAAAAATTCAGGTTGCCCAGAGGAAAATAAGTCAGCGAAAGCCCGGCCTCAGTCTGCGTATACCCGTTCAGGTTTGACCAGCTGCCCGACAAACCGATTATAAAACGCCCAATGTCTTTGGTGATACTCAGCGCAGCCACGAAATTATTAAATGAGGTATCCTTTTGAATGAATGAATATACCAGAGAAGGATATTTGAACATATAATACGTACTGTCGGCCTTCAGATAATACGCCGTGTCGCTGATGCTGTCGGTGCGGCTGTTCACATTAGTCATAGTATATTTCACATTGATCCAGTGAACTGCCGGCATGACCTTAATTCCCCACGGAAGAGTTATAGTTGCCCCCAGGTAGGCTTCATTCTGTTTCACATTATATTTAACGGCAGTATCGTGCACTTTAAAGTGAAGGGAATAAAAATAATCATTACTGAATTCCTGGTACGAAATACTGTCAAACTGCGTCTCAACCCTGCCGTATTGCACATATTTGGTCTTTGCAAAATTAAGGTAATTGTATATCAGACTGAAACTAAGCCTGTTTGAGGCCCTGATGTTCAACCCAAAATTTCCGTAAAAATTGTTGCCGTACAGGTCCTGTTCCCCGTATATGCTGTCGGCTCCCATGAGTGTGGAGAGATTTTCAGGAGCCCTGTCGCTGCTTAGGGTATAACCGCTTTCGACATGAACCTGCTGAAGAAATCCGGGTTTTTCATATAAAGTGTCCCGTTCGGCAGGGGGAATTGTCGCCCTGATAAGTTCGGCTTCATCGGCCCGGTTAGTTAATTTATATGCCCAGTAAAGATAATTCGTAACATAAGAATCGCCGGAATTGAATTCCCTTGCCTTTTTCAGGTGGGTCACGGCGGGGAAATATTCCTTGATCTGATAATACGAGATCCCCATCCTCACCCTGAGATAATAATAATCGATATCCTGTTTCAGGGCTTGTTTGCCTACAAGGATCACACTGTCCCATTTTTGTTCACTGTAACAGCGGTATGTGAGCATATCAACAGTCTGATAATCGAGACGGGCAGTGGCATAGGCCGAAAAAGTCATCAGCCAGAAAAGAAAAATAAATAGGGTGTTTTTGATTGTCATCGTTCGGCGAGTAGTTTAACCTCAGTAGTTCTATCATTTTCTTTGATGACAAATGTCTCCAAACCATGCGCTCCGATGAAAAGTTCACATTCCATCCGTTTCACTTCACGCCCTCCGACTCTTGCAAGGGCTAAAGATTTCAGTCGGATGCCTGTTTGCATCACTTCATCCTCCATGCCTGTATAACTCATGCTGTATTCCGAGCTGATAAACAGGAAGAAAGGTGCAACGAAATCCTGAACTATACCCAGAAAACGGTTACTGAACGTATATATCGGATACCTGTCTTTCACCAGAAGACCGGGATAATACCCTATCATGACTTTATATGCCCCGAGGAAAAACCGGAAAAGCAGGGAAGAACGGTCGCCTTCGAAATGTGTAAAATAATGGATGTCGCCATCGTTGCTGAACCAGGCCCTGGAATTGGTTTTTTCGCAGTAAATGTAGCTTGTGTTGATCGCACTGATCTCCACTTCCCAGTTAAGATGATACTCCTTTTCGCCACCGGGATTTACAGTAAGACTGAGCTTCTGCCCCGGAATAAAATGAAAGGCCTTCTCAAGCGAACTGTTTTTGCTTACATTTGAGACGATGACATCGTTTTCTGGTTTTTCCCAGGAGGTTAATTCGAATGTGCCTTTTTTATGGTTTATGTAATGGCTGATGGGATAATCGAGGGTCTTCGACCCGATATAAGGCGTTGACTGAATCTGAAAATGTATGTGAGGATAGGGCGAACGGCCCGAATTACCGCAGCTGGCCACGATTCTTCCTTTCTTCACGGTATCTCCTTTTGCAACTTTGAAACTTCCTTTTTTGAGGTGAGAAAGTTTTGAGTAGAGCTGATCGCCATGCCTCAGTACAAGCGTATTTCCCCAGTTATGATCCAGGTCTATATTCCCGATTTCATTGTCATCAACACCATCCACAATTTCCTCTACCCAGCCATCGGCAGGAGCTATCACGGGCTTGTTGTAGCCATAGTAATCTTCGCATACGTTGCCACTATCACCGAATGTCTTTCCTTTCTCATCCGTTACTTCAAAATCCCAGGCATGACGCCAGTCACCCTGATGAGTTAATTTACCGTTATGTCCCTGGGTCACTTTCCATTCACCCCAGAATGGAAGGGCGAATGGGAAATAAAAGGCTTTTCCGAAGCGGGTGCGGTAATTCAGGTGGGCATAAAGGTTCTTTTCAGGAGAGAACTGCTGGTAACTGACCAGCTCGGGTTTATCAAAGAAACGCTCCCGGAATTTCAGGGAGTAAAGGAATAACATCACAACCATATTGAACGGAAGGGAGTACACCGAGAGTTGCAGCATCGAAAAAACCATCTGTGTGCTTGTAAGGATTATCGAGATAAGCGGAGTTAGAAGGATCACCCATAGGAACGACCACCGTGAAGGGATGATAAAAAATCCGCCGATTGCGATGGAAGTCAGGATGAAGTTGAACCCGATATAGCTATAACTGAGTTCCCTTATATCGGCCCCGATAAAATGGTAATAAGCCCAGGCTGAGAAGAAACCCACAAGAGATAAAATAAAGGCAATTCGAGAATAGATAAGCAGTCCAGTTGCGACCAGGATACCGGCAAACAGATGATATTGAAAAAAGATCGCCCCCAGGGAAGTAAAATACAGCCTCACCGATTCAGGTATCCCCACGTTGTTAAGCCAGTTGTAAGAAGTAACCATGCCATACCCCCCAAGCCTGAACATTTCGTTGGTCATGTAAATCCCCCTTTCGCTCACGTGAAGGGCGGTGAATTGCCTGGCAGCAAGGCTTACAGCCCAGGTTCCGAGTAAAAACGACAGGCTCAGAAAAGGCAGACCGTATTTTCCCACAACCCCTTCAAGCATTAGCGTGATGAAGAGTGTAAGTAAGGCCGCAAAAAAAAGTACAATAAAAAATTCCGGCCCGGGCTGATAATATACTCCTAATCCCAGGCCAACCAGCAAGCTGTTGAACCCATAATATCCTTTTGTAATACTGACCCGGTTCAACCCGATGAGGTAGGCCAGTGTATTGGAGACAATCACTGCAATGACTCCGCTTAATCCGGCCCAGAAATCAAAAAAAGAAACCACGATCAGGATCAGAGCGAAGATCCTGCTGTTCGAAAAAAAGATCTGCGTATAGCTGTTGACTATGCTCGAAAAGAAAGATGGAAAAACGGCCCTTAGTTTTTTCACAGTTGGGTTGCAGGTTCAAAGAATAAAATTACAAATTAAATTTTTTCAGATGAACCGGTACGTTCTCCATGTTGTTCATATTGTCAAGGGTTTCGCGAAGGCGGATAACATGGGGCTTCCCCTCCAGGTCGATCAGTACCACGTTAGGTCTGAGCGCAATAAACTGCATCCATTGGGTCATGTTATACGCTCCTACATTATGAATCACCACGCGGTCGTCTTTATTGAGCAAAGGTAAACTGGCGCTTTCGCGGATCACATCGATATTCATACAAAGAGGCCCGTAAATGCAGGTATCTTCCGAATAATGGGTAAATTCCTGTGCAGGGGTGATCTTATGATCATACCAGAACGCGGTGAACAATATATTAACGCCGATATCGAGGATTGTATTGCGACGACCGGTACTTGAACGTTTGTTCGAGATCACCGATCCCAGAAGAAAGCCCGCTTCATCAATAAGGGCACGGCCTGTTTCCAGAATAAGCATAGGCAGCTTCTCTTGTTTGAAATTGCTGTTCAGTAAAGCCGATGAAATGACTTCGGCAAAATCATCGAACGTCGGGTTAGTGTCGGAACCCGGCAGATAAGCTCCTTTCAGAGTGTTTTTAGAAGCAAATCCTCCGCCCAGGTCGATATATTTTATTTCGTGTTTGAATTTCTGCTCCACCGACAAGGCCAGCTCTGCCAATTTTGATGCAGCAATACCATAGGCCGAAGGTGCAAGCATGAACGTGCCGATATGGCAATGCAGTCCCACCAGTTCCATATTATCGGAATGCATGATCTTGTTGATCGCATCCCAGGCCTGTCCATTCTCATAGTTGAACCCGAAACGATCCCACATAGGGTATATACCGGTATCCATGTTAACCCTGATGGCAACTCTGGGACGGGCTTTGAGTTTTTCGGCCAGTTCAGAAATAGTGTACAGCTCATCGAGATGGTCGATATGGATAAGCGAATCGTTTTTTATTGCCTTGGTGAGATCTTCCTCGCTTTTTTCCGGACCGTTGAAGATGATCTTCTTCCCGTCCACCCCCAGGCTGATTGCCTTGTCATATTCAAATCCCGAAACCACCTCGGCCCAGGATCCTTCCTGGTGAAAAATGCTGCATATCGAATTCAGGTAATTGGTCTTGTACGACCAGGCAAACTGCACCCTGGGGTACCTCGTCCTGAATGCCTTCTTTGCTTTCTGTATTGTACTGCGGATGGTCTTTTCGGAAATCACAAACAAAGGTGACCCGTATTCTTTCATCAGCTTTGCAACCGGCACACCATCGATGTGGGTCATAGGCTGGTATTCTGTTCTTGTTCCGAATTTGTTCGGCATACCGGTTTCAAGTTTCTTGATCACCGGACGTTCATATCGTTGTTTTGACATATATCTATGAGTTAATTATTGATTTTGTTGATTGAATATCGAATATTGATTAACGAATTTTGAATTTCGAATAATTCATGATTCACTTCAACGTTCAAAATTCAATGTTCGACATTCGATATTCATTTTTATTTAAAGTTCCCCATACATGCTGATTTGCTCAAACTCCTCCCGGTCTACGATCATATCCCAGGAATACCGCACAAACATCTTGCCCACGGTATAGTCTTTAAACGGGACCACTTTCTTCCCAAGAGCCAGGTTCACCAATGCTTCGGGGATGTTTTGCCCCACTCCGACCGCCAGATAGATCCAGGCCGGCAGGCGGGGGTTGATCTCAAGCAGGTAAAGCTCTCCATCCTTATTTTTCATCAGCTCCAGCTCAAACCCGCCACGCCATTTGGTAGTCCTGAGGAATTTCCGGGTCATGTCGAGCATTTTTTCATCTGAAATACTGATCCCTCCCCAGGCCTTGCCCTTGTCGGTAATATACTGTTTGCGCATCGGCACGGCTGCAATGGTTTTCCCGGTTCCGTCGCCCAGTCCGGTCACATTAAATTCTGTACCGTGAATAAACTCCTGGATGATGATAGGAAGCCCCCATTTGGCGCTGATCTTGTTAAAATAGCTTTTTACCTGTTCGATGCTGTAGGCAATCGAAGCATCATAAAATTTGCCTTTTACAATCATCGGAAAAGAAAACTCGGAAGGCAGGCTGTGAACTGTGTTCAGATCATAGATCACCTTGCTCTTGGGGACACTGATACCATATTTTTTTCCGAAATCATTCAGGTTAACTTTATGACGCTCTTCAAATTGATGAAGGGTTGGCAGAAACATGTGAATCCCCATAGTCTTTAACTTATGCTCGAGCTTTATAAAAGGATAAAGTTCCGCATCGAAATTGGGAATGATCACATCCAGCTTTTCCTTTTCATGGATATACAACAATCTTTCAAAGAGCGAATCGATGCCGGCAGAAGGATATGGAATCGAATAGGTGCGGTCGACCAGGTCGTGCATATATATGCCGGGTTCCAGCGATTCATACGATAGCCCGATAATGCGGGTATCGAATGAAGCCGCTTCCTTCAAAGCCCTGATCACCGAAACTCCGGGACCCGGGCTGTCGATGGCGTTAAGGGCAGTAACGGCGATATTAAGCGTTTGTTTCTTCATGTTTTTCGAGGAGATTGTTGTGAGTAAGAATGCCGATGAAATCCTCGTAGTCTTTCTCGAAAGTGGATTTATCGGTACTGTATTTTGCCAGAATAGACGAATAGATCTGCTCGTCGGTGTTCTCTTCGCGCAGGAGATTCAGAATTTCAACTCCGATCGGGTTGACCGAAAAAGATTCACCTGTTACCGGGTTGAAAAGCAATCCTGACTCGCTAACGGCTACATTTTTTTTAAGTTTCATAACAGAGGGTTTTAATATGATGCAATATTACCGCATTCACCCGGCATGGGTGTTACGAAATTTTTATAATAATGTATAAAATTTTAATCAAAGATAAAGATACAAAACCCGAGGCCAGCTCTGGGTTCAAATTCTGCAGCAAGCTTCGGGAAATTTATCAGAAAGAAAAAAATGAAATATCCATGATCCGTATCACTAATGTGATTAAAAGTGGATCATGGATATTTCAATTAAGTTAACATCCGGGTCCTGCTTCGTGCTTACCAGTGATGATCGCATTAAACTCATCCAGGGTTAAATACTGAGGAGTATAGGTACCACCAATGAAGAGGATATTTGCATAAAAAGAACGCAAATGGTTTCGGGAACCCCGCATCAAATTATTAAACACCATTGTGATATCCTGGTTGTCGACTGTCAGGAGATGATTCTTCAGATCAACAATATCCAGATCTTCAATGGTCGCACCTACAATCAATCCGTTCAATAATGATGTCGAACCCTGGCTGACCAGCGCCGTATAAAGGGTCTGTAGCGTTGGATTGGTGAAAACTCCGGTCACATGGTTGGCAGCAGGATCTTCCAGATTATATTTGATGAGCAATGCTTTAATAGCAGCAGTATGCCGCAATTCGCTGGCTGAAATGTTCCGAAAAATAGGTTTAGCGTATAACTGAGATAGTGTAAGGTAAACATCGTGAGCGAGGTACTCCTCTTCACGCATGTATATCAGGCCTTCCGTTTCTTCTGGGCTCAGAGTTTCATAAGGTAAGGAGTCCATGCAACAGCTCGCTGTTGGGATTGAGTCAGTATAAGAATAGTTCAGGATGGCCTCCTTTGTCTGTGAGTCATCAGCGGTTGCGGCGGGTGCAATAGAAGTTTCGGCTTTTGTGCATCCGTTCAGGGACAGTGTAAAAAGGGATATTCCCAACATTAACATCGTTCCGGTTCTGGCAAATTTTCTTGTTTTCATAGTTTAGTTTTTTAGATCGGTTTAGAAATAGAAGGAATGCATTCTTCGACAACAAAAGTACATACATGAACATATGTATCTATTACGATATTTAAATTAAGTTGTATAAGATTTTAAGATGAGTTGTTGGAATGCGAAGCTGTTCACCTAAGCCGCCTCAGGTGGAGCAAAAAGAGCATTTTGCGTAAGCGGCATCAGGTGGAGCGGAGCGGAACCGTAGCCGCGACGCAAAGATGCGACCGATACGCGACACCGTAGCCGCAGTGTGAAGCTGCGAGCAAGCGCTAACTCCCGTCTGCCAGCTGATCCAGGGGTTTCCTTTCAAGCGTTGGGTTCGCCTTATAGTCCGTCACTGAGACTCCGGTTACCGACCTGAACTGTGTGCTGAGGTATTGTACGCTGCTGTAGCCCATCATGTAAGCGATCTCGCTAAGGGTAAGTTCGCCATATTGTATAAGCTCTTTTACCTTTTCTATTTTATGAAAGATGGTGAATTTTTCAAGGGTGGTATTTTCGTGTTTTGAAAACAATGAAGAAATATAGGGATACGACATATCAAAACGTTCTACCAGGTAATCCGAGTTCCTTACCATGGCGTTATACGTGGAGTTGTGAATCAAATCTATCATGGCCTGCTTTATCTGCTCAACCAGGATCTTCTCTTTGTCGACGATAATCTCAAAACCGAAATCCTCAAGCATCTTTTCAATCATCTTCAGGGGAATCTTCTTCGGATCATAAGAGAGCTCGACAGTACCAAGTTTAATATCGTGCAAAACAATACCATCAATCTCAAGTTCCTTCCTAAGCAGGCGGATACAGCAGTTGCAGACCATGTTTTTAAGATGGATGGTCTTTTTAACGAGAGCTGTTTTCTTTTTTGTGGTCATTGGTCTCCTATCCGGGAATATGTTATCCGCAGACAAATCAAATGATAAAACTACTCTATTTTTCTATACAGTCCATATAGCAACGGATTGCCCTGCCTTATACGAAACGACATCCGCTGTATAACAAGGTCCTGCTTTTTCGGGTTCCAGATGAAGCCGCGGACATTCAGAAAATGATGCCTCCAGTCAATATCAGCCAAACGGTATGAACAAAAGATGCGGCGGAACTTGCCAGGCTTACTGCCATGAATAGCTGCGGACTGGAACGAAAGCAGTTTTTCCTTCTGATAAATGCCCAGCTGCAGGTAGGCTTCAGTGAACCCTTCGGCGGTTTCAACATCGGCCCAAAGATCTATAATATCATTTTTTTGACGGCTGATGTCCCTGAGGGATCCTCTGAACGCCGCACTGAATTCCGTGCTGCTGTCCATATAAAAAACGGGTGTCAGCGGGTCCATACCTGAGACCCGGACACCGGCAGGCTGGAAATTATCCCATCCCGTGCGGTTCGAAGCAAAATCCACATCCGACGTAAAATAATATTCATTAAGGCCGTGAACACTGTCTTTTGAGAACACGTAAAAGTCGCCTTCATTAAGCCTTTTGTGGATTAACAGCTTCGGATATTTCGCCTGAATTATTGGGTAGTCCTCCCATTTTGAATTCGAAATACAACCGTAAACGAAATACATTGCGGTACAGGTATCAATGATGCTGCTGATCACGGGAGGTTCAAACACATCATGAAGATAGCTGAGGTGAAACCCAGGCATCTCTTGTCTGGCCAGATAATAATCGGTAAAGCTGCGGTGTGAATCGATCAGAACAAAGCAGTTGGAGCGGCCCAGGGAATCGGCGGCTTGCTTCGCATCACTGAGTATTTCATGATAAGCTGAATGGTAAAAGAGCTGGTAGTGCTTTCTTTCGGATATCAGCGACGGGATGATAACAGCGGCGCATAGTCCCACCAGAATGCTTTTCTGCCAGGGTTTCCCGGCATTGGAATAGAAAAACATCAGCAATAACAGGAATGGAAAGGAAAAGATAAGGACTGAATACTGAAGCACCGGGTTTATATAACAGGAGTAAAGAAATCCGACGAGAAGGGGTATAAAAAACCATAAAAATGAAACCAGCACCAGCCGACGGTCTGTCTTTTTTCCTTTGGTCCTCCATGCCAGGGAAAGTACAACAAGAAGTATTACCAGGGCATACACATACCATGAGAACTGGAACACATACCCCAGGTAATCGAGAATAAAATCGGGTCTTGGCTTGCTCAGCCACCCGCCTATTCCACCCTGTTTAAGCTGGCCGAGAAAGATGGATATGTGGGGAACATACAACTGAAGAATCAGGATCCATGAAAGAATATAAGAAATGCGGCGAGGTTTTGAAATCATGAAAACGCCGGTCAGAGCGACGATTCCGCAGAACAACAAAGAAAAATGGTGATTATAGGCGCAGAGTGCGGAAGTGAGAATATACGCGACAAGATTCAGATAGTACCGCCTGTTTGGTGAAAGCATGAGGTTTGTCCAGAAATGCACCATGAGCAATACGAGGAATAGCCCGCTGGCATAAGGCCTTGCAATTTGTCCGTACATCACCGGGTACTGCAGAAATGCGAGAAATGATGCTGAAATCAGGCCGGCGGTGGCACTGAACCACCTTCGTCCTATGCTATAAATAAGGTAAACGGAGATCAGGCTGAAAATTGTGAACGGCAGTTTGACGAGGGGTTCCGAAAGGCCGGTGAGTTTTACCCAATAATAAAGGAATACCTGCACCCCCGCAGGATGGGTGTCGGTAACCACCCCTTTGGCGATGAGGTCATGGAAATTATTGAACTGGGTTCGGAAAATTGCGCTGAACTCATCGTGAGTGAAAGGAATAGCGCCATAATTATAAAACCTGAGAACCGCTCCTATAGTAATGATCAGGAAAATCAGCAGGCGGTCAACAGGTATTTTTCCGGAATTCCTCATTTCGGTGCCAAACATACGAAATTCCATATTATCCTATGCGACTGATCTTCTTCAGTGACTCACGGTCAAGGAGCCGCAATTCCTTATCGTCAAACTGAATGATGCCATCATGCTGGAAAGACCTCAGGATTTTCAGGGCGCTGTCGCGCGACATGGCAGAAAGGTCGGCCAGGTCCTGCCTGGTCAGGATCCTTGGAAAATGATCTGCTTCAAAAATCTCTTCGAAAAGATATAACAAAGAATCGGCCATCCTTCCCGGCATTTGCTTTTGTGTAAGATAAATCAGACGGTTGTATACGTTAAGGGTGTTACGGCTGAAGTCTTTCATGAACTCCTCGGCAAAGCTGTAATTTCTCCTGATGACTTCCCTGATCGCGTTCAGATCAATGAAACAAACGGATGTTTCTATCAGCGCCATAACAGTATAATGGTGCATCTGGTCAAGGTAAATGCCTGGCCCCCCGATAAAATTAGTCGGCTTGACAATACGAAGAATAGCATTCCTGTTTTCGATACCTTCAAGGTACAGCTTTGCCATCCCCGAATTCAAAGATAACACATGGGTCATTTGTGTTCCCTGCTTGCGTATGGTCTCACCCGGTTTGAATACTACATTCAGTCTGTTATGTTCGATGATTTTGAGGTCTTCATTATTCAACCGACAGAACAGCGATGATTTGCATGAGCAGTCCAAACAGTTCATCGTAGATTTTTCAAGATATTCGACCATGGTGTAAAAGTATAAAATATTGATATATATCAACATGTTTTGGGTTTTTTTTCCGACTGGAACCGGAAATAAAGCTTTATTTCAAAGGTATTATTCCATGTTGAATAAACCTTACTCCATGTACAAATGAATTAGCTTTGGGCAGCTGAAAACCAAGCAGGCCGGGATGCCATATATAATCATTTTAAAATATTCAACGCCTTGGTTTTCTGAGTTTTAATACAAATTTAAACAATGGAAAAAAACAGCAACTCCACACGCAGAAATTTTCTGAAACTTGGCCTGGCTGCCGGAGCCACCGCCCTCATAGGGGGAGGCGGTAAGGTTTTATCAGCTGTGTCGAACCCTGAGCCGGCAAGCAAAGAAACAGGTGAAAAAGTCAAACTGCTTTCTCCCGACGGTACTTTGGTCGAGGTCGACAAGGGCCATTGTCATGCCTGCCCTGCCACCGGCAAGGAAGCCCGTCAGGGTATCCCTAACAAAAAAATGGTTATGGTTGTTGACCTGGCCCGTTGCCGCAATGCCAGGAAATGCCTGGAAGGATGCCAGAGCATGCATCATCTTCCACCCAGGATCGAATGGATCAAATTCTTCCTGTTACGCGACAGCAAGGACACCTCGCCTTACTGGTTTCCCAAGCCTTGTTTCCAGTGCAACAACCCTCCCTGCGTTAAGGTTTGCCCCGTTGGAGCAACGTTTAAACGTACCGACGGCATCGTGCTGATCGACAATGACCGCTGCATCGGATGTAAATTCTGCATGGCAGCCTGTCCTTATTCTTCAAGAGTATTTAACTGGGGCGAGCCGGAACAGGCCGCTTTACCGGAAGGCAAAAAATATTCACCCGAAACAAGCTGGCCTCAGAAAGTCGGTACCGTGGGCAAATGCGATTTCTGTCCCGATATGGTACGTCAGGGGATACTTCCTAACTGTGTCACTGCCTGTCCGAACGGAGTCTATTTTTATGGCGACAAGAACGAAGACACCGTTACCAACGGCACAGAGACTGTGAGATTCAGCGAACTCGTCCAGCAAAAGGCAGCCTACCGTTATATGGAGGAGCTGGGTACTGAACCCGGTGTATACTACCTGCCTCCGGTGAACCGTCTGTTCGATTATAAAGTCGGGTTCCAGGATTTGACACCTGAGGAAGTTGAATTGTATAAACAAGAAGCCAACATATCTGAATAATTTTTGAAAGCATGGAATACAACAACAAAACATTAAAGAACTATGAGGATTTTAAGCCGCAGCTTGAATCTATAGGCAAGTATGGCTATTTCTTCATCACGATTATGGTTGCGATCATTGCCTGGGGCACGTATGCCTTATATATTCAGTTATCGCAGGGCCAGGTTGTAACCGGAATGCGCGATTACGTGATCTGGGGAATTTACGACGCCAACTTCATCTTCTTCATCGGGATAAGTTACGCCGGCGCTCTGATCTCGGGGATCCTGCATCTGATGCGGGTCGAATGGCGGCATCCTATATTGCGTATGGCCGAAACGATTACCGTGGTCTCAACAATGATAGGCCCCAGCTACATTTTCCTGAGTATGGGCCGCCTCGAAAGGGTCTGGCACATCCTCATATACGGCAGAATACAGTCGCCTATTGTTTGGGATGTGTTCGCAATTTCGACCTATCTCATCGGCAGTTTTATCTTTCTTTACCTTGCCTGTGTACGTGACCTTGCTTTTATGAGGGATCACCCGGTAGGCGTGGGCCGCTGGCGTAACAGCATATACAAGTTCATGTCGGCCGGCTATCGCGATACCCCAAAACAGCGCGAACTGCTCAACCAGCTCATCGACCTTATTTCGATCGTGATCATCCCGCTGGCTATCCTGGTCCACTCTGTTCTCGCGTGGATCTTCGGAATGACCCTCAGGCCGGGCTGGCACAGCACCATTTTCGCCCCGTACTTTGTACTTGCAGCTATCTATTCAGGCACAGGAGTGCTGATCCTCGTAATGTTCGTGTTCCGGAAGATTTATCGCCTTGAAGCCGTCATCACCAAGAATCATTTTACCTACCTGGGTCTTCTGCTGATGATACTCGGAGCGTTATACGGGTATTTTACATTCAGCGAATATCTCACCAACTGGTACGGCAGTGTGAAATGGGACATGGAAGTCCTGCACCGTCTGTTTGATTCATCAACATATTGGTGGTGGTTCTTTTTCTCAGCCTTCCTTGGAGTTCTGCTGCCTATCATCCTGATCGCCCTGCCGCGTTTAAGAAGCATCAACACCATTGTATTTGCAGCCCTTATCGCAGTGACTGCTCTCTGGGTCAAACGATATCTCATCATTATCCCGACCCTTGAAACACCTTTGCTGCCGCTGCATGATATGAGGCCTGAATTTGCGAATTATGCTCCAAGCTGGGTAGAATGGTCACTTACCGCTATGGGTATCGCCATCTGGATGCTTCTGTTCTTCCTGTTCTCAAAATTCCTTCCTATCGTGCCTGTGGTAAGAGTGAATTCAGCCGATGAACGGGATTATTTTAAATTACGAAAACTCGCCAAAGACCGTATCCTTCGACGGATGATCCGCAAAAACAGACATGCAAAAAAAATAGTTGCCAGTGTTCTTGTTCTTCTTTTTCTCTCTTCAGCGGTTGTATGCCGGGCTGAAGACCCTCTGCGTTCGAGACTGAAACTGGAATTTCTCAATAGTGCAGGAACCCGCATGCTTAATGCAAAACTCACAAGCAAAAAGGATGACCAGACGGTTCCTCTTCAGGGGATGCAGGTAAGTTTTTTTGTACAGGGTGCAAAGGATAAGGTTTTGCTCGGAAAAGGAACTACCAACGATGCCGGTAAAGCCACTTTTACCCTGCCCGGCAAACTCGACGTTCCCAGGAATACCGAAGGAAAATACAGCTATTCTGCCACTTATGAAGGGAGTAAAGAATACCAGAGTTCAGAGTCTTCCGCCGACGTAAGGGATGTGTTTATGAATCTGACTTTTTCGCAAACCGACAGTGCCAAAATAATTAACCTGGTTGCTGTTGAGATCGGCCAGAAAGGTGATTCTGTTCCCATCGACGGGTCTATGGTGATATTCTATGTTCCCCGCACTTTTTCATTATTGAAAATCGGTGAACAAACTATAAAGGGCGGGCATGCAGACCTTGACTTTCCGGTCACCCTGCCCGGTGATTCCGTTGGCAACCTGCCAATCATCGCTAAATTCGAAGACAACGAAAATTATGGTACCGCCGAAGTTACTGCAACCATTGCCTGGGGCAAACCGCTTCCTCCTTTGGTAGTTATCAAACGCGGGCTTGGCGACACCAATGCCCCGCTCTGGATGGTATATACGCTCATCGTACTGCTAAGCCTGGTCTGGTTCCATTTTACCTATGCTATCATTACTATTTTCCGTATCAGGCATCTTGGAAAAATTGCCCTGCTGGAGGAACAATCGCATACTGCATCAAATTAAACAACAATCAATATAAACTAATCTATTTAATCAGGAGGTAATTATGAAAATGAAGAATGTAAGCCGTTTACTGGCAATCTTTTTTATGTTAACTGTTTTTTGTGTAGTGGGCTTTGCTCAGAAACCGGCAAAATGGGTAGCACCCGACAAATACAAGACCATGAAAAACACCAATGCTAGTGATGTAAGCACGGGCAAAGACCTGTATGCAAAACATTGCAGATCCTGCCATGGCAAAGACGGTCTTGGCGACGGTCCTAAAGCTGCCACACTTGGCGTATCCTGCGGCGATTTTACAGCAGCTGCGTTCCAGTCACAAACCGATGGCGAGATCTTTTATAAAATTACAACAGGCCGAGACAAAATGCCGGCTTTCGGTAAAACCATCACCGAAGATTCTGAGCGCTGGGCTCTCGTAAATTATCTCAGAAAACTCAAATAGCCATCCGATTTATTTGCCCGGGAACCTGAAAGGAGAGAAAATTATGTCACAACATGAAACTCCGGAAGCACAGGAATTTGGAAAAATTTCTGAACAAATAGCCCGTCTTGAAGAACGGCTTTCTGCCCTGGAGGAAAAGGTCCTTTCAGGTTCCCGTAAGCAAACACTGGTAAGAAATATTGAAGATGCAGGCTTTTCCGATGGAGAGACTGTATCTGTTGACTCTGTGACCATCGAATCGAATATCCTCGAATACGGTCTCTCGTGGATCGGTATTGTGGTTATGCTATTCGGTATCGGATTTCTGATGATGTTTATCGGGAAACAAACGAACAGCTATCTTTCCAGCGCGATAGGATATCTTGCTGTGGCAGGAGTGTATACTCTTTCACGTTACCTGAAAAACACCCACGATCATCTTGCCTATATGCTCAACATAGGCACACATCTGTTATTATTTTACGTGACCATGCGCCTGTATTTTTTCAGTGCTGCCCAGGTCATCCCGATTAAAGAGGCCGTGGTAATTCTTCTGCTTATAGCCGTAGGGTTTCAGATATACCGATCGACCCTGCTGAAATCAGAACTTATAGCCGCCATCGCGATTTTTTTAATCCTGACTACATCCGTCTTCAGCGACTTAACTCATGTATCCTTGCCCCTTCTCACCATCGCGGCAGCAACATCGGTTTGGTTGTTTTACCGTTACGGATGGTGGCATCAGATGATCTTTTCAATTATAACAATCTATTTAGCCCATATCCTCTGGATGATGGGTAATCCGGTAATGGGGCATACCATAGGGGGCATTCTGGCGCCACAGTTCAACCTGGTCTACCTGTTTTCATATGGAGCAATCTTTTCACTGGCCCCGCTTGTAAAACAAGATGAACGGTTCAAAGCAAGCGTTTACACTTCATCGGTGATGGTTAACGGGATCTTTTTCTTCCTGGCGCTAATGCTTGATGTCTTATTCTTCTACATGAAGAGTTACAGCGGGATTTTTGCCGGGGTCTTCGTTGCCTGCATCGCATTTTCCATTTTTCTGAAATTCAGAACCGAAAGGGTATTCGATTCGGCATTCTATGCCATTTTCAGCTTCCTGGCCCTGAGCGCCGCCGTTTACGGGTTTACCGGCTTGCCGGGAGCCTATTTTTTTCTCGCACTTCAAAGCGTGCTCGTGGTATCCTGGGCCCTCTGGTTCCGCAGCCAGTTCATTGTAATAGTAAACACGATTCTGTTTGTCGGACTGCTTCTGATATACATGATTTCAGGAGCCTGGCTCGATTCTGTGAATTTTACTTTCGCGATATCAGCCTTTATCACGGCAAGACTCATCAACTGGCAGAGAATGCGCCTGGAACTGAAAACCGAGATGTTCAGAACGATTTACCTGTTTTGCCTTTTTTTCACTTTTGCCTTCGCGTTATATATGGCCGTACCCTCAAATTACGTTACCCCTGCATGGACAGGAGCCGCCATACTGTACTTTATCCTCGGCCAGGTGCTGAAAAACAGGAAATACCGCTGGATGGCTATTTTCATGCTTCTGGTCACTGCTGTTTACCTGTTTGTGGTGGATCTTGGGCATATGGAAGTCGGCTACCGGGTTATTGCCTTTCTTTTCCTTGCCGTCGTACTTTTCGGAACCTCTTTGTACTTCACAAGAATCCTCCAGAAAAAGAAGACACAGTCTCCCGAAGAAAAAAGCGGAGCTTCAGAATAAATTTTTCTCGCTGAGCTCCATCCAACGTTCTGTTTTGATTTCTATCTCCTCCAGCACCACTGAATAGCGTTGCGATTTCTCCGTAAGCTCCTGCTGGTCCAGAGCACCCAAACCAAGGGCCGTTTCAAGATCCTGCTTCTCCTGCTCAAGTTTCAGGATGTCGTTTTCAAGGGTCCCGAAATCAAGCTTTTCCTTATAACTCAGGCCTTGTTTTTTTGTTTTTGTCACTGCGGATGAGGGAGCGGCTTCTTTAATGGCGCCAGACCTGTCAAGCGCTGCCTGTCGCTTTCTCTGATCGGCCCAGTCCTTGTACTGACTGTAATTTCCTGGAAAATCCCTGATCACCGCGTTACCTTCAAACACGAACAGGTGATCTACTATTTTATCAAGAAAGAAACGGTCGTGAGTCACTACCAGAACGCATCCCTGAAATGTTACCAGGTATTCTTCGAGTATGTTCAGAGTAAGTATGTCGAGATCGTTGGTAGGCTCGTCGAGGATAAGGAAATTGGGGTTCTGCATTAATACAGTCACCAGGTATAGCCTTCTCTTCTCTCCCCCGCTCAGTTTGTACACAAACTGATGGTGCATGGGATAAGGGAACATGAAATAATTAAGGAAGTGGGCTGCAGTAACTTTATCCCCGTTGCTAAGCTGAATCACATCGGCTATGGATTTCACCACGTCGATTACCCTGGTCTGCCCGTCGAAGCTTATCCCCTGCTGACGGTAGTGCCCGAATTTTATTGTACCCCCGGTTTCGATCGTACCTTTCTGCGGGCGGATCCCTGAAGTAACAAGATCCAGAAAGGTCGATTTTCCCGAACCATTCTTTCCTATGATTCCGATCTTCTCGCGGCGCTTGAAAATATACCCGAAGTGGTTAAGAATAGGTAAATCGCCCCAGGAGAAGCTTACGTCATGAACCTCAAGGATCTTTTTTCCCATCCGCGCACCTTCCATTCCCAGAGTCATGCTTCGCTCTGAGGTTTTGTTTGCCGCCTTTTCCTTCAGTTCATAAAACGAATCAATACGTGCTTTGGATTTGGTTGTACGGGCTTTCGGCATCCGTCGCATCCACTCCTGTTCCGTTCGCATGATGTTCCTGGCCTTTTCGGTCTCCTGGGTCTCATTACCCTTACGCTCCTGTGATTTTTCGAGGAAATACTCGTAATTGCCTTTATGCCTGAAAAGCTGTGAATTTTCCATTTCCAGTATCTCATCACACACATTATTCAGGAAATAGCGGTCGTGAGTGACCATAAGAAGAGTAACCTGGTTTCGGGTGAGATATTCCTCCAGCCATTCAATCATATCGATGTCAAGATGGTTGGTAGGTTCATCGAGGATTAGAAAATCGGGTTCAGTGATCAGAACCTTGGCCAGGGCCAGGCGTTTCTTCTGACCACCCGATAAGGATGAAACAGGCAAGTGCATGGCCGACAGGCTGAGTCGCGAAAGAATCTGTCCGATCCTGCTCTCGTAATCCCAGCCATTGATAGCGTCCATCCGTTCCATGGCCCCGGAAAGGAGATTTTTGTCGGGCGACTCAAGCGCCTCTTCATAATCATGAATGGTTTTAAGTACGTCGTTTGATGTGGTATATACCTCGTCGAATACCGTGTTGTTTTCATTCAGATCAGGTTCCTGCTTCAGATAGGCCATGCTGGCCTGGTTGAAAAGGCTTACCGTTCCCCCGTCGGAAGGCTCGATGCCGTTGATAATGTTCAGCAGCGAAGTCTTGCCAGCGCCATTGCCCGCTATCAAAGCAACTTTCTGGTACTGGTTTATCGAAAAAGAGATATTTTCAAAGAGTACTTTCTCTCCGAAATGTCGTGTAAGGTTTTCAACCTGTAGAAGCGTGGGCATTGCGTTATTGCGTTATTGCGTTATTGCGTACATCGTACATCGTACATCGTACATCGTACATCGTACATCGTACATCGTACATCGTACATCGTACATCGTAAATCGTACATCGTACATCGTACATCGTACATCGTACATCGTACATCGTACATCGTACATCGTACATCGTACATCGTAAATCGTACATCGTACATCGTACATCGTACATCGTAAATCGTACATCGTACATCGTACATCGTACATCAAAAATTATATCCTATATTAACAAAAACCATCGGTCCTGAATTCATATTCGACCCCATCAGGGTAAGTTCCACCGGGCCGATAAAACTGTTATAACTTGCGGTGAGTCCATATCCGCAGAGATAATTTACAGGCTTAAAAACCTGTGAAAAATCATTCACGTCGGTTCCCGCATCAGCCCTCATAGTAAGATAAAGGTTCTGATAAACATTATACTGAAGCTTTAGCCTGACTATGGTAGAATAATACCCAAATTTCTGAATGAACTGAAATCCGGTAAAACTCACGTACTGATCGATGTAATTGCGCGAACACAACCCGCCTACACCGAAAATATGCTGTGGCGGAGGGGAGTTCTTGTCCCAGATGATACCGCCTGCAAAGAGTCCGGGTTGTAAAACGAACTTTGGTGAAAGAGGGATGAAATGCTCGTATTTAAGATAGAACACTCCGGCATTGGAAAAGATCTGCCTCGACCAGTTGTCGGCAAGGGGCATCACGTATTCTCCCCTCAGGGTTGCAACAATCCCTTTCCGGGCGAAATATGCCCGATCGCGGGAATCGGCATTAAATGAAAGAAACACGGTTCCATAACTTGTGAAATGCTCGTAGGGATTTAGATTGGTATCAACATCAACATCCTGCTGAAACCTGAAGTACTCATAATCGAACCCGGCTTTTACGTTTACCATGTTCCTGGAAGTATATTGAAAAAAGAAGCTTCCTTTGTTATTGGAAAAGTTGACCTGGTTGGTTTTCACATCTTTGTTATACATGCCGAAATTGAATGAATAAAAATCACCACTCAGCCCAAGGGCGACTTTGCCTCCAAATCCCAGCAGATATACAATTCTCAGGCGGGGATTCGGACCTATACTCAGGTCGGCAAAAAGTTTGGAATTCCTTCCAAGCACATTCCTGAAAGCTCCGCTTAAAAGGATTCCCACGTTGTAATTGTTATCGAAATGAATGCCAGCTCCCACTGAACCCGGGCCGCTTTCCAGAGCTTCGATCACAAGATCGGTTTTTCCCTCATGCTGCTCAAACTCATAGTAAACATGCTCAAAATACCCGGAGCCATATAATTTGCGGATGTTATTCTGCAAATCGCTTACTGCGATTTTAGTATCTTTCTTATGCTTGAAAAGGCTGGAGAAATAATAAGCGTTCAGGTTTTTATTTCCCCTTATGATAATGCTGTCGACCTGCATTGAATCGAGTGGCCGGGCCTCATATTTTTTCAACGGTTTGTATTCTATGGCATTCAGGGAGTCGGCGAGGGCCTTGATCTCTTTAAAATGTGAACGGGCAACTTTCTCGCCAAAGGCAATAATAGAATCATATTTATCGAAATCCATCATTCCGAAATCTGTCTTAAACCTTATTTTCAGGTTGGTAAGGCTGTCGCCTATTTTATTGGCTCCGATACGTGCGAATGATGTGATCTGGTCGGCAATAGCGGTGATGGAATTAAGCTGATCGCGTGTATACAGCCCCGATTGCACATCGCCTCCCACGATGATCTGTGCCCCCATTGCCTTGACCTGTTCCACAGGATAATTATTTACCACTCCGCCATCCACCAGATAATAACCCATGTAATCGGTAGGCGAAAAATAGCCTGGAATCGACATGCTGGCCCTTACGGCCATCGGCAGATAGCCTTTATCGAGAACAACACTTTCGCCGGTGAGAAGGTTAGTTCCCATGCATAAAAAAGGTGTTTGAAGCTTTTTGAAATCATAGGTCTGATAGGCCGGGGAAAAATATTTATTCAGGAGGAGGTTGATCTCCTGGCCCTGGTACATAGAGGCCCCCAGTCCCAGTTTTTTATTCTTTATAGGCAGGCGGACTATGGTTTTTTCACCGTACTCTTTCTCTTCATAGGCTATGAACCTGCGATCGGTAATGTCCTTTAACAAATTGGTCCAGTTCTGGGAACGGATCATTTTTGCAATAGTATCGGGATGGTAGCCAATGGCATACAGTCCGCCGATGATGCTGCCTATGCTTGAACCTCCTACATAGTCTATGGGAAGCCCTGCTTCCTGAATCACGCGCAACAGCCCGATATACGCGAAGCCTTTGGCCCCTCCCCCGCTGAGTACCAGTCCCACGCTGGGCCTTTTCGATAGCTTCGCGGGAGGAGTTGCCTGTGCGAAAAGTAATTCGCCCGAAAAAAGCAGCAGACAAAGAAGACCAATTAATAATCCTGTCTTTATTGTTACTTCAATTGATGTAGATACAACCGTGTGATGATCAATCTGATTTTCCGGCATATTCAGGTAAATTTAGATCCGATAACGCTGTCTTCAACAAATATATAATATTTTTACCGGAAATTAGTAAGAGTGATGGTTTCAACCCAATTGCCCTCAGATTCGGGTATCAGCATTAATGAAAGCCGGGATTTTAAACCCGAACTTGTTTTCTCCGCTTCCCGCAGCAGCGGCCCGGGCGGACAAAATGTGAATAAGGTCAGCTCGAAAGTTGAATTGCGTTTCCATGTGTTGAATTCCGCCCTGCTTACGTTGCAGGAAAAAGATCTTCTGATAGAGAAGCTGGGTTCAAGGATAAACAAGGAGGGTGAACTCGTGCTGGTCTCCCAGAGCGAAAGAACCCAGCTGAGAAATAAGGAAGCTGTGATTGAAAAATTTTACTCACTGTTGCACAAGGCACTTACTCCCCGTAAAAAGAGAAAACCCACCAGACCCGGCACTGCTGTAAGAGAAGAACGACTGGAAAATAAACGGATTAAAGCAAAAACGAAAGAACAAAGAGCAAAGATCAACCCCTGAAATTCTTTTTGCCTGATCCCTTCTTTTCATCCAGAAAATCGACTCTGACCTGCTCATCTCCAAACCAGGCGTTTTTCAACACCTTCATCAGCTGATCTGCGTTGGAGATAGGAACCTCGAAAATAGTGGCTCTCTTCGTCAACTCAATCTTGCCCAGCCTTATTTTTGCGCCGGGGGTGTTTCTGTTAATCAGCTCCATCAGCTCAGCCGCGTACATTCCGTCGTTTTTGCCTTTGTTGATGGTCATCTTTTTGAACCCTTCTTCAGTGCCCTGATTCCTTTCTTTCCAGTTAGGCTTGCCTGATTTTTCCTGCCAGTCAGATTTGCCTGATTTTTCCTGCCAATCTCCTTTCCCCGGCTTTTCCTTTCGGTTTCCTTTAAAGTTATCTTCCGGCACATTCAGGTCCGGAGCATTTTTATAATAATCGAGGAAGCGGTTGAATTCGAGGGCAACAAACCTCTTGATAACATCTTCCTTTTCGAGCCATTCCAGCTTGCGGTAAATCTGCGGCAGATAGGTATCAATTTCTTCATGATCTATATCTACCTTTTCCATCTTATCGATCATGCTGAACAATTGTTTTTCGCAGATCTGACGACCCGATGGTACAGCTGAAGAAGTAAACGTTTTGTTGATCTTTTTCTCTATCTTTTTGATCAGGTATTTTTCCTTCAGGTTAATCAGGATGATCGATGTGCCGGCTCTTCCGGCCCGTCCGGTACGCCCGCTGCGGTGAGTATACGAATCAATATCTTCGGGGAGGTTGTAGTTGATAATATGGGTAAGATTTTCAACATCAAGTCCACGGGCCGCCACGTCGGTTGCAACAAGCAGCCTGATATGGCCAATCCTGAACTTGTTCATCACCGTGTCTCTCTGAATCTGCGACAAGTCACCATGCAGCGATTCGGCATTGTATCCGTCGTGGATCAGCTTATCGGCTATTTCCTGGGTTTCTTTACGGGTGCGGCAAAACACTATCCCGTATACCGCCGGATAGTAATCGACGATACGTTTTAATGCAGGATATTTATCTTTCGCGTGAACCGTGTAATACACGTGTTTGATGTTTTCAGCTCCCGAATTCTTGGTGCCGATAGTCACTTCAAACGGATCTTTCATGTATTTACGGGCAATGGCCGCGACTTCGCCAGGCATCGTCGCCGAAAACAAAAGAGCCCTGCGCTGGGGAGGAACCGTTTCAAGAATGTCGTTGAGGTCTTCGCTGAACCCCATGTTCAGCATCTCATCCGCTTCATCTAATACCACCGTTTTGATCTGGTATAATTTGATCGCCTTACGGCGGATGAGGTCCAGCAGTCGTCCCGGCGTGGCCACAACGATCTGGATGCCCTTCTTCAGGGCTTTTATCTGCATGTCGATGCTGCTTCCGCCGAATACCGGCAAAGTAGTGAGATCATCATTGAATTTTGCAAAATCGTTCAGGTCACCGGCGATCTGCATGCAGAGTTCACGCGTTGGACAAAGGACAAGCACCTGCGGATGATTTACTTCAGGATCGATCATCTGGATGAGTGGTAGTCCGTAGGCTGCCGTCTTTCCGGTACCCGTCTGGGCAAGGACAATCATATCCTGGTTTTCGTTCAGGAGAAGCGGAATCACTTTTTCCTGTACAGGCATTGCATTTTCAAAGCCAAGTTCTTTAACGGCTCTCACATATTGCTGCGAGATGCCCAATTCTTCAAATGTAATCATGATAAAAAAAATTATGTGCTAGCGGATTTTCTGGGCCTTGGTGTGAATTTCTTAAGGGAGGGAAAACAATTTGACCGGGAACACTTGTTAATATAGCGGCAAAGATACGAAAAAAAATGGTGAAATGGTGAAATGGTGAAATGGTGAAATGGTGAAATGGTGAAATGGTGAAATGGTGAAATGGTGAAATGGTGAAATGGTGAAATAGTGAAATGGTGAAATGGTGAAATGGTGAAATTATCGTATATTTGAAACACAGTGTAAACAACAAATCCGACTTCTATGAAAACTCTCGTTTTACTTTGCTCCATGATGGCCATGCTTTCATATTCATCTGTTGCCCAGGATATTGCCCAGTGGAGAGGCCCAAACCGCGACGGCATATACCCCGAAACAAACCTCCTCAAATCATGGCCCGAAACCGGTCCGGCCCTGCTCTGGCATTTTGATGAACTTGGCGAAGGTCATTCTTCTGCCGCGATAATAGGTGACACGGTCTTTACTGCCGGAGAGATCAACGGGATCGGATATCTTTATGCTTTTTCTCTTAGCGGAAAACTTTTATGGAAAGTGCCGTACGGCGAAGAATGGACAGAAAGCTGGCCAGGTGTCCGCAGCACACCCCTCGTTTACGGAGGAAAAATATACCTTCTCAGCGGAATGGGTAAACTGGTTTGCCGTTCAGCCTCCAAAGGCGAACTGGTCTGGACAATCGACATCCTCAAAGAATTCAATGGCCCGAACATCAAATGGGGCGTGACCGAGAACCTGCTTGCTGATGGCAATAAACTGTATTGCACACCGGGTGGTCCTGAAGCCAATGTGGTGGCTCTCGATCGTAACACAGGAAGGGTCATCTGGAAATGCAAAGCCTTGGGCGAATCAAGCGCTTACTGTTCACCGGCATTGATCAATCACAATAAACGGAAGATTTTTGTGACCCAGACAGCGAATTCTATTATTGGCATCGATGCAGAGAACGGCAAATTTCTGTGGAGCCATAATCAGCCAAACAAGTATTCGGTACATGCCAACACACCGATTTATTATGACGGCTCCGTTTATTGCGTCTCCGGATACGGCCAGGGCGGTGTTCAGATCAAACTGAGCGCCGATGGAAACAGCGTTACCGAAACCTGGAGAAACACTTCCCTCGACAACCGTATGGGTGGGATGGTCGTGATCAACGGCCTCATCTATGGTTCCGACGATTCAAACAAGGCATGGTTTTGTGTAGACTGGAAAACCGGGAAGGATGTATATTCCGAAAAGATCACGGGACGCGGAAATATTATCTCAGCCGACGGAATGCTTTATTTGTATAGCGATAACGGAGAGGTTGTTCTTGCTCAACCCACTTCAACCGGTTTTACCAGGGTCAGCTCATTCAAAGTTCCTTTCGGCTCAGCCCAGCACTGGGCCCATCTGGTTATAAAAGACGGTCGTATGTATGTAAGGCATGGGAACTCACTGATGGTATATTCCATCAAAAAGTAATCAAACTTTTTTCCGTTTATGAAAACGATTTTACTGATCATAGGTATTATGATCCTGCCTTTCACAGGCATTACCCAGTCCTCCGCTCAATGGAGAGGCCCCGGCCGAAGCGGTGTATATAACGAAACGGGACTGCTCAAAGTCTGGCCCGCCGAAGGACCGGCATTACTATGGTCTGCTGAAGGCATTGGAAAAGGATATTCCTCTGCTGTAAGCGACGGTACAGCAATCTATGTGACAGGGATAAAAGACTCGGCCGATGTTCTGACTGCAATCTCTTTGGAAGGGAAAATTCTCTGGAAAACTCCTTTCGGGCCGGCATGGTCCGGGTCTTACCCCGAAACACGCACCACTCCTACCGTCGATGGGGCGTTTATTTTCGTGATCAGTGGCGGAGGTACTGTGGCATGCATCGGCAAACAGGATGGCAAGATCAAATGGTCGCTCAACGGACTGGGAAAATTTGACGGCCGCTATGGGCAATGGGGTGTATGCGAATCGCCCCTGGTAGCCGGAAATAAAGTCATTTATACCCCGGCCGGTTTTAAAACAACCATGGTCGCACTTGATAAGAATACCGGCGAGACTATCTGGCAATCTCCCTCGCTGAACGATACCGGATCCTATGTCTCCCCAAAACTTATCCGCCAGGGAAACAAAGATATCATTGTGACCCTGATCAATAAATACCTGATGGGTGTTGACCTTGCCAATGGAAATATCCTCTGGACTTTCGATTACTCTGCCTGGATGCCCGAAAGAAGCATGAAAATATGGCCAGGAGCGCCGAAAACCAATACGATCACCCCTTTATTCGGCAACGGTATGCTTTATATCACCGCGGGCTACAACCATGTAGGCGTTATGTTCCGGATTGCGGATGACGGATCACAGATTACTAAAGTGTGGACCGATACTGTTCTGGATTGCCATCATGGAGGGGTTTTAGCTCTTGACGGGTATATTTACGGATCGAACTGGATCGACAACAGCAGAGGAAACTGGTGCTGTATCGACTGGAAGACCGGAAAACTGATGTGGCAGGAAAAATGGTTCACCAAAGGCCCGATCATTGCCGCCGATGGTATGCTGTATTGCCTTGAAGAGAAAAATGGCAATATAGGCCTGGTAAAACCTGATCCGCAGAAATTCACACTCGTCAGCAGTTTTAAAGCTCCCCCTGGTAAAGGTCCGTTCTGGGCCCATCCTTCGGTTTATAATGGAATTCTGTATATCCGCCATGGCGATGTGCTGATGGCCTATGACATCCGCAAAAAATAAACGTGAAAAAATACTCCCGGTTTATCCTGGCTTCCCTTTTATTGCTGGGCCTCGGACTGGTGGCTGCCTGGTTCTTTTATGATCCTGCTGCATCGCTGAAGATATCGGTTCCTGGCATGGACAATCGAAAAAAAGGTCCAATAACCGCTGGTGAAAAGGTCAAAATCGGCGAAGATTTTGTTTTGTTCAAAACTGTTCCCGGCATTCCCGCTGCCAGCTGGCCCCGATTCAGGGGAGAACAGTTTGATAATATCAATAAAGAGAATTTACGGCTGATATCGAAGTGGGGTAGCGCCGGTCCGCGTATTCTTTGGAAACTGAGCCTGGGCGAAGGACATGCTGCGCCTGCTGTTTACGACGGAAGGGTGTACGTCCTGGATTATGATGAAACGAAAAAGGAAGATGCCTTAAGGTGTTTCTCATTGCTGTCGGGTGAAGAACTATGGAGGCGGTCATATCATGTACATCTTAAGCGTAACCATGGTCTTTCGCGTACTATCCCTGCCGTTACAAAAGATTATGTGCTTACCATCGGCCCCCGCTGCCAGGTGATGTGCTGCGACCGCGGCTCGGGCGCCCTGCTCTGGGGCTTCGACCTGGGCCGGGAATTCCAGGCCGAGGTGCCATTCTGGTATACCGGACAATGCCCTTTGATCGATCATGACACCGCAATCATTGCGGTGGGAGGAAAATCACTGATCATTGCCGTGGATTGCAAAACAGGAAAAAAAGTCTGGGAAACGCCTAATCCTCACAACTGGAAAATGTCACATTCATCATTGATGCCTATGACGTTGAATGGCCAAAAGATGTATGTTTATTGCGCGATCGGCGGGGTCTGCGGCATTGCAGCCGGCGGCCCCGACCGTGGCAGGATCTTATGGGAAACCACCGAATTCGCTCCTAACGTTGTAGCTCCAAGCCCCGTGGTAATGGATGAAGGACGTATCTTTGCAAGCGCAGGATACGGCGCAGGTTCAGCTCTTTTGCAGGTCAAAGGAGGCAGCGGAGGTTTCTCGGTAAAGGTATTGCAGAAACTGAAACCCCTGGAAGGGCTGGCTTCGGAACAGCAAACCCCGGTATATTATGGTGGCTACCTATATGGCATACTACCGAAAGATGCGGGCGGCTTGCGAAACCAGTTCGTTTGCTGCAAGGGGAGCGACTGCCGTACTATTGTGATGAACAGCGGAAAGACTGAACGGTTTGGCCTGGGGCCATATATTCTGGCCGACGGGAAGTTCTTTATATTGAATGATGATGGCGAGATGACCATTGCAAAGGCTTCACCTGCGGGATTCACCGTTCTGGACAAAGCGAAGATCATCGACGGACAGGATTCCTGGGGGCCTATAGCCATAACTGCGGGCTATCTGCTGATGAGGGATTCAAAAACCCTGGTCTGCCTTGATATCGGGGAGAAAAAGTAAACAATGAAACAAAAGATATTCATCATTTCCGGGCTTGTACTGCTGATCGCCGTGGTCGTGATCATGTTTGCCGATCTGTTTTCATCGAAACAGGCCGACCAGGCAAATCCATATGATTACAAGATGGGTGAGATCAGGAAGAGCGACAGCACCCGGTCCGCTTACAGCGAACAAATGATCATTTCGCCTCCACTAGCTGAGATGCATGCTCTTGCCTGCGGTGCAGGCGACCGCATTTTTGTGGCAGGGAAGGATACTCTCCTGATATACGACCAGCCTGGGCATTCTGCAGGCAGATTCCTGTTTAATGGTACCGCCAGCTGCATGACCCTCGATAAAAAAGGAAATATTTATATCGGCATGCAGGACCATGTTGAGATTTTCGATCCCTCGGGAAAGCTGATTAAAAAATGGAAAACCTTTTCTGATGAATCCCTGATCACCGGTATTGCAGTATCGGATTCCGGTGTTTTTCTCGCCGATTTCGGAAAAAAGATCGTTTACCGCTGCAGTCCCGACGGCCGCCTCATCAACCGGATCGGGGAAAAGGACCCCCAGAAGAATATTCCCGGTTTTATTATTCCCAGCCCGTATTTTGATCTGGCCCTGGGAAAGAAAGGAGAACTCTGGGTGGCCAATACAGGCCGTCATTCACTGGAACAGTTCAGTAACGATGGCACCCTGAATTCAGCCTGGGGTGAGGCGAATATGGCTGTTGAAGGCTTTTGCGGATGCTGCAACCCGTCTCATTTCGCCTTGCTTTCCGACGGTTCCTTTGTGACCAGCGAGAAAGGGATAGAGCGGGTGAAGATCTATTCCCCCCGGGGAAAATTCGAATGTGTTGTTGCACCTCCCACAGCCTTTATTGAAGGTACCCGGGGGCTTGATCTCGCGGTGGATTCAAAAGACAGGATCATTGTTCTGGACCCTGAGAAGAAACAGCTCAGGATATTTGTAAAAAAATAAGCAATGCCAAACAGGCGGGAATTCCTGAATACACTGATGCGGGGCGGGATCCTCGCTGCACTGGGCCTGCTCAGCGGGGCCTTGCTGTTCCGTAAACGGGATGAGAACTCCTGTTCCACGGGCTTCGCCTGCAACAGCTGCAGCAAATCGAAAAGCTGCAGTCTGCCTGCCGCTCTTGAGGCCCGGCAGACGGTATGGCAGCTCGACCCGGCCAAATGCATTCAGTGCGGACGATGTGCAACCAGCTGCGTGATGAGCCCGAGTGCCGTCAAATGCACCCATGCCTATGCCATGTGCGGTTACTGCGACCTCTGCGGGGGTTATTTCAAGCCCGGCACAAAAACCCTGACCACTGCAGCCGAACACCAGCTCTGCCCAACCAACGCCCTCAAACGGAAATTCATTGAAGAACCTTTTTTCGAATATACTGTTGATGAAGAACTCTGCATTGGCTGTGGCAAATGCGTGAAAGGCTGCTCAGCTTTCGGCAACGGCTCACTGCAGCTCCAGGTGCGCCACCACCGCTGTGAAAACTGCAACGAATGTTCGATTGCCAGAAAATGCCCTTCACAGGCGTTTACCAGGGTGCCTGCAAACCAGCCATCGCTATTGAAAGGGTTAGGGAATGAAAGGATGCAGGATGCAGGAAAGAAAGGAGAAGTGAATGCGTAAAACAAATTTGGTACCAGCCCTGCTTGCTTTTACGACACTGTTCCCGAAAACAGTCTTTGCTATCCAGCGTTTCCCCAAACCCGAATTCGAATCAGCCTATACCCAGCCACAGACACAGATTCCCCTTCCCCGTGGAGAATTCATGGCCTACCTTGATGTTGCTGTACTTTTGATCGCACTGAGCGTGGTTACCTGGCTGGTACTGAAAAAACGTTCCAGGCTCTGGGTCTTCGCCATGAGTATCTTCTCCCTCGGCTATTTCGGGTTCTACCGCGAAGGTTGCGTGTGTTCCATCGGAGCCATACAAAACGTGAGCCTTGCCCTTTTCGACAGCACATTCGTCCTCCCGCTGAGTGTCATCCTGTTTTTCATCCTTCCTCTCCTATTCACCCTTTTCTTCGGGCGGACTTTCTGTGCAGCGGTTTGTCCGTTCGGCGCCATACAGGACCTTTTTGCATTCAAACCCCAGGCCCTTGGCTCAAGACTGAACACCGTCCTTGGGATCATTCCGTATCTTTATCTTGGGTTAGCCGTTCTTTTTGCAGCGACTGGCACCGATTTCATCATCTGCCGCTATGATCCTTTTGTAGGGATATTCCGCTTCACCGCATCCTTCGGAATGTTCCTGTTTACAGGCATCTTGCTGCTCTCAGGTATCTTCATAGCCCGTCCCTACTGCCGTTTTCTTTGCCCCTATGGAGTTCTTCTCAACTGGACCAGCCGGTTTTCACGCAGTCATCTTACCATTACCCCAAAGGAGTGCATCCAATGCCGGCTCTGCGAGAATTCCTGTCCTTACGACGCCATCGACATTCCTGTTACAACCAAAAGCCCTGAAAGCAGCCCGGTCATGGTGAAAAAGATGATGATGATGGTACTGATTGTTCCGGTTTTAGTGATTGCATTCGGATATGCAGGATCCAGGATGCAGGATACTCTTGCAGGCGTTGACCCAAGAGTGAAGCTGGCGAAGGAAGTGCTGTCGGGGATGCGGGATGCAGGATCCGGGATGCGGGATGCGGGATACAAGATGCAGGATGCGGGATACAAGATGCAGGATGCAGGATACAAGATGCGGGATGCGGGATACAAGATGCGGGATGCGGGATACAAGATGCGGGATGAGTCATTCGAGATTAAAGCAT
This sequence comes from uncultured Bacteroidales bacterium, assembly GCA_903916595.1. GTDB lineage: Bacteria > Bacteroidota > Bacteroidia > Bacteroidales > FEN-979 > CAIRDP01. Next base: position 3,569 of record CAIWXI010000120.1, on the reverse strand, counting down.
TTAAAGCCTCGGGTAAAACCGAAAGCCAGGTTTACTCTGAAGCTTCTGCTGTTTTAAAGAAATTTTATATCGGCGGATGGCTATTCGGCGGTTTCATCGGGCTTGCCATTGCCCTGATGATAGGCGGGCGGATGCTGCCGGTTTACAGGGCCGATTATGTCACCAATAAAGGACGATGTTTCAGCTGCGCGAGATGTGTTGATTATTGTCCCGTGAAATCCTGAGATCCTTAAACAAAGAACATGAAAACCGGTAAATCACCCCAGAATACGATCAGACTCCTTGAAAATATTTCTTTGGGAAGTGCTGTTTTTGCGGTTGTTTTATGCGTTCTCATTATCGTTAACTTTATCCAGATCAAGCGTGCCGACCCTTTGAATACGCCGGCCATGACCGCACTCATTGAAAAGCTTCAAAGCGATCCGGGGAACGAGCAGCTCAGTCAGGAAATACAAACACTCGACCTGCTGGCCCGTAAGGCCTTTTTTACCGCTCAGTGGCAGGTTCGTACTGGAGGCTATCTTCTTTTCATCAGCATCCTGCTTCTTGTATCCTGCTTCAAAGCAATTGAACTTATCAGCGTCAAACTTCCGAAAGAACCTGCCGGAAAACCGCCCATGTTCTGGGAGACCAGAATCCTGAAACGGCAATGGCTGGTTTACTCTGGCGCCAGTCTTCTCGCTCTGACACTGCTTTTGGCCTGGTTAACGCATAAGGACCTTGGAAAAGATCTGGGCTCTGGAAAGATTCAGGATGCAGGATACAGGATGCGGGATGACGTTTCCCCAACCCCCAACCCCCAATCCCCAACCCCCAACTCCCAATCCCAAATCCCCAACTCCCAACCCCAAATCCCCAACTCCCAACCCCCAATCCCCGCCTGGCAGGAAGTACAAGCCAACTTCCCCTGCTTCCGTGGCCCGGGAGGCATCGGGATTACAGCCTGCACCGGCATCCCCACCAGTTGGGATGGGAAAAGCGGGAAAAATATCAAATGGAAAACAGCTATCCCCCTGCCGGGTTATAATTCTCCGGTGATATGGGGTGATAAGATCTTCCTGAGTGGCGCAAGTGAAACTAAACGCGAGGTTTACTGTCTCGATGCCGTCAGCGGTAAAATCCTATGGAATAGCCCGGTTGAAAAGATTCCCGGTTCTCCTTCACAGGCTCCCGGGGTTAGCAAGGAGACCGGACAGGCTGCCCCCAGCCTCACTACCGATGGCCAGAGGGTGTATGCCATCTTCGCGAACGGCGACCTTATTGCTCTCGATTTGGACGGAAATCCGGTTTGGTCGAAAAATCTTGGTGTTCCTGCCAACCATTACGGACATTCATCTTCACTGATGATGTACCGCGACATCCTCATCATTCAGTATGATCAGCGAGGAGCTCCGGCTGTGATCGGACTTTCGGGAAAGACCGGGGAGCAGGTATGGAAAACTGCCAGGAACGTCAAGATATCCTGGGCCTCTCCTTCGCTCATCAATACAGGCAACCGCATGGAACTCATCCTTGCCGCAGAACCCAGCGTGGCCTCATACGACCCGCTCACCGGCAAGGAACTCTGGAGTATCGACTGCATCTCAGGTGAAGTCGGACCATCACTGGCCTATGCCGCCGGGATAGTGTTTTCTGTGAACGAATATTCTACCCTCTCGGCAGTCCGCATTGCAGATCCGCCCAAAGTCCTGTGGGAGAACAATGAATACCTCTCGGATGTTCCAAGCCCTGTCGCAACAGATAAATATCTGTTTCTGGTCACCTCTTACGGGACAGCCGTTTGCTATGATGCAGTTGCAGGAACAAAATACTGGGAACATGATTTTGGCAATCCGGTCTATTCCTCACCCATGCTGGCCGAAGGTAAGATCTATATCATGGACAAAAAAGGCATGATGAACATCATCAAAGCCGATAAGGAATTTTCGCTTTTAAGCCAATGCCCCCTGGGCGAAGGATCGTTCTGTACCCCTGCTTTCACCAACGGGCATATTTTCCTCAGGGGCGACAGGAATTTATACTGCGTCGAGAAGTGATTTTCTGCGCCTGGGCGCACCTAGTCTTTCACACACCGGGCCGGCAATGCATCTGATTGCAGGGAATAATACGTTGAAACACTTTTATCGACCGAATTAAGACCTCTTGCAACCGCTCGAATCAGACCAAATGTAGTGGATGTCCAGAACATGGTACCCAGCGGGCTTCCGGTATAAAATTCCCATACGGCATTCTGATATTCAATGCCGCCCAGCAGGGCCTTGAAACCACCGGGAGCTACTGCATCTTTTAGATCCCATCCTGCTTCCCCGTTACCCGGATGCGTTTGCCCGTCGATCAGCAGCTGCCATTCGGCGCTGGTCGGGACATGCCATTCCGGGGGACAAAGGCCCTGTACCGAATTGCCAGGGATCGGGTTCTGGTACTGCATTAGTTCTTCCCATTGATAAAATCCGCCGTTCACACTGCAGGCAGGATCAGCTGGCGGACAGTATTTCTCAGGCACACAGTTCTCAACCTGAGGCTGAGTGGATGGATTTAGAATGTTTCCGTATCTAAGGTTCTCAAGCATCCAGCAGCGGGTTCCCATAAAACTGGCTGAGTATGTAGTATTGTCCCTCGGGTCCAGGAATGTGGCTGGACAGTTCAGAAGGTTGCTGCCTGCAACTACATTAAGGGGAACGGCTACTGATGTACTCACACAGGTGTTGAAACTGGTGTATTCGTAGGTTATCTGATGAACGGCGACCGTGAGTAAAGAAGGGTCAACTATCCCTCCGCTTACCAGGTTGCCGTCGAGGTAGTACTGTCCGCCCGGCGGAACTCCACCCAGTAATGTAAATGGCCTGGAAGAAGTCGTCGTAGAAGGGTCGTTGCATGAACTGATCGATATATAAGGTGCTGTTTTTACCAGGACGGAGTAGCTTGGCGACACATTGCCGTTTCCCAACCCATTGGTTCCATATACAGTAAGGTTCCCTGAAACAGCGCTGGACGAGAAATTTACAGTGATGGAGTTCGTGTTGTTTCCTGTAGCAATGGAACAACCCGCAGGAAGAGTCCATACGTAGCTTGTTGCATTGAATACCGCAGCCACGAAGTAAGCCACGCCTGACTGGTTCTGGCATGTGCTTGGGGTACCTGTGATTGGACCGGCAGGTCCCGGTATATTCCCGACAAGCACAGGGTAGATGGTAGCTGGTAATGCGCTGCAAAAATTGCTGTTAGTATAGGTCACGGTCACAAACTGAGCTCCCGCAGTATTCCAGGAAACCGAGATGCTGCTTGTCCCCTGCCCGAGATCGATCGTACCTCCCGCTGAAATGGTCCATGTATAAGCGGTCATCCCGGTTTCTGTTGTATAGATATTGCCTGTTGTTCCGGGGTAAGATGCCGATGGTCCGGTGACATTCGGAACCGGTAAGGGATTGACTGTTACCATGGCTTCGGCTGAGTTGGCCGGGGAACAGGTCCCGCTGGTTATAACGGCCCTGTATTTTGTAGTAATTGCAAGGTTGGTAGCGGTGTAAGTTGTCGTGGTATTCGCGATGTCATTTGGAGTGATCCAGTTG
>CAIWXI010000119.1 GCA_903916595.1 uncultured Bacteroidales bacterium | reverse complement strand
TTCAAAGATACGGGAAGAATCGAAATGGTGAAATGGTGAAATGGTGAAATGGTGAAATGGTGAAATGGTGAAATGGTGAAATGGTGAAATGGTGAAATGGTGAAATGGTGAAATGGTGAAATGGTGAAATGGTGAAATGGTGAAATGACCATATAAAAAAATCGTATTTTTGCACAACGATACAAATATGGGAAGAATTCTTGCAATCGATTATGGTCAGAAGCGCACAGGACTCGCAGTTTCGGATGAACTGAAACTGATAGCAACTGCACTGGGCACGGTACCGACAATGGAAGTCCTGGCATATCTTAAGAACTACATCTCGGGGCATCCGGTGGAGTGTATTGTTGTTGGTGAGCCAAAACGTATGGATAATTCTCCTTCAGAATCAGCCAGGTTCATCGAGCCTTTTGTAAAACGTCTTATTCAGACCTTTCCTGGAATCCGGGTTGAACGTGCAGATGAAAGGTTTACTTCGCTTTTGGCAGGGAGGGTGATCTTAGAATCAGGTATCGGAAAAATGGCCCGTCGGAATAAAAGCCTTGTCGATACGGTAAGCGCCACTATTATACTCCAATCATTTATGGAATCTGAAAGTGTTAAAAAAGAACATTTAAATTCATGATATTACCTGTTGTTGCATACGGGCATCCTGTTTTGAAGAAGAAAGCCCATGAGATCGCACCGGATTATCCCGGCCTGAAAGAGTTCATCACCGATCTCTGGGAGACCATGTACCAGGCCGATGGCGTTGGACTTGCAGCTCCCCAGGTAAACCGTCCGCTGCGTATGTTCGTGGTCGATGCATCTGCGTTTGTTAAAGATCATCCGGAAGCAGATGGGTTTAAAAAATTATTTATCAACGCCGAGATTTATCAGGAAGAAGGCGAGGAGTGGACGTTTAACGAGGGATGCCTTAGTTTTCCCGGTATGAGGGAGGATATTTCCCGTAAACACATCATCAGGATCCGTTGGTTTGATGAGGAGTTTCAGCCTCAGGACCAGATATTCGATGGAATACTGGCCAGGATCATACAACACGAATATGACCATATTGAAGGCATTCTGATGGTCGACAGAATCAACTCACTGAAAAGAGTGCTTCTGAAAAGGAGGCTGAATGATATTTCTATTGGAAATGTTGAAACCTCTTATAAAATGCTGTTCCCCCAACTTAAAAAACGAACAAAAAAATAGAAGTATGAAAGCAAAGATCATGATACTGCCCCTGCTTCTTTCAGCCCTTGTTTCCTGCGGCCCTTCCAGAAACAAGGATGTTGACAAGATACATTTGATGGAGACACGCTTGTTTTCGTCTCAGGCTACTTCGATGAATAAGGAATCGGCCGACAGTCTGCTGGTATTATATTCAGCCTTCATTAAAAATTTCCCTGCCGACTCCATGACGCGGAAATTCATTTTCAAGGCAGGGAACCTATACATGAGCACTGGTATGGGAAAGCAGGCCATTGAAATGTTTAATATGTACATTGCCAACTATCCCAACGACCCAAAGTCACCACTCTGCCTGTTCTTTACGGCATACGTCTTTGAGAATCTCCTGCAGAACCTCGACAAAGCGCAGGAATTGTACATCCTGTTTATAGAAAAATACCCTCGTCACGATTTTGCCGACGACGCCCAGATGGCTTTGAATAACCTGGGTAAGTCGCCTGACCAGATGGTAAAGGAATTTGAACAGAGAAAGAAGGCCGACAGCGTAAGGGCGGCTGATAAATGACGCTTATTTGCTGAAAGCATTCACCAAAAAATCAGATAATTCAGCAGGGCTCAAACGTTCCTTTAGTTTTCCTTCAACACTGCAGGAGATGGTTCCCCTCTCCTCAGAAATAATTATGGCGATGGCATCCGACTTTTCAGTAAGCCCAATTGCGGCTCTGTGCCTGAGACCATACCAGGAAGGGATGTTGTCTTGTTTTGAAACAGGAAGTATACAGCGGGCCGCGATGATGGTGTCGCCCGAGATTATCACGGCCCCGTCGTGAAGAGGGCTGTTTTTGAAAAATATTGTTTCAAGCATCAGATCAGATATTTTTGATTCGATGATCTGCCCTGTTTGAACGAAAGACCTGAGCTGACTTTCTCTGGCAATAACGATAAGTGCCCCCGTTTTGGTCTCAGCCATTTTCTGGCAGGCGATTACAATGGCATCGATGTTTTCAACGATGGGGTCGTTTATTTTGATCTTCCAGAAAATAAACCTTCGCCTGGGGTTAATAATAATACGCGTATTCCCCAGCATCAGGAGGAATTGCCTGATTTCAGGCTGGAATACCACGATGAGAGCGATCACGCCCACGCTGATAAACTGTCCGAAAATCTCGCTCAGGAGCTGCATCTGGAATGCTTTGACAACCTTCCAGATCAGATACACGGCAATGATGCCAATGAAAATCCTGATGGCTGCCGTTCCCTTCACCAGAGTGTATACTTCATATAACAGTATGGCAAACAGAATGATATCGACCAGGTCGACTATCTTCAGGTCAAACAATCCGCTTATGGTTAATAAATGAAACATTATTCTAAATCTTTAAAGTTCGTTTGAATATGTATTCATAGTCTCAATCAGCCGTATCACTTCCACGGCCTCTTTCACATCATGGACTCTGAGAATACGGGCTCCTTTCACCAGGGCCAGGGTATTAAGAACGGTGGTTCCGGTAAGTGCATCCTCAGGGCCAGAGCCAAGCGCTTTGTATACCATTGATTTTCTTGAGATTCCTACCATTACAGGTGCTTCTATAGAATGCAGTGCCTCAAGGCCTGAAAGAAGCCTGTAGTTGTGCTCAAGGGTTTTGCCGAAACCAAAACCGGGATCGATGATGATGTCGCGGATGCCTTTTGATCTGGCCTCGGCCACTTGTTTTTCAAAGAAATAAGTGACCTCAGCCACAACATCCGAATAAGCAGGATTATTCTGCATGACCGGCGGTTGACCTTTCATATGCATGATAATGTAAGGCACTTTTAGTGATGCAACAGTTGACATCATGCTGGCTTCGTACCTTCCCCCATAAATGTCGTTGATCATATCGGCACCATGGTCCACTGCGGCCCTGGCAATCAGAGGACGGTAAGTGTCGACCGACAGTATGGCTTCAGGGAATCGACTGCGGATGGCTTTGATGGAAGGAAGCAGGCGTTCCAACTCGCTTGTCTGGCATACTTCAGGAGCTCCGGGGCGGGTTGAGACAGCTCCTATGTCGATGATTGAAGCGCCTTCATCCAGCATGCGTCCGGTTTGTTTCAACTGCTCGTCAATGGAAAGAAATTGTCCGCCATCGAAAAATGAATCGGGGGTTATATTCAATATTCCCATGACTGCCGGTACCGACAGATTCAGAATTTTACCGTTGCAGCTGAGCCGGAACATGTTTTTCGGCAAAGGTAGTAAAACTGTAACTTTTTTTTGTATTTTAGTCCACTCAAACCTGCCGCCGGAAACCGGGTCGCCGCTTCCATGCGTTGAAACCATAAGGGCCAGGGTAAACCTCATCAACATACACATGAGCGGAAATCAGAATACGGAAAAGGAATTTGAACATATCATAAGTCTTTGCCGCGATATTTTTTTGACTAAGATGAAGGACTATGGTACTGCATGGCGCATACTTCGTACAACCTCCCTTACCGATCAGATCTATATCAAGGCCCAGAGAATTCGCAGCATTGACGACAAAGGAGTTCAGAAGGTAGAGGAGGGTGTGAAACCTGAATACATAGGAATTATCAATTATTCGGTGATGGCTCTGATTCAGCTTGAGCTCGGAACGGGAAGCAAACTTGAGCTTACAGCAGATGAAGGTGAAGAGTTGTATAATAAATACATTTATGCGGCGCGTGACCTTATGCTGAATAAGAATCACGATTATGGCGAAGCATGGAGGAACATGAGGATAAGCTCTCTCACCGATATTATTCTTATGAAACTGCTTCGGGTCAAGCAAATTGAGGATAACAAAGGCAAAACGTTCATTTCGGAAGGCCTGGATGCAAACTATTATGATATTATCAACTATGCAATATTCGCTCTCATCCGGTTAGAGTATGAAAATTCTTAGATACAGCTTTCGTATACTGCTTGGACTGGTTTTTGTTTTCAGCGGTTTTGTTAAAGGGGTTGATCCGCTGGGTACTGCTTTTCGCATCGAAGATTATTTTGTCGCTTTCAGCATCCCCTGGGCTCAGCCCTTTGCCCTTGGCATATCCATTTTTCTGTGCATGCTCGAATTCACGATCGGAGTTAGCCTTCTGCTGAACCTTTGGATCCGCAAAACCGCGTGGCTGCTGCTGCTGGTCATGACCTACTTTACCGTTCTCACATTTATCGACGCTATCTGGAACCTTGTTCCCGATTGCGGCTGCTTCGGCGATGCAATTAAACTTTCTAATATTCAGACCTTTATTAAAAACCTGGTGCTGATGCTTTTTGTGGCACCTGTTTTTATGTGGAGAAAGAAATACCGCTCGGCACTTCCTGTGCCACTCGACATAGGATTGCTGTTGCTTACCGCATTAATATTTACATGGATGTCGGTATACAGCGTAAGGCATCTCCCATTTATTGATTTTATGGCCTGGGAAAAGGGGAGAAACGTGAATAAAGCAGAGACTCTCCCGGTTAAATTTTACGTGACTTACAAAAATATTAAGACCGGGGAGAAAAAGGAATACCTTGCCTCGAACTACCCGTGGAATGACTCCCTCTGGATGTCGCAATGGACTTTCGACAGCCAGAGAGTAGAAGATCCCGGCGCCGGGAAGACTGCAAGCCTGATGGTTGAAGACATGCAGGGAAGCGACGTAACCTCTTCAATTCTTCAAAATCCGGAGTATCAGTTTCTGCTTGTCATATACAACCTGAAGGAAACCAATACTAACGCCTTCCGCCGTATACTTCCTTTCTTTAAAAAAGCCCAGGCTGATGGCAGACCGTTTATCTGCATTACCAGTGCGATGCCTGCCGAAGTGCGTAAATTCCGCCTGACTCAGGGCGCTGCATTTGAATTTTACAATGCCGACGATGTGATCCTCAAGACCATGGTCAGATCAAATCCAGGTCTGATCCTCCTGAAAGACGGGAAGGTGATCGACAAATGGGCGTGGAGAGATTTTCCTGAATGGAATGAAGTGAGTGGAAAATATTTTCGATGATGGGGTTTATCTTTCAGCGTCTAGGTTACGGAATCCTTGTCATGCTTGGGGTTGTTGTTGTTATTTTTTTTCTGTTTAACATTCTTCCTGGTGACCCGGCTCGCATGATGCTTGGCCAAAGAGCAGACAGCGCTTCAGTGGCTGCTGTAAAGAAAACACTTGGGACCGACAAACCTCTGTATATTCAGTTTGCTTCTTATCTTAATGATCTCAGCCCGATTTCATTTCACACCCCTGGTAAAAACAGTGGCAGTTTTTATTACGATACCGTGAAGTATGGCGCTCCACTTTTTTCCCTTGCTTCAAAAACACATATGCTTGCCGTAAAATACCCCTGTCTGAGGCAAAGCTACCAGACCCGAAGAAACGTATCGGAACTTCTTTACGAGAGTTTTATCAATACCTTCATCCTGGCAATCGTTGCCATGACTTTTGCAATGATCGTTGGAGTGGGGCTGGGAGTTCTATGTGCGCTTTACAAAAACTCTTTTGTTGACCGACTGTCGCTGGTGTTTTCTGTTCTCGGTATGTCACTGCCTTCGTTTTTTGCCGCTATCCTGAATGCCTGGATTTTTGCATTTGTCCTGGCTCATCTAACGCACCTGAATATGGCAGGCAGCCTCTATTCGGTCGATGATCTGGGACGAGGAGAATACCTGGACCTTAAAAATCTTATCCTCCCTGCATTTACGTTGGGTATCAGGCCCCTCGCGATCATCGTGGAACTTACACGCAATTCCCTGCTGGAGGTGCTGTCGCAGGATTATATCCGCACCGCTAAAGCCAAAGGCCTCAGCCCCAGAAGGATCATTTTGAAACACGCACTAAAAAATGCTTTAAACCCCGTGGTTACGGCAGCCACAGGATGGCTCGCTTCACTTCTGGCAGGAGCCGTTTTCGTAGAATATATTTTTGACTGGAAAGGAATCGGGCTTGTCATTGTAAATGCGCTCGATAAATATGATTTTCCCGTAATTATGGGAGCAGTCCTTTTTATATCAGTAATCCTAATAATTATTAATATTATGGCGGATATTCTATATGGAGTAATTGATCCGAGAGTCAGGGGGATTGGGGATTAGGGATAAAACCAACCCCCAACCCCTAATCCCTAATCCCCAACCCCCAACTAACCACAAACCCCTAACCCCCAACCCCGAACCCCTAACCCCGAACCCCGAACCCCTAACCCCGAACCCTCAAACCCAAACATATGCGAAAAAAAATCGTTGCAGGAAATTGGAAGATGAACAAGAACTTCCTTGAAGCTGAAGAACTGGTAGCCCAGGTGGCTGAAGCTTTGGAAACCAGGAAACTGGATAATAAAATAGTAATCCTCTGTCCGCCATATCCTTACCTGGAACTGGCAACGGACATTGCTGAAGATGCAAAATTTTCAGTCGGAGCACAAAATGTATATCCTGAAGATAGTGGAGCATTTACAGGTGAGATCAGTCCGCTTATGCTCGAATCCATGGAAGTGGAGTACTGTATCATCGGCCATTCAGAACGCAGAAAATATTTTAACGAAAGCCATGAGTTTCTTGCCCAAAAACTCGATGCATTGCTAAAGCACGATATTAAACCAATTTTTTGCTGTGGAGAACTATTGCCTGAGCGAAAGGCAAAAAAGCATTTTAAAGTGGTCGAGAAACAGCTCAATGATTCTCTTTTCCATTTGGCAAAAGAAGATATGGCTCAGGTTGTCATTGCCTATGAACCGGTATGGGCTATTGGGACCGGAGTAAATGCAACTGCGGAGCAGGCTCAGGAAATGCATGCCTTTATCCGTGGTCTTATTGCTGAAAAATATTCCAAAAAACTCGCCTCCGGGATATCTATTCTGTACGGTGGAAGCTGTAACGCTAAGAATGCGATGGAACTGTTCAGTAACCCGGACGTAGACGGCGGGCTCATCGGCGGAGCTTCCCTTAAATCGGAAGAGTTTCTTGCTATTGTAGACGCACTTTGATGGAATATACAGAAGTCAACGTTAGCGGGCTTTCCGGAGAAAATGCAGAGATCCTTACAGCCGAAATGGCAGAACTTGGATTTGAAAGTTTTACCGAAGAAGTCGAAGGTTTTTTTTCTGCTTATATCCCATTTGATACTTTTAATCTCATGAAAGTCGCCAATTTTCTGGAGGAGAAAGCGGCAACTTTAGGATTCGTGTACAAGGTAGAAAAGATCGGGGAACAGAACTGGAATGCATTATGGGAATCGGCTTACCATCCAGTAAAAATAGGCAGTTGTTTTATTCGTGCACCCTTTCACCAACCTGATCCGGAAGCATTGACAGACATTGTGATCGAACCTAAAATGTCGTTTGGCACCGCTCATCACGAAACCACGCGTCTGATGATCGAGACCCTGCTGCACCTTAGCTTTACAGGCAGTAAAGTGCTTGATATGGGTACAGGGACTGGAGTGCTGGGGATTATTGCGTCAAAGCATGGAGCGAAAAAGGTAGTGGCTGTTGATAATGATGAATGGTCTTTTCTCAATGCAAAGGAGAATGCCGTCCGTAATAATGTTGCAGGAATACAGGTTATTTTTGGTGATGCATCCGACATTCCTTCCGGGAAATATGATTATATTCTGGCCAATATCAACCGTAATGTCCTGTTGCGGGATATCCCGGTATATTGTAATTTTCTTGAAGACGGGGGTTCGCTTATTCTCAGCGGTTTTTATGAGGAGGATATGGAAACAATTACAGGAGTCGCGGTACCCCTCGGGATGGTGCAGTTGTATTCTGATACCCTTAATCATTGGATGGTCGTAATTTTGAAAAAATGCTGAAACAAAGAGCAATCTTAATAATACTGATCTTTTTAGCGTTTTTTTTACCGGTCATGCAAGGCCTGACACAAATCCAAAGGACTACCCGTTTTACAGGTGATTCAACGAAATTTATTGGTGAACTGAATGGTCTTTTATTCGGGCTGTCGGATAATGACCAGAAGCTGGTTCAGCCAATTATGACAAGTTTTGTGCAGAAATGGAACCAGGAAACCTATAACGCATCTGAAAAGAAGTTTATATATTTTCTCTGCAATGAGATGCTGAAAAAAAAGATCCGCACTTTTCCCGATTTCTTTAATTTCATTGAAGCTCTCGATGCGTTTGTTTCTTCTCATCAACCCCAATCACAATTCACCCCGTGGTCTGCCATACTCAGGCAGCTGATTTCTGAAAAAAATTCAAGGAACCTGAACAGTTTTCTAGAGATCACAACTACTCTGTTCAAAGAAGGCCTGATGTACAAATCAATGTCGACAGAATGGAAGGTTTCCCCGCCGAATTTCACGATGAGACTCGACTCTGTTCCTCTTATCGAATTTTCCAAAGCCGACCTGATTTGCCATGTGAATAAAGACTCCCTGGTAATCTACGGAACCCGGGGAATCTATTTTCCGCTCTCTCTGCGGTGGCTCGGTTTTGAAGGCAGGGTTTACTGGCAGGGAGCAGGAACACAACAGGGACAGATCTATGCCGACCTGGAGCGTTACCAGATTCAGCTCAGATTTTCCAAGCTAACGGCCGATTCAACCCATCTGTTTAATAAGAAATATTTTTCCGCACCTATCCTGGGCCGATTGATGGATAAGGTTCTGGTGGATGTAGATGAGGATAAGGCTTCCTATCCAAGGTTTTATTCTTATGATAAAGAGATCAGTATAAAAAATATTTTCAATGGTCTGGATTACATGGGTGGTTTTGCAATGGAAGGGGGCAGGGTACTCGGATCCGGGGCGCATAAGCGAGATGCGAAGATTGTTGTAAAAAAAGGAGAGGATGACTTTATGGAGATCCGGGCTAAAGACTTTGTGATCAGACCAGACCGGATCAACGCAAGCTCAGCCTCTATCTCGATATACCATGAAACGGATTCAATCTATCATCCCGGCCTTGAAATGAAGTATATCGATGGAACAAGGGAGCTCTCCTTTACAAGAGAAGAACGGATGAAAACCATGACCCCCTGGTTCGACTCCTGGCATAAGATCGAGATATATTGCGAACAGCTGAACTGGATTGTGAACCAGCCCAGGCTGAATTTTGAGATGATGAAAGGTCCGAACAAGGAAAGCAAGGCCATTTTTGAGTCTTCGAACTACTATTCCCGGAACCGTTACGACCGGTTGCAGGGGATCGACGAGATCAATATCCTGAATGTAATCAGGTCGTTTACCGACAGAAGAAAATCCAAAGAGTTCAGCCTGGAAGAACTTACCCGCCATATGTCGAAACCCCAGGAGCAGGTCGAAGTTCATTTGCTCAACCTGGCAAGCCGAGGCTTTCTGGTGTATGACTTTGAGGAAAAGACCGCAAGAGTTAAGGATAAACTTTATAATTACGTGAAAGCAAGGGATGGAAAGACCGATTATGATGAGATCTTTTTCAATTCCAATGTCACCAATGCAAGCAATGCCGTTCTTGAGTTGAATAATTTCGACCTGAAGATCCAGGGAGTCAACAGCGTGTTTATCAGCGACTCTCAGCATGTTGCAATTTATCCGAAAGGAGAAGAACTGATCGTGAGAAAGGATATGGACGTTTTCTTTCATGGCAAGATCGTTGCAGGGCTCTTTGATTTTTACGGGAAGGACTGCTCTTTTGAATACAATAAGTTCAGGTTTAACCTGCCTTCCTTAGATTCCATGGTATTTTATGTCCAGAGTAAAACCTGGGACCCAAAGATTGGAAAGTTCCCTCTGGTGAAAGTCAAAACATCTATACGTAATCTCAGTGGCGATCTGGAGATCGACCATCCTGACAATAAAGCGGGCCTGAAATCCATCAAAGAATACCCGATCTTCCATAATAAAAATATGGCCCAGGTATTCTGGGATAAAAAGTATATCCAGAAAGGTGTTTACGTGAAAAATAAATTCTTCTTCGATGTAGACCCATTTACAATCCGAAGCCTTGATGTAGTAAGCACCGACAGTCTTGATTTTGGAGGAGCTCTGACTTCAGCAGGCATATTTCCGAAAATAATTCAGCCTCTTAAAGTCCGCCCTGATTATTCCCTGGGCTTTGAAAAGAAAACAGAATCAGTGGGACTGCCTGTCTATGGCGGCAAAGGTACTTTCATTTCCAGAATCGACCTGAGTGATCAGGGACTTCGGGGAGACGGGACTCTTCTTTTCCTCAATTCCACAACATTTTCCACATCATTCCTGTTTCTGCCTGACTCCCTGAAGGCATTGGCGAAAAACTTCTCAATGACCGAACAGATTGCCGATGTGGAGTATCCTGCGGTGAAGGCTGATTCGGCGAACCAGTTCTGGGTCCCATACAAGGACTCTATGGTCGTTGCTTCGGTAAAGAAGGAAATGCATATGTATAACGATCAGTCAACCTTCGCAGGATCACTTTCACTCACTCCAAACCTCCTTTCGGGTAATGGCACAATGAAGATCAGGGATGCGGAGATGGACTCAAAAGGATTTCGTTTTAAACGTATGACCTTCGATGCCCTGATAGCGAATTTTCGCATCAAATCATATGATCTTAATGACCTGACAATTTCAACAAAGAATTACCAGACTCATTTCGATTTTGATAAACGAAGGGGAGAATTCCGTTCTAATATTGGCATCTCGAAAGTTGAGTTCCCCCTCAATAAATATGTTTGCTCGATGGACCGCTTCGACTGGATGATCGATAATGAAGAAATAAGCCTGGCCAACGAACAGAGCCGGAAGTCCATACCCGATTCCCTCAGTCTTGCCCAGCTCATCGATGTTGGATACACGGGGTCGGAATTTATCTCGGTACATCCTTTGCAGGATTCATTGAAATTTTTTGCGGCCCGGGCCAGGTATAATTTGAGAACCAATGTCATCAATGCCGAAGATGTGAGGATTATCAAGGTGGCCGATGCGGCAATTTACCCTGATTCAGGAAGTGTAAGGATTCTTAAAGATGCCCAGATGCAGACTCTCCATCGTGCCATCATGATTGCCAATATAAAGTCAAAGTACCATCAGTTTTATCAGTCTGATGTTTCTATAGCCTCCAGGAAAAGATATACTGGTAGGGGCATACTTGATTACACAGACCGGGATGGAGTTCGTGAGAAGATAGAATTTTCAAGCATCAGAGTGGATTCCAGCGGGCAGACGGTTGCCAACGGCGTAGTTGCGGATTCCAGTTTTTTCAAACTCAGTCCGGAATTTCAGTTCAGGGGTGATGTAACCGTGAATGCAAGCCGAAAGGAGCTTAATTTTGATGGTGGGTTCCGTGCCCTGTCTGATTGCTTTCGCAAACTGAAGCCTGAATGGATTAAGTTTACGGCCGATATCAATCCGAATAGAATTATGATACCCGTGGCTGCTCAGCCTTCGAATATGCTAGGCGAACCGATGGCATTGACCCTGGCGTTTTCAAATACAACAACCTCCTTATACCCTGCATTTTTTATTCGAAAGAATAGTTTCAGTGACACTTCTATGGCGAATGCCTCAGGTATGATGACTTACAACGTTCAGGCAACAGAATTCAGGATAGCCGATACTGCAAAACTCAGGAATCTCTCCATCCCCGGAAATTTCATTTCTTTTAACCAGACTCTCTGCAGAATGAGAGGCGAAGGCAAACTCAGGCTGGGGGTGAACGGAGGGCCTCTTGATCTGGAGGCTTTCGGGACCATGGATCATTTTCTTATCAATGATTCAACCCATGCGCGTATTGCACTGGCTATGGATTTTCCTTTTTCGGAAGATGCAATGCAGAAACTCGCTGCCCAACTGGTAAGTATGAACCTGAATGGTCTGGATATTGATAAGACCCCATTTAACACGGCTTTGCAGACTATCATGGGGGCCAAAGACCTGGAACGATTCAGGAATGAGCTTTCTCTTACCGGTCGCCTTCGTAAGTTCCCGGAGCAGCTCGAAAGGACTATTTTCTTTGGCGATATCACTTTACATTGGGACACAGCATCAGGATCCTGGCTTTCGTCGGGACCCATCGGCATCTCAATTATTGGGAAAAACCAGGTGTATCGTTATGTTAACGGGATGATAGAGTTTACGAAAAAAAGGAATGGGGATGAGTTTACATTTTATCTCCAGCTAACGGGTCAGGATTGGTACTTCTTTAATTACAGGAACAATATACTCCAGGCCATCTCATCTGATATTTCTTTTAATGATATCATTATCGATGCTCGTAAATCCAAAGCTGAACAAAAGAAGGCCGACAAAAAGGCCAGGGGCTTTTCTTATACCATATCCACGGAACGAAAAAAGCGGGATTTTTTAAGAAAATTTGAAAAACCAGACGAATAACTAACTTTGCTGTCATGTTACTTATCATTATCCAGATTTTGCTCGCTTACCTTATTGGCTCAATCCCTTCGGCAGTCTGGATTGGGAAGGCTCTTTACGGTGTCGATGTAAGGCAGCAGGGAAGCGGGAACGCCGGCGCCACAAATGTGATCCGCGTGCTGGGTTATAAAGCCGGAATCCCTGTCCTGTTGTTTGATGTCTTCAAAGGCTGGCTGGCCGTTTTTATAACCAGTTTATTCCCTGACCAGGGGATGCCCCCCGATCAAATAGTCTATATAGAAATAGGGGCGGCGGTGGCGGCTGCTTGTGGACATGTGTTCCCGGTTCTGGCTGGCTTCCGGGGCGGAAAAGGAGTTGGAACAATGGCAGGTGTGGGCATCGCACTCTTCCCGCTCGCACTACTTATTGTCCTGGGGATTTTTATTGCGGTACTTGCAATGACCCGTTATGTTTCTCTCTCCTCCTGCATTGCTGCTTCGGCATTTCCATTCATCGTTGTTTTTATTACCGGGGAACATCATCCTGGTCTTATCATTCTGTCGGTATTTGTAGCTGTATTCGTACTTTACACACATAGGGCAAATATAAGGCGCCTTCTGAAAGGGGAGGAAAATAAATTCAATTTCAAAGGTGGTGGTAAAAAGTGACGATATTAGCTTCAGGCATCCTTTAGTTTATGATTAAAAACTGTATATTTACACCCATATTCAACCAAAAATAACGTAGTATGAAATTCATCATTTCCAGTTCCCTGCTGTTGAAAAACCTGCAGGCAGTCATTGGCGTGATCAACAGCAATAACACATTGCCTATCCTGGATGATTTTTTATTTCACCTAAAAGAAGACCTGCTTACAGTTACAACTTCTGATCTTGAGACCACGATGAGTGTGACGATGAAACCAGAGAAATCGGAAGCTGACGGGTCTGTTGCAATCCCAGCCAAGATCCTGATAGAGACTCTGAAAACGCTCCCGGATATTCCTGTTTCTTTTGCAATTGACCTGGGTACCTTACTTGTGGAGATCTCTGCCGGAGAAGGGAAATACAAGCTTAGCGGGCACCGGAGCGACGAATACCCGCATACCCCGCCACTGGAAGCGCCAACCTCTATAACCATTTCTTCTGGAGTGCTTTCAAAAGCCATCACTAAAACAATTTTTGCCACAGGAAATGATGAGCTGAGACTTGTGCTTTCAGGTGTGTTCTGCCAGCTTTCTCCCGACGACATGATTTTTGTTGCTACCGATGCACATAAACTTGTGCGTTATACACGTATGGATGCGAAGGCGGAAACATCTGCAGCGTTTATCTTACCAAAAAAACCGCTGAACCTTCTCAAAAATATTCTGGCTGCTCAGGATACCGAAGTTGCATTAGAATACAACCGCACCAATGCATTCTTTTCGTTCTCGAATATCAACCTGATCTGCCGGCTTATCGACGGCAAATACCCGAATTATGATGCCGTTATCCCAAAGGATAATCCAAACCATATGGTGGTCGACCGGGTTTCATTGCTTAATTCCATCAAACGCGTATCTATTTTCGCAAACCAGTCAACCCACCAGGTCAGGTTCAAAGTCACGGGCAAAGAACTTCTTCTGACTGCCGAGGATGTTGATTTTTCGAATGAAGGCAAGGAAAGGCTTACGTGTGCCTATGACGGGGAAGACCTCGAGATTGGGTTCAATTCCAAGTTCCTGATGGAAATGCTGGGAAATATCGATTGTGAGGAAGTGAGGTTCGAAATGTCAGGCCCCAACCGTGCGGGTATCCTTCTCCCTGCCAATGTTGAGAATAAGGACGAAGATATTCTGATGCTTGTAATGCCGGTAATGCTGAATAAATAATCCCGGCAATTGATAAAAAATAAAAAAGCCGTCCTTTGGGGACGGCTTTTTTATGCATTCAAGGTAAATGAGGATTATCCTCTTTTAACATTGATTGCCTTTTTTCCTCGTTTATCTTCTGTTACCTCAAAAGAAACAACATCGTCCTGTTTGATTTTGTCGATCAGACCACTGACGTGTATGAAAATTTCCTGCTGGTTTGTGTCATCAACGATGAATCCAAAACCTTTTCTTTCATTGAAGAATTTAACTTTACCTGTAGACATAACAATAAATTTTAATTAATTGAATCGCAAATGTACACAAATAATTAATTAATTTTACAAAAATTTAATTATGAAAGAGATCAGTCTGAACCTCGAAAATCTTAATGAAGTATTCCCCGATTCCTTTACTCAGGAACAAATAGCAAAAGGGAAAACCTTGTTTCTGAAAAAGCTTTCAGAAGAAGCACATAGTTTTTATTCCGGAAAGATCCAGACCGTGCCCAAGGCACCGGTTGTCGGCTTTAACTGGTTTAATGTATGGTATACCCCAGGTGTTTCAAAAGTCTCAACAGACATCAGGGATCGTAACGATTCGTCCTTTGAGTTAACAAACCGCGGCAATCTGGTTGCTGTTGTAAGTGATTCAACCAGAGTCCTTGGCGACGGAGATTGCACCCCTTCCGGCGGACTTGGAGTTATGGAGGGTAAGGCTTTTCTGATGAAATACCTGGGTGGTGTGGATGGAGTGGCTTTATGTATCGACAGCAAGGATGAAAACGGAAAAAATGACCCTGAGAGAATCATTCAGTTCGTAAAAATGGTACAGCACAGCTTTGGCGCTATAAACCTGGAAGATATCTCACAGCCCAATTGTTTCAGGGTGCTGGATGTTTTACGCGAAGAATGTGAAATCCCTGTTTGGCACGATGATGCCCAGGGAACAGCATGCGTAACACTTGCTAGTGTGATCAATTCACTGAAACTCGCGGGTAAGAAAATAGGGGATGTGAGAATTGTCCTTCATGGCGCCGGAGCTTCTAATACAACCATTGCACGCTTACTCATTACCGATGGAGCAGATCCTGCAAAAATGGTCATGTTCGATACGAAGGGTTCCTTGCATACCGACCGAAAAGATATAGAAGCAGATAAACGTTTTTACCGCAAATGGGAACTGTGTCTTACAACAAATCCGGGCAAGATCCCTACCATGGAAGAAGCCATGAAAGGTGCTGATGTGCTGGTCTCTCTTTCTACTCCAGGCCCCGACGTAATCAAGAGGCCATGGATACGTAGTATGGCGCCGAAATCTATTGTATTCGTATGTGCGAACCCGGTACCAGAAATTTATCCATATGCTGCCAAAGAAGAGGGTGCATTTATTGTTGCTACCGGCAGGGGCGATTTTCCAAACCAGGTTAATAATTCCATTGGATTTCCCGGCATTCTGAAAGGAGCTTTACTGGTAAGGGCCCGCAAGATCACAGATAACATGGCTATCAGGGCTGCCCATTCACTGGCCGATTATGCCGAAAAAAGAGGAATACATTCCGACAATATCGTTCCTAACATGGAAGAAGCTGCAGTATTTCCTCATGAAGCAGCCGATGTGGCCATGCAGGCTATTGCCGACGGTGTAGCACGCGTTATCATGACCCGTGAAGAAGCATTTGAAAAAGCCGCAAAAGATATAGATTACTCACGTTCCCTTACCCGTTCATTAATGGATAATGGTTTTATTCAAAACCCACCCATGGAGATGATCAAAAGGGCGCTTGAATGGGCCGTGGAACAGGTGAAATAAAGGCCTTCAATCCTTCCTTAATACCAACAGTCTGGCCCCGTGAGGAGGTACATTCATGCTGAAATGAGTCTGCACCAGGCCCAGGTCTTTCTGTGGCCATACATCGCGCATCATCCACCGGCCTTTGAGGCCAGGATCATCAAGTTTTACATCCACAGACTGAGGATCTTCCGAAAGGTTGAACAGCCCGATGGCTTTTGAACCATCGGCGAGATCTCTTCCCCATATCTGGCAGACATCACTCTTGAAGACCTGACTTGCCTGTTTCCCTAAGGGATCCTGGTTTATAGCCAGTACTTCATCATTGGTAAGAAGACTTAGTGTGAACGCATCCATCTGGGTGAGATCACATCCTATTAGCAGCGGAGCTGCGAGTAAAGCCCATAAGCTCATATGAGTGTATTGTTCGTTTGGAGTAAGCCTGGTATAATGAAGCTTCGGCCCCCAGCCAAGCTGACCGACTACCAGCATATCCGGATCATTCCACCTGCCGGGTGCAGAAAAAGGTGAACATTGGGATTGCGAGAAGCCTATTCCCGAAAGGCTTTCCCAGCTGTCCTCGATATCGCCGGTTGTCCTCCATGAATTGCCATCCACCTCGTTGCCCCATTTCCAGACATCACCCATTCCATACTGACAAAGGCTATAATGAATATCGCGTTTGACTTTACGGATGTATTTTTGCATTTCCCGGTATGGAAATTTTAACTGATAATCACTGGGGTTGGGTGCAATGCCACCGTAAGAACACCAGTCATACTTCAGATAATCAATACCCCAGTCGGCATAATGCTGTGCATCTTTTTCCTCAAAAGTATAACTGCCTTCATACCCGCCGCATGTCCGGGGACCGGGCGATGAATAAATACCCACCTTAAGCCCGAGGGAATGGATGTAATTGCACATCTCCTTCATATTCGGGAACTTGTAGTTCGTAAGAATGTTCCCGTTCTTGTCGTGTTTGTCCTCCCAGCCATCATCAATATTGATGTAAGTCCAGCCATGATTGATCAGTCCGCTTGAAACAAAAGCATCCGCTGCCTGTCTTACTTTTTTATCGCTAACGCTCAGACCCCACACGTTCCAGCTATTCCATCCCATTGGCGGTGTAAGGGAGATCAGGTCGCCGCATTTAATGGTAAACTCCCGCTCATCGGTTCCGACCTTGTTTGTGACCTTTAGCTTTACCTTGTAGTCCCCTTTTTTAGAAACTAACCCGGTTATCAATCCGTCATCAGCATGCAGGTGAAGGCCTTCCGGAAGATTCTCGGCACTATATATTAAGGGAGGTTCGCCGGTTGCCGCAACTTTGTAAAGGAAGGGCGACCATGGTCTGACCCCGAACACCGAGGCTCCATTGATCCTCGGGGCCTTTCCTGGCTTGGGTGTGAGGATGTATGGCATCTCGAGCTGCTCACTAACCTCCCGGCCTGAGTTAATCTCAATGAAACTGAAATAAAGGATTGCAGGGACAGCGAGGTCCTTTTTAATATTTACAGTAAATACAGTACGTGTATCGGGAGTAATGTTGAGCGCTGTTTGCTGTTTGAAAAGCTGGTTCCCGTTATCGCAACGGGCGGCCCTGATGGTTAACATCCCTTTAAAATTTTCTTTTTTGGAAACGTTGGTTATAGCAAACTGTTTGCTTGTCAGCGAATCGCCTTCAAAAGCAAAACCGCCCTGGCTGAAATCGAACTTGATTTGATCGGGGAGGTCCACCATGCCGATGTCAAAGGGTTTTGAGAACATACCCCCGGCCCCACCCTGGTCATATGCCCTCACGGCTATAACATTTTCCTGGTCCCAGTGGATGCGGGGATCATTAACGGCAAGAACATATCGCCTGTCTAGTTCCCAGCAGCTGTGCCCCTTGAAAAAGTCAGGACGGGGTTCCGTTTTCACTGCTATGTTTATTCCGTTCTCACCAATCAGCTCACCGTTAAGAAAAACCTGGTCGTAATCGTCAATCTTACCCAGCCTGATCTGAAGGCTGTCTTTGATTACTGCATCGTCTGTGAGACTATGCGGAATTGCAACACGTATCCTGTACCAGGCGAAACCGTCAAGGTTCTTGTAACCCTGGTGTTCCCAGATATCAGTAGGGTTTATCTGCTCCCATTTGGAGTCATCGAAAGATGCCGCAATCCATGCAGGGTCATCCCCGCTGTGAAATCTCCAGGGAACAGACAGATCGGTTTTACTCCCTGATGGAGCCCTCTGGCAGGACAAAAAAACAAGCAGTGTTAAGGCGTACAGGACAAAATTGGATTTCTTCATGGTTCTTGGGTTTAGTAGTGTGATACCATAATGGTTATCAAATTTATATAAATTTCCTAATAAGTACTAAAACAACCTTTGTATTTCTTAATTTTGCAGCTCAAACGCTTGTTTAATATTTTTTTATCTGCGGATGAGGACGATGTTCAGAAACACGGTTTCCCTTTTGCTCCTGCTGCCACTGTTGGCAGGAACACTTGGTATTTCCGCCAGTAAGCATGTCTGTAATTCGAGCAAAAAGACAAGTGTAAAATTTTATCCTGAGCTTCGCGGTCAGGCCGCCGGATGCTGCTGCACTTCAGAATCATTGATAACTTCTTCCGATCAATCTTCAACCGGGAATATTGATGCACAAGAGTGCTGCAAAACTAATCAGCTCTATTTCAGGGCAAATTTCCAGACAACCCAGACACAGGCTGCCGTTCCTTTAGCATCATATCAGCTGATATCAGAAATCATCTTATCAGACCATCTTGCTATTCAGAAGTCAGAGCCAATTGAACTCCTCTCATTTTACACCGACACCGGGCCCCCACCCACAGGCCGCCAGCGTGTTATCAGCTTTCATCAGTCCAAGATTCCCTGCCCGATTGCGTAGGCATTGACTGAAGGACAGATTGACTGAATGACAGATTAATTAATTGATTTTTCATTCCGTCTTTCTGTCAATCAATCATTCCGTCATTCCGTCAATCCGTCAATCCGTCAATCCATCAATCCGTCAATCCCTCCATGAGATCCATTATAAAGATATTACTGCCATTATTTTTAGCATTCCTGCTTTTGCGCACTGCGACAGCCCAGTCAGTCTCCGGAATCGTATACGAAAAAACTGCTCAGGGCCGCGGTGCACTGACCGGAGTAAATGTATACTGGGCCGGGACAACCAAAGGAACATCCACCGATGAACAGGGGAAGTACCGGCTGTCCAGACCAGGGAACGGCTCTTCAAAACTTGTCGTAAGCCTTCTGGGCTACCGCCGCGACACACTTACCGTACCAGTTAACAAGTCAAAGTTTGATATTGAGATGCAGCCAGGCGACCGTCAGCTAACCGAGGTAGAAGTAAAAGCGAGGCAGGATAATTCCTATGTTTCAAAGATGAAAACCCAGGCCACCACTGTAATAACTGTGGGTGAGCTGCAACGGGCTGCCTGCTGCAATCTGGCCGAGAGCTTTGAAACGAATGCTTCAGTCGACGTGTCGTACAGCGATGCTGTCTCCGGTGCCAGGCAGATCCAGCTGCTGGGTCTGAGCGGGATCTATAGCCAGATCATGACCGAAAATGTACCTCTTATCCGAGGACTTGCAACCGCTTACGGACTGAGTTATGTGCCCGGTCCCTGGATGGAATCGATTCAGGTAGCCAAAGGTACATCATCGGTTGTTCAGGGATATGAATCCATTACCGGCCAGATCAACGTTGAATATAAAAAACCTGAGAACGGCGAGAAGTTCTTCGTGAATGCCTATGGCAACAGCAACCTGAGGTTCGAAGCCAATGCCAACGGATCGGTTAAGATTACCGATAAGCTGAGCACTTCGTTGCTGGTCCATGCCGACGATTTAAGTCATAAATTCGACAGAAATCACGATGGGTTTATGGATCTCCCGAAACTAACCAACATCAACGTGTTTAACCGCTGGGATTATATCAACCCGGGAAAATGGGTCTCCCGCTTTGGCGTGAAGTACCTCTTTGAGGAGAGGAACGGCGGACAGATGGAATTCGTGAAGAGTAACTGGAATACAGATACTACCGGCATTACCAATGATACCAAGAAGTATGGGATCGGTGTTAAAACCAATCGCTTTGAAACATTCTGGAAGAACGGGGTGTTCTTCAAAGGTCAGGCGCAGTCAAGCCTGGGCCTTATACTTTCATTCATAAACCATGAGCAGGATGCATTTTACGGAATAAACCTGTACCACGGACATGAACAGAATTTTAATGCCAACCTCATCTATACCGGTCAGTTTAATGGTGAAAAACACAAGATATCCGCAGGGGGAAGTTATTTTTTTGATGCCTATTCAGAGAATTTTGTCCAGACCAGGCTCGCTTACCGCTACCAATATCTGCCCGATACAGTAACCCCCACCTATGCCGATAAATTCACCCTTGTTGGTGATTCCATTTATACCTATGTGATGGATCGTTCGGAATGGGCAGCAGGCGGGTTCATGGAATATACTTTCAACCTTAAAGACAAATTTACAATGATTGCGGGTGTAAGAGGAGACTACAACAATCTATGGGGTTTTCTTTTTACCCCCCGGCTCCATGTGAGGGTAACCCTGGCCAAAGGCCTTACTCTCCGGGCTTCCGTCGGAAAGGGTTATCGCTCTCCAAACCTTCTTGCCGAAAATTCCCCAATGCTGATCAGCCAGAGGGTACTCTATTTTGCACCTGGATTAGGTAACGAAGAAGCCTGGAATTTCGGGGTTAATCTGACCTGGGACTTCACTCTCTTTAACCGTAAGGCGGAACTGAGCATCGATGCATACAGGACCAGTTTTGTAAAACAAATCGTTGTTGATCAGGACAGCTTGCCAACGGCTGTGTTTTTTTACAATCTGAACGGAAAGTCATATGCCAACGTGGCTCAGGCCCAGTTCAGCTTTCAGCCGGCAAAACAATTTACTGTTCTGGCTGCTTTCAGGTACAATGATGTGAAAGTCACCGAAGGGAACCTGCTAAGACAAAAGGCTCTGGTTAACCAGTACAAGGCGCTGCTTACTCTTTCTTATGCAACCCGTTTCGACAAATGGAAGTTCGATCTCACAGGACAGCTTAACGGGCCTTCGCGAATCCCCGACACACAGAAAATGCCTCTCATACTTCAGCTTCCTGAGTATTCGCCGGCGTGGTTTAACGTGATCGCCCAGATTACAAAGAAATTCAGGAACTTTGAAATATATTTAGGAGGTGAGAATCTCCTGAATGTACGGCAGCTGGATCCGATTGTTGAATATTTTAAACCTTTCCATACACATTTCGACGCATCCATGGCCTGGGGGCCGGTAGTAGGCGCCACGGTTTACGCAGGGGTAAGACTTACGATCAAGTGATAACAGATAACAGATAACAGATATCAGATAAAATAAACCTAAACCCAATAAATTATGAAAACAAAAATCAAAATTCTAAGCAGCATGATGCTGTTTGCAATGTTGCTGTCGGCTGTGGCTTTTGGCCAGGACAAGAAAAATGAAACAATTAAAATTAAGACCTCGGCGGTTTGCGATATGTGCAAAGACCGCATTGAGCAGGGAATGGCATTTGAAAAAGGTGTCAAAAATGTAGTGCTGGACGTTGATACGAAGATTGCGACCATCACATACAATCCTTCTAAAACTACACCTGATGATCTTCGAAAAGCTATTGCCAGGCTGGGGTACGATGCAGATAATGTAGCAAGAGATAAGGCGGCATATGCCAAATTGCCTGCCTGTTGCAAAGCCGATGGAGCAAAACATAAATAATAAAACAGGCCGCCCGGTTCTCCGGGCGGCCTGTTCGGGCTTATCGTAGACTAAAGGTTATTTCTTACCGATAGCTTTCTTTGCAGGTTTTGTTTTTGAAACCGGTTTGGCGGAAGCTTTTGCCTTCATGTCTTTGATGTGGGCATGGGCTGCAGCAAGCCGGGCGATAGGAACCCTGAATGGGGAACAGCTTACATAGCTGAATCCAAGCTGGTAGCAGAATTCAACAGAGGAAGGTTCACCTCCATGTTCTCCGCAGATACCGATTTTCAGGTCCTTGCGAACACTGCGTCCTTTATCTACGGCGATCTGGATCAGCTGGCCAACACCTTCGCGGTCAAGTATGTTGAAGGGGTCAACAGGCAGAATCTTCTTGTCAATATATTCAGGAAGGAAACTGCCAATATCATCCCGGCTGAAGCCAAAGCTCATCTGGGTAAGATCATTGGTTCCGAAAGAGAAGAACTGTGCGATACCCGCGATCTTGTCGGCCGTGAGTGCAGCCCTGGGTATCTCTATCATGGTACCTACAAGGTGAGGAATGGCCTTCATCTTGAACTTGGTGCAGACTTCCTTATGCACTGTATCGATAATTGCAAACTGGTCTTTCAGCTCCGTATCAACACAGGTTACCGGGATCATGATCTCGGGGAAGGGTTTTTTCTTCTCCTTCATCAGCTCGGCAGTAGCTTCGAAAATGGCCCTGACCTGCATCTCAGTAATCTCGGGGAAAGTAATGCCAAGACGAACACCGCGATGTCCCATCATAGGGTTGGTTTCATGAAGCGCATCTGCACGCCTGTCGAATTCCTCCATCGAGATCTTAAGGCTGTCGGCGATCTGTTTGCGGCCTTCCGGATTCTGAGGGATGAACTCATGTAAAGGAGGATCAAGGGTACGGATGGTAACAGGATATCCGTCCATGGCTGCCATGGTCAGCTTGATGTCCTCTTTTACAAATGGAAACAATTCGTTCAAAGCCTTACGCCGTTCTTCCACAGATTTGGACGCAATCATTTTGCGCAGGATGAACAGAGGTTTCTCTGCATTCTTTCCATAGAACATATGCTCGGTGCGGAACAGTCCGATACCTTCTGCTCCAAAAGCGCGTGCCTTGGCAGCATCATCCGGTGTGTCGGCATTCGTACGGACTTTCATTGTACGGGTTGCATCGCAGAGCTTCATGAATTTCTGGAAATCGGGATTCTCTTCGGCAGCCTTGATCATATTGAGAGCTCCATTATAGATATACCCCTTGGAGCCGTTCAGAGAGATGTAATCGCCCTCTTTAAGTGTGATGTTGTCGACCTTCATGGTCTTTTTTGAAGCTTCAATCTTAAGTGTACCCGCACCGACGATACAGCATTTGCCCCAGCCGCGTGCCACGAGGGCAGCGTGAGAGGTCATTCCCCCGCGGGCCGTAAGGATAGCCTGTGCAGCCCGCATTCCTTCGATATCTTCGGGGTTGGTTTCTTCGCGGACCAGGATTACGGTCTTGCCTTTCTTTGCCCATGCCACGGCTTCTTCGGAAGTGAAAACGATCTGTCCGGAAGCGCCGCCAGGGCCTGCTGGCAAGCCTTTTGCAATAGGTTTTACCTTCTTTTCGGCAGCGGGGTCAAGTACAGGATGAAGCAGCTCGTCAAGCTGGTTAGGCTCAACACGAAGCACAGCTTCTTCCCTGGTGATCAGTTTTTCAGCATACATCTCGAGAGCCATTTTTACAGCAGCCGGACCGTTACGTTTACCAACGCGGCACTGTAGCATATACAGTTTGCCGTCCTGGATGGTGAACTCGATATCGAGCATATTGCGGTAATGCTTCTCAAGACTCTTCTGAATGCCGTCAAGCTCTTTGTAAACGACTTTCATAGAAGTCTCCAATGACGACAAATGCTGAGTGTGTTCATTTTTCCCGACTTCATTGATGGGGTTTGGTGTACGGATACCGGCAACCACGTCCTCACCCTGTGCGTTCGGCAGCCATTCACCATAGAAATATTTCTCTCCTGTGGCCGGGTTACGCGTGAATGCCACTCCGGTTGCAGAAGTATCGCCCATGTTGCCAAATACCATTGACTGCACCGTTACGGCAGTTCCCCATGCATCGGGAATCCCTTCAAAACGGCGGTAAGAGATAGCGCGTTTTCCGTTCCAGCTCTGGAATACGGCTCCCACGGCTCCCCACAGCTGCTCCATGGCATCCTCGGGGAAAGGTTTGCCTAACACTTCCTTTACTTTCTTTTTATAAATTTCGATGAGTTTCTTCAGGTCTTCAGCCGAGAGATCAGTGTCGTTCTTGGCTTTTTTTGCTTCCTTCATCTTGTGAAGTTCGCGCTCGAGCTGCACCCTCACGCCCATACCTTCTTTGGGTTCAACGCCTGCTGCTTTTTCCATTACCACATCAGAATACATCTGGATGAGGCGGCGCTGAGAATCATAAACAAACCTGGGGTTCTTAGTCCTTTTAATAAGGGCTTCACGGGTGATGTCGTTAAGACCGACATTCAACACGGTTTCCATCATGCCGGGCATGGAAGCCCGGGCTCCGGAACGTACCGATACCAGCAGAGGATTGGTCTTGTCGCCAAATATGGCGCCCATCTCTTTTTCGGTCTTTTTCAGCGCGTCGAGTACTTGTTTCGTCAACTCCTTAGGATAGTTCTTTTTGTTGTCGTAGTAGGCCGTGCATACTTCCGTGGTGATCGTAAAACCCGCAGGAACAGGCAGTCCGATATTTACCATTTCGGCAAGGTTAGCTCCCTTGCCGCCGAGCAGATTCTTCATGTCGGCTTCGCCTTCGGCTTTCTTGCCGCCAAAGTAATACACATACTTCTTTTCTTTTACTGATTTAGCCATAGTTTTATAGTTTATAATAAGGATTATTTCTTGATATTCGAACCGGCAAAATTACAAGAATTTTCAACTTAAAGAATTAATTCTCAGGGAAAATTCTTTGTTTTTTACTATCGGCGGATGAGTTTTGCGGGGAACCTCCGGGTTCAGCCGTTTCAAGCCATTAATATTTCAGTTTGCCGATGTTTCCCATGTTCCACAGTATCCATTCCTGTCGAGACCGGACATAGCCCGTTGGAAACCTGGGATCCCATTTCTGAGGATTGGGCAGGATGGCTGCAAGCAGGGCCGATTCTGATTGGGATAGTGAAGCAGCATGTTTACTGAAATAGGTCCGCGAAGCTGCTTCAGCCCCATAAATTCCCTTACCTGTCTCGATCACGTTAAGGTAAACCTCCATGATCCGTTTCTTGCTCCATACCATCTCAATAAGGACAGTAAAATAAAACTCCAGCCCTTTTCTCAGCCAGGAACGCTGTGGCCAGAGGAAAACATTTTTTGCTGTCTGCTGTGAAATCGTGCTAGCCCCGTGAATCCTTTTGCCTTTGTGAGTTGTGTTAAACTCCCTCGCCTTGTCGATGGCATCCAGATCAAAACCATGATGTTCCAAAAAACGGTTGTCCTCGGAAGCTACCACGGCAAGCTGAAGTGCCGGGGAGATACTGTCAATGCTCACCCAGTTTTTTTTCATCCTCAGAGCCTGACCCGAAAAATTTTGTTCGGCAAGCCTGATAACCATCAGTGGAGTAAAAGGAGGATTTACGAATTTATATATCAGGGCACAGAAAGTGGAAGTTGCCAGAAAAGCAACGAAAATGTAAATTACCCATTTTAAGATCCGTTTAAGAGTTTTCAACATAGGAGGTCAGATGGCGGATAGCAGATATCAGATTGCAGATGGCAGATGGCAGATGGCAGATGGCAGATGGCAGATGGCAGATATCTTTTTTGTAAAGTTAGAGATATTATTGTCACATAAATGTTCATGATTCAATATTCGACATTCAAGATTCAATATTCGACATTCGATATTCAATATTCATTCCTTCAATCCATCAGTCCTTCAGTCCATCAGTCCATCAGTCCATCAGTCATTGCCATCTCCCGCACATTTCGTACTTTTGTTGTGAATGAACTAACCAATAAACTTATGGGCAACTATATTGGCATCCGGCATGAAGATAAATACGAAGAGGAGCGCCGGGCCCCGCTTACACCCAAACATGTTGAACGTCTTGTTAAGCATAAAAAGCTTGACATCGTGGTGGAAACATCCACCAAACGAATTTTTTCCGATCGGGAATATACTGAAGCAGGCGCCACGATCAGCAATAATCTCGACGACTGTTCAGTGATCTTTGGTGTGAAGGAGATTCCCGAACAATATTTCCAGCCTGAAAAAACATATGTATTTTTCTCTCATGTGATAAAGGGGCAGAAGTACAATATGCCTATGCTTCAGCGGATGATGGAACTGAAATGCAACCTTATCGAATATGAAAAGATCGTGGATGAACAGGGAAAACGGCTCATTTTCTTCGGTCGCTACGCTGGCATGGCCGGGATGATCAATACTTTCTGGTCGCTAGGGCTGAGGCTTAAGGATATGGGATTTCAAACCGAACTTCTGAAGATAAAACAGGCACACCACTATAATTCCCTGAAGGAAGCCAAGGATGTTATCTCCAACGTGGGGGAACTGATTGCCGAAAACGGGATAGATCCTGTATTTCGACCTTTTGTGATTGGGTTTACAGGCTACGGCAACGTTTCACAGGGAGCCCAGGAGATATGTGGCCTTCTTCCCGTGAAAGAGATTTCTGCCGAGAAACTTCTCTCCCTTCACAAACGCAAACATGTACCGAATAATATCGCGTACAAAGTGGTTTTCAAGGAAGAAGACCTGTATGAGAATATACACGGCAATCCCTTCGATCTGCACGAATACCTTCTCAATCCTCAGGATTTCAGAAGTAAGTTTGAGCAGTATCTTCCTTATCTTACCGTTCTTATCAACTGCGTGTACTGGGATAAACGCTTTCCAAGGCTCGTTACAAGGGATTATCTTGAAAAACAGTTTAAGAAAGGGCGTTGTAAACTTACTGTGATCGGGGATATCAGTTGTGACGTTGAAGGCTCTGTTGAATGTACCCTTTACCCTACAGTTATCTCCGATCCGGTGTTTATTTACAACCCACTACTCCGTACAGCCACATCCGGGCATAAAGGTGAAGGCGTGGTCGTGATGGCTGTTGATATACTGCCCGCCGAACTTCCCAGGGATTCGTCCGACGGTTTTGCCGATGTGCTTGTGAATTTTGTCAAACCCATCGCCGATGCCGACTTTAACGAACCATTCGAGGATCTGGACCTCCCCCGCGCCATCAAGAAAGGTCTGATCCTGCATAAAGGAGAACTAACACCGGAGTACAAGTACCTCGAGGAATTTTTATCTGATATCTGATAATTTCACCATTTCACCATTTCACCATTTCACCATTTCACCATTTCACCATTTCACCATTTCACCATTTCACCATTTCACCATTTCACCATTTCACCATTTCACCATTTCACCATTTCACCATTTCACCATTTCACCATTTAA
>CAIWXI010000118.1 GCA_903916595.1 uncultured Bacteroidales bacterium | reverse complement strand
GATCCCGGGCCACTTCATCATTGCACCTGCCATTCCTACCCTGCCGAACGGTAAGACCGATTTTAAGGCGCTGATAAATCTAAGACCCCCGGTGCCTAAAGTCCCGGAATTCATTCACTTGCAAATGAATGAAACGGAGGCCTCACTTATTGAGCTATGGAAAGAGATACTCGATCATGGGGCATTCACTCCACACGACAATTTCTTTGAAGTAGGAGGGCATTCATTGCTGCTTGTCAGACTAAAAGATCTGATCGCAGAAAAATTAAAGGAAGAAGTCAGTATTGTCGACCTGTTTCATTATCCTACGATCCGGAGTCTGGCAACATTTTTGCGCAAGGACAAGCCGGTTCATCCTTATATCGATGTTGCAAAACGGGTTGCGATGCGTAACAAAAACATCAGACAACAGAACAGTAAACGAATTTCTCCAGATAACAATCAATCCTGAAAAACTACAACTTATGCAAACAGATGAAGTAAAAAACCTGGAAGGTAAAATTGCTATAATTGGTATGGCCTGCCGGCTGCCAGGTGCAACAAATATATACGAATACTGGAAAAACCTCCTGAACGGAGTCGAAACCCTGAGCACTTTTACCGATGAGGAACTGATAGCATCTGGTGTAGACCCGGCCGTGTTTAATCAACCGAATTATATCAGGAACAGGGGCATTATCAATGGAGCGGAGTATTTCGATGCTGATTTTTTCGGCTATACACCACGGGAAGCTGAACTGATGGATCCGCAGCAGCGCATTTTTCTGGAATGTGCCTGGCATGCTTTGGAAGATGCCGGTTGTGACCCGTTTAATACCAGAGAACGTATCGGGGTTTTCGGTGGTACCGGTACGCCTTTGCATCTGATCCAGACCATGGAAAATCAATGGGTAAGAAAAAATGCAAGCGGAGCATCCATAGTTACCAGTAACGACAAGGACTACGTCACTACCAGGGTATCTTACAAACTGAATCTGACCGGGCCGAGTTTCAATGTCCAGAGCGCTTGTTCCACTTCACTGGTAGCAGTAGTCACCGGGATTAACAGCCTGATGAATTATCAGAGTGACATGATCATTGCCGGGGGCGCCACGATTGAATTACCCGAGAAACATGGATATCCATACCAGGCCGGAGGAATGGAATCGGCCGACGGGCATTGCCATACGTTCGACAAGGATGCCAACGGAACTGTGTTTAGCAGGGGTTGCGGGATAGTTATTCTCAAACGCCTTGAAGACGCGATTCGTGACAACAATAACATTTATGCCGTTATTCTGGGTGGGGCTATCAATAATGACGGGAACAAGAAAGTGGGCTTTACTGCCCCTTCTGTTGAAGGGCAGGTTGAAGTCATCACCGAAGCCCTGGCCTTATCGGAGGTCTCTGCAGACTCTATTACTTATGTTGAAGCACATGGAACCGCTACACCTATAGGGGATCCCATTGAGGTCGCATCTCTCTCGGAAGCATTCAGGCAGCACTCTGACCGCAAACAATATTGCGCTCTGGGTTCGGTAAAAACCAACATCGGCCATACCGATATCGCATCGGGCGCAGCCAGTCTGATTAAGACCGCACTATGTCTTAAGACCAGGAAAATACCTGCCTCCCTGCATTTTCATGAGGCAAATCCGAAAATTGATTTTCCCAATAGCCCTTTCTTTGTCAATACAGAGCTCAGAGACTGGAAAGCAGAAAACGGCGCCCCCCTTCGCGCACTTGTGAATGCTTTTGGTGTGGGCGGAACCAATGCCTGTTTAGTTCTGGAGGAACCACCATCGATCACACCAGAAGCGAAGGAACTTCCCTGTGACCTGCTGCTCGTTTCAGCTCGCAGTAATGAAGCCGTTTCTGCGGCCCGGGCAGAGATCAGGACTTTTCTGGAATCGTATCCCGAGGTTGATCCTCACGACATAGCCTATACCTCCCGGCATGGCAGGCATCAGTTTCTGAATGGAGCCGCGACACCATTCCGCAACAGGGAGGAGTTACTTGCAGGGCTTGGATCAAAGACTGCCACAACAGTCAAATCATCAGCAAAAAGGCCGCTGGTGTTTATGTTCCCCGGACAGGGAAATCAATATATAAACATGGGTCTGCCATTGTACAAGACCCAGGAAGTGTTCAGGAATACCATTGATCAATGTGCAGAAATACTTAAGGAGGAGCTGGGGTTTGACATCCGGACCGTACTATTTCCTTCAGCTGCCGACGAAGCAACAGCAGCAGTCAGAATTAATGAAACATATATCACCCAGCCGGCTCTGTTTATAGTGAGTTATGCCCAGGCAAAGCTTTTAATGTCGCTGGGACTGAAACCCGACATGCTTATCGGTCATAGTGTTGGCGAATATGTGGCGGCCACTATTTCGGGTGTGTTTTCTCTTAACGATGCGCTGAAAGCAGTGGCCCGCAGGGGCCGCATGGTTCAGGACCTTCCGGGAGGGGCGATGCTCGCAATTCTGCTCACCGAACAACAGCTGGGATTCATGCTCCCCGAGGGACTTGAGATCGCTGTTGTAAACAGTCCCGGATTATGCGTGGCTTCAGGGCCTGAGGATATCATAGACCGGTTTGCCGCTGAACTGAACAAAACAAAGATATTTAATAAAAAAATTCCCACATCGCATGCTTTCCATTCAGCTATGATGGATCCCATGCTGCCTGCATTTGCTGAATTTTTCAAGGAGATAAAGCTTTCAGCGCCCACAATCCCCATCGCCTCAACAGTTACTGGGCAGTGGTTAAGTGCTGAAGAATCTACCAATCCCGATTTCTGGGTAAAGCATGTACGCAAAACCGTGCGCTTTGCAGATGCAGCCGCACTATGTCTGGATACAGCTCTGAACTTTTTCGTGGAATCAGGCCCCGGCCAGTCCCTCGAATCGGCCGTAAAACGCCAGCTTGCAAAAGACAGCGGGCACGGGGTCATCAGCACAATACCTGCATTGGATTACAAAGCCGATCCTTTGATCTATTTCTATTCGGCCCTCGGCCAGCTCTGGGCCAGCGGAGATTATTTCAAGTGGGAGCTGTTCGATAAAAGCAAGAGAAAATTGATCTCATACCCGGGTTATCCTTTTGAACGAAAACCCTATAAGATCGACTTTTCGCATAATAACGCCGACAAAACCAAAAAGGAAAACAATAAGAAACCCGATATCAGTCAATGGTTTTATGTTCCCGGCTGGAAAAGGTCAGCTCCCCCCCAACTTATTCCGGTTAACGGCATGGCTTCAGCTGAAGAAAGTTCCGAAAAAGCCTGCTGGCTTCTGTTTGAAGATGAGGAAGGCCTGTGCCGGGAAATCCGCAGTAAACTGAATGAATCGGGTATTACCTGCCTGAATGTAAAAAAAGGGAAGGAATTCATTCACGAGAAAGACAATTATAGTATTGATCCCTCGAACAAGGAGCATTTTTCCCGCTTAATAAATACGATTAAATCAGAAGACCGTAAGCCCAATAATATTATCTATGCCTGGAATTACTCGCAGAAACCTGGGTCTGGACATCTTCACCCGCTTCATGCCGGGCAGCTTGCCACTGATAATTTTTACGGTCCTTTATACCTTGAACAGGCTCTCATCAGTGAAGGTTTTGTGAAAAACCAGTTTTTGCTTTTTGTGATAAATCATCTGTATGATGTGACCGGCGAGGTGGTTCTCTCCCCTGAAAAGGCTCTGGCTGTGGGTGCCGCCCGTGTCATCGGACAGGAACATCCCGGATTCATTGCCCGCCTGGTTGATCTTCCCTCTTCTTCGGACTCTGAACAATTGAAAGAATTAGGTTCTGCCGTGATCAGCGAATGCCGCCTGGCGACGGATGACACGATTGCTGCTTACCGTAATGGCTACCGCTGGGTTGAAGATTATACCCCAATATATGCTGAAAACCAAGGTCTTGCAGAGAATTCCCTCACCGATCAAGGAGTTTACCTGATCACAGGCGGGGTAAGCGGAATCGGGATGGAACTTGCCAAATTTATTGCCCGCTCGGTAAAAGCCACCCTGGTATTGACTCATCGTTCATCCTTGCCGCCTCACAGCGAATGGGCCTCGATTGTTGCAGCTACAGAACCTGATGACTCAGCTGCAAGCCGGGTAAGGGATCTTGTGGAACTGGAATCACTGGGTTCACAGGTGATTCTTGCTCAACTGGATGCTTCCGATTATGAAGGAACCAGGAAGCTGGTAACTGACATTGAGAAGGAGTTCGGGCCATTTTCCGGAGTGCTGCATTCGGCCGGGATGCCAGGTGGCGGTGTTATTGCACTTAAAAATAAAGAACAAGCCGAGCTCGTGCTGAAGTCCAAATTGAACGGAACACTCATTCTGCATGATATTTTTAAAGAACGTAAGCTCGATTTTTTCTTCCTCTTTTCTTCCGTTTCTTCGATTTTCGGAGAAGCAGCCAGGATTGACTATTGTGGTTCCAATGCCTTTATGGATTCTTTTGCACAGTATCGCAAACGCTTAAACGGCGATGACACACTTTCGGTCAACTGGGCCCAATGGGGAGTCGTTGGCATGGCCGCGAGTTGGGAGAAAACCAAAGCTGAGAAGAAACAGCTTTTGCAATCGGGTAAGGCAGTTATACAAAAAGAAACCAGGAACGGCATAAGGCTGGCGTTTCAGTCATCAGATCAGGATCAGGATATTTATCAGATCGACATTGATCCGGAACAAGACTGGGTGTTAGGCTCTCACCTCCTGTCGGGGAAACCGGCATTCCTGGGGATATCCACACTCGAGATACTCAACCTGTATGCCAAAATCAAAAATCCGGAAGGCCATCTTGAAGTCCTGAATTTTTCATTCGTTACTCCGCTTATTTATGACGAAGGGATCAGCAGGAGTGTACGATTAATGGTCAAGCCTTCGGGCGATGCATTCGCATTCCGCATCAGCAGTAAGGAATTTAAAGGCGAATCGGCCAGGGAAGTATGGATGGATCATGTTAAGGGGGAATTCAAAATATCAGCAGAATTGCCTTCCGCGAGCTTCAACATCGAGGAACTTTCAAAACAAATCGGAGGAAAGACCGATAACATCCCTCATTTCCTTGAATTGATGAATGAAGAGAACAGATCTGTTTTAAAATACAGTGAACGGTGGGATTGCAAGAAATCAGCCCAATACAATGGTAAGGAATTTCTCATTGAAATCAAACTAAGGGATGAGTTCCTCGATGACCTGAACTTTTTCACTCTTCATCCGGCCCTGCTTGATGTAGCTACATCAAGCTGTATACAATATGTCGACATGAATCTGTATCTCCCGTATTCATATAATAATATCCGGGTGTATAATCCACTTCCAGCCTGTTTCTGGTGCTACCTTAAAATCAGTGATGAATGGAAGCCAGGAGATGAAGAATTGAAATTTGGAGTTAAGCTTCTGGATTTGGAAAACCGCCTGCTTGTAAGCATCGATCAGGTTTCATTCCGACGGCTTAAACAGAATCTCGGCAGTTTCAAAAGTTCGGTATCTAAAGATGCAGCGCCGAAACCTGTCCTTGAAACCAGCTCTTTCGCCGGTAAAAACGACATACTCCCCGATGAGGGGGTTGAAGTGTTTAAACGCCTTCTCAAATATAAGCAGTTCCCTCAGATCGTAGTTAACACAACCGACCTGAACCAGGACATCCTCGAGGAAAGGCCTTCATACAAGAAAAAGGAAAAACTGGAAAAGGAAGAAGAAAAGAAAGGAAATTCATCTACTTATGAAAGGCCACAGTTATCTACTGTTTTTGAAGCCCCATCGACCGAAATCGAAATTGCAGTGGCCGAAGTCTGGAAAGGCATTCTGGGCATTGACAAGATAGGGGTTAATGATACTTTCATGGAACTCGGGGGGAATTCGTTGCTGGCAATACAAACAATATCTAATATTGCGGATGAGTTTGACCTTGAACTCCAGCCGAACGTATTCTTTGAAAACCCGACCGTGAAAGGATTATCCGACCGGATCGTTGAAATGATCATTGCCGCGAAAGGATCCGATGAAATTGAAGCATTGCTGAAAGAGATGGAAGATGAACAATGATGAACTT
>CAIWXI010000117.1 GCA_903916595.1 uncultured Bacteroidales bacterium | reverse complement strand
ATAAATCCGCGAAATGATCTCATCGCCTTTGTTAATTATTTTTTTCATGGTTTTTTTTACTTAATCCGTCAACCCCCGAAGGAGGGGCATAAATGGTGAAATGGTGAAACCATTAACTCCGTTTGGCCTTCATTTTCCTTTTGATTGATGCAAAAAGATGTAACAGTTCTTCCGCTTCTTTTTTCAGGCTGTTCGTCTGGCTAATTGTAAGCACTCCTGTATCAATCATGAAATCCAGCCAAAAAACAGTTTCGTCACATTCTTCAACAACAATACATATCTTTGAGTAAAACTCTGCATTCGATCTGCCCCGGGCTGCAGAGCCGAAATTGGCAGCAACCGATGAAGAACTCCGTAAAAGTTGCTTTGCAGAAATAAAGCTCAATCCATTCATCCTGACATCCTGCATCATTTTGTAGACATTTATCGCAAAAAGCCTGGTCCTGTCCCTCATCTGCTGATTGAAATGTAAAACATCATCTTTCTCCATAAATCGTTTATACTTTATCCGCCATCCCTCAAAAAGTGATATGGTTTTTTAAATATTTTTCACCATCTCACCATTTCAGATTAATTTCTCGT
Source organism: uncultured Bacteroidales bacterium (assembly GCA_903916595.1). Lineage (GTDB taxonomy): Bacteria > Bacteroidota > Bacteroidia > Bacteroidales > FEN-979 > CAIRDP01. The sequence continues at coordinate 3,397 of CAIWXI010000117.1, read as the reverse complement.
CAAACTTGCGATTACAATATAATCATTATATTTGCAACACCAAAATCTTTTATTATGTTTTTCGGCTCGAATATTAAATTTTTACGCAGGCGGCGCGGCCTTACCCAGGACGACGTGGCCGACAACCTTGAGATGAAACGCTCAACCTTAAGTGGTTACGAAAACGCCATCGCCCAGCCGGGCTTTGAATCCCTCATCACCATGTCGAAATATTTTAATGTAGCTATCGACACTCTCATCAAAGTCGACCTTTGCAGCCTGCCCGAAAGCCAGGTACGCCAGCTCGAACGGGGCTACGATGTCTTCATCAAAGGTTCTAACCTCAGAATACTTACCACAACGGTGGGCCAGGATAACGAGGAAAACATCGAGCTGGTCTCCGAAAAAGCCAAAGCCGGTTATGCCACGGGCTTTGCCGACCCAGAATACATCAGCATACTGCCCACTTTCAGGCTGCCGTTCCTCTCGAAACAGAAGAAATACCGCAGCTTCCAGGTGAGCGGCGACTCCATGCTGCCGATTCCCAGCGGCGCTTATGTCACCGGGATGTTCCTGCAGGACTGGAACACGATCCGCGATAAGGATGCTTATATTATTTTGACGGCGGATGAGGGAATAGTGTTCAAAGTGGTTGAAAATAAGCTGAAGGAGTCGGGTATGCTGAGGCTGCATTCCCTGAACCCCGTGTATGAACCTTATGACCTGCCTGTAAACAACATCCGCGAACTGTGGCAGTTCGTACACTTCATCAGTCCTAAAATACCTGAAAATCAGGAAAATGAGACCAAAGTCCTGCTTGAGACCGTGAAGAAGCTGAAGAAAGACGTACAGGAAATCCAAACCCGGCTACAGATTTAATTTTTTTTTGACTTTTCTCAGATTATCTTTTTATATTTACATTTGCATAACAAAAAACTATAATTCTCATTAAAATCATTCAGATATGAAAGTCACCATCGTTGGATCCGGCTACGTTGGGCTTGTTACCGGCACATGTTTTGCTGAAGTCGGTATTGAAGTCACCTGCGTTGATATTGACAAGAAAAAGATTGATAACCTCAACGAGGGCATCATACCTATATATGAGCCCGGTCTCGAGGAAATGGTTCACCGCAACATGAAAAAAGGCAGGCTTAAGTTTACCACAAGCCTCAAAGATGCCCTGGTTGAATCTGAAGTGATCTTCAGCGCCGTCGGTACGCCTCCCGACGAAGACGGCAGCGCCGATCTTCAGTATGTACTCTCTGTTGCCCGCGACTGCGGAAAATACATGAGCGATTATATCCTCATCGTAACCAAAAGCACCGTACCTGTTGGCACAGCCGAAAAGGTGAGAAAAGCCATTCAGGACGAACTTGATAAACGAGGGGTCGCTTTGGAATTTGATGTTGCCTCCAACCCTGAGTTCCTTAAAGAAGGGGCTGCCGTGGATGACTTCCTCAAACCCGACCGTATCGTGGTGGGCTGCGACTCGCCCAGAGCCGAAGAACTGATGAAAGCCCTGTACAAGCCGTTTACACTGAACGGCCACCCGGTTATTTTTATGGATATTGTATCGGCTGAAATGACCAAATATGCCGCCAATTCCATGCTGGCTACCAAGATCAGCTTCATGAACGATATAGCAAACCTCTGCGAAATCGTGGGCGCCGACATCAATATGGTGAGAAGAGGCATAGGTTCCGACTCCCGCATCGGAAATAAATTCATCTATCCCGGCGCCGGTTATGGCGGAAGCTGTTTCCCAAAAGATGTGAAAGCCCTGATCCATACAGCCGAAGATTTCCACTATTCCCTCAGGGTGCTCATAGCTGTTGAAGAGGTGAACGAAGATCAGAAATCGGTCATGTTCAACAAAATCAACACTTATTTCAAAGGCGACCTCAAAGGAAAAACCGTGGGCCTCTGGGGGCTGTCATTTAAACCCCAGACCGACGATATGCGCGAAGCTCCATCGCTCGTGATCATCAAAAAACTGATGGATGCCGGCGCCAAAGTCAAAGCCTATGACCCGGTTGCTATGCATGAAGCCAAACGGATCCTCGGCGATACCATTGAATATGCTGCCGACCAGTACGACGCTCTCATCGATGCCGACTGTTTGCTTATGATCACTGAATGGCCGGAATTCAAATTCCCGAACTTCAACGTCATGCGCAAACTGCTTAAAACAGCAGTCATCTTCGACGGACGTAACATTTATGACGTCACCGAAATCAAAAAGAAAAATTTTGATTATTTCTGCATCGGTGTAAACACAACAAAGTAAGTAATATGAAATCGAATGGACCTGACAGTTAAATTATTGCTGTTAGGTCTTTTCATTTAATTCCTGAAGGTATGATAAGAAAGAAGATTTTAGTCACCGGTGGTGCTGGGTTCCTGGGATCCCACCTCTGCGAAAAATTGTTGAACCAGGGGCATGAAGTGGTGTGTATGGACAACTATTTCACCGGACAGAAAGAAAATGTGGTTCACCTTCTCAAGAATCCCTATTTTGAACTGATACGGCATGATGTGACCATGCCCTTCTTTATCGAGGTAGACGAGATCTACAACCTGGCCTGCCCGGCCTCCCCGGTACATTACCAGTATAACCCCATCAAAACTGTGAAAACTTCGGTGATGGGCGCTATTAACATGCTCGGTCTGGCTAAACGAATCAATGCGAAAGTGCTGCAAGCCAGTACCAGTGAGGTCTACGGCGATCCCGAGATCCACCCCCAGACCGAAAGTTATTGGGGACATGTTAATCCCATCGGTCCGCGGTCTTGCTACGACGAAGGTAAACGGGTGGCCGAAACGCTGTTCGTGAATTACCACAAACAAAACAAGGTCAGAATCAAAATCATCAGAATCTTCAACACTTACGGGCCCAGGATGAATCCCGACGACGGCCGGGTGGTTTCCAACTTCATCGTTCAGGCCCTCAGGGGACAGGATATCACCATTTACGGTGATGGCACTCAAACACGGTCTTTCTGTTATATGGATGACCTGCTCGAAGGTATGGTTCGCCTGATGAACTCCCGCGAGGATTTCACCGGACCGGTCAACATCGGAAATCCCGGCGAATTCACCATGATAGAACTTGCCGAGAAAGTAATTCAGCTCACCAACTCAAAATCGAAGCTGGTTTATATGCCGCTTCCGACCGACGACCCCCTGCAAAGACAACCCGATATCACACTCGCTAAAAAAGAACTCGGCTGGGAACCAACCATACCACTGGAAGAAGGCCTGAAAAAGACGATTGAATACTTTAGAACCATTGTTAAATAGTGAAATGGTGAAATAGCGAAACTATATTTTCACCATTTAATTTTCACCATTTATTCACGAATTGTCTATTTTATTTGTGTTCATTACGGCTTCGCCGAACACCATTTCACCATTT
>CAIWXI010000116.1 GCA_903916595.1 uncultured Bacteroidales bacterium | reverse complement strand
GTATCATTTTCTTCAGTACAGCCGGAACCGGAACCGGAAACAATGCGAATACAATTGACAATAACGACATAACCAGCGCCATCGATGCCAACCGGCCCATCAATGCAATATATTCGAAAGGAACCGAAGGCAAGGAAAACAGCGGGAATACCATCATCAGCAACAACATCTATAATTTCCTGAGTCGTGGATTGGATTCACAAGGCATTAATCTTTCTTTCAATACCACCTCATGCACTATTTTGGGAAACAGTTTTTACGAAACTGCGGCATTTGTTCCCACTGCGGAGGCCAATTACAAATTAATAAAGATCTCCAATGCAGGTGTTAATTTCACCGTTTCCGGTAATCATATTGGCGGCAGTTTATCGGCATGCAGCGGCACCTGGACAAAAACCAATGCATTCGACAATGATTTTATTGCCATCGCAATGGGCGTAGGAAATAGCGCTGCAAGCAATATCCAGGGCAACACCATCAAGAGTTTTTCCTGGTCAGACGCCCCTGGTAAACACCTATGGTGTGGAATATACGGAGCCGGCAATTTGAATGTCGGGACCGTTGAAGGTAACACTATTGGCGGATCAACAGGCACAGGGTCCATCACCTATAGTGCCGAATCAGATATTACCGGCATATTTCAAGGAATTTTTCTGTTTGGAACAGAACCTATGGACATCCGAAATAATGTGATAGGGTCCATCACTGTTGCCGGGTCAAATGATGCAACCGGAATTGATTTTTATGGAATTTTAAACGTGGCAAGCGGAACGATAACTATCAGCAACAATACGATAGGAAGCTTAACAACAGCCAACAGCATAAATCTGAGTTCTCCATCTACTACGTGGGAGCAAAAAGGTCATGGAATATTTAATGCGGGAACGGGAAGTGTGACTATGTCGGGCAATGTTATCGCCAATATGACAAACAGAACCACGAATTCTTCTGCAGTCGCCCGCGGTTTGATTCAGGGTATTACAACCATTGATGGATCAAACACTATTTCAAACAATACGATCCGTGATCTGACGATTGCCAATGCAGACACCGCTGCAGACTATAATGCGCCTGTCATCGGGATTGCACTATTAAATAACAGTCTTAACGTTCAGACAATAACCGGAAACACGATATACAATTTATCGAATACCAGGGCTTCATTCGCAGGCAATGTTATCGGGTTGTATTATAACGGATCGACGACGGCGAGCAGCGTTTCGAGGAATTTCATACGTAGCTTATCGGTTGATGCCACCAGCACCTCATCCGCGAACATTTACGGGATCAAAATAAAGAACGGAGCCACCACCTGGTCCAATAACATCATCAGTGTAGGAAGCAATACATTCGCAAACATATACGGCATTTATGAAAGGGGCGATGCCCTGAATGACAACAATCTGTATTTCAACACCATATATATTTATGGTACTGTGGAGTCAATGACATCAAGATCGTATGCTTTGTACAGCGCGACTTCAACAAATATCCGAAACTTCAGAAATAATATTTTTGATAATCAGCGGAGCAGTTACGCTAAAAGTCCAGGCGGCATCGGTACAAATTATTCAGCCTGGTTTAATTACAATGTAAGCACAAACCTGACCCTCGATAACAACGATTATTATGCTTCGGGCAACGGAGGTGTGCTGGGATATTATAATTCTGCTAATGTAATTGACCTGCCCCTGATCAGCGGAAAGGATGCAGGCAGCAAAGCGATAAGCCCGGCTTTTGCAAGTGCCGGAGGAACATCAGCTGTTAACTATCTTCCTTCTGCACTAGGACTGATTGCGGCAACAGGGACCGGGATCTTAACCGATTACGCCGGCACAACAAGAAGCTTGTCAACCCCTTCGATAGGTGCCTGGGAATATAATGCAAATCCGCCGGTAACGGTAACATCTACTGCGGGAACCTCCCCGGCATTTTATTCAACGCTGAAAGCCGCATTCGACGCAATTAATGCAGGAACACACCAGGGAGTTGTCATAGTCAAAATCAACAACAGCACAACCGAAACAGCTGCTGCGGTGCTGTATGCCAGCGGCGCTACAGGGAAAGCTCCCGGAATGGGAGGTTCTGATTATACCTCCGTGAATGTTTATCCTACAGTCACAGGGCTAAGTATCACAGGCAACCTGGAGACACCCCTCATCGACCTGAACGGGGCCGATAACGTGACCATCGACGGGAGAGTGAATGCGGTGGGTTCGGCTAAGGACCTCACCATATCAAATACTAGCACCTCTTCATCGGCCGGTACTTCCACAATACGGTTTATCAACGATGCATCCAGTGATCTCATAAAATACTGCAATATTAAAGGTTCATCAACCGATGCGTCCACGGGTCTCATTTTCTTCAGTACAGCCGGAACTGGAACCGGAAATGATGCCAATACCATTGACCATAACGACATAACCAGCGCAACCGATGCCAACCGGCCGGTCAATGCGGTTTTATCCTATGGAACACCTTTGAAAGAGAACAGTGACCTTACGATAAGCAACAACAATATCTATGATTTTCTGAACCGTGGATTGGACTCACGAGGCATCTATCTGTATTCCAATACCACCTCCTGCACCATTTCGGGAAACAGTTTTTATGAAACCGCGACATTTGGTTCGACAGCGATAGTCACATACGAACCGATAGCAATCG
>CAIWXI010000115.1 GCA_903916595.1 uncultured Bacteroidales bacterium | reverse complement strand
GTTCCTGCACATCGTGGTCCACTTCCCCCCATTCGGTTTCCGTTAATGGTATAATAATTCCCGGCGGCAACATTGATCATATAATAATTAATGCTTCCTAAGGTGGGAACGAAGGTGGCTGTTTCATAAAAACTGTTGCCGCTGATGGTCCAGTTCGTTGAGTAGCTTTGAAGGTTTATCCCGAAGGACTGGACAGTGCGGCTGAAAAAATTATAAAGATTATTGTTACTGACCGTGTTTCCGCTATTTTCCTTTGTTGAGGTGCCCGAACTGCACAAGGCGTTGACCGGTCTGCTGGCATCGGTCGAACAGGTAATGTCATTATTATCTATCGTGTTATTATCGTTGCCGGTTGTACCGGTCGTCGAGCTGAAATAGATGACTCCCCCGAGGACAGCCGTTGAAGAACCTTTAATTGTGCAATATTTCACGGTATTGCTGCCGGCATCGTTGATGAAGCGTATGGTAGAAGTCCCGGCTGTTGCCGAGGCGCTGGTGTTTGTGATGATCAGGTTTTTTTCCCCGGCTTGATTTACCCTCCCGTCGATGGTTACATTGGTAGCACCATTCAGGTCAATAAGCGGAGTTGCAAGGTTGCCCGAAATTGAAAGTCCTGTCGTAGTGGGATAAACCAGTACTGAGGTATAATTCGACCCTCCACCGGTCGGCGCTTTACCGCTACTCCCACTGGCATACAACACAGCGGTTGAAGTTTCTGTTGTGCTGCCGTTGATCTTAATTGTAACCGCTCCCAGGTGAGTCCCCAAATTGATTGCAGCAAAGGCGGCCTGTAGTGTAAGATAGGAACCAGAGGTTATCCCCGATGTGGCAGTCACCGAGATCGGATATATCACTTCGTAGGCCCCCATGGTTGGGGTCGTGAGGCTTCGTGTGAGGCCCGGATAGTCGGTTAATATGCCGGTTCCGATCACACCATTCAGAGTATACACCGTGGGTTTGTAATTCTCAGGCAGGGTCCCGCCTGCCAAAGCGAAGCTTGGGTTTGTGTTCAGGCTGTGTGAGTCCTGACCGGTAAGGGTCTGCAATGCCGAAAGTGTCGCATAATTGACCGCGGGCGAACCTACCTGGCCCAGTACTCCACCTGCATTGGGCGCATAGTAATCATTACCATCAATGGTCAGACCGGTTGTTCCCCAAAGCCTGATGGCTGAGTGTTTGTCTGGGTAGGTTCCCGCACGATTGTTTAAAAAGATGTTGTTGCGAATGTTTTTAATATTGGTCGCACGGTTGGAGTAAAAGGCGGTGGTGGATTGACTGCCGTCGCCTGCACTTCCATACAGGTAAACGGTGTTAAAATAAAAGTTGGTATTATACGTCGCATCACAGCTTTCATGGATCCCATCGATTGTGATATCTGTGTTTAGATTGTTTCCCAGTGAGATGATGTTGTTTGAGAATGTTGCCGAGCATTGAGTACATTGCAGGCCATAGACCATGGCATTGGTGTTGGGAATTGTAAAGCTCAGACTATGGATGAAGTTGCCGGAGATCACATTGGTTCCTGTTGAGCCCCCGCTGTAATAAAGTCCGCCAACCAGTCCCCAGGGAGCAGAATAAGTGTTGGTTAGATTATAAATTACATTTCCCGAAACAGTCTGGCCGCCTGCAGTGCTGGTCTGACATATACCGGTCACAGTAGCCCGGTAATCGTTTAAATAGTTTCCGTTGCCAATGGTTAAATCTCTCACGGTGTTGTTTGAGATGGTGTTGACGCCACCGGTTGTGGCTATTCCATTAACCAGTCCGGCCGTTGAAATATCAGTATTGGTCGTTCCATTGGTGAGCTTAGCTACCGTGTTATCGCTTATCGAAACGCTTCCGCTTCCCGCGCTGTATATCCCGTAAACAAGCTGTGCGTTTCCGGCTGTCGAAGAGGCGGAGGTGGTATTAATGCTATTGGAAGTTGTGGTACTTCCGACGGTGTTGTTGCTGATGGTTGTAAGGCCGGCTCCGGTCTTATAAATTCCGTAAATATTGGTGGCGTAAGCTGCAGCATTTGAGGCGGTGACAGAACCAATAATATTATCATGGACCACCGTTGTTCCTGTAGTTAAAAGATAGATTCCGTAAAAAGTTGCACCAGTGCCATTGCCTGTTAAGATAATGGAGGCATTCCCTGTTGATGCGCCAATGGTGTTGGCCGATGTTGTTCCGACATTTACATCGCCTGCTGCGACCATTATTCCATACCAGGAGGCACCTGAAGAGTTTGCAAAAGAAAAGTTCCGGATGGTATTGCCCTGAACACTGGTGACAGTTCCTATGCCCACATTAATGTTAATGGCCGTAAATGTATTGTTGAAAGCGGCTGTTTTTGTCCAGGCTGAACCACCACATGAAGAAGTTTGTCCGCCGATAAAATTATTGCTTACAGTAAATCCATTCCCCGATGTGTAGTAGATGTTGATTCCGTAGTAAGACACTGAAGCCGTTGGCACGAACGAAGCAGTTTCGTATAAACTGTTACCTGTTACTGACCAGGCCGTATTGTAATTCCAGAGGTTGATACCGTAGGAGATTGTGCTTCTGTTCAGAAAATCATAGATATTGTTATTGCTTATCGTATTACCGCTGTTATCTTTTCCCGAGCTGCCGATGGAAGCGATTGCATTTATGGGGCGGTTGGCATCGGCCGAATTTGTAATATTATTCAGGTCGATGGTGTTATTATCGTTGCCTGTTGTACCGGTTGTTGTACTGAAATAGACAACTCCACCAGTGGCAGTCATTGCAGAACCTTTTATGGTGCAATATTTCACGGTATTACTGCTGGCATCATTGATAAAACGTATCGTTGAAGTTCCGGCCGTACTGGAGGTGCTGGTATTGGTGATGACCAGGTCTTTTGTGGCACCTGTGCCCCCCACCCTGCCATCGATCGTCACATTATCGGCCCCGTTCAGGTCGATGAGTGGTGCTGCCAGGTTTCCTGCGATGGAAAGACCTGTCACAGTGGGATAAATGGAGAGCGTTGTCCATAGTCCCGCATTCAATACGGCGCTGGCCGTTTCGGTAGTGTTACCAACAATGGTAACATTGATATTGAACCCTGTCTGGTCATGGATGTTAATAGAGTCAAACGCCTGCTTCAGGCTCGCATAACCGCCATTACTCCCTGCATTGGCGTTGGAAACGACAACCGGAAAAATATAATCCAGCTTAAAATCCCCGCGGCCAATGCCGCCTGTGTATTGTGCCTGTACACCTGTTGCCGATAAAAACAGGAATATGAAGAAAATGGTATATTTTTTCATAATGGTAAGGTATTCAAGATTAATATTTTTGTGTTGTTTCTTCATGTTACTTGTTATGTACGAGTATCCCATTGGCAAAGTAGCAATTGGTCTCTTCTACCGAAAAATTGTAAGTGGGTACAGCGAGATTGGGTAACAGTTCGATTTTGGTAATGGCCAGGGGAATAAGTTTTCCGTTTTCCAGTACCTGGCATTGATCGCCAACGGCCAGAGGTACAGAGCTGAATCCCTCCTTCCCTTTGTAAGGGGTGGGATCTACGCTGCTCCATCCCTTGCCTTTTACCCAGTATGGATGTATTTTAGTATTGGTATTGACCATGCCATTACTGAAAGTTATGCTCAGGAGTTGATCTGAGGGCGGATTGACAATCGTGCGTATAACTGCTTTGTCAACTGTTTGCATGGTCTCCGGATTGACTGATTTTACCTTATCTCCAACTAAAACATCCTCAATATTTTTGATACTGCCATCGGCCATAGCGATTTTGGTCCCAGCCACAAAGCAGGAGTAAAACGTCACCTGGTTTCCATAAGCGGTACCTGCGCTGTTCGTTGCATATGCACGTACGTAATAATTCGCATAATCAATGGTAAGTGTACTTATGAAGGCTCCTGTGCCTGTTCCGTCATGCGTATGACTGTCGGCGATCGTAGGCAGAACAGCTGTACTCCAGCACACACCCCGATCCGTAACCGCCGATCCGCCATCGGACGTCACATTTCCGCCTCCGGTGGCTGTGGGTGGATTGACATTCGTAACTGTAGCTGTTGTAACCGTTGGAAGGGCTGGGAAAGACCGAACTGCACGAACATAGGCTGCTGTGCCCTTAAGGATGCCGTTCTTGCTGCCACTGTTGAAGTCTTGGACCCACGCGCCTATGCTATAGTTCTCGCTTGAACTCCAATAGTCGGCACTGGCAAAACCGCCAACCGCAATCCTGTTTAGGTAAAGTTGGTGTAATTCATCCTTACTTGGCAAATACCAGTCGCTGTAACCTCCACCATTGTACGCTCTTGCAAGTCCAGCAGCATAGGTGCTTCCAGAACCATTCTGGGCAATGATCTTATCGGTGTTCGCAGATCCGGTTCCAATGATATCGGATGTCCCTCCTGGTACCAAGGTACTTTGGTAGGCAGTTATTGCCCAAATTATTCCTGTACTCTGGTCGGCAAGGGCAGCAATTAAACCTTTTTGCATGCTTGCATCGTAACCGGGATCGCCGGGTTGTAATATGTAAGCAACTTTGCCTCCCTGGTAATTGTCGCCTATGGCTAACGTCACTGGCGGCATGGTACGCACCGCGCGAAAACTGACGTCATAACCTCTTGATGCATATGTATATGATGCCTTATTTCGGTCCGAAACCTGTAAAGTTGTATTATCATCGTTATATGCACCACCACGTCGGCCTGATCCTGAAGCATTTGAACCCGCAGGCCAGTTAGTAACATCGTGTTCCCCGTTACTTGTAAGGCTGCCATTACCATGTAAGCCGGTAAAGGCCCGTCCGTTTGCATTGCCAATCGTTACCTCAGGCTCAAAAAGGTTACCACACAACTCTAAAATTCCCCAATACGAGGCGCCGGCTTGAGCGCGGGTAGTTGTGCCTGTTGCAAAGGCGCCAACTCGCAAAGGACCCACTGTCCCTGCAATATAGCAGGCATTTGCTCCTGCATTAGCAGCAGTTTCACTGATTAAGCCAGCGTTGGTTATCCCCGTGGCTGATGATATTGATGTGCTTCCCCAGGCATATTCATTGGCAACAGGTGCTGCAGTACCACGACATGCTTTTTCAAACTCCAGCTCCGACATGGGCCTCAGGCCCGCCCAGTCGGCATAGGCGGTACCGTCATTCCAGCTCAGGTAGTTACAGGCAACATAAGGGTTGGTGGTGGCATAGCTTCCCACGGCCGAGCCGGTAATGGCATATCGGTAAAGTGCAATGGAATATTTTCGCGCGGTCGCCTGGGTTTGCGTCAGTGTATTTAAAAAATCAACATACTGCTGCTGGCTTATTTCGTATTTCATGCAATAATAAGCATTGAAGCCTTTGGGAAACGTAGCAGGGATGGGACCTGCCCGGTCGCCAATATTCGATGAAGTTGAAGTATACCAAAGATTTCCGGCACTGTTTGCCACGGTCAGTGCATTTTCACTTGCTATGGATAAGGGTATTGTGATGCCAGACGCCCATGAACCATTGGTGAAACTCCCGGATTCCGTTCCTCCGCTGCCTACGGTGAATGCACCCTGTGGCACATACACCATTTCGATGGCAAACACCCTGATGTCAACCACGGCATTGTCGGCAACGCCGTTCGCTCCATAGTTCCAGCGAAGTTGCACCCCTGTAAAGGTATTGGTTCCACTGCCAGAAGCAGAGCGGTAGATAAAAGCGCCCAAACCAGGGTTGGTCGTAGCGTTAAAGGTTGTGCCGGGCGCGAGCAGGCCAACATCTATGATGCTGCCTGAAGGAGCGGTTTGCCCAACATCATTCAGCCAGGCATGCTGCCATGCTCCCCCGGCTACCCGGTACTTTACGAATACCCAGGCGGCATCCCAGTTGTTCGGGGCGGAAGAGGTTCTCCAGGAATTTTCCCATGAGATGTCGAACTGCACCATGGTATATTGGCTTCCAGTATTTTTGCCGGTCAACACCAGGTTGGTAATGGTAACGTTGTTGGCGCTGAGGATGCCTGTAATTGCCATCAGGAGGAAAATCAAAGCCAGGTTTAAGTGGGTATACTTTCTCATACTGCAAGTGTTTTTGCTAATTCATTAACAACAGGGGATATTTTTTCAAAATCATCAACCTTGGAAAAGAAATAATCGGCGCCGTAACTTATGGCCAGCTTACGGTAATTCTCAGATGAATAAAAAGTAAGGATCATGAACTTGAGATGGGAGTCTTCTTTCCTGATCTCATGAAGTACTTCCAGTCCGGTCAAACCGGGCATTTTAATGTCAACAATCGCCAGATCAGGCTTTAGGCTTTTCAGGGCCTCAAGTGTTTTTATCCCGTCTTTAAACGATCCGGCAATTTCTACCAGCGGATGGAGCCTGAGCATTTGCTGCAAACGATCGAGGATCAGATCAGAATCATCCGCCAAAAGAACCCTTAACATAACCATGTTTTTTAACCATGTAAATATATCATTCCGAAAGCGAATGAGTTGTAGGTTAAAGAATAATTGTATGTAAGGGAAAACTTATGTTTTTGTAGGATAAACCTGACAGGGACAGATGCGGGAGGGATTCCTGCCTATATTAATTTGTTTTCAATACAGTACCTTGTAAGCTCTGTATTTTTTGTGAATCCCATTTTCTGAAGGATGCGGCTCCTGTATGTACTAACTGTTTTACTTGAAATGAAGAGTTCATTTCCTATTTCAAGGAGTGAAATTCCGTTCACAAGCCTTATCATAATTTCGAATTCCCTCGATGAAAGGATTTCATGTTTGGGGCGGATGTGATCTTCACCAAGATGCCTGGCAATATCTTCGGCAAGGGATTGTGAAATATACTTCCGGCCTTCGGCCACATTTTTTATGGCCATCATCAGCTCTTCTGAGGCAGTATCCTTGGTGAGGTAACCCGATGCTCCAAGTGCAAGGGCTCTAATTGCATATTGCTCCTGGGGATGCATGCTTAGCATCAGAACGTTGGTTGCAGGCCATTTTTCCTTTACCTGCTGAAGTACCTCCAGTCCGTTGCGATCTGGAAGAGAAACATCGAGCAATACAATATTGAAAGTCTCAGTTTTTAACAGGCTGAGTGCTTCATTGCCATTTCCTGCTTCACTGATCAGGGAGACTTCTTTCATTTGCGACAATATTTGCCTCAGGCCTTCCCTTACGATCTTATGATCATCACAAATAAGTATTTTCATGCTTGCTGATTTTTCAACGGGATCATTAGCTTTATCACTGTTCCGCCTCCCTTTTTACTGCTTACATCAAATTTAGCCTGAAGTGAGGCGGCACGTTCGTTCATACTTATGATACCAAACGAATTTTTCGCATTTCTCTGGCTGTCGGTTATTCCGATCCCGTTGTCGGAGATACAGAAAATAACTTTATCACCCTCCTTGCATAAGGCTATTATTACCCGGGTGGCCTCAGAGTGACGGGCAACATTTGTAAGCGATTCCTGCATGATCCTGAAAAGGGTAAGAGAATCTTCTGAAGAAAATGATATTGCGGGATCCAGTTCAAGAATAACTTCTTTACCGTAACGTTCGGCATATTGTTTTGTATACCATTCAATGGCTGTTTCAAGCCCCAGGTCATAAATAATATCGGGTCTGAGGTTGGATGTGATACGCTGTACCGTTTTAATGGTATCGCTTACAAGAGCCGTTACTTTATTGATTTGCGAAACCACCCCCTGATCTGAAACGCTGCTCCTGATCATTCCCAGGTCGATCTTGACCGCGGTAAGCGCCTGCCCCAGATCATCATGCAGCTCCCTTGAAATTGCAGCCCGTTCGTTTTCCCTGGCCTTTTCGGTATACTGGGTTAACTGCTGTAATTGCTCAAGTACGTTTTTTTCCTTTTCGGCAATCTTCCTTTCCGTAATATCCTGAACTGTTCCAATGCTTGTAACAGGGATACCTGAGCGGTCAAACTCGATTCTGACCTCTGCGTACAAGTTATGAACAGACCCATCTTTATGGATCACCCGGTATTCAAAAGGAGAAGGGTTGGCGCCCGACATGCTGGCCTTAATTTTATTGTTGAACAGCTCAACATCATCGGGGTGAAGAAATTCATTCAGGGATTTAAACCCCCCGTCGAACCTCGCAGGACTAATGCCATACACATTGTACATTTCTTTCGAAAACCTGATCGTGTCTGACTGGATGTCCCATTTCCAGCTACCGATATGTGCGATTCTCTGAGATTCGGCAATTGTTTCTTCGCTTTCCCTCAGAGCTTCTTCAGCCTCTTTTCGTTCGGTAATATTGGTACGGGTGCCCGACATGATAAGGGGTTTACCGTCATCGGTGCGGGTGATCACCCTGGCACGGTCATTCACCCACATCCAGTGGCCGTCCTTATGCTTTATCCGCAGTTCATTATCATAATAAGGCCATTCACCCGAAAAATGGCGTTCCAGCTTTTCAAGTGTTTTTATTTTTTCATCAGGGTGTGAAAACAATTCATCAGGGGCCCATCCTCTTGATATGCCTATAACATCCTCCAACCCGGCATGCGTGTACCCGAGGATATTTGCGAACTCTTCATTGAACAGTGTCTCCCCCGACTGTACATTCCATTCCATGGCTCCTACGTTGGCCCCTTTAATGATTCTCTCCATCTGAAGATCGGTATCCCAAAGCGCTTCATTCACCCGTTTATAATCGGGAATATCTTTCGTAAAATACAGAAAGTGGTTTTTCGAAAGGATAACTGCATCAAGGGTCCACCAGCGTCTTGAACCATTCTTATGCATGAACTGCAGTTCGGCTTTTATCTGGCCCGATTTGAGATCCTTTACAAATTTAGCCAGGCCTTTACTCAAAGATTCTTCCGGAAGAAGTTCCGGCAGGGACCTGGTCAGCAGTTCATCCCTGGAATATCCGGTGATCCTGCATAATGCCCGATTGACTTCCAGAAATTTCCCTGTTTCATCTGTCACGAAAACGCCATCAGGCGCATTATTCACATAATTTCTGTACCGTTCATCACTTTTTTTCAGAGCGGCGATGACCCGGCTCATTTTATCAGCAGATTTTTTAAGCAGGGCTGCATCCTTTAAAATGGTAGTGTTCTGATTGAACAGGTCAAGGAACACCCCGATCTTACTTTTCAAAAAATGTGCATTCACCGGTTTGAAGATATAATCAACCGCACCCAAACTATATCCCTTGCCTATTTCTATTTCATCGGTTTGGTTGGCGGTAAGAAAAATGATCGGAATCTTTTCGCCTGGTTTTTCTGAATTCAGCTTCTCTGCCAGTTCATATCCATTCATGCCCGGCATCTTTACATCGATAATTGCCAGTGCAAGTTTAATCCTCTTCGTTTTCTGAAGAGCCTCTGTCCCTGAAACTGCCCGCACCAGCTTCACTTTCAGCTTCCCGATAATGTTTTCGAGAATTTCCAGGTTCACCTCATGGTCGTCAACAATAAGAATGTATGGCAGATGTTTTACAGGCATAATGATGATTTCTGTCAGACTCAGGTATGTGCTAACCGACACTTTGAATGTTGCAATGGCCTGATCTAATGCTGGAATAAAGGTACTAAATAAAATCAAATCCTATAGAAAACTTCCTCTCTGGCCTGAATTCCTTTGCTAAAAGCATTCTCTTTGTCAAAATAAGATTCAAATCATGGATACGCTGAATTTAGACCTCAGCAAGCGCTATACTTACGCCGGCTACCTTACCTGGATGGACGATGTGAGGCGGGAATTATTCGATGGATTCATAAAGTTGATGCCCGTGGTTGTCTGGGCGATTTAAAGGTTGATCTGACAGATGTTTTTACTTCATAAGCAGCTACTTCCACAACTCCTCTTCCCTTGCATCTTCCCTGGCGGCATCACGGTTCTCTTTCCAGGTCAGATACAGCTGCAGGCAGCCGGCGCCGATGGTCAGCGACACTAATATTACTAAGCTAATATTGATAAAGGTGTCTATAGGGTCACTGCTGCTTACGGCTGATGTTGGATTGCCCGCTGGAAAGGATACAGTGAGGGATGCATCTGCTGCTGATGCAATACTGCTGCAAACGAATATGGCGAAGATCAGCATCAGGATGAGTTTTCGTATCGCCGGAACGAAGGCCCGTGGTTTGTAATGCAGTTTCATCGGAGTTATATTAATACGACAGCAGGAAGAAATTGTATTGACTTCCTGCTGTCGCAATGGTGATTAATTGGTGATGATGATCTTGCGGATGACTCTGCAGTCGCTGCTTGTAAATACGACGGTATATACACCCGGTGGAGTGGATCTGAGCTCGATGAGTTCGGTGGCCGTGCCGCTGACCCTGATGTCGGTCTTCTGGTAAATCATGGCAC
>CAIWXI010000114.1 GCA_903916595.1 uncultured Bacteroidales bacterium | reverse complement strand
TTATGTGCCTGATCATAGAACAGCGAAAGCTGCTTTAAAAAGATCCCGAATGAGAACCCGTCGAAAACACTATGATGAACAATAAAAGCCAGCAGATGCCGGTCGTCATCAAGCCGGTAAAGAATAAACCGGAAAGGTTTTTCATGCTCTAAATTGAAAGGGCAGTCGGCCATGCCACGGGCATTTTCAAGGGCATTATCCATCGTAACAGCCTGAGCGTCCGTTTGTGATCCGAATACCTCCAGGACATTGTCATCCAGACCGGGGATCGCTGCATCGGCCTGATTGCCGTTTAACCGCATGATTGTTCGCAGGGCTTTTTCCAGGCTTACAATGTCGGGCGAACCTGTAAGCGTTATACTGTAAAAAATATTATAGGCCGACAGGCCAGGTTCAATTTGCTGGAGAAACCAGAGGGCTTTCTGGTTTTCCGATAAGCCTGATTGAACGATATCGGCTGACACAACCTCACGGGGCGGGTTTGGCTGCAACGCCTTTACCTGAAGCCTTGCCAGTTCACCGGGAGTGGGGTAGTCGAAGATGTGCCTGATCTGCATTCCAAGGCCTGTTCTCTCCTTTACATCTAAAACAATAGCCCCGGCTTTCAATGAATTTCCGCCAAGGTCAAAAAAATTATCATCCAAACCTATGCCTTCAAGCCCAAGGACTTCCTCCCAGATCCTTACTATCATTTTCTCATCAGTTGTAGTGGGCGGCACTGCTGGATAACCTAAATCGGGCCGCTGAATACCGGGAAGAGGAAGTGATTTGCGGTCAATCTTGCCATTTGGGAGCTGCGGAAGATGATCCAGGGCGACAAAAACCTCCGGCACCATATAATCAGGAAGGACATGCAACAGCATTTTACGCAGCTGGTCAACCGGAGTTGAGTTGTGTCCTTTGAAAACCAGATAGGCAACCAGTCGTTTCCCGCTTTGCCTCTCATCAACAACTTTTACGATGGCTTGTTTCACCTCCGGGATTGCAAGAAGGGCATGTTCGATTTCAGGAAGTTCGATCCGAAACCCGCGTATTTTAACTTGCTGGTCTTTACGCCCGATAAAAATCAGTCTGCCCGCTTCATCCTGCTTTACAAGATCACCTGAGCGATACATCCTGATTGAATCCGCCCCATTTAGTTTCGATGAAAAGAAAGTGGTTCCTGTGATTTCGGGCAGGTTCAGATAGCCCCTTGCAATGCCCTCGCCGCTCGCAAGAAGTTCCCCCGCAACTCCCGCTTCAACCGGATTCATGTCATCTGCGACAATAAAAACAGTAGTGCCCTGAAGCGGTTTGCCGATATGGGCCGGTTCTCCGGGATACAACCTGCCGGCGGTAATGTTTGCGGTTGCTTCTGTGGGGCCATAAAGATTCCAAAGCTGAAGAGAAGGCAAAGCGCCGAAGGTTCTTTTCAGAAGATCATCAGTAACAGCTTCTCCCGAAAGATAAACACAGGAGGGTGCCGATATTCTGAGGTTTACACCATCTGCAGTGTCTAAATAATTCAGAATCTCAGACCATAGCGTCGGAACACAATATAAACCCATTCCCGGATGCATCGAATACCATTGAAGCAATTTTTCGGGCTGCCTTATTACTAAAGGATCGAGGATATGAAGGGTTTTTCCTGACAGTAAAGTCGAAAAAAACTGGGTTACGGCTGCTGCAAAAATAAAAGAGGAGGTCAGAGGTAAGCCGACCCGGCTTTCTGCCATTACAAATTGGTAAAACCATTGGATATAGTAGTTCAGGTTCCGGTGTTCAATCATCACTCCTTTTGGCTTGCCGGTGGAACCGGAGGTGTATAGTATATATGCGAGATCAGAAGCCTTAATCGGGTGGTCTTTTGGAACTCTTGTAGTAGTATGATCCTTTACTTCTGTCCAGTCAGGAATGAATACAGGAGTTTGCCCGAAAGCCGGTATGTACGATAATGAATTGTCGGTGATAACAAGCCTGGCATCTGCATCCTTAAGAATATACCTTATCCGTTCTTCGGGAAAATTCGAAGAAAGAGGGATATAGGCAGCTCCGGATTTCAGCACAGCAATAATCGAAATGGCAAGGTTGGCAGAAGGGACTAAATTTATCCCGACCACACAGCCCGGGCCTATTCCCGATTCCTGTAACTGCCATGCCAGATTTGAGGAGGACTGATCAAACCGGCTGAAGCTGATGGACTCATCCCGGCAGATAACGGCTGCCAGATCAGGAAAAGCTGCTGATCTGAGAAATATCTCCTCATGTATTGGAATAAATCTGCTCATGGATGATTAACTCAATAGGGTATCGTAAAAAACCCTGTCTTATTTAACATTGAATACCCAGGGATTGTAGTTTACGAGCTGATCTGACGAAGTAGGAAAGTCGCCAATCAGGTATTTCAGGGTAATCACCCTTGTCATAATGCCCAGGCGGCCTGTTTCCACATTCTTAAGAGCTGTATTATAATCCATATACGTATTGATCAAGTTGATCTGTGTGGAAGTTCCCATTTTAAACTTTTGAACTTCACTCTGGAATGTTTTTTTCTCAATTTCAGCGAGTCTGATTTGATGTTTAAATAAAAGTATGAGATTTCCAAGATCACTTAAGAGCTTAATTACCTGCATCTTAGAATCGAATTTAACCTGTTCAAGCTGGGTTTTATTAAATTCGTAGGATGACAGCTTTGTAAGGTAATCGCCTTTCCGCTCTTCATTTTTAAAAGGCAAATTATATAACAGGGTAAGATTCACCGAAGAGCCCGGTGATCCGCTTTGTAAGGTTTGAGTAAATTCAGAAACAGGCATGCCATTGGTCATACCAAAATACATATAGTTGAGATTAAGATTAAGTTCATTAAGTTTGTTGTGCCTGGCCCCGTTCATTGCAATCAGTGACGAGGAAGTAAGCAATTCCTGACTTTTATAATAAGGTGTATTTACAACCATTGAATCAACGTTCCTGAAAACATAGGCTGAATATTGGTCCCAGGGAAAGGATGCAGGATCGGGAAGTGAATCCAGAAAAACCGGGAGTGTATTAGCCTTGAATGTTCCTTTGGCGCCGATGGAAGTGACCAGGTCATATAATGAGTTGACGATATCATTGCGCGATAATGAAAATTGCTGGGCAATGTTGAGCTGGTAGGCCTCGGCACGATAGGCTTCCGCTTTCGCCAGTTGTTCATCTGATATCATGGTTTTAATGTCGGAAAGGTATTGGCGGGCATCGTTATCTGCATCCTTCAGTATCCTGAAGATGGCAACGGTAGAGTAAGAGCTATAGTAGTATACCAAGGTGTTTTTAATAAACTGGCAGATCTCATCAGTAAATGAAACATTTTGGGCTTTGTTCATCAGGAGTGTTGAAAGGTATGTAACATTCGCAGAGTTATACCGGCCAAGATCGCGTAAAAGCGGAAGTGAAACTCCTGCCCACATCCCCGATTCATTAATTGGCAAATACTGAGTCTCAAAAACTCCCGGAACTCCCATCTGAATCTGCTGTTCGGTGTAAAGCCTCACTCCCGAATAAAACTTTATCCCCAAGCGGGTTGGGATCGATAACTGTCCGGTAAAAATATACGAATTGATGTAGGACCAGGTTGGATCAGTACCATATAGTCCGTTAAAGTTGAATGAAAGAACCGGATTAAAAAAGCCCTTGGTGCTGATTAACTGTCCGAGGCTTTCACCCACAACATGTCTTTTTAATTTGATACTGAAATTTGCGTCAAGGCCGGTTTGTAATATTTTAAAGGTCGACAGTGTATCATAATTAACTACCGGCTGGCTTTTTACGACCAGGGTTCCTGCTGCAAGAAGGATGATGATCAGAATTGTCTTTTTCATTTAATGATCCTGTTAAACGGTTTCAGGCCAGCTGCCGCCTGGTGAGTTCAGCAAAAAAACCATTTTTTTCAATAAGTTCTTTATAGCTTCCCTCTTCGATAAGCTGACCTTTGTCAAGAACAAAGATGCGGTCGGCATTCATTATGGTGCTCAGGCGGTGAGCTATTACTATGCGTGTCGCATTCAGCTTCTCGATACTTGCGCTTACGATCCCCTGGGTTTCATTGTCAAGAGCGCTGGTAGCTTCGTCGAATATGAAAATTTTGGGGTTACGGATCAAGGCCCTGGCAATGACGATTCGCTGTTGCTGCCCACCCGACAAAGTATCGCCGCCCGGTGGCAGGATGGTATACATCTTGTTTGGAAGGTTCATGATTTCATCAGCACATCCAGCCATCCTGGCAGCTCTCCAGGCATCTTCTTCGGTATACAGGGATGAACCCGTGATATTGTAAAGTACGGTTCCCTGCATGATCCTGGAGTTCTGTAAAACTACCCCCAGCTGATCTCTGATCCCACGCACATCGAGGTCTTTTAGTTCTTTATTATCGAAAAGAATGCTGCCCACATTATATTTTTCAAATCCGAGCAACAATCTTACCAGCGTTGATTTTCCAGAACCTGAGCTGCCTGTGATTGCTACAAACTGTCCAGGACGGATAGACATGTTAAGTTCTTTCAGGCTCCAGTCAGGAGTGTCGGGGTATTTAAAACTCAGCTGTGTTATTTCGATACCGCCGCTAATTTCCCCGGGATCGGGTTTCTCGAGCATATCTTCCGTATCGGCTTCCAGTATAGGTTGAAACAGCTGATAGGTGGGCTTGATATTAAGTAAGGGGACCGTTACCATGAAGGTTTGGATCATAGCTCCCTGAAAGCTGAGGTAAGCACTGTTGAAGGCTACAAAATCACCGATACCAAACCCTGGCATTCCTGAGGTAAAGATAGAATACACCCTGATAAAGATCAGCATGGAAGCCAGGACCGGAAAAGTAGCAGTAAAAATACTTGCTACCATAAGAAGGTTGCGTTTCTGGCGGTAGTGGTCCTTTTGCTGAGCGTATCGGTCGGCCCATAATGAGAACACCTTTTCTTTACTACCGGTAACCCTGATTTTGTTAATTCCGCGGATAGCCATCAGCAAAAAGCCCGAGATCATGGCATCCATACGTCGCATAAATACCACATGTTTATATGCCAGAAGGCTTATAGTAAGTGTAAATCCGGCCACAACCAGGCCCAGAAAAAGAGCAAGCAGGGCAAGCTTCAGGTCATAAAAAAACAGCAGGGCAAGATAAAAAACAGAGAATATTCCGGAAATCATGGCACCCAGTACGGTTGTGGACAGGGTATCACGTATCCGTTCAATTCCCATGCTGCGTTCAGCAAGGTTCCCCGGGCTGTAATTTCTGAAAAAATCGACCTGAAGAGATAGTATCCTGTCCCATAACGCTGATTGGAGTTTGAACCCTGCTTTTCCGGCCATCCGGAGAACAGCGATGGATTTGGCAAAGTTCAGCAGCCCGATGGTCATCACGCAGATAACCATAATAGCGCCAATCTGCCAGAGTTCGTTTACATCTCCGCCCGGGATAACAGTATTGAAAACGTAACCCCCAACAACCGGAATTACCAAAGCAAGCAAAGCGCCTATGATGCCGATCGCCAAAAAACTCAGAATATCACGGTAAGTGAACTGAAGAGCAAAACGGATGAGATCTTTGCCCTGAAGTTTGCCTTTTGGGAAAGGAGTGAAAAAACTATACGCCCTGGGATCGAGGAGCTGGTGGACAGAGTTGTTAACCAATTCTTTTTTACGGTTTTTCAGATCTATCATCCAGTACTGAGTGCTGCCTTTGGCAATAAGGCCCACGGGGGTCTGGTCGGCTTTTAGAAAACCAAGCATTGAACCGGCATTGTTGGTCCACCAGTGTGGTTCAAGCGTTACCATCCTTGACCGGATGTTTGAAGCCCTGAGGATGTTCCAAAGGGAATCATGTTTACCGCTGTTACGGTTCCCGGGATCAGCGAATTCGATCATCTCTCCCTTACCGATCAGCTGACAAGTCTGCAGTAAAAGCATATTAGGATTCGTCGGAATTATTGGACCTGCTCCCTGGTTTTTATTCTCGACGAAGAGATCATCGGTTACTTTGCCGGAAATGATAGACTTAAAGCGGTTCAGCGCACTTATTACCGCGTTGGCTCTATAGGCATATGAATCATCCACATGCTCCAGAGACACTTTCTGTTCATCAGAATACAGGTTCTGAAGAAAGGTTATGATTAGTTCATTAAAACCGAAAAACTGAGACAGGAAGAAGTCTTTGGTAATAACCTGCCTTGTTGTATAAATGGTTTTTTGGACAGCCGATCCAAAACATATCCAGAGATTTGAAGTAATAGGAAGAAGTGACAGTCCATTGGCAAGGGGATCGGCAAAGTTGTAATACATTGGCTTTAGTCCTGCCGATTCAACCCATAAAACCTCCTCCTGACCTGATGCGCCGTAGTTTTTCAGGGGATCTGCTGAAAACGCAGGCGTTGCCGAGAGTCCGTTTAAGAGGGGCATGGTTCCAAAATGGTTCATCCCGTCAGAAACTCTGAGAAACCATTTATCAAACAAATACGAGGTATAATCGGGATTTGCCAACACCAGCTTGTTCAGTGAACCTGAATCGAGAACTCCGACAGTACAATCTGTTAATGCACAAATTATAATAGATAAGGAATCGCTTTCTTTGAAGCCGGGAATAAGAAAAGGTGCATTGACGCGTAAAAGGAACAATCGCCGGCCAGGTCCTGTGGGCAATTTCTCAACATAAAAAACGTCAGCGTCGCCTGCCTCAAGGTAAAAAGCTGCAGGAGAGCCACTATTCAGAGAAAGCACTTTATTGCTGGGCAACTGTTCGGTTTGAGTATAAAAAGAAGAGATCACCTGCTGCTCCATATCAGTTGAGTTTTACCAAATTAAAATAAAGTCCCTGCTCATTCTTGATCATCTCATCGTGAGTGCCCCGTTGAACGACTTTTCCTTTATCCAAAACAATGATTTCATCGCAATCACGGATCGTACTAAGCCGGTGGGCGATGATGAGAGTGGTACATCCCCTGCGGCGAATGTTGTTGTCGATAACCTTTTCGGTATTGGCATCCAATGCACTGGTTGCCTCATCCATAACAAGGATAGTCGGGTTAACGACCAATGCGCGTGCAATCTCTATCCGCTGACGCTGGCCTCCGCTAAGGTTATTTCCTGCATTGATGAGAATGCCGCTATATCCGCCTGGCCGCGACGAGATGACATCATGAATGCATGCATCCCTGGTTGATTGGATAATATCGGGGGTTCCGATTGTGTTATTCCACATTGTAATATTGTCGTTGACGGTTCCCTTGAACAGGAATATTTCCTGATCAACGAGAGAAACAGAGTTCCTGATAACATCCTCAGGAAATGAATTCCGTTCACGCCCATCAAAAAGGATCTCACCGGCCCAGGGATGGTATAGCCCGGCAATCAATTTGGCCAGAGTCGATTTCCCGGAGCCTGAACCTCCAACCAGGGCAATACGTTTCCCGGGTTCAACATGAAGCGAAAAATTTTCAATCAAAGGCTCGCTAAAGCGGTCATATCCAAAGGTAACATTCTTAAAATCGAGAAATCCGTGTAATTTTGAATTGGCAGGTATTAAGGAGCCGGGATTTTCGTTATCTTCATTTTTAAAATAAACATCTTCATTGGTCGATAAAGCGTCCTGAATCGTGTCGATATTACTCTTTGCTCCCTGGAGGTCACTGCCCATAGAAACTACCGCTTTTACAGGGCCGGTAAAATTTGACATCAGACTTTGGAAGGCGATAAAAATACCGATTGTCATCTCCCCGTAGATAACAAGCAGTCCGCCTAAAGTCAGGAGAATAATGTTATTCAGGTTCGAAAGAAAATCAGGTAAGGCAGCCAACAGGTTAGAAGTCACATTCAGCTTTTGGTCAAAGACCACTGCATTGGAAAGATTTCCAGACCAGAGGCCATAAAAATCGTTTTCTGATCCCGTGGCTTTAATGGTTTCAATTTGTTCAAGACCGACTCCGGCAGTGCTGAAAGTACGTTGGTTTCGTTCAAAAAGCAACTGGTTGAGGGTAGATCTTTTTTCTGAAATTATCCGCAGAAACAAAAGGTTGACGAGTATTACCGTAACGCCGATTACCGTAAGAAGTAAATTATACTGGATCATAACGATTGCGTAAAATAAAACCGTAATGATACTTGAGACCGTCATTGTAAGTTCCGTTGAAAGCAGGGTGGCAAGATCATCATTGAGCTGCACGCGTTTGAATATCTCTCCGGGCTGACGCGTCATAAAAAAGCGGATGGGCAGTTTCAAGATATGCATCAGCAGTTTCGACGACTCAACAATGGCCATGCGCAATTCTATTTTGACTAGAATTTTTTGCTGCAAAAAAGTGAGTATTCCATTAAATAAGAAAAGTCCCGCGATGAGAACCATCATGGGCTTGAAGTAAGGCTGTTTTAAGCCAATAATATCGTCAAAAAAAAGTTTATTCAAGCCTGCCAAAATGATAGCCGGGATGATAAGTATAATACCACATATCATCACAAATACAAGGTCAAGCCTGCTTGGTTTTATTCGAGTCCACACCTTGTTATAAAAACCATT
This sequence comes from uncultured Bacteroidales bacterium, assembly GCA_903916595.1. Classification (GTDB taxonomy): domain Bacteria; phylum Bacteroidota; class Bacteroidia; order Bacteroidales; family FEN-979; genus CAIRDP01. The sequence continues at coordinate 2,744 of CAIWXI010000114.1, read as the reverse complement.
CTGCTTTTTATCAGGTTTGAAGGCGGGCCCGGGAGTAATGGTTAATACCGTTTTGTCATAGATTTTTTCCAGCTCCGGCCCGCTGAGGATCTTTTTTCCTTCATGAGTGTTGTTCAAAAGGAAACCCTCACTGGTATGACCGGTTAAAACGCTGAAATTTCCGCCCTGAACTCCAATGATAGCGGGAAGTTGAAGCGATTTCAGTTCATCTACGGAACAATTGAGGACTTCCGATTTAAATCCATGGCTGATGGCGACCTTCATCAAACGGCTGGCCGGAATTATTGAATTATCCGAGATTCCACATTCCTGGTTCAGAGCATCCTTTACCGGGTGACAATGGTAATAAGAAAAAACCATTGTGAGCGCGATCGCACCGGATTCATTTTCTCCAATCTGGAGAATTACCGGAACCTTTTTTTTTATATGCTCGTCTCTCATAACAAGGCTATATATATGTGTATGGAGGACTATTGGAAAAATGATTTAAAGATGGGGATGATATAGTCAATCGGTGCTTTTTCCTTTACCCGTATTGAGGCCCTGCAAAGAGTGCCTGTATTGATGGCGTATGGCGGTCCTATATTATTCGACCATTCGAATCCGCTTTTTGTGCCCGGATCGGGGATAAGTGCGATTTTAACCCGGTACGTCGGGCCCTGTTTTTCGATCAGCTCAACGAGATCAGGGTTCCCTAATTCATCAAGGATCGAGCTTGTATTGGAAACATAATGATTAACCTCTACTACCTCGCCCACCAGCCATCCATAAAGATTTTCATTCACGGTAAAAGGTTTTATCATAACCTTCATGCCTGGTTCAACAACTGCATTTGAATTAAACGGTATAAAAAGGTCAAGCAAATGATTTCGACGATTTTCCAGATCTTCAACCACCATCATTCGGGTTCCGGCATTTACATAATCTCCGCTGGTCACTGATTTGTCAACGATGACCCCATCAACAGGGCTGCTGATGATGGTCTGTTGGTTATATTCGTCCTGAAGATCGTTAATCTTTTTCTTCAGTATCTGGATCTGGCCTTTGAAATCTTCCTGCTTGAATTGCCGGTCATAGCTCCATGATTGCTGATCCAACTCATTGGTTTTGACCTCTTGTTCGATTTGAGTACGTTGATTATGCGCATCGGATAACTTATTTTTTACATCTACGAAGTTCTCCCTTGTGGCCAGGCCTTTATCCCAGAGATCCTGTTGTTGCTGCATCTTCAGCTCAAAAAAATTAATCAGATCCTGAACATGCAACAATTCTCTTTTTAAGCGATCCTCCTCCAGACTATAGAATCTCATTTTATTCGGATAATCTCTTGTGTCTCTGGTCAGCAGCAAAGAATCCTGAAAACCAAGCACATCGAGTTGCGCATTCAGTTCAACCAACTGATGTCTGAGCTGGGGTTGAACGAGATTAATCAGAACATCCCCCGCGTTGACCCTCTCACCTAATTCATATCTTACATTTTCAACGCCACCAGAATAGAGGGCAATAATTCCGTGAAGGCCTTTCCTGCTGATTATTTCACCCAAACCGTCAATTTGTTGTGGAATGCTTCCGAATATTCCCCAGAACATTGTGATCAAGGTCAGAAGCCCTAAAGCAGAAAGAGAGATCCAATACCGCGGGCGTGTAATTTTCAACATTTGGTTTATTTCCTCAGGGTTGCCTGCTGCTCCTGAAGACTGCGGTTTTTCTGCCTTGTCCATAATAAGATATATTGCTGGTTAACAAAAAGGCTGCAAAGGCGGGTTGTTCATTACAACCCGCCTAAAACGATTAATCTCTCCCGGTAAAAGTCCCGCAGATTTCTACGGAACCTGGTTCCGGGGCTTGCCCCGGGTTTAATACCGTTGATTGAAAATCTACTTCTTCTTTTTAATATATTCTATTCCCTTCTTTTTTAAATGGTCCTTCCATTGACCATTTTCATCGAGATGGGATTTTTCATGGTGCTCCTTGATGAGAGCTGCTATGTGATCGGGCATTTTTGGGGCTTTGCCAGCCATGCTGCCAAGTGATGATCCTTTTGGAAGAGAGGGAACTGAACTCTTTTTTTGATTTTCCATAAAGTTTAGTTTTGATTTGTAAGATTTAATTTTGATTGTTCTGCTTTCTGTGAAGAATTGTGCTTATAAATCTGGATCTTTTTAATGATCAGAATAATTCCATAAACGAACATGAATGTTGTTGCATAGCCCCATATCTGAGTTATCAGGCTAATTTTATTGAAACCTTCCACTCCATAAAGATGAATCAGCGTGATCCTTAAAAAAATATCAGAAAGGTCGCGAAACGCCAGAAACATAGTCAGGAACATGAAATATTTAAAAAATGGCATCTGGCGGTATAATGCCCTGCTATGATCTTTAGGAACTCCCTGAAGGTATGCGTAATCAATGAAAAAGTACATTGCCATGGGTCTCTTCGCCAACATGCTCAGGCACCAGAAACTCACGTAGCCAATATTCAGATACACGTTATTCCACAACATCTGGTAAGCGGTTCTTGAATCCAGATTCAGAATGCCGCCGATGACCATGCTGGCAAGAATAAACAAGCCTGTGATGCTGTATTGTTTCTCTTTAAAAAAAACGTAAAGTGTATAGATAATTCCCGGCAAGGTTGATAATAGCATTGCACCATAGTCGCCCAATAATGGGCGACATGTATTCCATATCAATAAAGGGATTCCGAGATAGAATATCAGATCCCTGAGTGTGCGTTTATTA
>CAIWXI010000113.1 GCA_903916595.1 uncultured Bacteroidales bacterium | reverse complement strand
GGTTTCGGTGAACTTTGGATTCACGAACTCGATATTTCCAGCTAAATCGGTTATAACAGTGGTAACCGGACTCTGATCGATGGCCATCGAAAGAGTCAGAATTTTTGAATCAGTTTTTCGTTTTTCTTCTTCAAGGCGTTTGCGTTCGGTGATATCCTGATGGAAAGCCAGATAGAACTGCTGACCGTTAATGTTGATTATACTTGCCGTGTCGCTTAAAGGAAAGGTGTGGCCATCCTTATGGTAATGCACCACCTCAAAACGGACGACTTCCCCTGAATTTATACGTTTCATGATGTCAGCACGGCCTTCAAATGCTTTTTCTTTGAGTAAATCAAGATTTTGAATGTTCGTATTTTTTAACTCTTCTACTGTGTAGCCATGCATCTTGGCAAAGGACTGGTTCACTTCTGCTATTTTTCCATCCATCGTCAACAAAATGAGACCTTCATTTGCCTTGTCGAAAAGGTTACGAAAGCGCTGTTCGCTTTCCCTTAACAAATCCTGGGTTTCTTTTCTTTCCTCTTCTACGTTTTTTCGTTCTATAATTTTTCCCAGCCTCTGTGCAATGTCGTTAATCAATAGCCTTTCCTCCTTCAGAAATGGTCCTTCATCCTCTTCGGGCATCTCCTTTAAATAAAAAAGCTCTACCAGTCCATTAACTGTTTTGTTTACCCGGATAGGAGCAGAGAGCTTCCATGCGGAATCTTCAAAGTTTTCTGAACAGAACTCAACATCGTCAATCACTATTCTGCTACAAGTAATTTCAGGATATTGCCAGCCTTTTGGCAGGAAATCTGCTAATTGCTGGTACAAAGCAGTCAGTGGTAAATCCTGTTTTTCTGATAACTGACTTAAATAGTAAAGGGTCTGGATCTCTTTTAAGCGTTCTCCGATCTGATGCTCAAACCGCCTGCGTTCGGTAACGTTGTTAAAGGTGGCCAATACTGAGGGTAATCCATTGTAGATAATTGGCTTACCCTGTACTTCCAGGTCCATCACCGTTCCATCGAGTTTAAAATATTTCGACTCGATCATGGGTGCTTCAAGGCCTTCTTCAGCCGCTCTGCGTATTCGCTCCCGAACGATCTGATGATAATCGGGATGATGCCAACGCATGACCGGAGTCCCTACAAGCTCCTGTTCAGAGCTTGCTCCAAACAATTTAACAGCTGCCGGATTGACGTATACTATTTTCATATCACTGTGAACAAGGGCAGCATAAGGAGACCACTCAACCAAAGCCTGGTAACGTTGCTCACTTTGTTGCAGTTTTTCCTGTTGCAAGCGAAAGTCGGTTATGTCAACCATTGTTAAAAGGCATTGTTCACCACTTTCGGTAAAGATGCCGGTAAGGTGAACATATCTGATTGAGTTGCCAATTTCAGAAAGAGTTACTTCACATGATTCTTCGACTTTGCTGTTAAATGCCTTATCAAAAAATTGATTGAAAACGGGTTTCGTGTCATTGGAAACAAAAAATCCAAACTTTTCACCTTGCAAGAACAAGCGTTCTTTGCCAAGCATTTTTGCTGCGCACAGGTTTATTTCAGCAATCTTTCCAAGGTTTGAAAGTGACAAATACCCTGTGGGTGCAAAATCATATAGTTCAAGATATTTTTTGGCTGCATTCGCCGTAGAGGATTGTGCTGCAATGAGTTCATCGTTCTGGGCTGAAAGATATCTCTGGGTTGCTTCCAGTTCAACCTGGTGTATCTCCAGTTTGCTGGCAAGTTCCAGCGCTTTGTTATTTGCCATGATCAGCTCTGCCTGAACAGCAATTTCTTCTTTAGCAACGATTAACTCTGCTGCCCGTTTTATTTTCTCCTGGTTTTGAAAGGTGAGTTCTTTGTTGGCAATGAGTAATTCATCGGCACGCTTTGCTTTCTCTTCGTTTTGAAAGGCCAGCTCTTTGTTTGCAATTAGCAGTTCGTCGGCCCGCTTTGTTTTCTCTTCGTTTTGAAAGGCAAGTTCAGCAATAAGCTCCAGTATTTTGGCTTCTGATTTCATTTTCAGCAACTCTTCGGCCTGTTGGCGAAGGATTTCAGAGCTTGACTGGTTATTGGTGCTTTTCATTTACTGCTGGTTAGTGTTATAAGGTACCGCCAGTCAAATGTATGGGAAAAACACATAGGTAAAACCAGGATTCAAAATAAATATAAGAAAGCATGCTTTGGGTATCGCAATAGTTATCAAAATAAGCACGCAGGTACGCGAAAACACGTTACTTTCCGATACAGAAAGTAACTCGTGTTTAGGATCAGATAGTTATGGGTTCGAGGTACAAATGGGGTACAAAAAATGACATAAAAACCAAATACCCGTTCAGAAAGGAAATGAATCAATTGCGTATAACGGGACATTGACCAGCCAGCTTTCCTTTCGATAGTCTGACATTGATGTTCTGACGGACATGGTCGGATTGAACTTTTCAAAAAACGATTTCAGGCTTTTTGCTTTGAGGTTTTCTTCTGCTTTTACTTCTATCGGGATGATCCGGTCATTATTCTGGATTACAAAGTCCAGTTCAGCCCGGGCAGTATCCGATGACCAGTAATAAACCTGTAGATTTTGCCGGATTTTCAGATGTTGCAGGACGAACTGCTCTGCGAGAGCTCCTTTGAACTCGTTGAATATTGAATTCCCCTGAAGAATTGTCTGCTTAGTCAGGCCACCCATGGCTGACAACAGCCCGACATCTAGGCTAAACAGTTTGAATGCCGAAGTATCCTGATAAGCGACCAATGGAAGGGCTGCTTTCGAAATACGCTCTATTTTATGTACCAGGCCGCAATCTGTCAGCCAGGCCAGTGCAAGTTCAAATTCCTTTGCCCTGCCTCCCTGTTTAACCGCGCCATAAATGAATTTCTTATTTTCTTTTGATAACTGTGAAGGAATGGATTGCCACAGCATTTTTATCCGGGGAACAATCTCCGAGGGTGCATGTTTTGAAAAATCATGCTCATAAGACGATAAAATGCTTTTTTGGATTGACCTGACCTTATCAATATCATTTTCGCTCATGAAAGAGCTAATTGCTTCAGGCATGCCTCCGATAAAATAATAATGACGGAGATGGCCGATCAGTTTTGCTTTAAAGCTCGTGATCATGGACCAATCATTGCTCTGAAGCATTTCGAAAAGCTGTTCCTGACCCAGTGCCAGTAAAAATTCATTAAAGGACATAGGGTACAGGGTAAGAAAATCAACCTTGCCCACCGGAAATGAGGTCTTCTGGTGAATGGTAATCCCGAGCAATGAACCGGCTGCCATGATATGATACTCCGGAGCATTTTCGCAGAAATATTTCAGAGAGGTGATCCCCTTCTCCGCTTCCTGGATCTCATCAAGAATGATCAGCGTGTTTTCGGGTCGTATCCGGATCCCGGTCTCGATCTGAAAGGCGGTGATCAGGCGGCTGACATCAAAATTTTCCTGGAAGATCGATTTCAGTGAATCGGAGAACTCAAAGTTGATGTAGGCGACCTGCTCATATTCCCTTCTGCCAAATTCCTTCATGAGCCAGGTTTTACCCACTTGCCTGGCTCCCTGGATGATCAAAGGCTTCCTGCTCTTTGACTTTTTCCATTTCAACAGAGATACTAATGCGAACCGTTCCATATGATGATTTTGTGCAAAATTACAAAATATCGCACGAATAAATGTGAGTTGTTACATTTTATTGCACGAAAATATGGAGAGTGTGAATTTTGCAAAGCAATGATTTTCCTGAGCAAAGAAACACTCCAAAGCCGGCTTTAAAATCTGGTTTAATATGATAGGGTCCCTTAACTGGTCCCAGATATAGAATTTAATCCTATTTCCCCGAAAAGAAATATTTCCAGTCAAATGCAGCCCGCAAACCAATGAAAGGAATGATCCTGACCGATGGAAACTGAATATTTACCGGATTTATTAAAGTCACCTTTCCCGGTATATCTAACCCCCAAAACAATTGAACGAGAAGACTGGCTGTCTGTTGATAGGAAAATATGTGAAACGGCCTGTACTCAACCACTGGAAATTCGATCTGTATTGAGCGAAAGGAAACCACGGCATGACTTTCAACTCCATCTATCATGGCCGGTACAATATAGGCAACCGGATATTGTTTTGAGCCTGCGAAGTATACATTCACTTCTCTTCCTAAAACAAATTGAAACCTGCCTATCTGACTAAGAATGCCGGATTGCCATGGGATCAGCCCCCCGTTGCCTGCAGTGGCAACCACGGTGGTCATAGCCTTGGGAGCAACAACCGAAAGCAATGGTGCAAGAACAATCAAGTCACCGGGAATGAGGTAAAATGGCAACCGGAGCCTGAAGTGCAATCCATGCCGGTAGGGGATCGCTGAGGTAATATTTCTGTATTGTTCCAGGTTGGGGTTTGCCGTAAAATTCATGGTTGATGAACCATCGAGCCTGTAGCCGGCTTCCAGGAAAATGGCACCATCACTTGCTTCATTCAATATGCCTTCGGTTCCATAACCGACACGAAAATTTACTTCCAACCCTGTGATCATTCCTGCAGTGTTCTGGGTGGGAGAATACCCATTGAACATCAGATTTCCATGGGCGGCTGCACTAAGTCCGGTGAATGGTCCCAGTTCGGCCCTTGCCCTTGGCAGTTCGCCGGCACCCTTTGCAAGCCCTGGCCTTACTGTGGTTAAAAATATTTCTTTGAAAAATGGGGAATATAAAGTGTCTTCTATGAATCGGGGCATTACGATTGCGCGGCAGACATTAAAAGTATCAGGGCCGATGATGGGGTTGTGAACAGAGTTGATTAAACCGGGATACTTTCCTGACAGGATATCAATGACTTGTTCCAGGCTTTTTGAAACCGTTGCAGCTGTCAGGTCTGCATCTTCAGGCCGCATGAATGCGTCGCCCATCAACACCATGCCTTTCCCCTCCCACGAGATGGTTTCGAGACCAATTTCATTATAGTAGTCATGCGTGCCTTTTCTTTGGGCGGCATTGCCTCTTGTACCTGCAACATGACCGGAAGCAAACATATCCTCCAGGAAATGAATTCCGAAACTTTCATCAGCAAATGCGGAAAATAGCAATTCCAGAGATTGTTTTGATGAGCTGTCTGCAGCATAGGCAGCAGCCTTCTGCAATGCACTGTAATGATACCACATAAATGTACCAGGAGCGCTTAACTCGCTACCTTCCTTCGCACAAGCCTGCAAATACTCCCCCATATTCGTTGTGACGGCTTGTCGTCCCAGCATAAAGTGGACATTGTTTGCTCCTGCACGCGTGACATATTCCGGGTCGACCTTCAACAGCCGCAGGTCCGAATCTCTAAGTTTGTTTAATCGTTCACTCCTGTTCCGGGCATTTGAAATGCCTGATTTCAGATCCATTGCAACATCTGAAACTTTAAAAATCCACCCGGATTTCAACACAGTATTAACCATATCGGCCGCACAGGTTGAGTGATCCCCTGCTATGGCCGGAAAGGATGCGTAGTCAAGAATGCGGGTACCCCTGAAAATGTTTGTATCGGCTGGTAACATTGAGAGCCTTGTCTCTTTGCCTCGTCTTGCTTTTGCCCAAAACCGTTCAAATGCCTGGCGGTGAGCAAAGTCGAGTTTGAAAATTGCCCGGATCATGATATCACGGTGTTCCGGATAGATCCAGCAGAACCCTTGCTGTAATGTCACAAAAAATACCAGAATCAGTAATAGTTTACGCTTCATGTCAATAATAAAGTCTGAAGTCATCTATATACAGAAGGCTGCCTGGTGCTCCCTCAAAAATATCGCCGTGGGCGCTGCTGACGAAAATCACCACGATATGAGTCGGAGTCTCCTGGCCTGTGCCCCATATAGATGGCGACTTTGGCACTTCATAAGGTGCAGGGGATGCGAGTGGTCCGTAATTCAATTTGAGTTTGAGCAAGGTCCAATCCGGAACAGTTTGTGCTGTGCGAAACCAGGCTGTGGCTACCCGTTTGATAATGCCGGAACTGCGGTCCTCCAGCATGACACACAGGTCGGCGGAGTCATTACCAGGAATAGCCTGTCCGGATCCGTTTATCATTCCGGTAGCCGGCAGATACTTGTATTCAACGCTGAATGAATCAGGCCGGGCAATGAATGGGGTGCCAAATTTAGAGGAAGCGCTTGGATTTGAAAGGTTCAGCTTGAATGTACCGGTGAAGAGGGAACCGGCCCCAAGACACAGACCCATCGCCTGTGCCAATGGCCCAAGTGCAAGTGTCTCGAGTCTGGCAGCAGTATCATTTGCTGATCTGCTAACTGGTGTCACATTGGCATAACCAAACATGTTGACTCCGGCATTTCCGGTAGCCCAGGTTGTGTCGTTTTTATTGTAGTCTGGCTGCAAATAACCTGCTGTAGTTTGATACCAATGTTGTAATCCGGAATTATTCACCTGGATTTTCGGTTCATTCGTGGTTATATATACGGTATAGGTAGAAGAATTCCCATTTTCAGAGGTAACCGTATACTTCACCGGCTGCGAAAAATCCTGCGCCGCACTGGCAGCGGGGGAAAGTGTGGCGAAATTGGAAATTCTGATCATCGTAGGAACCAGGTGCTTAATATCCAGTTCCTGTGAAACAGCGATCCTGATCACCAGACTATCCTGGTTGATTACCGAACTCCCCAACTGCAGCGGAACTGTAAACTGGATGATATCACTGTAGGATGATTTTCCGAAATGGTCTTCCTTAATGCAGGCAGTAATTGAGAACATCATCAAAACTGCCAGAATGAACGTTTTCTTAGGTTGTGTTTTCATGGCTTACAGATATATCAGAAATCCCAGGTTCAGTTTCAGGATGTCGATTTTAAAATCTATTGAGGCTTTACGTACCTTTTCATCAGGCATATCAGTTCGCTCTATCGAAGAATTGCTGAAATTAATTCCGGCAAGGTTGACACTCGCTTCAACTGCAAAGTTGTTAACCACAAAAGCCATCACTCCCGGACGTAACCCGATCCCATAAACCCGGGAATTTGAAAGTTGCCGGGTCACGACACGGTTTTTGGTAGTTTCTGTGATGGACTGATCGAGTTCTAAAATAAGTTCCGTCTGGTTGATAAGATTGAATCTTCCTTTGTGATCCAAAGGCAGGTGGTTTTTCACGAAAGGTCTCAGCGAAAAGGAGGTTTGGAAAAACTGAACTTCCGATAAACTCCCATCATCAGCATTGATGTAATCCCCTTTCCTTGATGTCTGACCGTATTCCAATCCAAGCCCGATAAAGACCTCATCCTTAATTGCATAAGCCCCATTGAGCTGAATCGAGAAGTCAACCAGATCTTCCACGTCCACCTTTCGGATCAACTGATCCTGATTTCCGGTATTCCGGAGGTTAAGCCCCAATGTACCCCCAGCCAGGAATGTCCCCTTGCCCAGCCGCACATCCACCAATGTTTTTTTGTGCCCCCCTAAAGTATCTGACTGACCTGAAGCATGGTAGGCCAACAAGGTCAGGAAAATTGAAAAAAGATAATATTTCATATGCTGTTTTAAAAACTTTTATTCACCCCGAACTGGTAAAGAATACCCGTGTTTTCGTACATCGAAGTCGTAACAGGAATCTCCATCAGATAGAGCAGGTTGAAACCTTTACCCAGCGCTTTTCCCAAAATGGGGGAAATGATCATATCAAATTTCTTGTTTACAAAATCATAGATCGGCCGGGGTTCAAAAACAAAGAAGTATCCCGATTGAGTGAATTTTGCAAGAAAAGTCCGGATAGTCAAAATGCCCAGGTTGGGATATGCAGGATCTTTCAGCAGTTGGAATGTGTACTGTGGCTGTATCGCGAAGAAAAGGGAGGGAGTGATTGTAAATGAATACGTCAAGGCAGGAGTCAGCGAGAAGTACTGCGATCCGTACCCTGGTGCGCCTGTCGGTACTGAAAATTCAGCCGATGCCGCCAGAGCATGTTTCCCTTTGACAAAAAACGCATTCAAGACAGAGAACCTGAAATCTCCACTACCGGATGAAAAACCATTCCCCTCTGCCGGGGATAATTTTGTGACGATATCGTATTTGGCGGAAAAACTCCATCGGCTGATCCCGATATTCATGGAGAATTTATTGTTAATCCTTCCCGGGTTGACGACCGGATCATAGATCAACATTGAATAGGAGGCTTTTGACTGTACCCGCGTTGGATCGACTCCCGATTCAGTCCTTAATTTACTTAACTTTTTTATTTCAGTCGAATCGGGCTGTTGCGCAAACGTCTTGCCGTAAACGACAAGAAAAAGAAGTAAGATAGATATGATATGTTTCATTGTGTGCTGTTTAGTTATTGGTTAATAAATTGAAGTCGTAAATCTCAAAAGTGCCATTAGGATTGATAGTGGTTTCGTTAAGTTCAAAAGTTGATCGAATGATTATTAAAAGTTGAAATGGATCATAGCCTGGAGTTCTGTCCATGGTTGTGAAACAGGTCCGGGCAGGGTGGTTATGAAGCCTTTCCCGGGCCATAGTGCAGACGCAGTAAATCGCAGGAAAATATGCCGTGAAACGAACCTTTCGACCACCATCAAGATTTCCTGGGATACCTGTTTGTCTCCGAAATTTCCGGTTGGTGGCATGGGGGCTGTATTCAGGTAGTTTGCCATCACGAATACATACTGTGTTGTAATTCTCCAGCCGTTCGGGATAACCTGTAACTGGAAACGGTGTACTTCCATATTCGTATTAAACAAGACATTTTTTGTAATGACTCCCTGGACCCAGGTAAAAATATCGTCGCCGGAATAAAGGAAGTCCCACCGTTCAAGGGTGGCTGTTTTCGGATTGTCGCCGGAAAGGAGGGAGTACCGGTAACTGATAGTGGGTTTGAGTTTGGTATCTCCAAATGACCATCCGCCTTCTGCTGCGAAACCATAAGCCCGCAAAGGAACCCTGTTATTTATTTCCAGGCCTCCTTCAGCCTTTGCAAAGAAAAATGATTGGTTTGGACGAGGCATCCATTGAAAACGGAGGTTCATTGCATTTGTCCCTTCCCTTGTAGCTTGAGAATAATCGGGGAAGAAATACGGGAATTTGGATCTGAACACATTCAGATAAGTGAACCCTCCACTCAATCCACTCGCTCTGTTGTATTCCGCATTGAACCCTGCCATCTGCGTATGACTTTCATTGGCATAATATTCATTTGGTTGAATGTAGAATCCTTCCATCTTCCAATTGTCATAGGCAATTTTCACCAACCCGACCAGTCTGCCGGAAAACCGCGGCCATGCGTTCATTCCTCCCCATGTACCGCCATTGCCACCTATCTGGCAGATCAGCATCCCTGTTCCAATTCTGTACGGTTGTTTGCCGAAAGAAAGGTTATACCTGAACAGGTGCCCGTTTTTCATTGTTATCGTACCAACAACTCCTGCGTATGCTTCCTCTATCTGTAAGCAAAAAGCGCTGCTATTGGCATTGTATAGTTCCCGCCCCAGAGTTGTAACGCCAAGCGCATTGACAGAAGCATATGCATACATCGGGTTTTTCCACCGCGTCACTTTCATAATGCCTGAAACTCCTGCCGTCAGAAAGGCTTCAAAATCAAAGGCAGGGGCCACACCGGGGGGATCCTTGCCGAACGGGCTGTACTGGGTAAAAGCCTTGCCATTGCCCCACCATGTATTTGTGATTAAGGTGGGCATCAGCGTTCCTCCAAGATTTATCTTGAACATACTGTTTTTATCCTGGTACAGGAGTGGAAAATCTTCCGTATTTCCCGAAACAAACAAACCCTGTTTCGTTGTTGCGGTTGTTCCTTTTACAGAAAGCCTGACTTTAAGAACCAGGATCACGCTGCTGCTTGCACTTAGTTCACAATTCCATGAGATTTTTCCTACTTCGGGGATAGCCATGGCTTTGCGGACTGCCATATCTACTTCAAAAGGAGAAACAGTAGAGTTGGGATAAATATTCACAGCCCGGATAATCTTCTGGATTAATGAAGCCTCAATGTCTTTATCCGGCATAAGTGAATCCCAGGTCACACGCACCAGTGAAATTGTCATGGATTGGTCCGGTCTGAGGGCCCCGGCGCTGGGTGCGCCACCTTGTGAAAATGCACTTTCCCCTAAGGAAATTAAAAAGAGAAGGGTCAGGATTAACCAGACCCTTCCAGGAATACGAGATACCATATTCAATAAATTAAAGTACGATTAGGAATTGGTGATCAGTCTTTACCCGGCATTTTGCTCTTGTAGCTTCCGCCTCCGTCTATGCGAAGGTCAATCCCGGTAATCCACTGGGCAGCATCGCTCATCAGGAACATCATACCGTATGCTATTTCAATAGGATTGCCACGACGTTTCATTACAAACATATCTGCCAGGGCTTTAAGCATTTCAGGTGTGTAACCGGCTGCCAGTGTTGATTCGCCATTATCAACCGAACCAATAAGCACCGTGTTAAACCTTACCTTGGGCCCGGAAACAGCGGCCATACTTCGTACCATGTTCATTAAACCTGCTTTGGCTGTGCTATATTCAATAAACTCGGGAGAGGGTGTTACACCAACCATCGATCCTGAAAATACGACGCTTGCATTGGGTTCCTTTTCAAGGTGTGGCATACATAATTTAGTGAGGTTGTATGCACCAACAGTGTTCAGAAGGTACGATTTAACCATTTTATCTGTGTCCGATCCCCAGATAGGTGTATTGGCGCCCCAGCCTACATTGTTGATCAATCCAGAAATTTTACCGAATTTCTTCAATGTATTTTCCACAAGTTCCGCCAGTTCGCTTTCAACGGTAGCATTTGTTTTGACACCCATGGCTTCAACACCGCTTTCCTTTGTGATTTCTTCAGCTACTTTTTTAGCGCCTTCCTCATTCAGGTCGGAAATAACTACATGGGCGCCAAGTGAGGCAAAAAGGTGACCGGCTGCACTCCCGATGGCGCCTGCTGCGCCGGTGATAATTATTACTTTTCCTTCAAAGGAAAAAAGCTTCTCGATATTTGTTTTCATATTCATTGTTTTTGAAATGTAAATAAATTATTAATCTAAAGTTTGCACTCCTCCGCCATTGACAAAGATTACCTGTCCGCTAACCCATTCAGAGACTGGGGCGGCAAAATAATATACCGCACCTGCGATATCTTCCACCTCTCCCAACCGTTTTATCGGAGTGTTTGCAAGCATCTTTGCCTCAATTTCAGGAGTCAGAACTGAAGCCAGGGCAGCGGTTTTTGTTGCACCGGGTCCAACTGCATTCACCCTGATGTTGTCCAGGCCATAATCCATGGCAAGGTTTGCAGTCATGTGGTTCATGGCTGCTTTTGAAGCTGCATAAGCACTCATGTTCGGGCTTTTGTTCACGCTGCTCATTGAGGTAATGTTTATAATAGAACCATACCCGCCTTCTTTCATATAGGGCGCACAAAGCTGGGATAAACGCCATGCGCTGAATACATTCAGTTGAAAACGCCATGCAAAATCATCCACACTGATTTTGAAGGGATTCTCCCTGCCGCCGCCGCCGCCACCGGCATTGTTAACAAGAATATGGATCCCACCCAGCTCTTTTACGGTCGTTTCAACCACGGCAACGAGGTCCTGGTCCTTTGTAACATTACATTCTATGGCAATAGCTTTGCCTCCGTTATTCCGGATCTCTTCGGCTACCTTATTTGCATCATCATACTTAAGGTCGCTTACTGCAATGGCAGCTCCCGCTTTTGACAACATCAGACAGCAGGCTTTACCTATGCCATTGCCACCGCCGGTGACAATCGCCACCTTCCCATTTAGATCAAATAAATTATTGGTTTTCATGGTTTTAATTATTTAATTAATATTTGATAGAAAATTAGTTTATAAGTTCAGTTTTTGTCATGTAATCAACCACACCTGCTACAACTCCGGCAATTAGTCCGGTGACAATTACCGCCACCAGTGGAGTAACTGTAACCGCTCCTGCCATACGCTGCAAAATGATGGAAAGAGTAACCATTACTCCAAATGCAAAAAAAGCGTTACGGATAGTTAGCCAAAATCCCCTGGGATAAAATGCGGGTTTATTAGCTGTCTTTAGGGTGAAATATGAAATTATTGTAAGTATGGCGGCTAATGATGATGCCAGAATAACAGCTCCTCCAAGCACAGTATGCTCAGTATTTGATATTGAATCAACCGTTAGAAAAATCTCACTCTTTCCTTTCACCTGAAACCAGTTGATCAGGCCATTAATTACAGCATTCATACCTCCACTCATCAAAGCTGCCTTAACTAAATCTGCATTCGTAAGTTTTGTTGTCATACTATTTATTGTTTGTTAGCGATTCAACTTTCGCAAGCTCGTTTACCCTGCCTGCAATAGGGGTGTAATTACCTCAACAAAAATATATTGCTATTTCCCGATACGAAATAGGTTAAATTCTATTTCTGACATAGGAATTTTTCTTAGGTGCTTTGGCGAATGAAATATCCTCCTGCCAATGTGAAATAGTAATACATTTGTGATATGACTCAAATGGAAAATATTATGAATTCTGAACCAGACAGGGATCGTATCAGCATAAGCCTTAAA
The DNA here is from genome assembly GCA_903916595.1 of uncultured Bacteroidales bacterium. Classification (GTDB taxonomy): domain Bacteria; phylum Bacteroidota; class Bacteroidia; order Bacteroidales; family FEN-979; genus CAIRDP01. Next base: position 1,486 of record CAIWXI010000113.1, on the reverse strand, counting down.
GAATACGAACAGTTAAAATCTACTGCGGATTTTTTTCATGCTATTTTCGAAGAAAGCCCCTTTGTGCTGGTTATTAATGATCTTGACAGTAATGAATATGTTAATGGAAACCACTGGTTTTGCGATTTAATGAGTGATCCGGGGAAAAGCTTTATCGGGAAACCAATTATGGATCTTGGACTTGGGGTAAGTAGGGAAAGTCATGAGGAGATGATCAGACTCATTCGGCAAAATGGATATCTTAACAGTTATGAACTAAACTCCTATCGTCAACAAAATGGTGAGGTTCATGATTTCCTTGTGTGGACCAGAATAATAAAAATAAAAGAAAAAACGTATGCTTACACTACCATGCAGGATGTTACAGAAGGCAACAAACACAGAAAAGAGCTGATAGCATCTGAAAAAAAGTACAGGGGACTCTACCAGCAAATGCTCGATGCTTTTATTCGTACAGACATGAAAGGTACCATCATTGAAGCAAACGAAGCTTTTCTTACGCTTACAGGCTATAAGACGGATGAATTAAATAAAATGAATTTCTGCGACCTGACTCCATTAAATTTCCTGGTGGTAGAACAGGAGATATTGGAAACACAAATACTAAAAAGAGGTTATTCTGATTTATACCAAAAGGAGTATATCAGGAAGGACGGTGTTGTGATACCCGTTGAACTCCGGACCCATCTGGAAGTAGATTCACAAGGTCATCCTTTATCAATGTGGGCAATTATTAGGGATATCAGCGAAAGACAAAAATCATTTGCAGAATTAAAAGAATCTCAGGTACAGCTTCGGGCATTGGCATCGCATATTCAGAATATACGCGAAGAAGAAAAGATCAGCATAGCGCGGGAAATTCATGACGAACTGGGACATTTGCTTACGGCCGTTAAGCTTGATCTCGAAGAAATTGGCGCAAGTCCGGAAACTGCCGATAGTATTGAGGAAAAACTGAATCCAATAATTAGCCTTGTTGACTCTTGTATTGATACATCCCGTAAGATTTCCTTTGATCTTCATCCAGGCATCCTGGATCATTTCGGGCTTATTCCCGCACTCGAATGGATGACAGATCAATTCAGTATCCGAACAAAAATAAAATGCACATTCAGCCTTCCCAAAATCCTTCCAGAATTTAACAAAACTGAATCCACTGTTGTTTTCAGAATATTCCAGGAAATCTTTACAAACATCACAAGGCATTCCAAAGCCACTGAAATTGAGATTGTATTGAATCAAAGTCCCGGCAAAATCATGTTTGTGATAACGGATAACGGAATAGGATTTGACACCAGTACAAGACAGAAAAAAGCTTCGCTTGGCCTGCTCAGTATGAAAGAAAGGTAAAGGGTTGGGGAACTACACTCCCAAGCTTATGTTGATTTCTGGAGTTGTCTTGCTTGTTTCCAATTTGCCGGTAGCAGAACCGACAGATCGTCGTTCTTTTTAAAGTATGGCAATCGACCGATGACATCTTCCAGGT
>CAIWXI010000112.1 GCA_903916595.1 uncultured Bacteroidales bacterium | reverse complement strand
AGGGATCAAAGAAGGGATCAAAGAAGGGATCAAAGAAGGGATCAAAGAAGGGATCAAAGAAGGGATCAAAGAAGGGATCAAAGAAGGGATCAAAGAAGGGATCAAAGAAGGGATCAAAGAAGGGATCAAAGAAGGGATCGCTACCGTTGCCTTGAATGCCCTGAAAAAAGGGATGGATCTCAATGATATTGTCGAACTTACCGGATTGACCAAAGAGCAGATCGAAAGTTTGTCATCCAATTAGTCTTCTGATACAAAATCATGATCATGAGATCAATCTCCTTATCGTGCATATCTGGGCCTGGTTTCTGCAGACAGGTTCATCCGAAGCCGAAAAAGTCATTGAAAAATTGTTTCCCGGGACGGTTTAAATAGTATTATCTTTGATGATGTAAACTTCAACCCAATGGCCAGACGAGTAATAAACATTGACCCCGATATCTTAGGTGGTACACCTGTGTTTTTCGGTGTTGGTAAGTCTGGGAAAATATTCCCTTCTTCGTTTCGGGAAGGTTCCTTTGTTCTTCATCCAGCACAACTTCAGCGTTTTCGGTACCCGCCATGCCCAGTATCTTAAGAAACCGCTTAATACGTGCCACAACGGAATATAATTTCCTGCCTGGATGGAGGAGGTGTAGAAGTAAAAGCTGTTATTACTTTTCTGACATTAATGATTCGTAAGGGATCTTCAGCTTGTTATGAAGGTTCCTGATCATATTCAGACTCAATTTTCGTTTACGACTGAATATCTCTGAAACCCTGCTTCGGTAACCAATAACCCCGGCCAGGAATTATTTCCGCGTATATTAAAAACAACTCTCCCGCTTTTAAGAATGCTTGCTTTGGGACAGGAAGCTCTGATGTCGGAAGGCCCCCTCCAATCAGCTGTTGAAACTTCATTAAAAAATGTCTTGAGCTGTTCTTCCACATCCTTATGCTTCTCCCGGAATTCCCTGAGTGTCTTTTTAGCAACGACTCTCACCTTATGCATTTAATTACTACAACGATAGTATATTGTTACCATTTTGGTATTTTTTTGTGGTGTTTTTCTTGTCAGTCTGTTGCCACATTTTTATTTGTCCAGGCAGGAATCTCTCCCGTTTTACCAAACGGGAGAATGTTTCTGTCCTGATTGGGCAATCGGGACAAGTAAAACTTTCACATCTCTTTTAGTGCGGGTATTTTCGCATAAAATCTTTTTCGATGAAAACAAACTACAATGTCCTTTCAAGAAACATCAAAATTGTTTCTGCAATCCTTTTCTTCCTGGCTGCAGGTTTAACTGTAAAAGCCCAGGCGCCGGGGAATGCACTAACCTTCACCAGCGCGGCTCAATATGTCAATTGCGGTAATGGCACTGTCAATATAACAGGCAATGCGATTACACTTGAGGCATGGATCAAGGCATCTTCTACCCCTTGGATTGACAACGGAAGCATAATAAACAAAGAGAATAGCGTTGGTGATGGCGGCTACACCATAAGAGCAGGAGCCTCCGCCAGTAAAAATATAAAATTCGCCCTTTGGCTCAGCGGTGGAACCAAAGAGGTTTCTTCACCGGTAAATTCAATCGTTCCCGGCAGGTGGCACCATATATGTGGCACTTATGATGGCTCTAATATCTATCTATATATTGACGGTAATCAGGTCGCAACAACAACCGGCTCTGGAACTGTTAAACCGGCATCTGTTAATATGTGGATCGGCAATGCCCCGGCATTTAATGACAGATATTTTCCTGGTTCAGTTGATGAAGTGCGCATCTGGAATGTTGCCCGCAGCCAGGATTCTATCCGGGCTAGAATGTATAACGTAGCAACGAGCAACGCATCGGGCCTGGTTGCATACTATCAATGCAATGAATCAACCGGTGCCACCACTCTTACCAGTCTTACAGGCAGCAACAACGGAACAGTTTACAGCTCCCCCTCCTTTACCGAAAGCTACGCCATGGTGGTTCCTCCGACCATTGCCGCCAGCGGAATCCTGGGTACAAAATTTACGGCAAACTGGACGGCGCCGGTGGTTGGGACGGTTACCAGTTATAAATTAGATGTTTCCACGTCCAGTACCTTCGGGACTTTTGTAAGCGGTTACAGTAATCTGGATTGCGGCACCAATGTATCTCAGCAGGTGACCGGCTTGACAGCTGGCACTTATTATTACAGGGTCAGGGCCGATAAGACAAGCGTTACAGGCACAGGGGCCAATTATTACACCTTTCAGACTGTTCCCGTAGTCAAAGCAAACCAGACCATCACCTTTGGCGCTTTGCCGGTAAAAGTCATGGGTGACCTGCCATTTACGGTATTGGCTACCGCCTCATCCGGGCTTGCAGTCACAATTACAAGCCAAAATACTTCCCTTGCAACGGTTTCAGGAACCACGGCAACCATCGTTGGAGCCGGTAGCGGTAATATATACGTGAATCAGGCAGGCAATACAGATTATAATCCCGCAACCCAGGGGAGCCAGCTCCTCTCCGTTGAAGGCAGCGCTATCTGGACAGGCAACGGCGGGACAGACTGGAACACAGCAGCAAACTGGAGCGCACTTGAAACACCTGTGATAACCAATGATGTGACTATTCCAACCGGAAAAGCGAATTACCCGCTTGTTACCAATAGTGCGGCATCCCCGGCCGTGTGTAAAATCCTGGCCATATGGGGGAACCTTGCCATTGCCCCGGGAGGGGCGCTCACGGTGAACGGCGCACTGTATAACTCGTCGGGCAGCCCCGGCGGACTTCTGATACAAAGCGACGCTACCGGCACTGGCTCGCTTATCCATAATACAGCGAGTGTCAATGCAACTATTAAGCGGTATATCCCCGGCAGTGCAACACTTACCAACATGGTTTATCATTTGGTATCGGTGCCCCTCACCCCCGCGACCTCCAGCACCAGCAATCTCTTCCTGGGATCATATCTGTACAACTTTTCTGAGAGTACCAATGCCTGGGTGGCCATGGGAACCCCAACTACGACCGATCTGAATGAAACCCGTGGCTATATGGTTTACTATCCGGGAGAAAGTCAGACTTACAGCTTCGCCGGGCCTATGAACAATGATTCATTTACGGCCCTCACCGGCTACACCGACACCAAAGGCTTCAACCTTGTACCCAATCCCTATCCCTCGGCAGTCGACTGGCTCGCTTCGGGCTGGACCAAGACAAACATCGACAATGCGGTGTATGTGTGGAACTCTGTAGGAAGCACTTCCATTTATGCTTCCTACATTAGCGGCGCCTCCACAAACGGCGGAAGCCGGTATATCGCTCCCGGACAAGCCTTTTTCGTCCATGCCAATGCAGCAAGCCCTGAACTTACAATGGGGTATAATGTAAGGCTGCATAATTCAATTTCCTTTATGAAAAGTAATGAGAACATCCCCGATCTATTAAAAATCCATGTCGATGCCGGTACTGCCAGCGATGAAATTGTTGTTCGTTTTGCCGATGGCGCTACATCCGGTTTTGATGGTGAATGGGATGCTTTCAAGATGACCGGAGGAGAGAATGCTCCTCAACTCAGTTCTGTGACTACGGATGACATTAACCTTGCCATCAACAGCCTCCCGCTGAGTGCAGAACCGGTCACCGTGCCACTGGATTTTACGTTCAATGCAAGTTCTGATGTCACGTTTACCGCCAGCGGTATAGAATCATTCAATCCTGCATCTGGCATCTATCTCGAGGATAAAACCCTTAACAAAATGGTCAATCTCAGGCAGGAACCGGT
>CAIWXI010000111.1 GCA_903916595.1 uncultured Bacteroidales bacterium | reverse complement strand
CAGGGCAATAGAGTATTTCAACACTCTGTTCCCGGGTCAGTGCGTTTTTTCTACAAGTCTTGGAGTCGAAGATCAGGTTTTAACGAGGATTATTGCATCTGAATTTCCAACCATCCGCATCGTTACTCTTGATACGGGCAGGCTGTTCGAAGAAACCTACGAACTCATCCACATAACAGAATTGAAATACAAAATTAAAATAGAAGTTTATTTTCCGGATCATACCCTGGTCGAAAATATGGTTAATTCTAAAGGCATCAATCTGTTTTACGATTCTGCGGATAACAGGAAAGAATGTTGCCACAACCGTAAAATTGAGCCACTGACCAGGGCACTCAAAGGAAGCAAGGTCTGGATCACCGGCCTGCGCAAAGAACAGTCGCTGGCCCGTGCGGGTGTATGCCTGGTGAACTGGGACAACACTCATTCTATATTAAAGCTGAACCCTCTGATCGACTGGAGCGAACAGGAAATCTGGTCAGCTATTCACACGAAAAAAATTCCATACAGCAGCCTTCATGATAAGGGGTTTCCCAGTGTAGGCTGCCGGCCATGTACAAGGGCCGTGTTGCCGGGCGAGGATTCCCGGGCCGGCAGGTGGTGGTGGGAAAACGGATCAAAAAAAGAATGCGGGCTACATCTTAACGAAGAATAATTGACATGAGCAATTCGATTGACCTTGCAGATTTAGGCAGGACTTTTAAAGACCGGCCGGAACAACCGACTTTTTTGTATAGGGATGAACATCATGCCGTTTACTGGCTCGGAACTCCCGAAGATTCTGCATTCCGCTGCAATACATACCTTATAAAGGATGGTGATGAAGCTATTCTGGTTGATCCGGGAGGATCGGAGGTGTTCGATTATATCAGGGGCAGGGTTGAGCAGATTATGGATCCCAAAACTGTTTCTGCTCAGATTCTCTGTCACCAGGATCCCGATGTGGCCGGTTCCATGGTGAAATGGCTGGATGTCAATCCTGAAATGAAAGTCATTACAAGTTCCCGGACTAATGTCCTTATCCCTCATTACGGTCGTGATAATTATAACTTTTTTAATATTGCCGAAGGTTTAACCTACACGTTTTCTTCAGGTCGTTGTTTGCGGTTTATCGAGGCTCCGTTTCTTCATTTTCCGGGTGCCTTCGCTACCTATGACGAGACATCGGGATTTCTGTTCTCGGGCGATATCTGGGCTGCTATTGATATGGACTGGCAACTGGTGATCAGTGATTTTCGCACTCACGAATTCAAGATGAATCTCTTTCATCTTGATTACATGGCGGCTAATGTCGCAGCCAGGGGGTTTCTTGATCGTTTGAAGGGCATACCTGTCAGTGCTATTCTACCCCAGCATGGCTCGTTGATCCCAAAAGCTTTTATCGAAGATGCATTCCGCTACCTGTTCAACCTTCGTTGCGGATTGGACATCCTTTATCCGGATAGAAAAAGAAAATAAAAAATCTGTTAATGTTGTTCATATATGTCGGAAGATCTGAAAAAACGAGTACAGGAGCTGGAAACTGAACTGAAGGTCGTAAGACTCGCTTCTATGCAATGGGAAGAGATTCAGCGTACTTACCAGAAGTCGAATGACCGTTTGCAGCTGGTGTGTAGTGAGTTGAGTCAGGTAAATGACCGTCTTGCAATGGCTTTCGAAGCCAGCCAGCTCGCATGGTGGGACTGGGACTTTAACAGCGGGAAGCTGGAATGCGGTGCAAACATGGAATCACTGCTTGGGATCAACAAAGAGTCCTTACCGACTTCATTTTCGGCTTTTCTTGAACTGATTCATCCTGAAGATGTTGCGGAGGCAAAAGAAAATCTCGAGAAACATCTCAAAGGCATTACATCTGCTTTTGAATCGGAATACCGTCTTAAAGCGGGATCGGGAAAATGGAAATGGGTGTTTGACAAAGGAATGGTTGTTGAAAAGGATATTTTCGGCAAACCCACACGGCTTCTTGGAGTGCTGATGGATGTTCAGCAAAAAAAAGTGCATGAAACTGGTCTGCTTGCCGAGTTTGAGAAAGCCGACGAGGCCAACAGAGCAAAAAGTTTATTCCTTGCCACCATGGCACATGAAATTTATACTCCTCTCTCTGGTGTAATTGGCATGGCCGATATCCTGAAGCAATCGAAGCTTACTTCAGAGCAAAAGGAATACCTTGACATTATTGTAGATTCTTCTACTAATCTGCTTTCGGTGTTTAATACAATTATGGACTTTCTGAAAATTGAGGCAGGTCAGATAGAATTGACAAACAGTGTTTTTAGCGTATATGAGCTGATGGAGGATGTCATCTCTTTAATCCTTCCGGAGGCTACGGAAAAAGAGTTGGAAGTTCTTTCATTCGTTGACCCTAACATTCCAGAGCATGTGACGGGAGACGTTTCCCGATTAAAACAGGTGCTCAGGGTATTTGCTGATAACGGTGTGAAATTTACCGAAAATGGTGAAATCACCATCTCGGCTTATTTTCTTACCTGGGATGAAGATACTGTTAATCTTCAGTTCAATGTCACCGATACGGGTATTGGTGTCTCGGATGAAGCCTTGAAAAAGATATTCACTTCATTTACAAAGATAACCCCCTCAACAGGCAAATACGGGGGCAGCGGACTCGGTCTGGCCATTGCCAAACATCTTATTACAAAGATGAAAGGCGACATTCATGTGGAAAGTTCCCCGGGAAAAGGTTCCTCCTTTGTTTTTAATGTGCTGCTCGGGAAAGTGCCAGGTTCTGAACCTCCTGCCATCGATCAGAAAATCAGGGGATTAAAAATATTGGTGATTGATCCTTATCCAGTCAGGGCAAAGATACTTTTAGATTATCTGAGTAGGATGGATTGTGAAGCTGAAAACATTCTTACTCTTACCGACGGGCTTAAGGAGATATCGCACAGACATAAAATTAAAAGACCGCTTGACCTGGTAATCGTTGATTTTGATGCGGCAAAGCTGGCTCAGGGATCTTTTTCCACAAGTAGTGGATGGAATGAAGTACATAAGATAATGGTATATTTACCTGGGATGCATGTCCCGGAGACATTAGCTGAAATGAAATTCAGTTACTTTCTGAAACGCCCCTTTCTTCCAACTGACCTTTTACAGGCCATGTTCAATTCCATCACACAAAAAGCCCCTGGGACTGGCGTAAGAACCGCTGAACAATCTGTCAAAAAACACGAATTAAGAAAACTGAGAATACTGCTTGCCGAAGACAATCTAATCAGTCAGAAAGTTGCGAAGGTTACACTGAGTAAACTTGGACATCAGATCGACATTGCCGAGAACGGACTTGTTGTGGTTGAGATGTATAAAAAGAATAGCTACGATCTCATTCTGATGGATATTTTTATGCCTGAGCTGGACGGCCTTGAAGCAACCAGGGAAATCAGGAAAATCGAACAAAAGCGGATTGGTAGAAAAGCGATCCATATATGTGCTATTACTGCCAACGCAGATAAGGATGATGAGGAAAAATGTTTCCAGGCCGGAGTAGATAGTTATATTACTAAACCATTTAAACTGGAAGAGCTGATGGATATCCTGGACAATGTAAGCTGATTTTTCGTGTTCCTGAAATCCTGTCCGTATAATGTATTTATAAAATATTGAGGTGTTTCTCCTGAGAAAGATTTTTTTCTGTACTTTTGTCTTCCCTTTTATAAACTTAAAAAATAGAGATAATATGCGGAAAATTTTGCTTTCATTCCTGTTTGTTATGTTTGCTGCATTTGCAGTAAATGCTCAGGATGCAGCCCAGCAGCCACCGGTAAATCCGAATGCTCCTGAAATTTCATTTGATAAGCTGGTACACGATTATGGCACGATCACTCAGGGTGCCGACGGTAGCTGCGAATTCAAATTCTCAAATTCAGGGAAAGAACCTTTGATTCTTTCCAAGCCTATCACATCCTGCGGATGTACAACTTCTTCATGGCCTCAGGAACCGGTCCTTCCTGGAAAAAGTGATGTGATCAAAGTGACCTATAATACAAATAACATCGGCCCTATCAACAAAACCATCACGGTTAATTCCAATGGCAAGACCTCCAGTGTGAGGCTGTCGATTAAAGGAACCGTGGTTGCAAAACCTGTAACCACAACACCAGAGAAACAAAGTGAACAGGGAGCAACCCCTGTCAGTAAGTAAATAAATATCATCTTTTTGCGCAGCAGCCAGCCAAAAGCTGGCTTTACTGCTTTATTAAAAATCTTTACGCTATGCCAACTATCTCGACAAGAGGGCAGGTTTGTCCTCCCTCTCCCATACGGAAACTCGTTCCGTTCTCTGATGAAGCAAAAAAAAGAGGAATTAAAGTATATCACCTCAATATAGGGCAGCCTGATATCCCCACTCCTGAAAATGTGATGGATAAGATCAGGAATATCGACCTTAAAGTGATTGAGTACAGCCATTCCGCCGGAATGCCATCATACAGGAAGAAACTGGCCGAATATTATCTCAGTTGCGGGATTGTGGTTAAGCCCGAAGAAATGATCGTGACTACAGGCGGCAGCGAAGCTATTATGTTTGCCATGTTCTCATGTATGAATCCTGGCGATGAAATCATCATCCCCGAACCGTTTTATGCAAATTATAATGGTTTCTCGGTTGCAGCAGGCGTTACTGTAAAGCCGATAGATTCCTTTATTGAAAGCGGTTTCGCATTGCCACCAATACCCGCTTTTGAACAGGCTATTACGCCTAAGACCAAAGCGATCATGGTCTGCAACCCGAATAACCCCACCGGATATTTATACTCGAGGGAGGAACTTGAGCTGCTGAAGGAAATCGTTCTGAAGCACGATCTTTTTTTGTTTGCTGATGAGGTTTACCGTGAATTCGTTTATGACGGGAAAGAGCATTATTCGGTGATGAACCTGAAAGGAATTGAGCAGAACGTGGTGCTGCTTGACTCTATTTCAAAACGTTATAGCGCCTGTGGAGCAAGGATAGGAGTGATGATCTCGAAAAACAAGGAAGTCATTTCCACAGCAATGAAATTTGCCCAGGCCAGGCTTAGCCCTCCAACCTTCGGTCAAATCGTTGGCGAAGAAGCGATCAACACACCGCCTTCATATATGATCCATGTGCTCGACGAATACCTGCAGCGCCGTAATTTGGTTGTAGAATCTATAAATAAAATGAAAGGATGCTATTGCCCGAATCCAGGAGGCGCTTTTTATGCCATGGCTAAACTGCCTATCGATGATTCTGATAAATTCTGCCAGTGGCTTCTTGAGGACTTCAATTATGAGGGTAAAACGGTGATGCTGGCGCCTGCAACAGGTTTTTATTCAACAAAGGGCCGTGGTATCGACGAGGTGCGCATAAGCTATGTGCTGAATGTGAACGATCTGCGTGAATCTATGAAATGCCTCGAAGAAGCGCTTAAGGTATATCCGGGGGTTAGGGGTTAGGGATTTCACCATTTATTCACGAATTGTCTATTTTATTTGTGTTCATTACGGCTTCGCCGAACACCATTTCACCATTTCACCATCAGGGATACAACAGGTACCTCTCCCTAATCTTATTAAACGCCTCAATTCCGGCTTTCCAGCTGTTTCTGATGTCTTCAGCTTTCATGCCTTTCATGATCTGCTGCTGCAATGTCGCCGTTCCTGCCAGCTGATCAAAATACGGGTTAAAGAAATCAGGCTTGCTCCCAAGACCTGTATATGCCCTGATAAGCCACGAGAGATTAATCCTTCCCTTGTCGGCCGTATGTTCACTGTAATACTGGTTCAGATTTTCTCCGTAACAAATTTTGCCCTTGTACATGGGCTTTGAATCCATTCCTTTTATTGCCTCAGGAGTAAAACTGTAACTGTAACCCTGAAGGCCGGGATGGCCGTAAACCTCGAAGGGTGTGGATGTACCCCGTCCCACGCTGATTACCGTGCCTTCGAAAAAACAAAGTGAAGGATATAAAAGGATGGAATTCGCAGTAGGCAGGTTAGGAGATGGTTTGGCCTCGGGAAACCAGCTTGTCCGATGGTTGTAATTTTCTATAGGGAGTACACTGAGGTCACAGCTCACTCCTCCTTTTAGCCATCCCTCACCGTTGACCATTTTCGCATATTCTCCTATCGTCATGCCATAAACTACGGGTACAGGATGCATGCCTGCAAATGATTTGTATTTCATTTCCAAAACAGGCCCGTCAATATAAAATGCGTTAGGATTGGGCCTGTCCAGAACTAATACGGGGATGTTGCTTTCCGCACAGGCTTCCATCACCAGACTTAACGTGCTTAAATAAGTATAAAACCTGGCGCCTGCATCCTGTATGTCGAATACTACCATGTCGAGGCCCGCGAGGTCCATGGCGGCGGGCTTCTTCTTTATACCGTAAAGCGAAATGATACGCAAGCCTGAATCCGGATCGGTGTAGTCTGTCGACATCTGCCCGGCATCTTCCTGCAGCTTATATCCGTGTTCGGGCGTGAAGACTACTTTGATATCAATACCGGAATGGATCAGAGTGTCAACGATATTCACCTTTCCTATAAGAGAAGATGCATTGGCTACAATACCTATCTTCTTGCCATGCAATATTTTGAAATATTTTTCTGTCTGATAAGCCGCAGGTTTTACCTGAGAGTATGCAAGGAGATTGCAGACAGATAAAATCAATACAGTTAAGATAAGATGAAGTTTGATTTTGTTCAGCATGGAATAAGTTTTCTATTTTTGTAAAGATAAAGACTTTTTATTTGAACACAGATCTCTTTATAGCCCACCGGATGATAAAAGGCAGCAGGGGACATTATTCCCGTCCCGTGATCAGGCTATCTATCCTTGCAATCACCCTGAGCCTTACTATAATGTTCGTCTCTATCGCTATCCTCACTGGCTTCCAGAAGGAAATCCGCGATAAAGTTATTGGATTTACCGGTCATATCCAGATCACCAGATTCTCGGAAAACACAAACCTGGTGCCTTACCCCGTCGATAAACAACAGACTTTTCTTCCTGCCTTGCTTGTTCATCCAAAGATAAAACATATTCAGGCCTATGGTAGCAAGGCAGGAATAATTCGAACCTCCGATCAGATACAGGGAGTGGTTTTGAAAGGAGTGGGAGAGGACTATAACTGGGGCTTCTTCCGTAAGAGGATGATCGCGGGGAATATCCCCGATTTTTCAGATACTTCCCGAAAAAATGATGTGATCATTTCCAGGACTCTTGCCGACCTGCTGAACCTCAAACTTTACGACCCCTTGCGGATGTATTTCATAGTGGGTGAGCATACAGTGGGCCGCAAGTTCAGAATTGCAGGGATATTCGAGACAGGTCTTGAGGAGTTTGATAAACTGTATGTAATCGGTAACCTTGTTCATATACAGAAGATCAACGGCTGGAGCAACAACCAGGTAGGCGGATTTGAGGTCGAGCTTAAGGATTTTCGTGATACTGAAGAAATGGGGAAATATGTCTACCACCAGATCGGATTCCAGCTGGATGCTTCCACTATTTACCAGCTCTATCCCCAGATCTTCGACTGGCTCAAACTGCAGGATATGAATGTGGTGATCATCCTTTCACTGATGATAGCAGTTTCGGCAATCACAATGATCTCTACCTTGCTTATACTTATACTTGAACGTACCTCAATGATAGGAGTGCTGAAAGCTCTTGGCCTTTCCAGCCAGCGAATACGCAAGATCTTTGTTTATCATGCTTTATATATTCTTGGATGGGGCGTTGGCATCGGAAATCTGGCCGGGTTTACACTCTGCTTTGCACAACTCAAATGGGGAATCATCGGTTTACCCCAGGAATCTTATTATGTTTCTGTTGTCCCTATTTACCTCGATCTTTTTAATATACTTGTGCTCAATGTGATATCAGTTGCTGCCTGCTTCCTGATGCTGATTGTACCCTCGCTGATCATCACCCGGATAAACCCGGTAAAAGCAATACGATTTTCATAAAAAATGTTAAAAATGTCTATATGTGGTTCTAACCCCGGAATGTTGAAAGTTGGTTACTTCGTTTTGATTACATTTGCATAAATTTAAAAAATTCCGCTATTGACTGAAATGACTCAGAAAATAAAGGAACTGGACGGCAAGCAGTTATACTACTCTTTTCTTGCAGGCGCCCAACGAATATTCGAGCAGCAGAAGCTGTTAAACAAAATCAATGTATTTCCTGTTGCGGATGCCGATACGGGCACTAACCTGGCTTCTACCATGAGGTCTATTATGGATGCTATTATCCCTACCGATAATCTCAAACAGACTGCGGTAGCTATGGCAGATGCTGCACTTAGTGGCGCACGGGGAAACTCAGGCATCATTTTTGCACAGTTTCTGTATGGCTTCAGTAATGAACTTAGTTCTGCACAAACTCTTGATATAAAGTCTTTTGCAGAAAGCATGAAAAAAGCCGTGGCCTATGCATATGATGCTATCGCGAATCCTGTTGAAGGAACAATTCTAACGGTGATCAAGGAATGGGCTGAACATCTTGACATGATCAAGGATAGGATTGATGATTTTATAAAACTACTGGTAGAAGCTTACAATAAGGCGCTGGAGTCTTTGGCCGCAACAACAAAAAAACTTGAAGTTCTTGCTAAGGCACATGTTGTAGATGCCGGTGCAAAAGGTTTTGTTTTTTTTCTTGAAGGGATCAAAGATTTTTTCACACTGGGGCAGCCTATGACTGCTATTACAGCTCATGCCGACCAATCAGCTTCAGAGCAGGTTGAAGCTCAGCATGATGTAATTACTTTTCGGTACTGTACCGAAGCGCTGATTAACGGTCAGAACCTGGATTCTAAGAAATTACGATCAATTCTTGAACATTCCGGAGATTCACTGGTTGTTGCCGGGTCAAGAACCAAGCTGAGAGTACATATTCATACCGATTATCCTATTGAAGTAATGTCGCAGCTCCAGCGTTTTGGTGAAATCACTTATCAGAAAGTCGATGATATGATATTCCAGAATAATATTCTTCTGGAACGCTTATCTGATGTCGCCCTGATGACTGACTCAACCAGCGACCTGCCGAAGGAGCTCACCGACCGGTATCAGATCCATGTGGTGCCTTTGAACCTGCATTTCGGGGAAACATATTTTCTCGACCGGCTTACCATCAATCCTGAGAAATTTTACGAGCGGCTTGAACAATCAGATATAAGCCCTACAACATCTCAGCCTTCTTTAAAAGATTTTCAGAACAAGTTCGAATATCTGAGCACTCATTATAAAAATATTTTTGGCATTCACCTTTCAAGTGGCCTGAGCGGGACATTCGGTCACTCGGAAATTGCAGGAAGGGAAGTGTCTGCTCGTACTGGTAAACCCGTCAAGGTTTTTGACTCTAAAGTGCTATCTGGTGCGCTCGGACTTCTTCTTGTGCGTGCTGCCCGGGCACTTGAAAAAGGAATGCAGGCTGATGAGCTTTCGTCAAAAATAATGGAATGGATCCCCAAAGCGGGGATCAGGGTAAGTGTTCAAACCCTGAAATATATCATTCGCAGCGGCCGCGTCAGCCCCATGAAAAGTTTCATCGGACGTACACTTGACCTCAAACCTATCATTTCTCTTGATAAACAGGGGAAAGCCATGCTGAACAGCAAGTCTTTCACCGAAAAAAGTTGCAGCCGAAAGGTAATCCGCGATTTCGAGCGTATTGTCAGAAAGAATAAAATATGGGAATATACCATAACGCATGCCGACAATCTCGAAACGGCAAATTTCTATGCTTCTGAAATGGAACGTCTTACAGGGAAAAAACCACTTTACCTCGACCATGCTTCACCCGTGCTTGTATCTAACACAGGCCCTGGCATGGTTTGCGTTTCCTATTTGCTCGAATAATTTTTCTATCTTTGGTTCACCCTGTTTTGTTTAATAAATGAAATATGTTCGCGGAAATTACGCTTCTGATATTTATTTATATGTCGCTGGTCTTTGTCCTTGCACAAATTGTAAAGGATAATTCAATCGTTGATATTTTCTGGGGACCTGGTTTTATCCTTATAGCAATATACTCCTTATTACAGGATACAGAACCTGATCTGAGAAAATGGATAGTGACTTTCCTGGTAGCTTTGTGGGGATTGAGGCTGAGTGTTCATGTGTTTATGAGGAACAGGGGAAGTGGTGAGGATTTCAGATACAGACAGTGGCGTGAAACATGGAAATTTTTTATAGTTCGCAGCTATGTGCAGATCTTTATGATGCAGGGATTATTCATGTTCATCATTGCCTCCCCTGTATACTATATTAATTTTTATTCAAAGGAACCCCTTGGTTTCCTCGATACTCTCGGGCTGGTTGTATATGGAATAGGCTTTCTTTTTGAGGCCGTGGCCGATTTTCAGTTAGCCGATTTTAAGAAGAAATCTGAAAACCAGGGAAAGATTATGACTACCGGGCTCTGGGAGATGTGCCGCCACCCGAATTATTTCGGGGAAGCCCTGGTTTGGTGGGGTATTGGTTTTTATGCCATGAACCTGCCAAACGGCTGGATGACCCTTATCAGCCCGTTAATTATTACCTTGCTTTTGCGATTCGTTTCTGGTGTCCCCATGCTTGAGAAAAAATACAAGGGCCGTCCCGACTGGGAAGCCTACAAACGGAAGACCCCCGCTTTTATCCCCTTTGTCAAATTCCTATAACCCTTCCTATGCTGAACAATTCACTGCTGCATCCTCAAAGTATTGTTGTTGTTGGAGGATCAAACGATACACAGAAACCAGGTGGTTCCATTCTGAGAAACCTCATCAATAATAAATTTAAAGGCAGGTTGTATGTGACCAACCTCAAAGAAGCTGAGGTGCAGGGAATAAAGAGTTACCAGGACCTGGCCGATCTCCCCGACACTGACCTGGCGATCCTGGCGATCCCGGCAAATTGTATTCCTGAAACGGTAGAACTTCTCGCTCATCAGAAAAACACCAGGGCTTTTATCGTCCTCTCAGCAGGTTTCAGCGAAGAAAGCGAGATCGGGAAAGAACTTGAACAAGTGCTTGTGGATATTGTAGATAGTGTAAATGGTGCACTTATCGGACCAAACTGTGTAGGGGTTCTTACACCTGACTATGCAGGGATTTTTACTCATCCGGTTCCCAAACTAAACCCCAAAGGTTGTGATTTCATCTCCGGCTCTGGCGCTACAGCCTGTTTTATAATGGAAGCAGGAATACCTAATGGTCTTTCTTTTGCAAACGTTTTTTCGGTGGGTAACAGCGCCCAGATCGGCGTGGAAGATATTCTGGCTTATCTCGACGAAAACTATGATGAAAATACGAGTTCTCCGGTCAAACTTCTTTACCTGGAGAATATCTCAAAACCCGAAATGCTTCTTAAACATGCCTCCTCCCTGATCAGAAAAGGCTGCCGAATTGCTGCAATTAAAGCAGGGTCTTCCGAAGCGGGAAGCCGGGCTGCTTCATCGCATACCGGTGCACTGGCCAGTCCTGATGTAGCAGTAGATGCCTTATTCAGAAAAGCCGGTATCGTCCGTTGCTATGGAAGGGAAGATCTGATCAGTGTGGCATCTATCTTTACCTTTCCGAGACTGGGAGGAAAAAACATGGCCATCATAACACATGCTGGTGGTCCTGCAGTAATGCTAACCGATGCCTTGTCGAATGGAGGAATGTCGGTACCCCATATTGAACATCCAGCGGCAAAAGAATTATTAGCCCAGCTTTATCCAGGCTCATCAGTGGGAAATCCTATTGATTTCCTGGCTACCGGTACGGCCCGGCAACTTGGGACTATTATTGATTACTGTGATCAGAAATTCAGTGAGATTGACGGAATGGCAGTCATCTTTGGCACACCGGGACTGACAAAGATTTTCGATGTCTATAATGTCCTTGATGAGAAAATGAAGGAATCTTGTAAACCAATTTTTCCTATTCTTCCTTCGGTGATGACGGCTCATGAGGAGATCACGGCGTTTTTGCATAAGGGACAAACTTTTTTTCCTGATGAAGTGATGTTCGGAAATGCCCTGTCAAAAATATACAACACATTGCCACCCGCCTCTGCTAATCCTGAGCTACCTCAGGTAAATACTACTGAAATCCGTAATGTTATCGACAAATCTGAGAACGGATACCTGTCTCCGGCGTCCATTCAGATACTGATGGATGCCTGCGGAATCCCAAGGGCCGGAGAAGCGGTTGTAAAAACCCGGCAAGAGGCGGCAGCTGCCGCTACCCGGCTTGGATTCCCCGTAGTGATGAAAGTGGTAGGTCCCGTTCACAAATCGGATGTTGGCGGAGTGGTTCTGAATGTAAAAAACGAGGCAACAGTGACGGCTGAATTTGACCGTATGATTAACCTTAAGGACACTACTGCAATTCTTATTCAGCCTATGCTTTCAGGTACCGAGCTGTTCGCGGGAGCAAAGTTCGAACCTCCATTCGGGCATATGATACTTTGCGGAATGGGCGGGATATTTATTGAAGTCTTTAAAGATGTCGCAGCCGGACTTGCCCCGCTTTCAAAGGAGGAATCCCTTGCAATGATCCGGGGCCTGAAAAGCTATAAGATCATCCAGGGCGTAAGAGGTCAGAAAGGCATTAGTGAAGATGCTTTTGCCGATATCCTGGTAAGGCTTTCAGCCTTGCTGAAGGAAGCCCCCGAGATCGTTGAACTGGATTTCAATCCTCTTCTTGGAAATGAACAAAGAATCCTGGCCGTTGATGCAAGAATCCGTATCGAAAAGAAGGCCTAAGCCATCCGCCATCCGCCATCCGCCATCCGCAATCAGATATCTGATATCTGATATTACTTTCCCTGCTCCGCCGGAGCCTGCTTTGTATAATCGATCTCTGAACCAAAGGCGCTGTGAGGGATAAGGAATACGGCCAGGAAAACGATACCTGCAATAACAGGCCATGAGCGGTTACCTGGTTTCCTGTACTGAACAACCAGAGCGATGACCCAGAATACCAGGCCTACAAAGGTCTTGTTGTCGGTAAGATCATGACCAAAAGGCCATCCGGTCCAATAAGCGTCAAAGGCATATTTCTGCACAATGGGTCCCAGTATCAGCCCTCCTGCAAAGAAAAATATTACAGTCAGCCAGATATACCGCAAAACATACTTGCCTTTAAAAATTGTCTGCAGGCAGGTAACGGTAGAAAGCAGCATAGCCCCGAATATCGCGATAATGTGGAATATAAGCACGATCAGGGGAACACTGCCTTTGAACCTCAGCACAACATCATGATTGTCGGCCAGGGGGTATTGGTTCCCATCCTTTATCAGATATATTTTATAAGAGACTTTTCCGGCTGCGGGCTGCATGGGTATCATCGATACTAGCTCATCGCCCTGGCGGAGCATTGGAACAGTAGTCCACTCATCATTGCTTTTATACCGCCTGTATGAAAAAGAGCCATGAACAGAAGTGTCGGCTATGTTGATCTTTACCGGCATATCCTTACCGCAATCTGCTGAACGAGGCAGTTTGTAAGAAACTTTCGTTAATCCGATATCGATATGACTGCGCACAGGGTAAGTAGGTCCTGTCGTCCTCTGGTAATAAGCCAGGCCAGCAGTAAAAAGAAAGGCAAATACCCAAATTAAAACGGATTGATATTTCTTCATGTTTCAGTGTTATTTTTTGGTTTGGCGGCAAAGGTAATTATTTGACGCCAAATTTCCCGAATAGATCATATACAGCCTGCTGAATATTTGTGCGGATGTTCAGGTCCCTGAGTTTCTGGTTGGCTGCCGAAGGGCAGACCCGGTTCGAAAGGAACACATAAACCAGGCCATTTGAGGGGTCGGCCCAGGTATAGGTACCGGTAAATCCGCTATGTCCAAAACTTTCGGCTGAGGCGCTTTTACAACTGGGGCTTTCTGCTTTGTAATTTTGCAACGGCTTGTCAAAACCCAGGGCCCTGCGGTTCCCGCTTCCGGGAAACTGGCAGCTGGTGAAGGTTTTTACAGTAGAAGCGGAGAGAAAAGTCATTCCCCCGTAACAGCCCTTGTTCAGTAGCATCTGCATGATCACGCCCAGCTCCAGCGAGTTCGTGAAAATGCCTGCATGGCCTGAAATGCCTCCCAGCATGGCGGCCCCGGGATCATGCACGGTTCCCCTGATAAGCTGTTTCCGGAATTCCGTATCATTCTCCGTTGGCATGATCATGGCAGAGGGGAATCTTTTATATGGATTGAAGCTTGTATAATGCAGCCCCAGAGGGCTGTAAAAAGTTTCATCAAGGTATACATCAAAGGGTTTTCCGCTGATTTTTTCAACGACCAGCCTGAGAAGATAAAAACCCAGGTCGCTATAAAGATATTTTCCCTTTTCACCCAGGGAGGAATGTATAATCCGGGAAAAAATAGTATCGCGGTATGTAGCGTTGATAAATAAACTATCGGCAACTTTTACCGGGAACAAAGCGGTGGAATCTTTGCTGATAACCGTATTATCATAACCATTGGCATTGATTACCGATTTATAAAATGGAATCCACGCGTGCAGCCCTGCCCTGTGGGTCATGATATCACGTATACTTAACGCCGACTTGTTGGAAGCCGCCAATACAGGAAGGAATTTTCCCAGGCTGTCATCCAAAGTCAATTTCCCCTGATCGTAAAGTTTCATGATAGCCAAAGTAGTTGCAGCGATCTTGGTGACTGAAGCAATATCGTATAAATCGCTATTGGCCACTTTAACCGTATCGGTATACTGCGGATGTCCGAATGCTTTTTGATAAAAAACTTTCCCGTCCCGGGCAAGAAGCACCTGGCAGCCGGGATACGCACCCAGTGTTATTCCTGATTGGGCAATTGAATCGATGATTTCAAGCGACTGGTCGGTGAGCCCTATTTCTTCGGGCATAACGAAAGAGAATCTTGTTTTAACGGTTTTTTCTCCTGTCCCGTATGGAAAACTGGCAGAACGTACCGGCAGATGGCCCTGGGCAGGGATTCCACCAAATAGTACCTCGGCGGCCAGAAGCTGCGTAATGGGAAAATCCTGGTAAGCAACCAGAATTGATCCGGCATTCACGGGTTTTTTCAAAAGCTTCAGGGAGTATGGATTGCCAAACACGACCAGGGCTGTTCTCATGCTTCCAGAAAGAGTGTCGGCCAATTGCAGTGCCTGCTTGGAAAGATTGAAGCTGTCGGCAGGATATCCGGTCATCGAATGGAGTCCGATAATAAGGATATCGAATTCCTTCAGCTTGGCTATTATGCTGTCTTTCTGTGTTTTATTGAACTTGAGAGGAAGAAAAAAAGGAGCTACAGCGGTATATTTGTTCAGGATTTCCGAAAATTTGTTTGCGGGTTTATCCCCGATCCCCAGATAAGCAATATGTTTTTTTTCAAGCGAGATAACTGGGATCAGGCCTGGTTCATTTTTAACAAGAGTGAGAGCCGAGGCAAATCCTTCTTTCTGCAATAGAATCGATGACCTTAAATTCAGGTCATTGTAGAGATTAGCAGTATTGATGGGAGCTTTAGTTACCCCAAGCCCGCTTTTAAGCATCAGGATGCGGAAGCATTTTTCATCAATCATTGTCCAGGCGACCAGGCTGCTGTCGGCGGCCGCTTTGATTAGCCGAACCGCCTTCTGAATGTGCTGGGGAAGAAGAAGAATGTCATTGCCGGCCTGCAGAGCTTTGAGTTCAATCTCTCCGGCTTTGAAATACTTTGCAACACCTTGCATGTCAAGGGCATCGGTAAAAACAAATCCTTTGAATCCCAGTTTGTCCTTTAATAGCTGACTTACAACCGGGTACGACAGTGTTGCGGCCGCATTGGCAGAAGAATCATAACACGGCAGGTAAAGATGAGCGATCATGATCCCCTGTATATCGTTTTTGATCAGAGACTTGAAGGGATAAAGCTCCATCGTATCCATTCTATCTTTCGAATGTCTTATTACAGGCAATGTGAGATGGGAGTCGGAATCGGTGTCTCCATGCCCCGGGAAATGTTTTGCCACAGCCATTACTCCATTGTCCTGCAGGCCTTTTGCATAACTCAGACTTTTTTTCGCCACCAGGAATTTATTTTCCCCGAACGACCTGAAGTTGATCACCGGATTGTCGGGATTGCAGTTGATGTCGGCAACGGGAGCGAAATTAATATGAATCCCAAGCCGCCGGCAGTCAGCAGCAATCCTGGCTGCCATCTGATATATCAGGGTATCGTTAGAAATAGCCCCAAGGGTTATTGGTCTGGGAAAGGCAATGGCGCTGTCGAGCCGCATTCCCAGGCCCCATTCGGCATCGATAGCTACCAGCATCGGGACTTTGCTTAACTGCTGCAGCCTATTGGTAAGGCCAGCCTGGGCATAGGGCATGCCTTTGAAAAAACAAATACCCCCCGGTTGATATTTCTCAACCACTGAGGCCAGGCTGTCCTTATAAATCCCGTCTTTGTAAGAAAAGGCCCTGATCATGAACAACTGCGCTATTTTCTGTTCCGGTGTGAGAAGCCTGAACACAGAATCGGCCCAGAGGCTGTCGGTTCGCTGGATTCCCTGGGAGTATGATAAAACTCCAAACAAAAGAAAAAAAGAAATCAGGAAGATTCTGTGCTTTACTGAATTGTTCATACTATTATATACGTGTGTATACCCCAAACAAAAGAAGCTAAAATTGAAGTGAGATTGCGAGAATCTTATCCAATGTTATTAACATCAGTCCTGCTGGCCCATAGGATTCCTATATCTTTGACCGATACACGTAAATCATAACAAGGAAATGCCTACACCAGAAGAATTGCAGAAAATTTCGACTCAGGTCAGGAGAGATGTCATCAGAATGGTCAACGGGGCCGCTTCCGGGCATCCGGGCGGATCATTGGGAGTTGCCGATTTTCTTACGGTGCTGTACTTTGCAATTATGCGCCCCGATCATGCACAATTTACCATGAACGGAAAAAATGAGGACATTTTTTTTCTTTCAAACGGGCATGTCTGTCCCGCCTGGTATAGCGTTCTCGCGAGATATGGCTTTTTTCCACTGCCGGAACTGGGTACGCTTCGCAAACTTGGCGCCCGGCTCCAGGGGCATCCTTCAACCATGGAACATCTTCCGGGCATACGAATCGCTTCAGGTTCTCTCGGACAGGGACTTTCGGTATCGATAGGGGCTGCAATTGCAAAAAAAATGAATGGAGACAAGCACCTTGTTTACACTCTCTGCGGTGATGGCGAACTCCAGGAAGGCCAGAACTGGGAAGCCCTGATGTTCGCTGCTGCAAAAAAGATTGATAACCTTATTGCCGTGATTGATTATAACGGAAAACAAATAGATGGCCCAACCGAAAAAGTTCTTCCCATGGGAAGCCTGCGGGCAAAGTTTGAGGCTTTTGGCTGGGAAGTAACCGACATGAACGGGAATGACATACCTGACATCCTGAGGGTTCTGAATGCTGTAAAATCTATGACAGGCAAGGGAAAGCCCAATATGATCATAATGCATACCCATATGGGGTTTGGCGTGGATTTTATGATGGATAAGCACGAATGGCATGGGGTTCCTCCAACCAACGAACAGGCATTAAATGCTCTTGGACAGTTGCAGGAGACCCTTGGTGATTATTAAACACTGATATGAAGTTCCAGGTTATAAAAAATACAACCCTGATTTATCTGCATCGGAAAGTAAGGCATCCGATACTGTTTTTATCATTGCTTTTTCTTATTGCTCCTGCTTATGGACAAGCCCGTAAGGAACCTGAAAAACCCAAACCCGTAACGCGTATCCTTTTCGTGTTTGATGCATCCCAGAGTATGTTCGGAAGATGGCAGAGCGATACCAAATTCAATATTGCCACCCGGCTTTTCTCAGCTCTGCTCGATAGCCTGCGGAACACCACTGACCTTGAACTGGCTTTAAGGGTTTATGGACATCAGAAGCCTTTTCCTCCCCAGGACTGTAGCGATTCGAGGCTGGAAGTCCCTTTTGCCAGGGACAATACTGCGCGTATCAAGCATGTGCTGAAAATCATCAGCCCCAGCGGAACCACACCTATCGCCTATTCGCTATCCCTTGCCGCAAAAGATTTCACCCCCTGTGACCATTGCCGCAACGTAATAATTCTAATTACCGACGGCCTGGAGGAATGTGGAGGCGACCCCTGTGCGGTATCAGCCCAGCTCCAGGAAAAAGGGATTTCACTGAAACCTTTTATCGTGGGGATCGGTAAAAATTTCAAAGATCAGTTCGACTGCGTTGGAACGTATTTTGATGCCAGCAACGAAAAGGAATTTGCCAATGCCCTCAAAGTCATCATCAGCCGTACACTAAACCCAACTACAATGCAGGTGAATCTGCTCGACCAGCAGCATAATCCGACCGAAACAAATGTAGCCATGACCTTCTATGACAACAAGAGCGGGCTGATCAAATACAATTTTATTCACTCTCTTAACGCGAAGGGCCTTCCTGATACACTCGATGTTGACCCGCTGGTTTCATATGATGTAGTTGTACATACTATACCCCCGGTGAGAAAAGATTCAGTGAAACTTACTCCAGGCAAACATACTGTTGTCGGTATCGATGCACCCCAGGGTTACCTTACATTCAAAGCAAGTGGAAATGCAACCCTGA
Source organism: uncultured Bacteroidales bacterium (assembly GCA_903916595.1). Lineage (GTDB taxonomy): Bacteria > Bacteroidota > Bacteroidia > Bacteroidales > FEN-979 > CAIRDP01. Next base: position 31,133 of record CAIWXI010000111.1, on the reverse strand, counting down.
AGTATCTCCCCTGCATTATCAGGAAAGCCGGCCAGAATCAGACCCTGAACGTTCATCAGTTTGACCAGGTCGAAAAGTATCTTGTCGGGAAATATGACATTGAGATCCTATGTATGCCCAGAATTACAGTAAAAGACGTTGATGTTACTCAAAGCCATACCACCTTTGTTGAAATACCTACCCCGGGTATTGCTGTAATACAAAGGGCGACAAATGGATACGGCAGTCTTTATATCGAAGAAAAGAAAGGCCTCACCTGGCTGTACAATCTGAAAGATAATCAGCAGCAGCAGGAAACTCTATATCTTCAGCCGGGAAATTACAGGGTGGTATTCAGGCCCAAGTATTCTAACTCGTCTTCCTATACAGAGGAGAAGTCGTTCAAGGTGGAATCAGGGCAGACAACCAATGTGAAGATGTACGCGAATTAAATGGTGAACTGGTGTTCGGCGAAGCCGTAATGAACACAAATAAAATAGACAATTCGTGAATAAATGGTGAAATGGCGAAATGAATATCCGAATTAAAAATTAAACATTGAAAGAATGAAAGATTATATCGATTCCGGTTCAAAGGATACCCGTTCGGGTTTTGGAGAAGCGATGAATGAACTCGGGAGATCGAATCCCGATGTGATTGCTCTATGTGCTGACCTCACTCCTTCGATGAAACTTGAGGCTTTTGCCAGGGATTACCCTGAGAGATTTATCGAAACAGGGATAGCTGAGGCAAACATGATATGTATTGCGGCCGGTCTGACGATAGGAGGGAAGATACCATTTACCGCGACTTTCGCCAATTTCTCGACCGGAAGAGTGTATGACCAGATCAGGCAGTCGGTAGCCTACTCCAAAAAAAATGTAAAAATATGTGCTTCTCATGCAGGAGTTACCCTGGGTGAAGACGGGGCTACTCACCAGAATATTGAAGACCTTGGAATGATGAAGATGCTCCCGAACATGACTGTAATCAATCCCTGCGACTTCAATCAGACCAAGGCTGCAACCCTTGCGGTTGCCAGCTACGAAGGCCCGGTTTATCTCAGGTTCGGCCGTCCCAAAGTGCCCAATTTCACATCTTCAGATCAAAAGTTTGAAATAGGCAAGGCTCTGATTCTCAACGAGGGTGTTGATGTCACTATAATTGCCACGGGCCATCTGGTATGGAAATCGCTTGAAGCATGCCGCATCTTAGAGGAACAGGGGATCTCATCCGAAGTCATTAACATTCATACCATAAAACCTCTGGATGAAGAAGCTGTTCTGGCATCTGCCGGAAAAACTGGCTGCGTGGTCACGGCCGAGGAACATCAGAGAAATGGCGGGCTAGGCGACAGCATCGCACAGCTTCTGTCGAGGAAATTTCCCGTTCCGGTTGAAATGGTTGCTATTGATGACGTCTTTGGCGAAAGCGGAACACCCGAAGAACTTCTGGAAAAATTCGGTTTGGAAACAATCGACGTGGTTAAGGCTGTAAAAGCCGTCCTGTCAAGAAAAAAAACCTGAGTCTAAGCGCTCTTTTTGAAAAGATTTTGCACAAAGGCAATGATCATAGGTAAAAGCGAGATAAGGATGATAGCCAGAATGGCCAGTGTGAAATTGTTTTTAATGAAGGATATATTACCGAATAAATATCCGGCCAGGGTAAATAATACTACCCAGAGTATATTTCCAAAGATGCTGAAGCTGATAAACCTGATGTAGGTCATCTTTCCTACTCCCGCCACGAATGGGGCGAAAGTCCTGATAATCGGCATAAATCTGGCAATGATGAGGGTCTTTCCCCCATGCCTTTCATAAAATCCATGGGTTTTGTCAAGATATTCCCGTTTGATCAGGCGGTAATTTTTTTCATAGACTTTTTCACCCAGGAACTTCCCGATGAAATAATTAGTGTTGTCGCCCGTGAAAGCCGCAACGATTAAGAGAACTACCAGGGGCAGCATCTGTAAAGGCTCCCCGGGTAAGGCAGCTATTGCACCTGCAGCAAACAGTAAAGAATCACCGGGCAGGAATGGTGTTACTACTAATCCTGTTTCCATGAACACAATCAGGAATAAGATAAGATAAGTCCATGTTTGATAATTGCTTACAATCTCTAGCAGATGCTTGTCGATATGCAGTATAAAATCAATTAAATACCTGATGATTTCCATAGCCGGCTTTATTAAAGGGAGACAAAAGTAGTCGTTTTTTTGTTGTTGTTAACCGTGTTCCGATTTCTCTATTCGTACAAAAGCATCTTTAAGCAGAAATGGTGTGATGAGTGTGGTTAGAAGGGCCATCATGACCAGAATAGAGAAAAAAGGAACGTCTATAAATCCTTTCTGCAGTGCAATGTTCGCGATGACCAGCTCCATTATCCCCCGGGCATTCAGTCCCAGGCCGATTGTGATGGATTTCATGTTGTTAAATCCTGCAAGCCTGGAGCCGAAGTAACCACCCAGAATTTTACTCAGGAAAGAAGCAATAAGAACCACGGTAAGCAAAAGTCCGTTTGTAAGTGCGCTTGCATCAAACTGAACTCCCATGATGGCAAAGAAAATAGGGGCAAGAAAACCCATGGTAAAACTGGAGGTGGAATGTTTCACCTGGTCAAATTCAGATTTCTGAAACATAGTCCTGGGAAACAGAAGGGCTCCGAAAAATGCCCCGACTATGAAATGAAGACCCAATAGCTCAGCAATGCTTGAAAAGATCAGCACGAACAGAATGACAATGGCAAACATTGACTCCTTCCCTTTCAGATAATGCAGAAAACGGTCCATTTTAGGATTGAAAGTACTGACCCTGGTCTTGGAAAAGCCGATAAGTCTGTAGGCAACGACCAGAATGGCAATAAACAAGATCAACTTAGATCCGGTTATAAGTATTGAAAAGGTCACATCTTCAAGTTTACCGGATGTACCGTTGTAATCAAGAATGATCCCTAGTACCATCAGTGATATGATGTCGTTGAAAATGGCAGCGGAAATTATTCTCTGGCCAACATCCGAATTCAGCTTTCCCAGGTCAATCAGTATCCGGATGCTTACCGGCAAAGCCGTGATGGCAATACAAAGACTAAGAAAAATAGTAAAGATATTTGTGAAATGAAAAAGGTGTCCGATAAGCAGGCCACTGCCCATTGGGATTAAAAATCCCAACAGGGCGATCCACAGGTTCTTTCCGCGTATCGAATTTCTGATTTCCTCAGCCTCAATTTCCATCCCGGCCATTAAGATCAGAAGGAAAACTCCCAGGTCACCAATGGGTTTGATGTCACCTATTATTGGGATGATGTTGAACAGGGAAGGTCCGAGAATCACACCGGCCAGAACTTCGCCTATCATTGCAGGCTGACCGAGGCGTTCGGCGATTTCACCCAGGATTTTGGCTGACAGTAAAAGGATCAGCAGATTAACTATGAACGGGAGCTGTGAGTGAAAAAGATGGAACATAAACTAACATGAACCTTACTGACTACAAAATTAGTCTTTTCTGATTTGCAAACCACGGTATTAATTTACCTTTGCAGGGTGGATTATGATTTATTGATCAATTTCGGGATTTTTCAGACCTCAGTTGTTGAACTTGTCGCTGTTTTGTCTGGCCTGCTCAGTGTTTGGCTTATCAAGAAAGAAAATGTATGGGCATTCCCAATCGGCGGAGTCAGCGTGCTGTTTTCGGCCTCCATTTATTTTAAGGGCGATATATACGCCAATGCAGGGATAAACGTTTTCTACTTCATAATGAATATTTACGGCTGGTATAACTGGCTCAGGAAAACCGGCGGGGACAAGCATATCATGATCACTTCATGCAGCCGGAAGGAAATGAAGCTATACACGGGACTAATTATTTTTTTATTTTTTGTACTGTGGTACCTTCTTAGGAAAATGCCCCATAATCAATATGCCTTTTACGATGCTTTTACATCCGCGCTATACGCAATTGCCATGTGGCTCATGGCCAGGAAAAAAATTCAGCACTGGATTCTCTGGATTATAGGGGATTTGGTCATGATTGCGCTCTGCATTTTTCTGAAATGGTATTTTCTCGGCTTCCAGTACTTGGTGTATACCGTGATTGCTACACTGGGATGGATGGAATGGAAATATAAAGTCAAGGGGACAAAAACTTATTGACCTTCTGGACAAGCTCAGGAAAATAGCGATAACAGGTCCCGAATCAACGGGAAAATCAATGCTTGCTGAACAGCTTGCAACTCATTATAAAACAGCCTGGGTTCCGGAATTTGCCCGGGAATATCTCGAACGGAACGGATTTTCGTACAAGGAAGAGGATGTCCTTGCAATCGCCAGAGGTCAGCTTGAGAGCGAGCAGCAGGTAATGTCAAAGGCAGCAGGATTCTTGTTTTGCGATACGGAATTCATCGTAACAAAAATATGGAGTGATGTTAAATACAAACGATGCCATCAGTGGATACTTAACCAGATAGAGACGCATCGCTACGATCTTTATCTTCTTTGCGATATCGATCTGCCATGGGAATATGACCCACTGAGGGAGCATCCTGAAATGAGGAAAGAACTTTTTGAACTATATTGCAGGGAAATAACATCACGGAATTTTCCGTTTGTTATAATCCGCGGATTTGACAGCGAAAGGCTGAACAACGCGATCACACTAATCGATGACTACTTTAAAATCAAATAACATTCAAAACGTAGAGTTGAATCCTCAGGACAAGGGCTTGAAAATTCTTTTTGTACCCCGGTGGTATCCTAACCGTATCGATCCTATGCCAGGGCTCTTTATTCAAAAGCAGGCCGGGGCCCTGGCAAAAAAACATTCAGTTCAGATTCTTTCTGTTCATCCTGATCCCGACTGCAAGGGTACCTATGAGATTGTAAATTCAGTTGAAAACGCGGTCAGGGCATGCCATGTTTACTATAAAGCCGACCAGACCCGGTCGGTTTTTTCTAAGTTGACGGGTATAATCCGGTATATTAAAGCGCATCATATTGGATATCACAGCCTGATGCCATTTGCGGTAGATATTATACACGGGCATATACTTACCCGCGAGATTTTTTTTGCATGGTTTATGGCCAGGAAACAAGGGTGTCCTTATATCATTTCAGAACACTGGTCAAGGTATTACCCGGGAAATGGTACGTATAAAGGCCTCATTAGAAAATGGCTTACACGCTTACTCCTGAAAAATTCCTCCGGGCTTATCACCGTAAGCGAATCACTTGCCCAGGCAATGAAATCGGTTAAGCTTGTACATCCAACAACACGGGTCGTGCCAAATGTGGTTGATACAGGTTTATTTGTTCCTCCTTCTGAAAAACCTGTTGAAAGTAAGGCTGTGATTTTACATGTTTCCTGCTTTGAAGATAAATCAAAAAATATTTCAGGCTTTCTGGATGCGATTACGCAGCTATATCAGAGCCGTAATGATTTTCGAGTGCTTATGGTTGGCGAAGGACCCGACTATCAAGCTATTCGAAAATATTCAGACAGCCTGGGATTAAGCGACGGACAGGTTAAATTCACCGGGCTGAAACAAAATACTGAGCTCGTCGGGTTATACCAGACAGCCTCTTTCCTGGTCCAGTCGAGCAATTACGAAACCTTCGGCACTGTCGTGATTGAGGCGCTTGCATGCGGAACTCCGGTTGTTTCAACAAATACCGGCGTGGCATCAGAAATCATTAGCAACAGAAATGGTATTATCATTCAACAGTCATCAGTTTATGAAATGGCCAGAGCAATAGATCAGATGCTCAATTTTTATCCTACCTTTGAATGGCGTAAATTCCATGAATCCGTTGCCCGTGATTTTTCAGAGAATCAAATCGCGGAAAAACTGACAGCTATTTACCGTGAAATTTTGAGTAAATGACTAAAGGATTGACATTTGGAGTGATGTGCTCCGGCAATGTGTTTCAGAGATGGCAGGCTGAGGCAATACGTCTTCTGCTTAAAAGCGAACATCAACTTACCCTGCTTATAATTGATGCCCGGGTTGCTCAGGCTCAGACAGTGCCAAAATCCGGCAACCCAAAGCATAAGTACTCCTTCATCTGGAGAGCCTCGGCTAAACTGCTGTTCAAACACTCACAGAAAGCAAGTGTTGACATGGAACATGAACTCAGGAAGATCAACCGGAGAGTCTGTTCAGTGTCTGAAACAAAATACTCAGAATATTTTTCTGACGATGATCTTACAGCAATCAAATCTGCTAACCTTGATTTTATTCTGCGTTTCGGGTTTAATATTGTCAGGGGCGAAATACTCAATGCCGCAACTTATGGCATATGGTCATTCCATCACGATGATGAAGAGAAATACCGCGGAGGGCCTCCGGGCTTCTGGCCAATTTACAACAATGACCCGGTAAGTGGAGCAATGATGCAACGGCTTACCGAAAAGCTTGATGCTGGCATTATTTTGAAAAAAGCCTGGCTCAAGACTCTTTTTCATTCATACAGGACTAACCTGGACGTCTTATTGCTGATATCTTCGGCCTGGCCTGCCGATATGGCTAATCAGATAGCTGAAAAAGGCTATGCCGCCGGAAAAATTTCATCATCCTCAGCACCTGTATATAAAGTTCCGGGTAATTTCAAAATGATCATTTTCATTATCAAATTACTTAAGAACAGAATGTTGTTCTATTGGAACGATTTGTTTAGAGCCGAGAGATGGAACGTGGGTATCATTAACCGTTCCGTTCAGGAGTTGGCTTTTTCAAATAAAGAAGTTCTGAGAGGAGACGTGTTGTGGATGAAGGAGAGAAGTTCACGCAACTATTTTGCAGATCCTGCCGGATTTATTGAGGAAAATAAAGTACATATTTTGATGGAGGACTATTCCTACGCTGAAAACAAGGCCCATATCTCAGAAGCTGTTTTTGATCCGCTTTCAAATAGTTTCTCAGCCCCTCTCAAGTCAATTGAAACCAAGGAACATCTGTCTTATCCGTTTATCTTTGTTCATGGCGAGAACATCTACTGCCTGCCCGAATCCTACCGCTATGGTTATATCGGCTTGTACAAACGGAATTATTCTGAAGGTATCTTCGTTGAAGACCATGTTTTGATCGATCATATTGATGCGGTTGATCCGACCCTCATCAATCATAACGACAAATGGTGGCTGTTCCTTACCCTGAGAAAGTATTCCAATACGCATCTTTATATTTATTATGCCGATGAACTTGATGGAAAATACAAACCTCATCCGGCTAACCCGGTCAAGATGGATGTACGCTCTTCAAGGCCTGCCGGCCTGCCGTTTATTCATGAGGAGCAGCTCTACAGGCCGGCCCAGGATTGTTCTGAATCCTATGGAAGGAGAGTTGCAATAAACAGGATAGTAAAACTCACAGAAACGGAATTCGAGGAAGAACTGGTAACTTATCTGGGACCTTTGAAAAATTCCAGATATTCCAAAGGTTTTCATACCGTCTTTGGTCTGGGCCGGTTTACACTGGTCGATGCGAAACGCAGCAAATTCAATTTTGCTCATTTCGGCCGACAGACCCGTCATAAGTTCAGGAAACACTAAGCTCACGAATGTTCAGAAAGATCATTGGGACTATCGGGACCCGCGTGATCAGCGCTTTCCTCACACTGCTGATCAGCGTTCTTAATGCCCGTTTACTCGGTACAGCTAATGTTGGAACGATTTCACTTATTATCCTCTCGGTAACATTTATTCAGCTGTTCAACAATTTTATTGGAGGGGGTGCCCTGGTCTACATGACGCCGAGGGCAGGCTTTTTCAAACTATTTGTCCTAAGCTATGTCTGGATACTGGGTGTTACCATTCTGGCGACATTCTTCTTTGAAATTTCAGGCACCCTGGCACAGCGGCTCGGGGTAATTCCACAGCTCGAAGTAATTCCAAAGGGGTATTTTATTGAGGTCCTTTTTCTCGCCATGGTGATGTCATTTACATCGGCAAACTATATGCTGCTTCTCGGCAAGGAAAAAGTCAAAACCTTCAATATCTTAACCCTCGTTCAGACAATCGTTCTCATTGCCTGCCTGCTTGCAGCGGTCTACATATTTCATGTAAGGACTGTGATGGCTTATTACTGGGCCATACTGATCTCATTCCTTTTTTCTTATTTTTTCAGTCTCTTCCCCTTGCTGAAATTTTTTAAGGCGGAACCATTGAAAGGCCTGAAACCGATTTTTAACTCAATGATGCAGTTTGGGATTTATGCTCAGTTTGGCAACATTTTTCAGCTGATGAATTACCGTATAGGGTATTATATGGTTGAGGTGTGGTTCGGCAGGGCTGCCCTTGGCGTTATGTCAACCGGCTTCCAGATTGCCGAAGGCCTTTGGATCATTAGCCGCAGCCTGGCCCTGGTACAGTTCACGCGCATTTCCAATGCCATGGATTTCAACTACAGTGTGCGTCTTACCCTGATCCTGTCGAAGATATCCCTTGTAGTGACCTCGGTTGCCTTGATGTTGTTGCTGGCATTGCCCGAATCTTTTTACAGGCTGATATACTTCCATCATGAATTCGGACAGGTCAGGATAGTAATTGCCTGCCTTGGAGTTGGCATTGTCGCCCTGAGTTTCTCAATGATCCTTAGCCATTTTTTTTCAGGTATCAACAAACCATATCATAATATGATCAGCTCGGCAATAGGCCTGGTTTTTACAATAGGGCTCGGTTTGTTGATTGTTCCACGCTATGGAATTCCGGGTGCGGCCATCACCGCATCCGTATCATATACTATTTCAACAATTTACCAGCTGGTTGTTTTCATCCGGATGACCCGGCTGAAACTCAGAGATTTTCTGCTTACCCGTGCAGAAATAAAGCTGCTTATTGCAGAGGTCAGGAATTATACCGTAAGAGGCGAACCTGCTGAAATTAATCAATGATTACTGATTGTGTGGCCAGGATCTTCTTGTCAGTAGTCATCACAAGTATGTATTTTCCCGGCGAAAGATTTCCGCGTGAAAACTTAATCCTGCAGTTGCCATCAGAAACATTATTTACCTGAAAATGTCGCACACTTCGGCCGTTGACATCAATAAGTTCGGTTCTGACAGTATTATTTTTACCAAGATGCATCACAATATCAGCTTCCTCCCTGACAGGATTTGGCATGATCAGTATCCCGGGAGCCGGCCCCATATTTGTTTCAGGGCCAGAACTTGTCCATACAGTGCTCAGTGATGAAAGCAATCTGCAGTATGGCCCTCCGTAAGCACCCATGTCATTCCTGATGTTGCCTTTCGAAGGAAACTTTGCTGATGAAGGATTTACGGGATCCGGCAGGTCATTGTTTACAGCAGTGGAATCGCCCTTGTCGGTACATGGAGAAATACCCGAAAGATAATAGTTGATGATATCAAATTCAGGATCAATGTTTATGTTGCCGGCTCCCTGGTACCCGTCTTGTATATCGTTATATAATACGGTTATTGCTGCCGGGGCCGAGAATATCTGTTTCCCGAGCGTTGCCGTATTCCCCCAGAGGATATTATTTATAACGGTCATCGTTGTACTCCAGGCCCTGATTCCGCCTCCCGGGCCTGACGAATAATTGTATATGATGGTATTGTTGATCACCCATCGCGGTGAACCTTGTGAATTCACTCCCAAAATCCATAGTCCGCTTCCGCCATAATCCTGCCCCCCGGTATTATGGGCTATCAGGTTATTCCTGATAGTACCTCCGCAGTAATTAAAGACAATACCAGCACCATATCTGCCCTGATTATTATCGATTACATTATTCTGGATAAGTGGATTGCTGTCACCGCAGCGGACACCCCCGCCTCCCGCGCTGGCCATTCCTCCGCTCATATCAGCAGCTGCATTGTTTGTTATGTGATTGTGAAGGATCCTGGGTGATAAATACTGAACCAGAATACCTCCGCCTTCACGGTAAATTGACCCCGGGTTATGTTCGTCATTCCATTTTGTACCGGTACCACCCGTTATTTTGAATCCTGTGATTGCAGCATTGGTATCAAGTGATGTCGTAGCAACTTTGCTGGCGATGATCACACAACTTGCAGAATCAGGATCAGCAGGCTGACTTCCGTTAATTACCGTGGCATCAATGGTAGCCGTATCATGAGTGAGGATGAAGGTGCTGGCGACAACAATGCCCTTTGCCCTAAAATTGATATTCTCGTAATAAATCCCTGGCGAAACCAAAACAGTATCATGGGTTGAAGCAGCGTTGATCGCGCTCTGAATGCTGCTGTATTGCTGAGGCACGAGAAGCCTCGAAGCATTTACAAGGGGAAAACCTGCAGTCAGACAAATACCGATAAGTAAGGTTTTTTTCATGTTGAATAAAATTTATTCCAAAAATATGTGAAAAAAACCTTTGAGAGAAAATCTGTTATAAAATTTTTATAAAGTTCTTTCACTCTCCTCTGAACTCCGGCTTACGTTTTTCGTAAAACGCCTTAAGTCCTTCCAGATAGTCCTTGCTCGTGCCTGCAATCCTCCGGAGCATATCGATATGCTCAAACGTTGTCGGGGAAATCGGGAGGGAGTTCCCGAGGATGTTCAGTTGCTCCTTGATGACCTGTATGCTCAGAGGGGAATTGGATATGATTCTGGTGGCAATGGCTGTAGTGAAGTTTTCCAGTTCTTCAGCAGCCACAACATGATTGATAATTCCGAGGTTGTGAGCTCTTTCTGCTGAAATAGGGTCTGCAGTAAAAAACATCTCCTTGGCAATATGCGATCCGATGATATCCAGGAATTGCAATATCCCCGAAGTGTTGTATGGCACGCCTATCTTAGCGGGTGTGATCGCAAGCGACGTGTCTTTCGTGCCAATAATCAAATCGCATACGAATGCAATGTTGCAGGCTCCTCCCCATATACTGCCTTCGGCCATGGTGATCACCGGTACCGGAACGCGCATGATTGTGCGGATTACTTTCTGAAGGGGGTTGTCATAGGCAAGGGGGTCGCTGCCGTCGCGGGGAAGTTCATCAATGTTAAATCCCGCTGACCAGACTTTTGCCCCCTGGTTTGCGCGAATGATGATCACTCTTGCCTTTTGTTTTTCCATCTCGTTCAGTGCCGAGAGTAGCTGAGTCAGTAAATCAAAACTCAAAGCATTGCGTTTTGCATCGTGATTGAGGGTGATCCAACCGATCAATCCTTTCATTTCCTGTTTTACAAGTTCCATATGATGGCTGTCATTAGATCTAAACCATCGCAAATTAAATGAAATATCTGAACCTGTGAATAACTTTCCCGTAATATTCGGTAAATCCGTCAAAGCCGGCCATGAGATTCATTTATCTTTGCGGCGGTCTGGAGAAAATCAAAATGTTCAAGGAAGAAGTCTATAATGAAGATAGTATACGGTCCCTGGAGTGGAAGGAACACATCCGCCTTCGCCCGGGTATGTATATCGGTAAACTGGGCGACGGCTCTTCTCCCGACGACGGAATTTATGTACTGATCAAGGAAATCGTTGATAATGCCATCGATGAATATGTGATGGGATATGGCAAGACCATCGAGATCACGATCAAAGACCAGCAGGTTTGTGTTCGCGATTACGGGCGCGGTATCCCGCTTGGCAAGCTGGTTGAATGCGTTTCACGTATCAATACAGGCGCTAAATATGATTCCAGGGTATTTAAAAAAGCCGTGGGCCTGAACGGCGTGGGAGCCAAGGCGGTGAATGGCCTTTCTTCCTTTTTTAAGGTCCAGGCTATCCGTGATGGCCTTACAAGGATCATTGAATTCAGCAGGGGCGACCTGATCGGTGATGAAAAAGATAAACCCTGCGATCTCAGAACAGGGACTATTGTGACTTTCACCCCCGATGAAGATCTGTTCGGAGATTATCATTTTATACCGGATTACATCCAGAAAATGCTCTGGAATAATGTGTTCCTGAACAATGGCCTTACTATGATCTTCAACGGGGAACGCTATTACTCCCAGAACGGCCTACTCGACCTTCTCAATTCCTATATCGACACACCGAAGGTGTATCCCGTTGTTCATCTGAAAGATGGGGATTTTGAGTTTGCATTTACTCATTGCGAGATGTACGGAGAGGAGTATTATTCCTTCGTTAACGGGCAGCATACCACCCAGGGAGGTACACACCAGAACGCCTTCCGCGAAGCCCTGGTAAAAACAATACGTGAATTTTATAAAAAGGACTTTGATACCAATGATATCAAAGCCTCGCTGATAGTGGCATTAAGTATTAAAGTACAGGATCCTGTATTCGAGTCCCAGACCAAGACCAAACTCGGGTCGGTTTACATGGAATCCGACGGACAGACCATCAGGAATTATATCATGGATATTGTTAAAAAACATCTCGACAATTTCCTGTATATGAATCCGGATACGGCCGAAGCCCTGCTCAGAAAGATACTCCAGTCAGAGAAAGAACGAAAGGAATGGGCGAACATTAAAAAAATCGCCAAAGAAAGCGTTAAAAAGGTTAGCCTGCATAACAAAAAGCTCAGGGATTGCCGTATTCATTATAATAATCATGATGACCGCAGATATGAGTCGAGCATTTTTATCACCGAAGGAGATTCGGCAAGTGGTTCAATCACTAAAGCCAGGGATGTAAATACACAAGCCGTATTCAGTCTGAAAGGAAAACCCCTGAACTGTTTTGCCTTAAGTAAAAGGGTCGTATACGAGAATGATGAGTTCAACCTCCTTCAGTCGGCTCTGAATATTGAAGACGGGCTTGAAAACCTTCGTTACAATTATGTCGTAATAGCAACTGATGCAGATGTTGATGGCATGCATATACGGCTTTTGCTACTTACGTTTTTTCTTCAATTCTACCCCGACCTGGTAAGGAACAATCACCTTTTCATCCTGCAAACACCTCTTTTCAGGGTGAGGAACAAACAGAAAACAATTTATTGTTATTCTGAAGAAGAGAAACGTTCAGCGATTGAAAAACTTGGCAGCAACCCGGAAATCACTCGTTTCAAAGGCCTGGGAGAGATTTCCCCCGATGAATTTAAATATTTTATAGGGGCGAAAATGCGTCTGGATCCCGTGATTCTTACAAAAGACTCGGCTGTGCAGGAAGTTTTAACCTTTTATATGGGCAAAAATACGCCTGAACGTCAGAGTTTTATCATCGATAACCTGAGGGTAGAGGAAGATTTACTCCACAGTGCCGCTGTTGCTTAATTATGCTTTTTTTGGAATGGCCAGATTGTTGCCGTGAATTTCAGGAGTGCTTCTCTCCTGTGAAGAAGGTCCTGCAATTCATATAGCATGTTCCTGTTAACTTCTTCTGCCATAGGAATTACCCATCTCTTTGTCTCTTCAAGATATCTGCGGATAAAATCTTTGTGGAATATATCGGGATGAAGATCGGTGAGATTACTGATACGGTCTGCACATTTCAGGGTTTTGGCATTCTCACTGCCTTTTTCAAGTAGTCTCTGAAGGTAAGAATCCTTACTCTCTTCTTTCTTCTTTGTAACTTCAAGGACCAGCAGCAGCACATTGGCTCCATCTCTATCGAGGTTTCGGATCTCATCATAAGAAACACATTTTACATCCTCAAAAAGGTCATGGATCACAGAGGCCTTCAGCAACACCTGGTCAACATAGTGATAATCGATCAGTATAGCATATGTGCTCAGAGCATGCCTGAATTGGTTGCCACCTACATGGCGCTTAATGCCGCAAAGAGCGGTGGCTTTCTGAACATAGGGTGCAATAACCATGTTCACTAATTCTTCTCTCTCAAAATTTTCCATATAGTGTTTGAAATGCTTTACCAATATATTTTATAATATCGCCTGCAATGAGGGCTTCCTGACCGGTTTCCTCACAAGCCAGATCACCCGAAAGCCCATGTAAGTAAACCCCAAGGATGCAGGCATCAAGCGGGGAATATCCCTGAGCCAATAAACTTGTGATCATACCCGTTAAAACATCTCCGCTGCCGGCTGTTGCCATCCCAGGGTTCCCGGTAGAATTATAATAACATTCCCCTTCAGGAGTTGTAATTACGGTATGGGCGCCTTTAAGAATTACATATGCCTGATAACGGAATGAAAAGTCGAGCTGCATCTGAACACGGTCATAGTCGTTTGAGTGTTTGCCAACCAGCCGGTGAAATTCTTTCGGATGAGGCGTGAAAATACAGTGTTTGGGTAAAAAACCAAGCCAGGTTTTGTTTTCAGCTAAACAATTTATGGCATCTGCGTCAAAAACGATAGGTTGTCCTGCTTCCTGGATCAGAAGTTTGATAGCCTTTTGTGTTTGTTCGTCCATTCCCAGACCGCAGCCAGTACCAATAGCAGTAAATGGCGAAAGATCTGGTAAAGCGCTTACAACCTTTTCGTTTTTATCTATACTCATCATAGCTTCCGGGATGGCCGACTGCAAAATGCTAACACCTGAAGATGGTGCATGTATGCTTACCAGGCCTGAACCTGAGCGCAGGGCGGCATGTGCAGCAAGGACTGCAGCTCCCATTTTGCCGTAACTACCGCAGATCAGCAGGGCATGCCCGAATGTGCCTTTATGATCATACTTATTCCTTATTTTTAATCTGGGGGCAAGCATCTCCCTGTCGGGAAAATAATTTTTTACAGAAGTCTGATCAATAAACTCCCTCGAAATGCCGATATCCAGCAACTGAATTTTACCCAGGAAAACATCGTTTTCGGGCAAGAATAAGGCCAGCTTAGGAGGTGAGAACGAGAGTGTATAATCTGCTTTAACGACAACCGGGTTTTCGCCGGTTTTATATGAACTGTCGCAAAATAGGCCCGAAGGCATGTCTATTGAAATGGTCATTGCCCTTGCTTCATTGATATGCCTTATTAACGTTGCACTGAAACCACTCACCGGGCGGGTCAGTCCACTGCCAAACAGGCTGTCAATAACAACATCGCCTGGGTGAATCTCTGGCAGAGGTTCACTTTCTTTAAGAAACCTTACATTATTTCGGGCAATGTTTCTGAAGCGTTCGAAATTGGTGGAACAGGAAGGAGAAAGTGTTTCTTCTGAGCCTATCAGATAAACCTGAACCGGGAAGTGTTTCTGCTGCAACATTCTGGCGATGGCAAGACCATCCCCTCCGTTGTTTCCAGTGCCAGCGAAAACATAAACTGCTTTTTTTACTGTCAATTTCCCGGCAATCCACAAGAAACACGCTATGGCAGCACGTTCCATCAGGTCGATGCCGGCTATAGGCTCATGGGCAATGGTGTATGCGTCGGCCTCACGTATTTTTTCAACAGAAAGTATTTTCATATATCATCTGATCATTCCCCAGAATGGAAGTGTTGCAAGTAGCCCGATCAAAAACAAAGTGACCAGAAAAAAAACCACTACCGAGATGATCAGTCCTATTATTGCACAGGTTCTGCCTGTTTTAACATTATTCAGTGAGCTGATCGTAAATTTCTGCGGGGCTGCCTGATACACTGCGATCTCTTTCTTTGAAAGTACCAGGGTGCTTATTCCCAGCACGATTCCAATGAAAGAAACCAAATGCCACCAGCAGAATACGATCGAGAGTATTCCTAAAACCAATATGGTGGTTGAATTCGGAAGATTTTGCTGAAGAAATGGGTTGTTCAAAGAATCTCCTTGTGGCTTGGAATTGAAAGTTTGTTCTTCCATAACAATATGGGTTTTTATCAAAGAGTAAAGTTACGAAAAAATCCAATTAATAGTACAGGGGGTAGAACCTGAAGTTTCCGAGAGAATTGTATTCTATGGCAGGGGCTGGTATTTTGATGATGCTTAGTACCGTGAAAACAACTTTCAATACTTTTGAGTGTGTTGGTATACGGGTAAGGTCCACATCTACTGAAAGCATGAACCTGCGGTATCTTTCCGGGCCAGGGGCAGAAGGATTGCTGGCATTTACATAGGCTCCCGTCATTCCGCCGCCTCCATAACCGATGGCAATATTCAACCACCTGGGGAATCTTTTCCCTTTTGGAAGGAAGCTGCTTATATTGCCGGAAAGCCAGAAACTCATTCCGTTATAGTCTTTAAGAATCTGGTATGCAACATTGGTTCCAAGCAGATCAGGTCTGTACACAGGGTAAGAAGTCTGGTGGAATGAATATTTCAGCCTCACCCTCTGCTCTTTCCAGATCAGCTGCTGGCTTACAAACAAGGTTGCCCCCACGGTGTTCGCTGTGAAATCCCCGATCGAAAATCCCCATCCAGACGAGAAACCGTCGAGTATCTCTATGTTCAGCTGGTAGGCCAGGGCAAGCAGACCCCCGTACCAGGCCGATGCAGTGTTCCCAAGCCCGGCCCAGCGGTAGGAATAATAGAATATCATGCTTTCATAATAAGCCGAGGTGGCATGACCAAATTTATCCATTTGAAGCCATTCGTTGTTATCGTTGAAAAAATGGAAAGATGACTGGGGATAGTCCTTGTACCACGCATAATAAAGTCCCGAAAGGCTTCCGAAATAAAGGGTCCCTTGTACTGAAAGAACTCCGATGAGTCTGCCTTTATTAATACCACCCGAATCGGTCCTCACTGAATGGTATGCAGCGCTGTTCTGGCATTCTGCCCCGTTTAATATAATTAACCCGATGATCAGCAGAAGTAACCTCATATCCGGAACGTTTCAGGGGCCATTTATTTAACGTTTTTTTGATCCAGGGCATTCTGGTATTTCTTTGCATTCCTGGAATGCCCGGCATTATTGACAGCAAAGTTATGATACCCGGAGAAGTCTTCCTTTGCACAGAAATACATGTATCCATGCTGACTGTAATTCAAAACAGCATCGATGGAGCCGACCGAAGGAATGCAGATCGGCCCTGGAGGCAGCCCTGCATGAATGTAAGTATTGTAAGGGGATTTTATACTCAGATGCCTCAACAATACCCGTTTTATGCTGTAATCCTGGCAGGCAAAGATGATGGTGGGATCGGCCTGCAAGGGCCAGTTTTTGTGAAGCCTGTTTATGTAAACCCCTGCCATCACAGGCTTTTCATCGTCCTTATTCGTCTCTTTTTCAATGATAGATGCAATCGTGACCACCTGCTGTTTGTTCATTGAAATCGAATTCAGGCGGCCAAGCCGCTCGTTGTTCCAGAATGTTTTCTGCTCCCGGCTCATTTTACTGATCAGCTGGGTGGCAGATGTGTTCCATAAGATTTCATAAGTATTGGGGATGAAAAGAACAAACACATTCTCTGTATTTACTTCGAACTGCTTCAGATACGAATTGTCGAGAAACAATTTCATGAGGCTTGCTGAATCAGCCTCAACCTGCCGCCCCAGCTTTCCGGCCAGTTCGGCCAGATTCCTTGCATTCTGCACACTGAGCCTAACCGGCTCCTGAAGCCCTGACCTCAGATGGTTAACGAATTCGTTATTGCTCATTCCGTTTCGTATCCTGTATTTTCCGGCTTTAACCTTGTTTGTATAATGTTTTCTTTCGGCAATAAGAACAAAACTTTTTTCATTTTTAAGGATAGAATTGTTCTTCAGGATACTAATGAGGCCATTAAAATCAGTGCCCGTTGGAATCAACAGGTAGGTTGATCTTTTCCCTTTCAGATCTACATTCGGCGACGAGATGAAATAGTAAAACCTTAAAGAAAGCAGACTCAGAAGAAGAAAGGTTATGAGAATTACAGTAAAAGGAGCTATGTAACTCAGACCTCGATGGCTCAGATGCTCATGATTTGCAAGCTTCATCAATAAAATGACTAAAGTAAATTATACATTATGGCGGATCAGCTGAAACATCCATTCTTCCTGCCAGCTGTCACCGATTCGGATCCAGTCTTTTTTTATTCCGCAGCGTTCAAAACCAAACTTCTCAAACAGGGAGATGCTGGCTATGTTGTGGGGCATAATATTGCTGTACAATTGCCTTAGGTTCAAGACTTCAAATGCATAACTCACAAGCACATCAAGCGCTTCTGATGCATATCCTCCGCCCCTGAATTCCTCCCTCACCATGATGCCGGTCCCTGCCCTGAGATGAACGGGGTCGAAATCGAAGAGATCTATAGCCCCGATCGCTTTTCCTTTAATATTCCCTTTGTGGCCAACGATCATCAGCCTCAGTTGCCGGGTCGTATAGATGTCGTTCCGGGCATTCATCACATATTCTTCTATCTGAAAACGGGAATAAGGGGTCAGTGTATTGCTCACCATCCATATAGCAGGATCATTCTCCCACCGATAAAGTATATCGATATCACCTGGCTCTACAGCTCTGAGCTGCAATCTTTTACTGGTTAGCATGTCGTTTTTCATTGCCCAATCAGATTGTTATCTGTCCTTCAAAAACAAATACTGCCGGTCCTTCAAGATACACTTCTGAAAATTCCTGGCCCGACTGATGAAAATGAACTTTAAACTCTCCTCCCCGAGTCATTACCCTGTAACAGCCCTGGCCGTGTTGCCTCAGAAAAGCAGAGATAAGAGCGGAGGCAGTAACACCTGTACCGCAAGAGAGGGTTTCGTTTTCCACACCGCGTTCATAAGTCCTGACATAAATTCCGGAAGGAGTATGTTGCACGAAATTCACATTGCACCCGTCCGGGGCAAACCTCCGGTCAGTCCTCAGGGCCCTGCCCCGGGCAAACACATCAACCTCATCCGCCGAAGGTACAAATGTTACGAAATGAGGTGAACCGGTGTCAATCCAATATCCGTCTTCGAATACCTGCCCCGGCCTGGTGTCTTTCATTTTAAGTTTGATCGTGTATTGTCTGTCATTTTGCGACAATATCTCTGCCTCATGCAGGCCATCAACCGCCTGAAAAGTTGCCTTATGTTTAATGATCCCAAGCTCATGGGCAAGGGCTGTCATACACCGGCCGCCATTTCCGCACATAGTACTTTCATTCCCGTCGGAGTTAAAGTATTTCAGAGAGAAGTCCAAACTGTCGTGAGTCTCAAACAGCATCAAACCATCGGCTCCGATTCCGAAATGCCTGTCGCATAAAAATTGTATCTGTTCGCTGCTCAGCGATGGATGAATCGTGCGATGGTCCAGGATGACAAAATCATTCCCGTTGCCCTGGTATTTATAGAAACTGGTTTTCAACAGAGTTCATTATGTCGCAAAGCTATGAACAAATATTCATTTTAAAAGTATCTTTGCCTGAATTCATCGGGGCTTTTCTGTTCTTTATCGATTTCCTCTTTAATCTGCTTTATTATGACAATACTTTTGTTGAAGAAAATTACTAATTTTAAACTCTCATACCATGGAACCGACACACGAACATAAAACGCATTACGAGAGCCCCCGGAAAAAAGGAATTCTGGGAATGATTGTAATCCTTGCAGGACTCGCTTTGCTGCTTTTCAATACCGGACTTGTCCCTGAGACCTTGCGACATGTTATTATTTCATGGCCCATGTTACTGCTTGTGATTGGAATAGTAAGTCTTGTTGGCGCAGAAAACAGGATACCGGGAATCATACTTATTCTGATCGGAGGTTTTTTCCTTTTTCCAAGGATATTTGATATGGATATCAATTTTGGTCATCTTTTCTGGCCCTTGATTCTTATCTGCGTCGGGGTACTTATTCTTTTCCGCAGATTTCCTCATCCCGGAAAATGGAAGCACCGTATGGGTACTGCTCCTGAGAATGCAGCGGCTGCCAGCGACCAGGGCTTTATTTTCGAAGACCATATTTTCAGCGGGACCGAAAAAAGAATTGTCACCAAAGATTTTAAAGGTGGCAGGATCAATGTGATCTTTGGGGGCGTAAAACTGGATCTTTCTCAGGCCGGCCTGGCTGAAGGCGCAAATGAACTTGAGGTGAACGTTATGTTTGGAGGGGCTACTATTATCATCCCCTGTGAATGGAAGGTTCAGCTAAAAAACACAAGTATATTTGGAGGGTTCTCAGATAAGCGTTTTTGTATAAAGGAATCTCTCGATCCTACCAGGGTTCTGGTCATCAAAGCATCTGCAATTTTTGGCGGGGGTGAAATAAAAACATATTAAATAAAACCCGGGGCAAGAGAATGATACATCCGGTTTTTCAAAATCTCAGGTCCATATGCGTGTACTTTGGAGCGTGGATCCTTCTGGCAGGGATCCACTTTTCCATTTTATTCTTTCAGTTTCGCATTCCGTTGAACATTTCCTTAGCCGACAGCATTATCTACAATAGCATTTTGTGTGCGATAGGGATCTCCATGTGGTATGTGATACGGTACTCCATGCCGGGGAACCATGCAGGTTTCAGCTTTATTTTCAATCATTTTACTTCTCTGCTGCTGCTTCTGGTACTTTGGTTGGGAACAGGCTATGCTATTCTAAATCTGCTCTTCAGGCATGAAACAGTATTCATGAACTTCCTTGGCCTTTCAATACCCTACCGTTTTGTAGTAGGGATTTCTCTTTACGCTTTCATTTCCCTGGCCTATTATCTTATCATTATGTACCGCGACCTTCAGGATAAAGCCAGGACGGAAACCCGTCTGAATGAACTCCTGAAAGAATCGGAACTGAACATGCTCAAATCTCAGATCAATCCACATTTTCTCTTTAACAGCCTCAATTCGATTAGTTCACTCACTATTACCGATCCCTCAAAAGCACAGGAGATGGTAGTACATTTGTCTGAATTTCTTCGTTATAACGTTTCCTCGAATATCAATACGTTTACAACCCTCGAAAAAGAGATGCAGAATATTCACAGGTATCTGGACATTGAAAAGATCCGTTTCGGGGAAAAGCTCATTTTTGAATTCTCTATGGAGCCTGGATTCTCTAGCAGGATTATCCCGGTTATGATCCTTCAGCCGTTGTTTGAAAACGCTATAAAACACGGAGTTTATGAAAGCACCGAACCGGTTAAAGTGATTACAAGCTGTAGGATTTTCAACGATTATTTCGAGATCAGGATCAGTAATGATTTCGATCCCTCGGCACCTGCAAGGAAGGGCTCAGGAATTGGCCTGAAAAACATCAGAGAACGCTTGCGGCTCATGTACAAGAATGATTCTTTACTGAAAACCAAAGCAGAGAATAATGTATACCGGGTGGTATTAACAATTCCAAATAAACCAATTGAAAACTATCTTAAACAATGACATATAAAGCAGTAATCATTGATGATGAAAAGCCTGCCAGGGATATTATCAGGACTTTCCTGCGCGATATCGCCGAAATAGAAGTACTTGCCGAATGTTCTGATGGGTTTTCAGGATTGAAGGCCGTGCAGGAGTTGAAACCCGATCTGGTCTTTCTGGATATCCAGATGCCTAAACTAACAGGTTTCGAAGTTCTGGAGCTTATCGAAAACCCTCCGGTTATTATTTTTAGCACGGCATACGATCAATATGCCATTAAGGCGTTTGAGATGAATGCCGCTGACTACATCTTAAAACCCTACTCCAGGGAAAGGTTCACCCAGGCTGTCGGGAAAGCGGTTGCCAGGCTTCAGAGCGGGCTTTCAGTTCAGCCGGAAATTCAGAAAATACTTCAATCTGCGGATGAGAAAGAGGAATTGCTTCAGAGGATTGCCGTAAAGACAAGGCATAAGGTACATGTTGTGGGAGTGAGCGAAATAATTTTTCTTGAGGCCGAAGGCGATTACGTGATGATTCATACCAAAGAAGGCAAATATCTCAAAGAAAAGACGATGAAATATTTTGAATCGCACCTTGATTCCGAAAAATTTATTCGCGTCCACCGTTCCTTTATCGTCAATGCCGAGAAAATTGAAAGAATTGAGTTGTACGACAAGGAAAGCTATTCAGTGATTCTCAAGAACGGGGCAAGCCTCAGAGCAAGTTCCAGCGGGTACAAGCTGCTGAAACAGGTTTTGCATATGTAATTTTTTTTATCGCCTGCAACTTTTTTTTCAGATAATTGTCTTATATTTACATCAGACAATAACGTTTTTCAATTGAAAGCTCTCGCCACAAATCCGGTCATCTATGAAATCAACACCCTGGTGTGGCTTGGAGAGCTTAGCCGGGAGTCTGGCGCTACCATAACTCTTGCTAACGTTCCTTTAGCAATCTGGGATGAGTTGGCATTTCTCAAAGTACAGGCTGTATGGTTCATGGGGGTATGGGAGAGAAGCCCGGTCTGTGTTACAATTTCTAATGCTGATCCAGGTAATCTTTCCGATTTTAAAAGAGCCCTGAGTGATTTTTCCTTAACCGATAACAACGGGTCTCCCTATTGCGTGAAAAACTATTCAGTTGACCGGAATTTCGGAGGTAACGCCGGATTGGCCATCGCACGGGAAAAATTGTCGGAAAGAAACATAGCACTCATTCTTGATTTTGTACCAAACCATCTTGCGTTTGATCATCCCTGGGTGACATCAAATCCTGATTTTTTTATTCATGGTACGGAGGATGACATGGCCCGGGATCCGGCAACCTTTAAGAATTTCGGAAAAAATATCTTCGCCTGTGGTAAAGATCCATATTATCCTGCCTGGGAAGATGTGGTTCAGGTGAATGCCTTTAACCCTCTTTTACGGCTTGAGGCGTTACGTGCTGTGAAAGAAATTGCAGGTATGTGTGATGGCGTTCGCTGCGATATGGCCATGCTGATGCTGAATAATGTTTTTACTCATACCTGGGGTGCGTTGGCCGGAGAAGTCCCGGCAGAAGAATACTGGAAAGTTATTATTGGCGAAGTTAAAAAAGAATTTCCTGATTTTAAGTTCATTGCCGAAGTATACTGGGATATGGAATTTATCCTGCAGCAAAACGGCTTCGACTATTGTTATGATAAACGGCTTTACGACAGGTTAAAAGGTGAAGATGCAGATGCTATCCGACATCACCTGATGTCGGCCTTTAGCTACCAGTCAAAGCTGGTAAGATTCATCGAGAACCATGATGAGGACAGGGCTTCATCGGTCTTTTATAATGCCAAAGAAAAAGCCGCTGCACTCATCAGTATGACACTTCCGGGAGCTAAGCTTCTGCATGAAGGTCAGCTGGATGGCCGATCGGTAAAGTTACCTGTTTTTCTCAGGAGAAGACCTGATGAGAATCCTGATGCG
Organism: uncultured Bacteroidales bacterium; assembly: GCA_903916595.1. GTDB lineage: Bacteria > Bacteroidota > Bacteroidia > Bacteroidales > FEN-979 > CAIRDP01. The sequence continues at coordinate 8,172 of CAIWXI010000111.1, read as the reverse complement.
GATCTCAGAAAATTTTATGAAAACCTGCTGGAGATCACATCCATGGCAGAGTTGCACATGGGAGAGTGGTCGCTTTGCCCTGTAAGCGGATGGGATGATAACCAGAGTTGCAGGCACATACTGGCATGGTCCTGGAAATTTGAACAGAACGTATGCCTTATTGCAGTGAATTATTGCCCAAGACCATCCCAGGGATTTGTTTATCTTCCGGGTGTTGATTTTTCGGGTCATTCATTAAGGCTGGTAGATCAGTTTACCCAGGCACATTATATCCGCATCGGCGATGAACTGGCTGGTAGCGGACTATATGTGGGGCTCGAACCCTGGGGCTTTCATTTTTTCAAAATATATAAAATGATAATTCAATAGATTCTGTTAATTTTAAAACTTTTAAGTATGAAAAGAAAAATCAATTTACTGGCCCTGCTGCCGGCTCTCATTTTTGTGATGTCCTGCGCTACTTACCCGGGCATAGATTCGCGGCTCGCGGAAGATCTCGTGGACCTTACGAAATATGACAAGGGTACTAATTTTAAACAGTTTAAGACATTTTCAATAGTCGACTCCGTATTTGCTATTAAAGACAGCAAAACCGGCAAGAGGGTATTGACTCCCCAGGCCCAGCTTTTGCTGAACCAGATTGTTGGTAATATGCAGGTAAGAGGGTATACCAGGGTTGACCACAAAACAGGAAACCCTGACCTTGGTCTTAATGTTTCGCTTATAGAAATAACCAACGTTTCATATTACTATCCGGGATGGTATTGGGATTATTATGGAAATTACGATCCATACTATTGGGGATATTCTGGCTACAACTACTGGTACCCGTATTATCCTCCCGCAGTGACTACCTATAGCAGCGGAACTGTGATCATCGACATGCTGGACCTGAAAAACGCCAAGGATCATAATAACAAACTTTATGTTGTATGGATTGCAGTTATCAGGGGCCTGCTTACGGGTTACCACAATACCGAGGACATCCTTACCAATGTTGACCAGTGCTTTGCACAAACCCCGCAGATCACGGCCAATTAAGCAGATGCTTCAACAAATGAAACAACAAACAGTTCATCCATTAATAACGAATTGACAATGAAAAAGATATTTTTTGCAATCATAGCGGCGCTGCTTCTGACGATAACGGTTCAGGCTCAGGAAAAAGCTGCTTCGGGTTACAGCCCAACTTCTCTTTATACCCTATCCTGGACCAACAGCATTCCGCTGGGGAATCTCAATGCTTTTATTAATACTGTAAGCCCGGCCGGCGGAACTTTTTCAGGCCGTTATTTTCTTACGAACGGACTGGCTGTGGGATTTGAATTCGGCTGGAATAATTTTTATAAAAAAAATCCAAGGATGACCTTCTATGGAGATGATGGCACTGCACTCACCGCCATTCATTATAACTATGTTTTTATTGTTCCCTGGAAGGTTGGCGCTTACTATTATTTTCTGCCTTCAGCTATAGCCAGTCCCTACGTGGGATTATCGCTTGGAGGCGATTATATGGAAGAGCATATACTCATTCAGGATTATGATATTTACGATACACAATGGGGTTTTACCATGTCGCCTGAACTCGGCGTTTTGGTTAAATTCGGACGGTATTCCCATTGGGGGGCTAATGTAAGCGCTCAGTACTGGTTCAATACGAATTCTTTCAGTTTTACCGACGTCAGGTCATACAGTACCATGCAGGGGCTGAATTTTAATATCGGTTTGACATACCTGCTGAGGTAAACTAACTGGTTTTTAACAGAAGAGGCTGCCCTGGTAAACGGGGCGGCCTCTGTTTGCTTATAGAGTATGGATTTTTAAGCAGTTTGTTCCCCCGGCGACATTTGACGGGATCCCGGCGATCACGATTATTTTTTCACCTTTTATTGTTGGCTGATGTTCTTTGATGTTTGCTTCGGCAAGCAGGATCATTTCATCAAACGAATTGCATTTCTGGCGGATGAGTATGGGGTGTATGCCCCAGAGCAGGTTCAGTCCATGATATACCACGTGATTGTCGGTCAGCGCATAGATTGGCGCTTTAGGCCGGCCCGAAGCAATGAATTTGGCACTTCTTCCGCTTGAAGTAAGAACGGCAATCGCCGCCACGCCTATCACTTTTTCTATACGGTTTACCGCTTCGCAGATAGCCCCGATCTCTGTATGCTCACTGGAGGGGTAGGTCCTGAATTCGATCTTCGATTCCACTTCGATCGCAATACGGTCCATCATCTCAACGGCTTTGACAGGGTATTCACCCACCGCCGATTCGCCCGAAAGCATAGTACAATCAGTTCCGTCGATTATGGCATTGGCCACATCATTGGCTTCAGCCCTGGTAGGCCTGGGCTCATGAATCATCGACTCGAGCATCTGGGTGGCCGTAATCACCGGTTTACTCTTCCTGTTGCATTGTTCTATGATATGCTTCTGCAGCAAGGGAACTTTCTCGGGGCTCATCTCAACGCCCAGGTCGCCTCTGGCAACCATCAGGCCATCGGAAACTTCGATGATCTGATCGAGATGGTCTATGGCCTGAGGCTTTTCGATCTTGGCGATCAGAGGCTTGCTGTATCCTGCTTTGCTTATGAAATCTCGGAGTTCAATAATATCGGCCGCGGAACGTACAAAACTCAGCGATACCCAGTCAACTCCCTGCTCCAGTCCGAAAGTTAGATCCTGCTTGTCTTTATCGGTGAGTGACGGTAGGTTCAGGGTCAGATTGGGGAAATTAACCCCTTTCCTGTTCTTAAGAACACCTCCGTCCTCAACTCTGCAAACCAGGGCTTTCCCTGTTATGCCGGTAATCGTAAATGAAAGGAGCCCGTCGTCAAGGAGAATAAGCATGCCGGGTTGGGCCTCTTCCGCGGCATGGGGGTAGTCAATGGGTATACAATCGGGTTCACCTTTATATTCCTCCATGGGTATGATACTGAAGACCTGGCCCTTGGTGAGCAGAATCTGGTCGTCTTTAAGCTTCCCGACCCGTATTTTCGGTCCCTGAAGGTCCTGAAGCAGTGTAACGGGAGTATCCATTTCATCAGAGATCTCTCTGATACACTTGATTACCCGGGCATGGTCATCATAGCTTCCATGGGAAAAATTCAAACGGGCTACATTCATCCCGGCTTTGATCAGCTTGCCGATCATTTCTGGTGAATTGCTGGCAGGTCCTATGGTTGCTACGATTTTAGTCCTGCGGATGGCATTATTCATTGTAATATGCTATAAAGTATCAGAGAATGATTGTTTCGTTTAATTCGGGATAGGCTGCTTCAATGCCATAACGCTCTTTTATTATTGCACCAAGTGTTTCCCTGGGCCTGTCTTCCCCGTGTATCAGAAAAAGTTTCGGCCTGGCCGGAGCAAGATGTGAGAACCAGTTGAGCAGGTCTTTCTGACCGGCGTGAGCGCTGAAGCCCCCCAGGGTATGGATGGTGGCTTTCACGGCTATGTCATCTCCGTAAATCCTCACCTGTGAAGCGCCGTCGACCAGCCTTCTTCCGAGTGTACCCGAACCCTGGTATCCCACGATGATCACATGGGTCTCGGGTTTCCAGAGATTATATTTGAGATGATGCATGATGCGGCCCGCATTGCACATCCCCGCACCGGCAAGTACCATCATCGGGCCAGGGACATCATTGATGGCAATTGAATCTTCGGCAGTCGGACACATTTTCAACGACTTGAGGTCATCCATCAGAGGTTTTACTCTGATAAACTCAAGCAGTTCTTCATCATACAGCTCTTTATGACTGAAATAGATCTTTGAGGCTTCGATAGCCATCGGACTGTCGAGGAAAATAGGGAAGGGGGGCACAAGTTTAGCCCTGAACATCGAAGCCAGTATTGAGATCATCAGCTGGGCCCTGCCAACAGCGAAGGTCGGGATGAGAATTTTTCCCTTATCCGCCACCACGGCCTTTACAATAGAAACAAATTCATTAACGGTCTCATCCAGGGGTTTGTGATCACGGTCGCCATAAGTGGTCTCCATGAAAACTGCATCAGCCGTGTGAAGCTCCTCAAAATCTTTTAAGATTGGAGCTCCCTTCGGGCCAAGGTCACCAGAGAAAACCACTTTTTTCACCAGCCCGTTTTCTTCAATGCTTAGCTGGATGCATGATGATCCCAGCATGTGTCCGGCCTCGGCAAAATAAGCCTTAACGCCTGCTGCCACCTGAAAGTCCTGATCGTAAGGAAGAGCGATCAGCCTGCCAATGATATCTTCCGTGTCTTCGAGCGACACCATGGGTTTAAGGGGTTTCATCCCGGCCCTTTGCCTTTTCCTGTTCAGCCTCATAGTATCCATTTCCTGCACATGTGCCGAATCGCGAAGTATGAGTGAGGTGAGCTCAAGGGTTGCCTGAGTGCAGAACACGGGTGCAGGAACTCCCATTTTGCTGAGCAGGGGAAGCCGTCCGGTATGGTCCAGATGGGCATGTGTTACCACTACCGCATCAAGGGAAGAAACATCTTTTGGGTCAAACCGGTTCATGGCTTCAGCCTCTCTCCCTCCCTGGAAAATACCGCAATCGACAAGAACTCTTGCCTTGTCGGTTTCTACCAGATAAGCGGAACCGGTGACTTCTCCGCCACCGGCTCCAAGTACTTTTATTTTCATATTTTATGGTCTCATGATCACTTCAACTACATTATCCTGGCCAAGGGCTTTTTTTGCAAACTCCTGAACTGCTTTGACGTCAAGCGCTTTTACTTTGGCTTCAAAACCACTCAGGTAATCCAGATTGTTCTGATAATATTCCTGTACGATGGAATTCCACCAGTTGTTTTCCTTCATGTCTTCAGGCCTTTGCTTCAGGGCATATTCCTTGAATTTCTGAAGGTCGGCATCGGACGGACCGCTTTTCAGAAATTTATCTGCTTCGCTATGCACAATGCCAAGCAGTTTATCAGCTTTGGCAGGATCGGTCTCGAAAGTTACCACAAAGCCAAACGATGGAACAGGAAGTTTCGATGTTGCAAAGGAGACGCGAACGCTGTAAGCACCGCCTTCGTCTTCGCGTATCCTTTCAATATACTTTAGCTCAAGGATATGCCGCATTGCAGCTCCGAGCAGCCTGTTGTCGGCTGTGTAATCGCAGCTGCCATTATAATTCACATAAATAGCTGTCCTTGGAGTCGTGCTTTTTCTCTGGAAGTCACGCTTTGCATGACCCTTCGGAGGCCTTATCCCACGATCGATATACTGATCCTTTTGGGCAACTGCAGGAAGGGAGGCAAGGTACTTCTCCAACAAAGGCTTTACAGTTTCGGGATTGACTTTACCGGTAAACAAAAGGGTAAAATTCCCCGGTTCATTGAACCTTTGCCTGAAGACTTTCTGCAAAAGATCAAAGGATATTTCATCAAGGGATTTGTAGGTTGTGGGCTGACTGCGTTTGTTGTGGTTTGCCATCATAACCCCGATCGTATCGGAAAATGCTTTACGTGGTTCCGCATCAGCATTGATGAGGGCAGCCTTGATCTTATCAAACCATGTCTTATAGTCCGTTTCGTTCCAGCGTGGGCTGGTGAAACCCAGGTAAACAAGCTGAAGGGCTGTTTCAAGATCTTTGGGGGATGTACGTACCGAGACCATATCATGTTCATCTGATATCATGAACGAAACATTCGCGCGCTTGCCTGCAAGCAGTTTGGTGAGATCATTGCGTGAGTAATTCGCAAGGCCCATGGCTGAAAGAGCGTCGCCAAGAAAATCAGCTGCTGTAAGCTCCTCATCCTTCAATGCAGATGCTCCGTCATCTTCCCAGCCCGTAATCGAAAGCTCATCTTCCTTGATGTCGGTTGGTTTGAAAATAATTTTCATGCCATTCGAAAGAGTCCATTCAGTAGTCCCGAACACAGCATTGGCAGCCGTGGAAGTAACTTTTCCCGGAACCGGATCCTTCTCCAGAAGCTTTTTTCCGGCCATATTGTCGACATAGGGGCTGATTTTAGCGGCTGCGCAGCTGGCCATCACACTCTGGATCTCGGCTGCCGTGGGCAGCTTAACCCCTTCCTTCTCAGGCCCGGTTACTGATATAACAATATTATTGCTGGTAACAAAGGTTTTGGCTGTTGCATTGATCTCATCAAGGCTTATTCCGGGGATCTCGGCCTTGTCGAAAGCATATTCGTACTCAATGCCAGGGTTGGGTGAGTTCGTAAGAAAGTAGCTGGTTATCGGTCGCACCAGCTCGCGGTTCTTGCGCTTGTCGCGGTCCATATAGCGTGAATCAAGACCCCGTATCAACTCGGCTTTGGCACGTTCGTATTCTCCTGCGGTGAAACCATACAGTTTCATGCGCTGCATCTCGGTGAGCAACGCAGCCAGGGCTTTCGGAACGTTGTTGTCGGAAGCCTGGGCCATGCCGTTGAAAGCGTCCTTGGTCGCAGAATACCTTCCGTAATTGCTTCCGGCAAAAATAAACGGGGAATTTTCGCTTCGGGCAAGCTCATTCAAACGTAAGCTGAGCATGATATTCACAAATGTCCTTACAAGCTGTGTCCTCATATAACCCAGGTTCTTGTCGGCATCAGCTATGGCATCATGCTTGTAACTGACCCTGACGATAGTATTTGTGGCTTCTTTATCAGTAGCCAGACCGATAAGAGGTTCCATATTATCGGGCATGGGGTAAAGTTCTTTCGCTTTCGGGGAAGCTACCGCCGAAATTCCGCTGAACAGATCTTTGACTTTGGCTTCAATGGCATTTACATCAAAGTCGCCAACAAGAATGATAGCCTGAAGGTCGGTGCGATACCATGTGTTGTAGAAGTCTTTAATGGTCTGGTATTTAAAATGTTTGAGGACTGCCGTGTCACCAATCACATTTCGGTCGGCATATTTCGAGCCTTTATAAATCACCGGAGCGAGTTTGTTGCTCATCCTTTCAGAAGCCGTGCCATACATTCTCCATTCTTCAAGAATCACACCTCTTTCAAGGTCAATTTCCTTGTCCTCGAATGCCACGTAATGCGCCCAGTCACGAAGAATCATCAGACAGGAGTCAGTAATCCCCTGCCGCGAAAGAGGTACATTCGAGAGATTGAATACCGTTTGTTCAAGCCCGGTCGATGCGTTTACATTAGTTCCGAATTTAACCCCAATGCTTGCAAGGTAATCCAGGATACCTTTTTTAGGGAAATGGACCGTACCGTTGAACGACATATGCTCTGTAAAATGAGCGAGGCCGTTCTGGTCGTCGTTTTCCTGTATTGCTCCGATGTTATTTGCAATATAAAATTCACCTCTTTTTTCCGGCAGGTTGTTTGCCCGGATGAAATAATGCATGCCGTTAGGCAAGACGCCCGCCCTTACTTTAGGATCGAGAGGCGGCATGTCTTTCAGGTTGTAATTCTGGGCCAGGACTAACGACGTCGAGGCCATCATCAGAGTAATAATCAGCACAAGGTTTGATAATGTCTTTTTCATATTTTTTATTTTTTAGGATGACGGAGTGGATGTCTTGAGACCTCCTTTACTTCTCCCTGTCAAGATGTAAATATATTGATAAATTTCCTGATGAAACAGTAGGTTGCAATAAAATAGACGAAATGGACAGGTTTGCCGACAAAAGAGGTTATCTTTGGGTTATGTTTTATAATCACACGAAAATGATTACAAAGAAAGGTAGTGCAATAAAACGACAATTTAAAGGAGTTGACTTTGATGTACTTGCAATTGGACAAAAATCAATGGTGACCAAAATGAACTTTGAAGTCGGAAACATTGTTCCTTTCCATTCGCACCCAAATGAGCAAAGCGGGTATGTAATTTCAGGAAAATATTTGCTCAAACTGCCAGAGAACAACCATATTTTGACGCCGGGAGACTCATATTCAATTCCGGAAAACACCGATCATGCTTTGGAAGTAATTGAGAAAGGAAATATAATTGATTTCTTTACTCCGCCAAGACAGGATTATTTGTAGTAAGGTAAACGTCTGTAAAAGAAAAACCGCCTGGAGTGGCGGTCTTCATTGATTTTCAGTGATTTTCTGGATTTTTGTTGTGGGATGTGAGGGATTCGAACCGCTTTTCAGACTAATTGATTTTACTGATGTTCCCAGATGATCGTTGGAAATAACGGAAATTTTTTAGGCAGAAAAGTTACTAAAACCGTTCAAGGTAGTAATAAGATCTTTTCATTAATATTTTGT
>CAIWXI010000110.1 GCA_903916595.1 uncultured Bacteroidales bacterium | reverse complement strand
GTTTTTAATGTTTCCATAATTTACCTCCTGTTTTGGTTTAAAAAGAGGTAAAATTATGCCGAATACTCACAACTGAGAAGTTTCGTAATCAACACTTTGTAATGTCCATGCGGCATTATAATGGATGCGGCATTATGACCCAACTCATGAAACAGTGTCCGGTAGAAGGCAGAAGAGCAGCTGAAGTATTTCTTATCCGGAACTGAGATCAGGTCGGCAACAGGAGCATAATAAGCCCGGTCGTCTTTGTCTGAAAAGATGATTTCAGGATGGCTTTCATATCCCTCGATGATGGATTCAGCTTCCATGTGGTCGGAATTGACTTTTTCGGTTACGAGATTTTGAAGTTCGGCAATCTTCTTCATGCCCTGCTCATCGAAATCGGCCTGTTCGGAGTTGAAGACATGATAAAATTTCAAAAGGAACAGTTTCTTTGTTTCACCGGTGGATTCATCCTGTTCGACTGAGTTCTTCCAAAATACTACGATGGTGGATTTTTCGCCCTTGCGAACCTGTCCGCCATTGGCACGGATCTGTTGAAAAGTGCCATATACACGACTCTTATATGGATCGGATGAAAGCACGAGGCGATTGATACCTCTGTAATAATGGCCGTTCATGCTAACGGGCGATGGCACCTGCCAGAGTTTCATCCAGCTTCCGGCTGTTTCTAAGTTAGCAATGATCTTCTCGGTGATGGCTGCATAGATTTGTGAATTATTCATAAAGGATGCTCCTGCCCTGGAGTCTTATTTAGGTTTCTGGCCCACCTGGTTAAAATGAAATTTTTGCCCAGGGTAATACCGAGAAAAATAAATAATGTCAGGGGTGTAGGTCAGATTGAACCAATCTGAAAACACTCGAAGAGCGACAATTCCCAAAGGAGGTCGCCCTTTACAGTTTTAAGCTTAGTAAAAGCGGATTTTTCGCAGGTAACTTTGCGATAATTTCGAGTTTAATAAAGTGCGCTGGCCAACGCCCTTCTTTTTTGCAACTTTCTTCTTTGGCGGGATTGAAAAGAAAAAAGTTGCCAAAATACATGAAATAAGAACAATTTTCGTTATCTTTGTGATATGAAAAGCAGACCTGTTAATAAACCATCCTTCGACATAATTTTCAGCAATGCTATAGCTTCAGCGAAAATTGAAGGAATCCGGTTTGATAAAAAGACGGAAGCCCACATTAAAAAGGAAGCTCTTAAGAAGCTGGAAACAAATTCCCGATAATTTCTACCATTCCCGAATAATCCTTATCATCTCCTTTATTCAAGGCTTCAATATATTGAGAATAATTCTCTTTTCTGAATTTATCCAATTCAAGGGATGGATATCCTGCTCTATTTGCCATTAAATCGGCAAAAATCCTGGAAGTTCTTCCATTTCCTTCCCTGAAAGGATGGATATGAATGAGTTCACAATGGACGATGGCAATATCTTCAATCAGCTTCTTTTCATCTTCATAATCAGCAGGTAATTTTAATAAAAATTCCTGCTCCAGATAATTCATTCCCCTTGCAATAAAAGCACATGGCAGGAAATGATGACCTGCCTTTGAAAGGTTTACATTTCGATAGGTTCCCGCAATGTTCATTCCGTGTGAAAGGGCTTTGGTGGATCCCCAGGGAGTCGATGTCCAGAACAGCACAGCAAAGTCGGCAAAGCTCCAGTTTGAGTTTAGATAAAAAACCCCGCCGGTCAATGCCCTGAACCCTGAGATGATCGTATCTCATCATCTCATCCCACTGATACAAACATCCATACTTCGAACATTTCACCGGGTTGTTGCTGTAACAGTACTTTTCATCGACGCAGTTGTCGACCTGAACCTGTTAAGAGGTGATCTGCATTCCCCGGTTCAGATTGGCCGCCATCCAGCATTGGGGACCGATCTGAACGGTTGTATAAGTCTTGGTGTCCCGGATGTCGGTCAGGGTGTTGCCGCAGCACAATAAAAAGGTTCAGGGAGTTTTTCGACCTGCCCAAATAGTGCTTTGGTATATTCACTTCCATACAAAACCTGCCCGGTAGGTTTATCGGTGTTGCTGCAACTCAAAGGGAACAACCGTAGACTGCAAATAACAACAGGCTAAATATTCCAATAGCTGTATGTATTGGTTATGATAAAATTATTTCAGTTTTTTTATCATTGGATTGAAATTTTAGTATAATTTCACCTCCTACTTCTTATTGTTAAACCGAAACAATCATGGACTTCAAAGACCAAATCAAAGCTCTTGGTGACAGAGTTGTTAAACTCAAAGACCAAATTCAGACAGAAGAGGCAACAAAACATTCTTTTATCATGCCTTTCATTCAGACACTTGGGTATGATGTTTTCAACCCTACTGAGGTGGTACCTGAATTTATTTCTGATATTGGTTTGAAGAAGGGCGAAAAAATTGACTACGCTATCTTTTTAAATGGCAATCCGACAATTTTAATAGAATGCAAACATTGGGCGCAGAATTTGAGTATCCATGACGGTCAATTGTTGCGTTACTTCCAT
>CAIWXI010000109.1 GCA_903916595.1 uncultured Bacteroidales bacterium | reverse complement strand
GGATGCAGGATGTCAGAAGGGAGCATTTTGCGTAAGCGGCCTCAGGTGGAGCGCAGCGACACCGTAGCCGCGACGCAAAGATGCGAGCGAAAGCCGCGACGCAAAGATGCGAGCGAAAGCCGCGACGCATCATCCCTCGTTGTACGGCACTCTCTCCGGCCATCGCTGTCGTGCTATCTTACGGACCTGCTGAAAGATCGCTTCCCTGAGAGTATCAACATGAATTTTTTCCGTGGCTGAGATGAAAAGGGAAAAATTTTCCCCCCGGGCCATCCAGAACTTCTCAAGTTCTTCAAGACTGAGGTTTTTTCTCAACACGGGGCCGAGGTCATCAGCATCTTTTACTTCGAAGCGGTAGGCATCAATTTTATTGAAGAGCATAATCACGGGCTTGTTGGAAGCTTTGATGTCGGTGAGGGTCTGTTTCACTACATTGATCTGTTCTTCATGATCGGGATGGCTGATATCGGCCACATGGATCAGGATGTCGGCCTCTCTCACCTCATCGAGGGTCGACTTGAAAGAATCGATCAGGGTGTGGGGAAGCTTTCTGATAAATCCAACAGTATCGGAAAGCAGAAAGGGTTGATTATCGATAACTACTTTGCGCACGGTTGTTTCGAGTGTGGCGAACAGTTTATTCTCGGCAAATACATCCGACTTGCTCAGAAGGTTCATCACGGTTGATTTTCCAACGTTGGTATATCCAACCAAAGCCACACGGATCATATCTCTGCGGTGTTTTCTCTGGGTCGTTTTTTGCTTGTCTATCTCTTCCAGTTTATCTTTCAGTAGTGAAATCCTGGCGCGGATATGCCGGCGGTCGGTCTCGATTTCCTGTTCGCCTGGTCCCCTTAAACCTATACCTCCCCTTTGTTTCTCCAGATGGGTCCAGCGCCGTGTGAGCCTGGGAAGAAGGTATTCATATTGGGCCAGCTCAACCTGGGTCTTTGCATTGGAAGTCTGGGCCCGTTTTGCAAAGATGTCGAGAATGAGACTGCTCCGGTCGATGATCCTGCATTTCAGCTCACCCTCAATATTCCTTATCTGGCTGGGAGTGAGCTCATCGTCAAAAACAGCCATATCTGCCTTATGCGATTCAATATATTCACGTACCTCATTAAGTTTGCCGCTGCCGATATAAGTCCGGGGATCGGGATATTCCAGCTTCTGGAAGAATTTTTTCAAAACCACACCACCGGCTGTGTCGACCAGAAAAGCCAGCTCTTCAAGATATTCCATAGTTCGTTCCATGTCCTGAAGCTTCGTGGCAACGCCAACGAGGATCGCGGTTTCTTTCGAATGAGATGTATCAATCACGTTAAAGGGGTATAGATGCAGTTTCCAGGCTCGGCCAGAAGATTGTTACTGAATTATTTCTGTCAAAAGTAAATAAAGCCCCGAGATTTATCAAAGCTTATATATATTATCTTCAATTGAATTAACTTTGTGCAAAGCATCCAATAAATATTATTTTAAACTTATGAACCGTCTTCTCTGGATTTTTCTGATCTTTCCTCTTCCACTGTTTGCCCAGGTGGTTCCACTTCAGGACCACGATATTCCCCAGGCTCTGATTTCAAATACAGATGTTCTTACAGGCCAGAACTTCAGGGATTACAAAAAAGGCAGCGGAGAGGTTTACCTTGAATATGGATTCAGAAGCCTGCTTGTTCAGGACCTGCGGTGGAATAACGAACATATCATATTTGAAGCGTATGAGATGGACGACGCCACTTCAGCTTATGGTATTTATTCAGTCTCCGTTCCATTCTGCAAAACATGTGACACCCTGACAAGGTTTGACTGCTTTTCGGCCGTGGGTTATCAGGCCGCATACGGCAGGTTTTATCTCAGGTTGATCAGCGATGTTCCCTCACCCTCCGATAAAGGGTTCTATGCAATGGTTCTCAGGCAATTCATGCTTAATAATCCGGACAGCCTGTTTCAGCTTCCTTCGGTATTTCTTCAGGATCGTATCCGCCACTTTGGCCGTGATCCTTATTGTACCGAGGGGGTGCTCGGGGTTCAGCGTATTCCTGTTCCATGGCAGGATCTTTTCACTATGGTCCGCAATACCATGTTCGTGGTAATTCTCCCTATGGAAAGGGATGTGTATTTTGCAAGGATAAACTTCACGGCACCTGGCGATAAAAACACTTTTCTGAAACGAGCCGGGCTCATGGTAGGATTTAATCCTGTACCGAATACAACTACTAACGACGGACTATACCGTGAGTACCAGTCAATTGACGATCTGAATATTTATTTCCTTGAGTGCCAGCTGCCATTCCCAATTTCTTCTCTGGCCCAATGATAAATTTGGCGATATGTATAAGGGATTGTACGTTCAGACTCAGGAAGTTTTTTAATAATTTTGCACCATGAAAAGAAAACTGCTGTTTATGCTTGTCCTTGGAGCAATCTACTTTGGATGCCATGCTCAGGGAAGCGGGAAGAAAGAAATCACTCCTGAAGAAAGGTCAAAAGAAATCACCGACCATCTGGCAAAAAAAATCCCAATGACCAAAGGGCAGAAGGATTCCGTGGCTATTGCTTTTGTTCAGCTTATTGATGATGTTCAGAGATATAATGCCGGGAACAACCAGAAGATCCTTGATCTGCTGATCAAAAACAGGGATGAGAAGATAAAAAAAGTTTTGCGTGACGACCAGAAATTTGACCAGTATCTGCTTATCATTGCTGATATGAAGAAGGACATCGAGGAGAACCAGGGCCGGCAGCGATATCAGCAGCAACAGCATCAGCAGGGCGGACAGCGAGGGGGTATGCCCGGAATGCCCGGTGGTGGCATGCCCGGTGGCGGTAAGTTCTAAACAGCAGTAAAATCAAACCAGCTCGTATCGATACGAATCTTGTTTGATAAAGATAAACAGCAGTATGGTAAACGCCCATAAGGATGATCCGCCATAGCTGAAGAATGGCAGCGGAATGCCGATCACTGGAAGCAACCCGAGAGCCATGCCGATATTGATGGCGAAATGGATAAAGAAAAGCGAGGCCACGCCGTAGCCGTATAATGTGCTGAATTTCGAACGTTGTTTCTCAGCATTGAGGATGATCCTGATCATCAGGCCAAGAAAAAGAGAAATCACGATAACCGATCCTACAAAGCCATGTTCTTCGCCAACAGTGCAGAAAATGAAATCGGTGCTTTGCTCGGGTACGAAATTGTATTTTGTCTGGGTCCCCTCAAGAAAGCCCTTTCCCCAAAACCTCCCCGATCCTATGGCAATCATCGACTGGTTCACGTTATAGCCTGCCCCCTTAAGATCGGTATTTTCCCCTAGAAGCACATTGATACGCTGCCTCTGGTGTGGCTCAAGGATATGGTTCACAGTATAATTCACCGAGAAGATAACCCCCACCGAAGCAAGATACACGATTACAACGATGAGGAGTTTGCGTGTTCTCTTATTAGACCTTAGAAAAACGACAATAGCAAGAACAAGCAGGGCCGCCGTGAGAATGAATTTGTTTACAATCAGCGCCAGAACTCCCAATACAGGCAGAGCTCCGATGGCCAGAAGCACATAACCGCTAAGCCCGGCTCTGTAAAGCACCAGGACAAAACAGATGAAAACGAGAGCTGAGCCGGTATCGTGTTCAAGCAATATCAAAAGGGCGGGAAGCAGTATGATAACTACCGAAGTGATGAGATGCCTGTTGTTTCTGAGATTCCGGTCAAGGTATCCGAGGAATTTAGCCAGTGCCAGTGCGGTAGCCATCTTGGCAAACTCGGCAGGCTGTATGCCAAAGCCTCCGATCTGAAACCATGATTTTGACCCGGAGATCTCACGCCCGGCGAAGATAACAAGGATTAGAGTAAGCAGAAAGATTCCATAAATGAAGTATGAAAATTGTGAAAAGAATTTAGGGTCGATGATCAGAATGATCACAGCCAGAACAAAAGCAGCCAAAATAAAAAGTAACTGTTTACCATATTTCTGTTGCACATCGGTGATATGCTGGTAGCTGTCGTTATAAACAGCTGCATAGATATTAAGCCAGCCCATGAAAACCAGGGCCAGATAAAGAATGACCAGCACCCAGTCAATCCGGTAAAAAACGCCCTTTTCCGCTTTCATCTTTTTTATATATACCGTGGATGATATCTGTATTCATGATTCTATCTTCCAGGTCTTTACGCTTAACTTTCCGCTTAAGGTACTTCTCTATCATCAGGCTGGCGATCGGGGCAGCCCATTCAGCACCGTAACCTGCATTCTCAACCACAACCGAAATCGCGATCTTCGAGTTCAGTTTGGGAGCGAAAGCGATAAAAATTGAGTGGTTCTTGCCCTGGGGATTCTGGGCTGTACCGGTCTTACCGCAGAAATCAATACTGTCGATCTTTGAAGCCCTCGCGGTACCCGCCGTAACCACATCCGCCATACCCTCAACAACAATGTCATAATAGGCGGTGTTCACGGCCGTGATTTTTTTATCCCTGAAGCCGGGGTTAATGGAATCCTTCTTCCCGATAGCCCTGATAATATGGGGAGTATAGTACCAGCCCCGGTTGCTGATGGTTGCAGCCAGGTTCGCCATCTGCAGTGGTGTGATGCCGATCTCGCCCTGCCCGATCCCCAAAGAGATAATGGTCATCGATCTCCAGCGGTCCTTGCCGTGATATCTGTCGTAATAAGCCGGTGTGGGAATATTTCCGTTAACTTCACCCGGAACATCGAGTCCGAGCTTTTTCCCAAGACCAAAACTCATCACTTCTTTTCTCCATTGCTCATAAGCCTGTCGGGTATTCAGGTAAATTTTATTGTCGATGATTGATCTGAAGACCCTGCAAAAATAGGTGTTACAGGAAATTTGTATGGCTCCTATCAGGTTCAGTGGCGAGGGATGAGAATGGCATCCCACCATTTTACCATTACCGATGCTGAAACCACCCGGACAACCATATGTTGTTGAGGGGAAGAGAACCCCTTCCTGCTGTCCTACAAGTGCATCTACCAGTTTGAACGTTGATCCCGGTGGGTACATGGCCATCAGGGCGCGGTTAAACAAGGGCTGATAAATGGTATCGAAAAGCAGGGCTCTATAGTTTTTTCGGCGGATGTTCCCGACCAGCAGATTAGGATCGTACGAAGGGCTTGTAACCAGACAGAGGACCTCCCCGGTGGATGGCTCAATGGCCACGATGCTCCCTTTCTTATTCATCATCAGCCTTTCTCCGTATTCCTGAAGTTCCTCATCCATCGAAGAATACAGGTTGGTCCCGGCATAGGCCATTGTATCGTATTTCCCCCCCTGGAAGCTGCCTTTGTCGCGGTTCAGCACATCCACCACACGGATCTTCATCCCTTTTTCACCCCTGAGTACCTCCTCGTATGATTTCTCAATCCCGTTAACACCGATGTAATCGCCCGATTTATAATAAGCGTTGGCTTCGATGATGTCGGGGCTGACTTCGCCTATATAACCGAAAGCATGGGCGGCAATAGGATAAGTGTACTTGCGAAGGGTGCGCAACTGGACGAAAAATCCCTGGAAACGAAACAGCTTTTCTTCGAGGAAGCCGTAATTCCCGCGTGTGATCTGGGCTTCAAAGACCGACTGCCTGTATGGAGAGTAAGCACGCGCCCGGGTTAATCTCCTGATATATTCTTCCTTGTCGATCGAGAGCAACCGGCAAAGTTCCAAAGTATCAACATTTTTGGCCTGCCTGGGGATGACCATAAGATCGTATGCTGCCTCATTGTAAACAAGCAACTTTCCGTTGCGGTCGAAAATCAGTCCTCTTGCAGGATATTGGGTAATATACCGCAGAACATTATTATTGGCCGAGAGGATGTATTTGTCGACCAGGATCTGCACATAAAAAAGCCGAACGATGAAAATCAGCCCAACGGCAAGAAATATCCCTATGACGATCAGTTTCCGGTAAGTCAGAGCCTTTTCCATTATAGCTTATGGCCTTCTGACAACAATCTCCGGGGTGGTCACCACGTTACTTTTATGCAAGGCACGGTCATAAATGAACATCGAAAACTGAATCGTGTCGTAGAGCGGATGTGGGTTAAGTGGAATCGTATCAACAATATACCCTTTGATGGCTTTGTTGGGATCGTCGGGAGTGAGGTTGGGGATTCGGGTGTATAGAGGAGGGTTAAGTGTAGTGTCTTTCACAAATGTTCCGTTCCGTTTGTAGTAAAGATCAACGTAGTAATTGTAAAAATATATGCTTGCGCTGTCGTAAGGCGGAAAAATATCCCAGGAATTTAGTCCTATGTCCCCGTCGCCATCCTGAAAAGTAATAGTAAGAACACCTTTTTTAGCAATTTTCGTTGTATCAAATATATTATAATAAGAGGCAAACCCAATCTGGGGGACGTCGGAATAGGATTCCTTTTTCATGCACGACATCAGTGTGAATATACCGATTGCAGTATAAAATAAAGTGAAAGCAGCTTTCCGGGTTTTCAATTTTGCCCTCATTCGGTGTCTGATTATTAATATCTTTGACCTTCGCAAAGATAGAGAAAATAAGGATGACAGATGGCGGATGGCGGATAACTGATGGCGGATAAACGTAACTGAACAATGACTGAAGAAAATCTCAGAGAAAGGATTTTTGCTGTCGCAGACGACGAGGGCTTCAGGGAACTTGCCCTGGAAGTTTTCAGGTTCCAGTACGAGAATTGCCTGGTATACCGGGAGTTTGCCGATGCTCTGTCTCGCACTCCGGCCCGTGTTCAGCAGATTGACGAGATCCCTTTTATTCCGGTTGAATTTTTTAAATCGCAGGAGATCATTTGTTCGGGAATGAAACCGGTACGTGAGTTTCAGAGCAGCGGCACAACCGGCAGCGTTCCGTCCCGTCATTTCATGACCCACCCTGATTTATACGACACCTCACTTCTGAAAGGATTTTCACACACCTACGGCGAGCCTTCCGGCTACACTTTCCTTGCTCTGACTCCCCGGCCGGAGGACAATCCGCATTCATCACTCATCTATATGATCGGCAAACTGATGCAGCAGAATGAAAGTCTGCCGCATGGGTTTTTTCTCAATCAGCCTGAAGCTCTCCTGCAAAGGCTGAGACACCCCTCTGTTTCATCCGGCAAAACCATACTGATAGGCCTGACCTATGCCCTTCTTGATTTTGCCGAAAAATATCCTGGTAATTACCCCGGCCTGGTGGTGATGGAAACCGGCGGGATGAAAGGTCGCAGAACAGAGGTCACAAGAACAGAACTTCACGGCAGGCTTACCGGGGCATTCTCATCCGCAGTGATACATTCTGAATACGGAATGACGGAGCTGTTTTCACAGGCTTACTCCACAGGGGGAGGTTTTTTCGCAAATCCGCCATGGATGAAAGTATTTATACGCGAGGTGAATGATCCTTTCTGCTACTGCTCACCCGGCCGCTGCGGAGGAATCAGTATCATAGATTTAGCCAATTTATTTTCCTGTAGTTTCATAGCTACTCAGGATCTCGGAAAAGTATATGAAGACGGGCGGTTTGAAGTCCTCGGGCGCTTCGATTCAAGCGACCTGAGAGGCTGTTCGCTTATGATACAGGAATAAGGATTTCAGCCGAATCATTCTTTGGCGAATTTACCAGTTTTGAAATTTTGTAAGCTTTCATTTTTTCCGGCGGATAAGGTTTCAGCATGCTCATAAGTTCAGAATCTGACAAGGGAGAAAGCCAGCGTTTTTCGTCCGCCCGGCCGAGGATCACAGGCATCCGGTCATGAATTCCACTAAGCAGCTCATTGGGCGAAGTAGTCAGAATAGAAAAGGAATGGATGATCTCACCATCGGGAGTAGTCCAATGGTCCCAGATCCCTGCCATGGAGAAAAGTTTCTCATCTTTCATGAGAATCCGGTAGGGATTCTTATCCCCGTCTTTCTTCCATTCAAAAAAACTGTCGGCAGGCACCAGGCAGCGCCTGCCTCTGAAAGCACTTTTATAAGAAGGTTTTTCGGTGATGGTTTCCGAGCGGGCATTGATAAGCCTGTAACCGATAGACTTTTCTTTAGCCCAGGAGGGGATAAGACCCCAGTGGTAGAAGCTGAGAGTCTCCGGATTAAGGTTTGAAATGACCGCCAGTTCCTGCCCGGGAGCACAGTTGTACCTTGCTTTATAAATGGCCGTGCGCACCCTTACACCGAAACGTTCTTCGATGAGCTCATCCATGGCCGCAAAAGAATATCTTCCGCACATACAGAAAGAATTTCAGGTTAAAGTTAGGAATTTTTTTTATTTTTGATTCTTAAACCGAGTTTTTTTAATGGAAGACCCTAAAACCGGAGCGAGGCCTCAGCGGCATCAAAGGCGTCACAGAACGAAACATTCCAGTAAACCTAATCCATACAGGCGCATTGAATCGTTGATTTCAAAGCATCT
>CAIWXI010000108.1 GCA_903916595.1 uncultured Bacteroidales bacterium | reverse complement strand
TGGTTAAATGTTTAAACCGGCACCGGTGTATCAGGCGGGGTTCAAACGTAAGAGTCTCTAAATTATCAATTTCATACCATTCATGCGGAACCCGGAATCCCAGCCTTATTGCCTTTCCCGCGGCTTCTTTGGCAGTCCAAAGCACATGAAGCAACTCAAGCTCATCCTTTTCTACTCTGCACATTTCCTTCTCCCTATCGCTAAGTACTAAGGGGATGATTGCACGGTTTTTCTCCGTGATGCTTTCCACATCAACTCCCATCGTGAAGGTCAGAGGGAAACACAATCCGGCATTGAGTAAATCACCATGAGCTATTGAGACTCCATATGGCTGCTGAAGGTTGCTGATATAGGGTTCACCCAGAGCGCCTGTTGTGATTTGTATTTCAGCAGAAGGAACATCAGAGAATATCTTTTCAATAGCCATCTTTCCCGCTATCCTTCCGTGAAGGAATGATTTTCTGCGGATATCCGACACGAAAGCGTCCGCGGTTTTTATCTCTTCCGGGTGAAGCATCTGACGAACTTTTTCTCTGAGTTCTTCGTCTTTGAACGTTGGAAACAGGACAAGGCCGGCTGATATCATAATCCCGTATCCCCCCATTTCATCAGTGCAAGCGCGAGTTCCTTCACATAGGGGCGGACAATAACCGAAACATGATTCCCCGGAATATCAACAACCGATAGATCATGCTTGATCCATCGCCCCCAATCCAGATCGTAAGACCGTTCCGGAACCACGGTCTGCCCGTCGAACGGAGGCAATGCATCCCCGGCCCTGATCAGCAGGGTTTTCCCGTCAAAGGAGCCTGGCCGGCAGGCCGCCGTGATCTCATTATGATGGATCATCAGATCGAGATATCCGTGAAAATCGCTGATCTTCATGTCGGGAGGTACAAGGTTAGCCCATTTAAACGCTTTAAGAAATACCTCTGACTGAGCCACTGGTTCTTTTCCTCTGAGGTCTGTGGCGTTTATCCCCAGCGGGCGGCCCACCAGATGGGCTACCTTGCCTGCAAATGCAAGCATCCGGTCAACAGGATCGATGCTTATGGCTGTATATTCAGGTTCGGCTTCAACCGGAGCTATCTGATCAATGATCATCAGCCGGGGGTTTACTCCCGAGGTCTCCCCGACCTGTCTTGCCATCTCAAACGCTATGAGAGCCCCCATTGACCATCCTGCAAATACTACATCATCGATGCCGGCTGGCAGATTGATCTCTTCAAGATAAAAACGGGCCATATCACTTACGCTGTCAACTTTTTTACCCGACAGTCCCGACGCCTGCAATCCGTATATTGAATAATCCATTCCCAGTTCGCGGGCCAGATCATAATAACAAAGTACATTGCCGCCGGCCGGATGAACCAGGTAAAGCTGTTTTTTTCCATTACCCGGCCTGATCGGGACCAGGGAGGAGGGCTTCTGTGTTAAGCCTGATTCCCTAAGAAGCTCAGCCAGGGCCATCACGCTTCCCCTTTCGAACAAAGTAGCCAGAGGAAGATGAACATCAAACTCCTTCTCGATTGAAGCAAACAGCTGTATAGCAAGAAGGGAATGACCGCCCAGGTCGAAAAAGCCATCGCCTATACCAATTTCTTCCTGCTTCAGTATCGCCCTGAAAATATTGACCAGCCTGAGTTCGGTAAGATCACGGGGCGGAGCCAATGAACGGGAAGTTTCATTGCTGGTCCCGGTCATCCGCCTTAATTCATTAAAATCTGTTTTTCCGTTGGATGTGAGCGGAAAACGCTCAACCACATGAAAAACCGAGGGTATCATATACGCTGGCAAACGACGTGAAAGCCATTGCCTGAGGTCGTTCTCATCATAAACAAAGTCCTGTTTCAGGCTGATGGCAGCCTGAACCGAACTCACCGAAGAAACTTGCTCAGGAACAAGCACTACCGCCTGTTCAACAGATGTATATCCGTTCAGCACATTCTCTATCTCCCGGGTTTCTACCCGGTATCCCCTGATCTTGATCTGATGATCCCTGCGGCCAAGGAAGACAACTGATCCGTCATCCTGCATCCTCCCCAGATCACCGGTGCAGTAAATCCGCTCCCCTTTCATGAATGGATCATCAGCAAACTTTTCACTGCTTAGCTGGGGCTGGTTCAGATATCCGCGGGCTATGTTCCGTCCACTCAAAATGATTTCTCCGGGAATACCTTTCGGGAGGAGCTGAAGATCTTGGCCGGTGATATAAACTGTTGTATTGTCGAGAGGAAAACCGATAGGAAACGTAAGTTGTTCCGGAGCAGGATTAAAAGGGATCTCCCAGGTAAGCGAGCCGATGGTGGCTTCAGTGGGGCCATAATGGTTAATGATTCTGAGCGCCGGAGCGAGGTTTCTGAGCTGTCCGACAATTTCAGCACTGCATTTTTCACCCCCGAGCATCAGCAGTTTATGCGGCAAAAGACTGGCAGCCCTTGATGAATGAAGCAAACTCATCATATGAGAAGGCACGATCTTAAAGCAATCAACCGGCTGGCGATAAAACCAATCGGCCAGCAAAGATGCATCGGTCGAATGATCTTCGGGAATTATCACGACCTCGCCTCCATGGATCAGGGGAGGGAAAATCATAGTGTTTCCAAGGTCGGCGGCAATGGATGAAATCGTGGCAAAAGAATCACCTGCTTCCATCTTCATCCTCTCCCACACTGCTTTTGAGTAATTAAGCAGCTGGCCGGATCCGACACAAACTCCCTTCGGATTTCCCGTTGTTCCTGAGGTATAGATCACATACGACAATTGATCGCCACCACCAAGGGAAGGTAAAGGAAGAGTCGCTGGAACCTCCTCTTCGGCTATCAGCTTACTGTAAAGAATGACAGGAATTCCAGTCCCGGCAAGTGATTCAGAAAATGCCTCCGTGCTGATGATCCGCTTCAGTGAAGCATCTTTTGCAATAAACTTCAGCCTTTCTTCCGGAATACCGCTATCCAGGGGAACATAAGCTCCGCCTGCTTTAAAGATTCCCAGGATAGAAATAATGAGGGATGCATCGCGGGGAAGAAGTAAACCTACCAGATCGCCCTTTCTTATCCCCTCTTTGGAAAGGATATTTGCAAGGCGATCGGATATCATGTCAAGCTCCCGGTAAGTCATCTGCTGACTGATATCGCGCACTGCTTTTAAATCGGGTGTTGCCCTGGCCTGCGCCCTGAATCCATCAAGCCAGGAAGCAGGCGAATTCAGTAAGGGTTCAGTGTAAACTGAAGTCTTTCCTCTGCAGAGCGATCGCTGATCAGCCGGGAACCAGTCCTGCCTGCCGCATGATTCATCGGGATGGCTTATGATGGAGGCCATCAGAATCTTGTAGTTGATCAGCATTTTCTGAATCGTCTGACTAAGGAAAATATCGCGGGGATAAGTCACCGAAAGGATCAGCCCCTGGTTCGCCTCCTCAACCCAGAAATTCAGGTCAAACTTGGAATAGGAATAATCAATGCTCTCAGGTTTCACCACAAGGCCTTTGACGCTGTATAGTGAAGGGATGTTCTGATGTACAAAGTGAACCTGAAACACAGGGTTGGTACTCAGGTTACGGTCGGGTTTCACCTCCTCGATGAGCTTTTCAAAAGGAAGTTCCTGCCGCATAAAAGCCTGCTGGGAATACGTTTTTATCTGATTCAGAAAGTTTATTGCAGTAAGGTTTTCATCAGTTTTCACCCTCATCGGAAGAGTATTGATAAAAAGCCCCATGGTATTCTGGAACGAAAGCTGGTTTCTTCTCGCAACCGGAACGCCTACCATGATATCCTTTTGGCCGCTGTACTTAGACATCAGCAAACCGAAAACTCCGAAAAGCAGATGAAACAGGGTAATATTTTCACGCTGGCAGAATTGCCGTAGTTTTTCGGTTTCCGTCGTGTCCAGGGAATTAACTTCTTTGCTCCCGTGATGCGACATGAT
>CAIWXI010000107.1 GCA_903916595.1 uncultured Bacteroidales bacterium | reverse complement strand
TTTAAAATATGGATCAAGAGTGATTTTTTATCAGTTTTACTCACATAAAACAACGACTGCCTTATCAGATCTGCCGTGGCGACAACCGGGGTTATTTCAACTTTAGCGGGGTTTGACAGGATAGAGCCTGCAAGTTTCTGGATTTCCGCAGGCATGGTTGCCGAGAAAAACAGGGACTGGCGTTTTGATGGAAGTTTTGAGATGATTTTCTTTACATCATGAATAAAACCCATGTCGAGCATCCGGTCGGCTTCATCCAGCACAAAAAACTGAATGTTCTGAAGGGAGATGAACCCCTGGTTGATCAGGTCTAAAAGCCTACCGGGGGTTGCAATAAGGATGTCGATGCCGTTTTTCAGGATATTGGTCTGGTTTACTTGTGAAACTCCACCATATATTACAGTATGCTTAATTCCGGTATATTTTCCATAGGCCGAAAAGCTTTCGTTGATCTGTATAGCCAGTTCCCGGGTTGGAGTAATGATTAGGGCCTTGATGAGCCTTCTCCCGGCTGCAGGATTCTGTTTAGCGTATAAAAGCTGTAAAATAGGGATTGCAAATGCTGCAGTTTTACCGGTACCAGTCTGGGCACATCCCAGAAGGTCTCTCCCCTGAAGTAAAACAGGAATAGCCTTTTCCTGAATAGGAGTAGGCTCAGTGTATCCTTCCGCTTTAACAGCAGCAAGGATGGGTTCAATCAAATTTAATTTTTCAAATGTCATTATAATTGTATTAAGTAAGGCTGCAAATAATTAATCTGTCCCGCAACAGCAGCCTGTTGAAGCGGGAAAGAGAATATTCAGAACTGCCTTTTGACACAAAACGACAGTTCAAAAAAAAAAGATTTTTTGGGATTAT
This sequence comes from uncultured Bacteroidales bacterium, assembly GCA_903916595.1. Taxonomy (GTDB): domain Bacteria; phylum Bacteroidota; class Bacteroidia; order Bacteroidales; family FEN-979; genus CAIRDP01. Next base: position 13,735 of record CAIWXI010000107.1, on the reverse strand, counting down.
CCGTGGTCGTTCAAATGGATAAAAGGAGGAATACGATGTGCAAAGGTAAACATAATTTCGTTACCCCGGCAAAACGGGTATACATGAATGCCCCGATAGATGCTTAAAACCTAAAATCTGCCTGAGATTCCGAAGTTTACCATGCCACGGAATCCGAAGCCGAATTCCATGTAGCCACCGATTTCTTTTCCAATACGCATCCCGATGGTGTTAAGCTGGAATGCAAAAGTGCTGCCAAAGCTATTCTGATTGCTTGTTCCTGACCGGTCTGAATACACTCCCAGAGTACATCCTGCTTCAAGCCCTGAATACAATGAAAACAGCCCCTTGTTGATATAGTAAAAATTAACTCTGGGCATGACCGACAGCAAATACATTGAATAAGAAAGGTCCAGGCCGTGTTTTGATGTCAATTGCATGGTAACAGGATTCAGTGAGAGGGTTCCGCCTACGCTTACCCAGCGTTTAATATAGCGCTGGTAATTGAACGAAACACAGCCGTAAGCAGAGGGGTTAAAATCCTTAATAGTGTCTCTCATGATCGCAATTCCCATGATTCCGAACATAGGAAACGCCATGGCGTTGGCTATCTCAACACCTGTAAGCATGCCATACCCCAGGTTAATTTCATTCTTCGGAAAATCATTTTTAGATAAATTGGTTTCCTGGGCAAGAAGGGCCGGGCTTAACAGAAGAAACATCAGGAAAAAAACAGTAATGGATATTGCTCTCATCGAAAGGTTGAATTTAGGATTAAAAGATCAAAAGTAAGGGTTTTTTATAAATTATCTTCAAAAGAATAAAAATTATGCGTATCTTGTACAAATACCAAAGATTAGAATTCTCTAAAGGAAAAAACAGACAATGAAGAAAACCACACTTGAGTACCGGATGATGATTGAACATAACAGATTAAAAATACCCGATGTAAAGCTTTTATCGGGATCAGTTGTTGGTAAATACCCTATAATCCTTGATGGGGGAAGAACGATAATATTTATTTCTGATAAAAGCAAGGAGGCCGAGACGCGGCAAAATTATCAATTGAGAAAAGATAACAGACTTAATTTTTTCGTTAAAAAGCCAAAAGTTTAAATAATTGGCAAGCATAATATAATATTATCTTTGTACAGGTTTACAATCTTTTTATTCATAAAGAGCCGTGAGCTAAACGGGAACGACGAAAACCGAAAACAGAGTAGTCCGCCTTAATCCTTCTGATTATGCATCTTTTAGCTATTTCATTACTGACTATCCTTGCAGGCACTTTGTTGCTTGCAAAATTCAGGAAAGACATGCCCGGCAAATTCTTTGCCTTTATTTCCTGGTTCTTTATCGTTGTAGGTTTTCTCCTGTTCATTGGCTTCATCGCTGGTGGCATTTGCAAGATGAAACATCATTGTTGCCCCGGTCAGAATGAATGCCGGCAGGAGATGATGAGAGATTGCAACCATGGCATGCGCGGTGGTCATTTCTGCCCTCCGGGAATGGGTAATGGTGGTCCCTGCTGCCCTCCGGGAATGGAAAAGGAAATGTGTGCTCCAAAATCCGGATGTATGCCGCAGGACAGCATGATGAAATGCTGCCCAAAACAGGTGGTATGTGATACTGCTCATATGCCGGCACCCCCCAAATAAGCTGTTAAAAAGCTCATGATCCGGAAAGTAGTGGCACTGCAGCTCCCTGTGAGTGGAGCTGCAGCTTCCTGATTGAATAAATTAAAAGACGAACTTACAGAACAGGAAATAATCCTTTTTAAGGAATACGTCAGGCGTATTGCCTGGGAAAGAATAACGAGGATACGAAATCTTTTATTTCGTCACCAACAGCTGTCGAATTCCTGATTTACCGCTTGCGGAGATCTTTACAAAATACATTCCTGCCGGCAAACCAGCTGTGGGAATAATAACCTGATTTCCTGTAAAAGGCAAGCTATAAACGCAGTTTCCCGAGGCAGAATAAATTTCAGCTAAAGCATTCTCTGTCAATGGCTGGTTGAGCTTTACCCTGACCTGGAGTTTTGCAGGATTGGGTGATAATTCCAGGCCGATGTTATTCCGGGAAATGTCTGAAACCGAGCCGGGGTCCTTTAGTGATAAGGACAAAATCCAGGTTCCCCGGCCAGCAATACTGTTACCGGCAGATTGCCAATTCTCAAACCCCCCGTTGCCATTGATTACCAGGGTACCCATCAGGATCCCGCTGTATAATTCTTTAATATAATAAGTCCCGGTGCGGAGAGAGGAAACAGGCAGGCTGATCGATGGATTGGATGCCCCCGACCCGAAATTTGAAATTACCACAACGGCATTATCCTCAAAAATCCTCGCGAAAGCAAGATCATTGTTATCGCTGCAGTCCACATTCAAAAAATATCCCTTCCGCAAAGGGGCATGCTCATTACGAATGCGTATCAGTTTCTTATAATGTGAAAATAGGGAGCCCGAATCCAGGGACATTGTGGTTACATTATTGGTCAGATAGTTGCTCCCGACCGCTTCCCATGGAGCATGGGTGCTGAACCCTGCATATGCGCCGGCAGTCCATTGCATGGGACGGCGTTTGTTTTCGTCGGCGCCCGAACCAATCATCCCCACTTCTTCACCATAATAAATAAACGGAATACCAGGCAACGTAAGGTAAATAGCAGAAGCCTGCTTCATCTTAACCTTATCGGTTCCCAACTGTGTGAAAACCCGGTCCTGGTCGTGATTTGTAAGGAAAGTGCCGTATTGCAGAACGGGATAGGATTGCTGAATGATGTTCATCTGATCCTTTACTGCGGATGGTTTTCCGCTGTTTACCGCACTCACAATTGATGAAGCAAGCGTAAACTCAAAACAGGCATCCAGGTGGTTATCCTGGACGTATGGAATGATTACGGGGGTCGCATCCCAAACTTCGCCTACAGCGAACGCATCAGGATTTGCCGTTTTATATACGGTATTAAATTCGGCAATTAAATCCATAGTCTCAGGGGTATTCTGCTGCACCACTCCGTCCTCGATCAGATATTTGACAGCATCCAGCCGAAAACCGTCTATCCCTTTGCCCAGCCAGAAATTCGTGGCATTGAACATTTCGGTTTTAACGGCAGGGTTCCTGTAATTCAGGTCGGGCATGCCACTGTAAAACATGGCATAATAATATGCACTGTTTTTATAATTCCATACAGTCTGACCCCATGGCCCGGTATACCCGGGATTGGTGGGAGACCAGATATACCAGTCGCGGTAATTATTTTGATTGTTGGCTGATTGAGTGAACCAGGGAATCTGATCAGAAGTATGATTCATCACAAAATCAATGATCACTTTGATTCCGTGGGCATGGGCTTTGGTTACCAGCTCCTCAAAATCGGCCATCGTTCCGTATTGGGGATTCGTTGAATAATAATCACTGACATCGTACCCATGATAACTTGGAGATTTCATCATCGGCATCAGCCAGAGGGCAGTGACACCCAGATCGGTCGTAGTAGCCGAATCACCGTCGTTGAGATAATCGAGCTTGTCGATGATTCCCCTGAAATCGCCAATCCCGTCATTGTTACTGTCATAGAAACTCCGCACGAATATCTCGTAAAAAACTGCATCGTTCCACCAATATGTTTGATAATTTGTTGAGATGGCCTTATTGCTGATATCGTAACTCCCATAGCGATAAACAGCAAGGGTGTCGTTTTCATTGCCGGCAAGGGAAATAAATGGCAGTATCACGGCATAAAAGCCGCATACAAAATAACTAAAGGTAAATCTCATTTTTTTATAAGGTCCTCCGGGGTCCCTAAAACTCAAACGCCAACCCGATCTTGGGCACAAAGTGGAACTGGTAAAAGCTGGGCGCCACGAATACACTCCACCTTAAATTTACTTCTTTGGTATAAAAAGACCATCCGAAACGAGGGTCGATAATCGGACCTTTGTCTTCACCCCAGGTTTCTCCGGTCCAGGTGCTCCATGAATACCCCCCTCTTAACGAAATATACGTATAATGAGTCCTGGTGTCAGTGATATTACGCAGATTGAATCTTAACTGGCAATAGACGATAATATTTTCAGTATTGTAAGTGGAAAGGCCGCCACCTAAAGAAAAGGTGTTCGAAAACTGGTATCCGTGTGTAGTGAAAACTTCGAGGACCGCTTTCGGATCATTATTTTTAGGGAACATTCCTCCAAAAGCCACCCCCACATCACAGAAATATCCCTTGTTATGTTTTGCATAGGACTTTGCCTGAGCGCTTAATTCAACAGAGCTCAGCAATAAAAGTAAAATGGTTAACCTGGTCTTCATCATCGGAAATGTCTAAATAAGTAAATGAAGCATTACATAGGTATAAAAATCCTGTCCGGCCTCCTTATGGTCCTTATCGGGAATATCGACCTTCTTTACATCACAGCCCGCCATTAAGAATGCCTTGTACGCGCTGTCGGTATTCTCATAAGGAACGATGGTATCTTTAGTCGCATGCAACAAAGTGATCTTTGCCTTCGGCTTCCAGTTTGTCACTTTCCCGTAAATGATCAGGCTGTTGTTCCTTAGTGCTCTCCTGAACTTCATGGTGTTCGGGTTTAAGGTGTCAAATGCCTGAGGGGCCAGGATCTTGGTTAGTTTCGTTTCATTCATCATGGTCGTAACCTCATCGGTCGTATAGTTTTTCGACAGTATCCAATCCTTGTATTTAGAAAGAAGAGGTTGGGCAAACATCTGCGTGAGATCCAGATTCAGGCTGTCTCCATAATTCATTCCCAGCACCAGAAGTGGGATTGTAACGGGCTGACTGCTATAATTTTTTTCAACAAAGGTGTCGTACGATTTGATCAGATCATAAGCTCCGCCACCGGCAAACACCTGGTCTATTACGAATGCATCCTGGTATAAAGGTGTTGTCTCAACAAATTTAAGGAAAGCCAGCGAGGCCTGTCCGCCCTGGGAATATCCCATCACCGTAACTTTATGAGCCACTTTTCTGCTGATCGAAGCAAAATATTCTTTGGCTGCCAGTAGCATATCGGCAGAGACCTGGCCGGTACTGCCCACATCATAATAAGGATGAACTGTATCTTTTGATGCGCCATATCCGATATAATCAGGAGCTACTACAATGTAACCAAACAGGGAGAACAGACCTTCGGTTACGGCCATTTTCTGGGACGGGACCTCGTAGTTGGCGCCTAAGGTATAATGAAGCGCTAAAATAGTTCCCAATCTTTCATAATCCACATCAACCGAAGGGAAAAATATTGCCCCCGTGGCAAGAATGGGCCGGCCCCTGGGGTCGGTAGTATTGTAAACTATTGAAACGATCTTTATCTTCTTATTCGGCAATGCCTTGTAAAGGGTGGAGTTCGGGTCTTGCTTAATCCTGGTTGCCAGGGTATACTTGTCTATGATTTCAACCTTATCAACTCTTTCGAGAAAGACAAAATCCTCGAGAGGCTCTTTCTTGCACGAATACAGGGTAAAGATAAGCAGGCCATATATTAATAACTTTTTCATCTTCCGTTTGGTTGTTAATGATTCTGATCTAAAAAAGAAACGCGCATGTGAGTTCCAGCCCCATCTGTTTCAGGGCCGAGAAATATTCGGAATTGATCCTGTTCAGATTCCAGCGGTATCGTCCTTCCACCTGAAATTTCCAGATATCAAATCCAAGCCCGGCACCAAGTCCGAAATAAATTTTATTTATTTTATCCTTTGTAGCGGATTCTTCGGTTTCACCTGCATAGAACAGATCTCCTTCATAATTGACGATATAGGATCCGTAAATACTTCCAAGGATGTAAGGCCTGAAGATTTTACTAAGCTGCAGGCCAAGCTTAAAGCTAAAGGGAACATCTATCGTCTGAATTGTTGTGATACAATCAGTTATGTAAAGAAGGTCGGCGTCGGTGGCCGAAGTTGTAAACATAATTTCGGGTACTAACGAATAATTCAGAAAGCCTCCTTTGGTGTATTGGAATAAGGCGCCAAAACACCATCCCGGCTTTGCATCAAAGTCAGAGTAATAGCCTTTGCCGTAGTTTTCGAGATGGATATAGTTGACACCTGCCTTTATTCCGAACCTATACGGTCTTTTCTGAGCTGAAACACTGCTTATCACGCAGGCAAGCAGTAAAATAATTAATATCTTTCTCATATCCCCGTGGTATGATATTATCGTTTGCCGGAAATGAAGATCTTTTTCACCTGGCTGCCATTTACCGTTTTCACGGTCATAAGGTAACTTCCTTCAGGCAGGGATGAAAGGTCGAGCTGTTGTTTAACGATGGTTCCCGTGGCTTCGTAGCCCTTGTGAAAAACAACATGTCCCAGAAGGTCTGACACACTCACATCCGCCATCATATTACCGCAGTTATGAACGCTAAGTTCAAAGACCCCATTTGAAGGATTTGGCTGAATACCGATTTCCGGATTTCCTGCCTGGGGGCTGCTTATGCCAGTACATGGGTCAAAGTGAATCATTACCGTGTCGCCTTTCAGTCCGTGGCATGGTGCCATGGGATGGATCTGGAGGAAGAGTCTGACCCCGTTCTGTTTGTCGAGTTCCATCGGATGGTACTGGGTAACAATCGATGTAGGGTCATCGAACCAGCCATCGCCCATGGTGGTCCACAAGCTCTGGTCAAAACCGGAGGCACTGCCGTAAACGGTAAATACAGGCACATAATTGCAGTAAGTGGTGTCGTTTCCGGCGTTGACGGCGGGGCCGGGCTGTACGGTAACGATGACTGAACCGTTTGCAGAATTACTTCCCTGGCTTATCACTACATTGTATGTCGTTGTGGCCGGGGGATGTGCCCAGGGGTTCTTCAGTGCGGAGGTGAATCCGGGAGGAACGGAGGACCAGGAATACGTGTAAGCGCCTCCTCCTGAACCAAGTACATTCAACTGACTGCTGTCGCCGATGCAGGTGATGGAAGGATTAGCGGTGGCAGGATTCTGAACAGTAACCGGAACGTTGCTGTTAACTGTGTGTATCCCATCGTTGACAGCGACTGCATAGGTGGTTCCGACAAGCGGACGGACCCAGGGATTTTTCAGTGTTGAGGAAAATCCTGGCGGATTGGATATCCATGAATAAGTATAATTACCGCTGCCTCCCGTTACCGTGACGTCAAGATGTACGGTATCGAACGGATACATAAGCGAAGGAATGGCAAATGCCGTTGCCATGAGGTTGTTCCCGATGGCGAAAGCTCCTACTCTCGCGTACCACGTCCAGCTTGCGTTTGAAGTCTTGTAATATTCCTGGGTATACCAGAATTTTCCCGGGACTACCGGGTCGGCGTTCATTGAGCTGTAATCGCCCCACCTGGGCCTTCCTCCGATGAGGGTGGTTTGGGAACCACCTCCGTCGATTATCGCTGACTCTGCAACCGTCATGCTGTTAAGAGGATCTGATCCCTGGCGGCCCGTGTAATAAACCGATGGAAATGTATTGCTGCCCGAAAGCGAATACCCAAGGGCAATATTGTTCAGAGAGTCGATGGCGATGCTTCCCATCCAGCGGCCGTTGTTATCAGGTGAAAAAGTGCTTTCCTGGTATATCGTCCAGTCGGCAGCATTGGTCCCGGTGTTGCGGAGTTCCCACCAGCGGATACCCGCGTGGCCGCTTACATTAACAGTAGAATTGCATACCATGGTCCAGTGGTCGCTGAATTTTCTGAAAGGCAAACGGAACATCAGCCGTCCGGAGATCGGGTCCAGGGTGAACGTGGTCCCTTTCTGGGGGATTTCAGGAACATTGCCGCTGTAGGAAGCCACGGGGATTGTGATCAATTGTGCATAAGTCGAATTTGAAGGGGTGGTCCAGTCCACATGGAAGCCATATATCCGTATATGTCCGCTCCTCAGCCAGGCAAAGAAGTTCGGGGTTCCCATGGGCGGAAAAGTGCCGTCACAGTCGGAAGGCAGAACGGCCCAGGCTTCGTTGGAAGCGGGAAGAGAAAAGTATACCATCTGTGCGGTCGGGCTACCGGCATACATGGCCTCCTTATCGAAACATGCAGCGCCGGTACCCACACCTCCCGAAGTTCCGAAGTTATTACTGCTCATATAGATGCCGTCGGGCCATACGCCGAGTTTAGGATAATCGGGCATATAGGTGAACTGGAACTGATAACGGTAATACGAACCCAGGGGATCACCGGTAAGGGAAACGGCAACCATTTCAAAAAACGGGCCGGCGGGATAATTCGGCAATGAGAATTGTGTAAAGATCCAGCGGTTTGAAACTTCATCGTAAAGAACAACGGCGTCGCCATCGTTGGAATTGTTGGGCAGTCCGTTGAAAATCGCACTGTTCGCAATAGGGCCGAGCAGGAGGTTTCCCACCTTGTCGAAAATTGAATAATGGCAGTTAACCACACTGAAGTAGTGATTCGGGCCTACATCACCGTCGCAGTCGGGAGGAGCGTAGCCCTGGGAGTTGCTGTTTCCGTCAAATGAAATCAGAAGACTGTCGGTTGAGCTAGTGCCCTGATAATTCTGGACCCTGGGGTCGGGTCCCGGAACTGATGCGTCTTTAAGCTGTTGCGAGGGGTTGGAATGGTTCATCACGATACCGTCTTTCCAGGAGACATCGGCCTTGGGAGGCGGGGTTTTGATCATGTCTCTGAGCGGGGGAGAGACATCAAAATAAACGCATTTCGAAACCCTGGGTTTAAGATCAGGGGCGTTTTGTGCATTGGTGTCCTGTGCAGGCAACAACAATGCCATACTGCAACCAAGGACCAAAAGAGGAATAAGTTTCTTCATATGAAATAAAATCAGCTGTAAGTGTAAAAGAAAGAACAGATTACAAAGATACGCAGAATACATACCCGAACAGGAATATTTAAGCAGAAAGCCCCGGGGCCCGCTCCCCGGCTGACCATTTTTACTTTTTTAACAATTAATACATAATAATTTTATGCCCGTATTCGAAATTGTAGTAATTTAGTGTTTTATTCTTGTCCATAACAAATAAAAATTAGTGTCAATCCTGAAATGTTAAACTAAAAAATCAAACAATGAAGAAAATTTTACTTTTTGGTGTGGCCCTTATTCTAGGGCTAACCGTAATTGCACAGGGGCATTTGGTAAAAGGTAAGTTTACCACTGTCAAAGTTTCGGATAAAAATGCAGTTTCCATCGATCCGGTTCCTAACATGCAGGGCTCATCTGTAATTTCACCACTTCCCAGTCAAACAAAATCAGCTGGCATCGTCAGTGTACTCACCCTTGGCACTTCAACCAATGGCCTTGGATGGGGTTATGGCGGAGGCCAGAGGAGACATCTTTGGGCCGACAATGACCTGAAGGCAGTTTCTCTTACCCATCGTATGGGTCCTGCTGCAACTCCTCCCAGCTTTTCTGGTTATCTTGCCGCAGACCATGCAACCAATTATGGCGCTACCATAGCCGATTGGTCTATCAACTACCAGGTGCATGCGGCCACTCTGAATTTAAGCGGTTCGTATTATCTGGATGCAGCCCGTTATCCACAGGGAGGTATATACAACCCCGCTGGAAACACCGATCCCAATAATGCATACTTTGTTTACGTTGCAGCAAGTTTTGCCGATATTAACAATGTAGGCTCCACCTCTCCCACATGGGGAGGTTATGTAAACGGAACCGGCAAATGGGGCAATCAGGCAGACTCCACCAAACATATCGATTGGTACAGTCCTCCTCCCAAGCGGGACATTCCTGAAGGACTTACCATTACACCACTTGGAAAAGTCTTTGTAACGGACCTGAATTATTCATTTGGAAATGGATATGATGGCAATATTTACTTATACACGGGCGTATGGAATACCGCAACCAATGATTTTGAATACACCGCCAGCCTTCTTGAACTCCCCGCACCTTTAGGTGCTCAGCCTGTTACCGAAAAAGTTTCAGCTGACCCGAGCGGTAATTATGTATGGGTTGGAGCAATAGCCAATGACGGAAGCTCTAATCATGCATTCGACTCCACCTATTACCCGATTTTCTTCCGTTCATCAGATGGTGGCGTAACCTTCGATTCCCGTATCGCCGTGGCTCTTGACGGGCCTACAGGCATCCCGGCAATTAAAAATTTTATTTCCGATGCAAGGCTCGCCCAGGTTTATCCTTCGGGTGCACCTGCAAGGGATGAAATTCCTTATACCTGCGCTTTCGAAGGTGACATGACCGTTGATAAATGGGGAAATCCTCATTTAGCTTGTGTAGTCTGTTTACCCGGCGGCGGATTCACGATTATCGACCCCGATGGTACTAATTCTCCTCTCTTCGACAGTACAGCTGCTGTGTTTGACATTTTCTCTACCGACAGGGGAGCAACCTGGTGCGCACGTATGATGGGTGTTGTAAAACGAATGGTCGGAGGTTTCCCGGTCGGCACCTATACAGAATATAATCGCTGTAATATTTCAAGAAATGCTACCGGCGACAAAATCTTTGTCACTTATAACGACACCTGGGTAGCCAGCGCAACCGATAACAGTTCACCCGACATCTTTGCCCGCGGCTGGGATCTCATCACCGATAAGCTTACAAACAACAACGGCCAGGATGCAGCAAATAATGTCACCTATCTGTCAGACGTTACACAGAATGCCGTTTGCGGCGACCAGGCAAACCTGGCTTTCACAAAACCTGATGGCTCTTCTCTTCTTGCCATAGCTTGCGAAAGCTTAACGGGTGGTACAATGGACAATCAGGTGACTTTTAAATACATCCCCGATTTTTCCTACCCCCAGTCTTCCTTTACTATCAATGCCGCTGGTCCGGTTTGGGGAAGTGATTGCAGTTTCCCTGTTGGAATTAACGAACCGGTTGCTGCGGCTTCATTGACTGCTTCAGTATACCCGAACCCTGTGAGGGGTATTGCTTCTGTAACAGTAAATGTTCCCCGGAAGGGCGCTGTTACTATCAAGCTTACCAACCTCGTGGGCCAGACTGTTATGAGCCTGAGCAGAACTATCGAAAGCTCAGATACATTCAGCCTGGATGCTTCCCAGCTCACTGCTGGTGTATATTTCTACACCGTAACCCAGGGCAGCCAGAAAGTAACCGGAAAGCTCATTGTTAAGTAAACTTTTTTCATCCCATTCTTAAAGAGGTTGCCTTTAGGGGCAACCTCTTTTTTTATACGGACACCGGAATCGTACTTACCCGTCATCATCATCGAATTCGTCCAATTCGACCATCTTCAGGTTCGGCTTCCTTAACTCCTTCCTGGTTTGAGTGGCATACTCCCTGGGAGTAAGTCCGGTAAATTGCTTGAATGCCCTGAAGAACGACACTGACGAGCTGAAGCCTGTAGCTGAATAGAGAGACGCACCATCGAATACCGACGATCGGGCCACACTTTCTTCGATGATCCGTTTGGCCTCATTGATCCGGCAACGGTTTATCAGCCCCCTGAAATTCTCTGAAGAATTTTGGCTGATTGCCTGGTAAAGATACGTCTTGTTGGTTCCCAGCAGGTTGATCAGGGTTTTGAGATTCATTTCAGTATCAAGGTATAGCTTTTGATTTTCAATTACTTCAAGCAAACGCACATAAAGATCTTCCTGCTGGAGGGGATCCTGAGGCATGCTTTCATCCGTTTTACCAGGATCTGGCTGCACGGTGGCATTCCCAGGCGGTGTAGTGTTTACCGTCAGGCTTGGGAACTTATACATCATCATCTCGGCAATCTGCTTATCGAGGTACTTTTCTTTACGGTACAGGGATTCCCGGAACTTCCTCAGCTTGATATTCTGACTGGTCAGTCTCACAATAAAGAATACGGTGATCACGAGCAGAAGACCCAGTAACTGCAACTGCTTTTTTTTACTGCGGATGTCAGATTCCTGGTTTTCAATCCTCAGGTTCTTTTCCTTCACATTATATTCCACCATCAGGCGGTTTAAACGAGCAGACTGGTTTTCACTGATCACCTGGTTTTTCATCTTCATAAACGACATATACCGGGCAAGCGCCTCGGCCGGCTTCGAAAGCCTGCTGAACGCCACATACATCATGCTGTCGAGTTTCATCTGCTGAACCGGGAATGGTTCTCTTTTCAGAAGGGAATCAGCGGCAAAGCCGTATTTTACCGCTCCGCTGAAATCCCTCTCGTTCAGGCATCCTTCGATGAGATTACAGTAGCCCATCGCCAGGAACTGGGAACTCCCGGTCTGTTTGGCAACATCCATTGCAAGCAAGAGGTATTTCATCCGTTCCGCTTTTTTACCCGTGGCCAGGTAACAGTCCGCCATGGTGCCATATGTCATTAAGAGCATCTGAGGCACCGTTCTGTTGCGAAGAATCCCTAACGCTTCCTTCATGTAATACAAACAGCTGTCATATTGTTTCAGCTTCAGATGCACAAGCCCGATGTTGAAATAATCATATACAAACGAAGCAGTATCACTCATCTTCTTATTGATCCGGTTCGCTTCCCGGAAATTTTTCAGGGCTTCGGCCGGCCGCTGATTTTGCATCAGGATGGTTCCCAGCGAAACCAGTGCATTACGGTATTGATGGTCATTGCCGGCCCGTTTGGAATAGTTCATGAGCTTATTTGTGAAATATATGGCACTGTCGAGCTGCCCAAGCCTGTTAAACGAATACGACATCATCTTCCAGGTATCGCTGATCAGCGTCGAATCTTTGGAAGCCGAAGAAAGTTTCAGCGCCTGCCTGGCGCAGATCATGGCCGAGTCAAAATTATTCAGCCGAAAGTGCGTCATGCTCAGTTTGTTGTAATAATAAAGCCGGAGATCGTTGCCGGAGCTGCTGTTTTGCTTCTTCAGCTCCCCGGCAATTCTCACTGATACCATCCGGTACTGACCCTCCCCGAACAACCGTTCAACAAGGGTATCCTTCACCCCGGGGCCTGAAAACGCCTGAAATGCAGCCATTACAAGAAGCAAACACAAACTGCAGCTTACCCTGTTCTGAGATGTCATAAAGACCATCGTTAAGAAATCTATTTCATAATGCAAAATACAACATTTTCTTCAACTACCTTCTTCCTGTCGGAATAATAATATCGATTTTGAAAGTAAAATATCGATTTTGACACAAAAAATATCCTTTTTGAAATTTTAAATACTGTTTTTGAAATCAATTTCCGGAGGACTGCAGCATAATTTTGCATCTGAAGTTCACCAAACCATCAAAGCAGAAAAGAAAACAACAATAAACAATAGAATTATGAAAAACATGGTCGTTTGTATGGGTCGTGCCGCTGACAGAAGTTCAGGCAGGGAAATTGCGACGAAAAGCATCAAAAGAGTTGCAGCGCTGATTTTCGGGCTGCTCTTATTAATTAATGTGCAGGGGCTGATGGCGCAAACCGCTACGGCTCCTTCAGGTACGGGTACAAGTGGAGATCCCTACCTTATCGCCACCCTCGACAACCTCTACTGGGTGACCCAGAATCCGGCTCAATGGAATACAAATAAATATTTCAAGCAAACGGCCAATATCGATGCCGGCAGCACCTCTTCCTGGAGCAGCGGGGCCGGGTTGCTGCCTATAGGGAACAGTACCACACCGTTTAACGGGCAGTATGACGGACAAGGTTTCACTATCCTGAATCTGTATATCAACAGGCCCACAGGCGAAAATGTGGGACTATTCGGCTATATACAATACGGCCCGGTGATCCAGAGCCTTGGGCTTATCAATGTGAACATCACAGGAGCTAATTATACCGGCGCACTGGTTGGCCAAATTTACCGCTATGCCACCGTTCAGAATTGTT
>CAIWXI010000106.1 GCA_903916595.1 uncultured Bacteroidales bacterium | reverse complement strand
TGATGAAGTAGTTGCCATTGTTCGCGATGTTACGGAACGAAAAAAAGCAGAAGCTGAAATAATACTTAAAAACGAAGAACTGATCAGGGCAAATGCCGAGAAGGACAAATTCTTTTCGATCATTGCCCATGATCTGCGCAGCCCGTTCAATGTATTCCTTGGATTTACTCATTTGCTGGCTGATGGACTGGATACTTTTTCATTAAAAGAACTTCAAAAGATAGCCGGGAGTATGCGAAACTCAGCGACCAATCTTTTTGCTTTACTCGAGAACCTTCTGGAGTGGTCGCGTATGAAAAGGGGCCTTATCCCGTTTGAGCCTTTGCCATTATTGCTGAAGGATGTCATCGCAGAAAGCATCAAGCCCGCCCAGGACCCTGCTGATAATAAGGGAATTCACATAGAAAATGAAGTTCCTGAGGATCTTGAAGTCATTGCCGATAATTATATGCTTGGATCAATCATACGCAATCTGGTCTCAAATGCCGTTAAATTCACACCTGTGGGAGGTAAAATCACTGTTTCTGCCAAGCTCCATTCCAATCATAACGTTGAGATCTCGATCCAAGATACCGGTATCGGTATTGATAAACAACTGATGGCTAATCTTTTCCGTCTCGATGAGAATACAAACCGCAAAGGCACCGAAGGCGAACCCAGTACAGGACTCGGCCTTATCCTCTGCAAGGAGTTCATCGAAAAACACGGCGGTAAGCTCTGGGTCGAGAGTGAAGAAGGAAAAGGAAGCGCCTTTTATTTTACACTTTCTGAATGAAAACACCATGAACGATCAGATAAAAACAAGGGAAGAGCTTTTTGGAGAACTTCAGGAATTTAACATTGAGCGCAAAAAGGCAAATGACGCTCTGCAGGAAAGCGAGGAAACCTTTCGTACAATTTTCGAAAACAGCTCAGCAGCAATGGCTATTATTGAACCGGATACAACGATATCAATGGTCAATGAAGAATATTGCAAGCTGATAGGTTGCTCAAAGCAGGAAGTGATTGGCACGAGCTGGACCCGACAAATACCCCCGGAAGATCTTGACCGTTTAAAAGAATATAACCGCCGCAGACTGCTAAACCCAAGCGATGCCCCTGAAAAATACGAATTTACTTTCTATCAAAGTACCGGCGAAATCAAACATGCACTCATGTCTGTAGTTATGTTAAGAAATCGCAAAATAATAGCGTCATTTATTGACATCACCCAGCGCAAACATGCCGAGGATGCGGTAAAACAACTATCCGACCGCTTCTCCTTAGCTGCACGTGCCGGCGGTGTGGGCGTGTGGGACTATGATATCATCAACAATGTTCTGGTGTGGGACGATCGGATGTATGAACTCTATGGAATTAAAAAAAAGGAGTTCATCGGAGTTTATGAAGCCTGGCAGAATGGAGTTCATCCAGATGATAAGGAACGTGGCGACAAGGAAATAAGGATGGCGATCCTGGGCGAAAAAGAATTTGACACCGAGTTCCGGGTGAGCTGGCCCGATGGTTCAATTCATAATATCAGAGCTCTTGGCATCGTTCAGCGCGATGGTTCCGGTAAGGCATTGCGGATGATCGGCACTAATTGGGATATCACAAAATACAAGCAGGCGGAGGAGAAGGTCCGGGCAAAAGACATCGAATTCAGAAAACTCTCTAAAAATGCGCCCGGATTGATTTTTCAGTTTACCAGGAGGCCCAATGGGACATATTACGTTCCTATTGCATCAGAAGGCATCAGGGATATTTTTGGTTGTTCACCTGAAGATGTTCTTGATGATTTCACTCCTATTGGCAGAGTGATTTGCCCCGAAGATTCAGCCAGAGTAATTGGTGACATTGAATATTCGGCAAAGCATATGACTTATTTTACCTGTGAATTCAGAGTGCAGATTCCAGGCAAGGCAATCCAATGGATCTATTCCAGATCAACCCCCGAGAAACTGGCCGACGGCAGTATAACCTGGTATGGTTTTAACACAGATATAACCGAACGCAAACGGGCTGAGCTTGAATTATTCCAGGCCAAAGAAAAAGCTGAAGAAAGCGATCGCCTGAAATCAGCCTTCCTTGCCAATATGAGCCACGAAATCCGTACACCCATGAATGGAATTCTGGGTTTTGCTCAACTGCTGAAAGAACCAAACCTCACAGGTGAAGAACAGCAAGCTTACATTAAGATCATTGAAAGAAGCGGCAAACGAATGCTCAATATCATCAACGACATTGTTGATATTTCGAAAATAGAATCGGGACAAATGCAGGTCTCCATGTCCGAAATCAACATCAGCGATCAGATGCAGTTCGTTTATTCCTTTTTCAAACCGGAGGTTGAAAAAAAAGGGATGATGCTTCTGCTTCAAAACAGCCTGCCTGCAAAAGAAGCGATCATTCAATCGGACCGCGAAAAACTCTATGCCATTCTCACCAACCTTGTTGGCAATGCCCTTAAATATACCAATACCGGCTTTATAGAAATGGGCGTTAAAAAAAAGGGCGTCTACCTTGAGCTTTATGTGAAAGATACAGGAATAGGCGTGCCTGAAACAAAGAAAGAACTTATTTTCCATCGCTTCAGGCAAGGCAATGATTTGACCAGTCATTTTACTGAAGGGGCCGGGCTGGGATTATCCATTTCGAAAGCCTATGTGGAATTGCTTGGCGGAAAGATATGGTTAGAAAGTGAGCCTGGGAAAGGTTCAACCTTTTACTTCACTCTTCCTCACAATACCGGGACAAACATTGAGGTTTTTACAGAGGATGTTTCATTGGTAACCGAGTCGGATAATCCTTTGGTAAACCTGAAGATCTTAGTCGCTGAAGACGATGAAGTCTCGGTATTATTACTGTCTAAAGCGCTCCGGAAGTATTGCAGGGAAATTGTAACAGCCGAAAACGGATTAGAAGCTGTTGAAGCCTGCCGGAACCACGCCGACATTGATCTGTTTCTTATGGATATTAAGATGCCCGTGATGGATGGATTCGAGGCCACCCGGCTAATCCGTAAGTTTAACAAAGACGTAATCATCATAGCTCAAACGGCTTTCGGATTGACCGGCGACAGGAAAAAGGCAATTGAGGCGGGATGTAATGACTTTATCTCCAAACCTTTGGTACTCGAAGAACTCAAGGTGTTAATCAGAAAGTATTTCAATATATAGTCATGGTGATGTTGCAAACCAGCGCTCCCGCTAATCCCGGAGGCAACGCACAGAAAACCCGTCAAGCTCATAACTGAGACCGCCGTTAAAAGAGCTGTAATTGAAGATCAGGCCCCAGTACGAGGCTTTGCTGGTAAGGTAATCGGAAGAACTCCACCAGAAGCCGTATCGGCCAGGGAGGTCGAATGGTCCACTCCCGACACGGGTGCCCGATGGAAAGGCTGTAAACCCACTTTGGTTGGTTGCGCCGGAATTCGGGGAATACCATAAGCCAGTGCCCGCCTCAAGGGTGCCGGTAGATTTTAATTTTCCGCCTTAATTTCCAGGATCAACTTTTTTGCAGTATTTGCATAGTTGAATTTGAAACACCAATCACTGCAATACTTTTTCAAATCTGATTTCAGATACCGGTCAAGGCTATACTGGTATCTGAAACAGGCCTGAGTTTTCTTTTCATAAAATTCGACATATTCGGAAAGATCGAATTTTTTATATTCCTCCAGCAGGGAATCTATCTCCTGCGTAATCTGCTATTCAAGCGAAGGTGAAAATGGTTTGGAGTGAATATCCCTAAGACCTTCAGGAATTTTATAGTACTGCCGTGTCTTTTTGCCTTTAGGAAGATTGATACTCTTGATCAATTCTTCAAATTTTTCCTGATCAGCAACTAACTGGGCATATTTCTCCAGGTTGATGTTTCTTTCCTTTAGTTCCTTGTTCAGTTCAATGAGATCCTTTTTTTTGAAGTACAATGTTCTGCCACGTTTGAAATAATTGATAAAACCAAATTTTTCAATAATCAGATTTCCACAAGAATAAGGTGCATGTCGGATCACCTTGTGAATTTCATCCTCTGGTAACCATTCGCCTTGGATGAGATGCCATTGCACCTGAATCCGAAATTATGTTTTAATTTTACTCTTTAAGCGGGTGGATCCCTTTTGTGACCTCATCCTCTATTTCGAATGAGAATACAATATTGCTCTGATCTGCACCTGGAATTTCGCGAAAACAAGGAATTCCTGAAATTAAACCCTTTGAAACCAAAGGGTGATATCCTTTTGCTGGCCGGTGATATTGTTCCTTTTGCGGTAATGCATAAGCACTCCGATTTCTTTGACTATGTTGCAGATCATTTCGAAGCCACTTATTGGGTGCCTGGTAATCACGAGTATTACCAGTCCAATATTGCCGATAGAAGCAGTCGGTTGAATGAGAAAATCAGGGGAAATGTATTTCTTGTAAATAATCTTGCAATTACGCACTCTGAAATAAAGCTAATATTTTCGACATTGTGGGCGAAAATCAGTCCGGCTAATCAATGGCCCATCCAGCAAAGCATTTCTGATTTTCAAGTAATCCGTCAGAATGGCCATCCATTCACACCATACCATTTTAATCAGTTGAATGAAGAAAGTCTTCAGTTTCTGCAAAAGGAAGTCAACCAGGATAAGTCAATTGTCGTTACACATCACGTACCGACTTTTCTTCATTACCCCGAAGAATACAAAGGAGATGTGCTAAATGAAGCTTTTGCAATCGAACTCCATGACTTTATTGAGCCATCGGGAATAGAATACTGGTTGTTCGGACATCACCACCAGAACATTGCTGATTTCAAAATCGGATCTACAAAAATGATTACCAATCAGCTGGGGTATGTGAAGTATAACGAATATGCAGGGTTTGATGCTGGTAAAACCATCGAAATATAAAAGATAGCATAAAATTTGGTATTCAGGTTAATAAACGTATATTTGCACAATAAACCTTATTAGTTTATTATATTATATGTGGTTTATTAAATCAAAGCGATGGATACATTAAGAAAATATATACAGGAAACGCTTGGAGATGACCTGAAGCCCGTTCTAGTAAAAGAAAACGAGACTGACAGATTGCCCTTCTTTCTTAAAACAATGTATCAATTTTACCGTGCCAATTTTTTAGGAAGGGACTTGTTACTTGCGGAAATGAGAAATGAGAATGCTTCAACCATTCAACAAATCGAAAAACATTTTCAGCTTATTCAGGAAACATTTGGCAATTTCATCGTCCTTGTGGCTCAAAATATCCCTGCATTCAACAGGAAGCGACTAATTGAAAAAGGCATCAATTTCATTGTCCCTGGAAAGCAAATGTATCTACCTGCTTTGATGCTTGATTTAAGAGAAACCTATTCTAAACCAGCACAAAAGAAACTTACCCTGCTCCCTTCTGCTCAATGCATTCTTCTATACCATATTCTGCACCGGGATGAGAAAATTGAAGAATTACCATTAAAGCAGATTGCAGGGCTGTTCAATTATACATCGATGGCTATTAGCAAGGCCGCCGATAATTTGCGCAAACATAATCTATGCAAATTAGAAGGGACCAGGGAAAAGTTCATTCGATTTACCGGAAACATTCCGGAATTATGGCAAAATGCGCTTCCATTCCTGGTTAACCCAATGTTGAAACAGGTATATGCAGATAAATTCCCTCAAGCTGACATTTGGAAAAAGGCTAATGAATCAGCACTCCCGGAGTACAGTGATATGAATGAAAGCAAACTGAAACATTATGCCATCGACCGGGGTAACTTTTTTAAATTTCGGAAAACCGGTCAATTACAAAATTTGAATGATTACGAAGGCAATTATTGTTTAGAGGTATGGAAATACAGCCCGGTTGCGCTTACCAGGGGTATCACGAAGAAGAACAATGTCGATCCGTTGTCGCTATACCTGAGTTTAAAAGACAAAAAAGATGAGCGTATTGAAATGGCCCTGGAGAATATTATTAAAAACTATATTTGGTAATAGGAATAGACAAATTCAGGGAATATTTCAAGGATTTCCCAGGAAGTTACGTCATCATTGGCGGCACTGCCTGTGATATTATTATTGGTGCTGCCGGATTAACGCCCCGGGCCACGAAAGACATCGACATTATCCTCATTATCGAAGCGCTAACCCCTGACTTTGTCCGGCATTTTTGGACATTTATTAAGGATGGGAATTATGAAAAACGTGAAAAAAGTACCGAGGAACGGAAATATTATCGTTTCCTCAAACCTGGAAATACCGATTTCCCATATCAGATAGAACTTTTTTCCCGGAAGCCTGACATTCTGGATCTGGAAGGAGAACCGCATCTCACCCCGATTCCTGTAAATGACGATCTTTCCAGTCTTTCAGCCATTTTGCTGAATGATATTTATTATCGTTTCACCATTGACCACTGCATTCTAGAGGATTATTTAAACAGAGCCAATACCGACGCTTTGATTTGCCTTAAAGCCAAAGCTTTTCTGGACATGAAGGCACGAAAAGATAAAGGAGAAAAGGTGGATGAAAGGCATATAAGAAAACACAAAGCAGATGTATTCCGGTTAGCATTAATGCTTTCTCCTCAGGATATTTTTGATCTCCCCGAGGAAATAAAAGCAGATATGCAAACTTTCATAGATACAATCCAATCGGATTTGCCAGATGCAGCAATTTTTAAGGAAATGGGTGCAGGTAATGTAGATATTAAAGGACTACTGAGACTTTTAGCAACTAATTTCAACATTATCTCAACTGATCCTGAAAAGTAAAAATCATTATTCATACTGATTGAGACTATTAAAGAAAGCAGAAGATTTTTAATATTATCAAATATTTTTATTATGCATATATCTAAGATCCGTATTGAGAACTTTAAAATCTTTAAAGGCTCATTTGAAATTACCTTAAACTCAGGTCTTAATATATTAGTCGGTGATAATGAGTCAGGGAAATCAACAATATTGGAAGCAATCCATCTTGCTTTATCTGGATTATTGAATGGAAAATATTTGAGAAATGAATTGACACAGTACGTTTTTAATAATGAAGTGATCGCAGAATATGTAAATAATTTAGAACAAGGTAAACCAGCTATTCTTCCACAAATTATTATTGAAGTATTTATGGAAGGCGAAGATTTAGCCGAGTTTGAAGGGGATGGAAACAGTGAAAAGATTAAAGCGACGGGTATTTTCCTAAAAATTGCGTTTGACAAGAATTATCAGGACGAATATAAGAAATGACATTCTCGAAGAGACCGACGGTCCTATGTTGAAGTATGGCCTCCAGGCTCTTGATAACCAGAAGAGCATTCTCCCATACCATCGACATAATTATCCAGATAGGCAGAGGTTGGAAGAAAGATATGAAATATTTCGCAGAGCGTAGGATTGCTGTTTTCAGGGGGTCACCGCCATGGAAGAAATAGCACTTTCCCGAAATGACTTATATAAATTGGTGTGGGCTGAACCATTTAGCTCAATCGCAAAATAATATGAGATAACCGATGCAGCAGGATTAAAAAAGACATGCCTCCGGATGAATATCCCGATTCCTGAACTGGGATATTGGCAAAGATTTCAGAGAGGGAAAAAGGTTTTCATTCCCGAATTGCCCGCAGAATTTGAAGGAGACCCTGTTATCAGGCTAATCCCCAAAATAGATGGTTCTGGACGATCGTCAAGAGAAAACGAATAACCCGCTTGCACCTTATCCTTCCTGTGACCGGTGTATGGTATGATAACTTCCAGGCGTTTTTTGTCAACAGAAGCAACTCCGACAGAGAAAAAATGATCAGCACCCGGAGCGTTCCCGCTTCGGAAAATAATTTTCGTAGTCAGCGAAACTATCAATTTCCCAAGCGAAGTCAGTTTTTCCTTGTCATCCAGGGAGACTTCCCGTTTCCCTTCAAGAAGAACAATGGAACCTTCCTTATCGTATAAACTAATAAATTCTACTAGTGTCAGGTTTGGCATTTTGCTAAACAACAGGATAATGACATGCACAAAAACAAAGATAAAATATAATTTTTGTCATAGCGAGTTAATACCATTGGCAATTATTGGCAATTACATGTAACCAATCGGCTGTACCGACGTTTGAAGATTCTCTTCAGTGCAATAGGCAAGCAATTCGTTAAGATTAGGAGCTGTGTTATAAAGCACTTCTTTCATCAGACATTTGCGGGCGATGTTGTCAATTTGTCCGCCACTAAAATTAAATTTTTCGGCAAGGCGTGCAGTTTCATCATTGGTTAATGAGGGGATTTTATCTTTCCAGATTTGAATTCTCGACTCAACAGTGGGCTTTTTGAAACAAATTTTATATAAAAACCTGCGTTCAAAAGCTTTGTCAAGGTTATTAGACATATTGGTAGTGGCTATCAGTATTCCCTTCAGATCTTCCATTTCCTGCAGGATGATATTCTGAATTGCATTTTCAGTTTGAGAAACAGCCGATTTGTTAGACTCCTTGCGACGACTGAATATCCCGTCAGCTTCGTTGAACAGCAGGATTGGTGCGATTTCTTTAATTTCAACCAACCTCCGGTATTGATCAAACACCTTCTTAATCAGTTTTTCCGATTCCCCGAACCACTTGCTTTTTGTTTCACTAATTACAATCTGGTGAATTCCA
Organism: uncultured Bacteroidales bacterium; assembly: GCA_903916595.1. Taxonomy (GTDB): domain Bacteria; phylum Bacteroidota; class Bacteroidia; order Bacteroidales; family FEN-979; genus CAIRDP01. Next base: position 19,632 of record CAIWXI010000106.1, on the reverse strand, counting down.
CGACCTGTGCGTCGGGCAATTTGATATACCGACTCGGTCTTCCCCGTGCCGGGGGCTCCATAAAGCAGAATGGCCACCCCTCGAGGCATGTTTTTCTCTTCCAGCCGAAGCGTTAATTTTTTAAAATTATCCGGTTTAAGGACTTCCTCTAAAAACTCCAGACTATTCTGTTCTCCTTCACCAAAAAAAAGTCTTTTCTCTGGAATGTCTTGGTAATCCACGAACCCTTGATTCTTTTTTTCATCTTTTCTGGCAAGGATCAGCTTATCGTCTGAAAACAAAGCATCAATGCATTTTTCAGTTAAATGTAGGTTCCTGTCATTTCGAAAAATGTCTTCTTCAAGGCCAACCAACTCTTTCATCTGAAGCTCATGCTTTCCTTTAACGAATGATTTTCTAAGTGTAATCTGCGCTTCAAGATTCGAAAAGATTGTTTTTAGCATCGATGCCATGTTAGTCTCTTCATTGCCTTGTATGAATCCATGACACATATAAAGCAGTATGTACAATGAACCATTCGCTAAATCAAGGGTCTTGATATGGTTCACCAGGGGAAGATGTTTATTCTGTGGAAAAACTCATTTTCCATCTTGTATTATTTTTCATGTGGTGAACAAATTACCCGCCACTGCAAATGTTGCTTTATTCTGTCAACCATTTGAACCATGTCCTTTGGTCTATAACAGGTATTTGATTTTGTTCACAAATATGCATGGTATGTCCGGTACCTCCTGATTTTGGATTACCCATATCATCATAAAAAATACCGAAAGTTGCAGGTTTAATTTCTTTTATTCCAATGACTTTTATGGTATCCCGTATGATATAGGAAGCTTTTATGGCAAACCGGTTTTTGTCGCCCGAAATATATTGATCAATAAGCTTTTCTGTTTTCTTATTCTGTTTTGATTGATATACGACCTCCGACTCAGCCGCGATATCGATATCATCCAAAGAAATTGTTTCATATGCCTGATTGTCTTTTTGCCGGTGTCCCGTATAGGGCGTTATTACCTGCAATCTTGTATTGTCAACCGATGCAACGCCCACAGAAAAATAGTAATCAGCGCCATCAGCATTGCCGCTTCTGAAAAGTATTTTTTTCGTTTTAGTCGTAAGGAGTGACCCCAGCGCAATTAATTTTTCTTTATCACCTTCCAATACATTTCTTTTCCCTTCCAGAAGCACAATTGAATTATCCTTGTCAAATCGTTGTATGAATTCTTTAAGTGTCATTTTCGGGTCTTTTTACAATCACTGCCATTTGGTCCTACCGCTAAGTCTTTCCTCAAGTATTTCCACAAAATCAGATGTTTATTATCTGGTTAAAATGCTCGAATAGCCCGCACAGCATAGGCAGCATCCTTGACAGGGGTATTTTGTGTTCCATTATAAAAGTTCTGGTTATACGCATTCCAACCATTGTATTCACTGGAAGTCCAATAGGCGTCATAAGCACTTAAAACAGTTTTCTGTAAATACATCTGATTTAACTCATCTTTTGAAGGTAAAAACCAGTCGCTATATCCGTTTAATACCAAATTATCACATATTCTGGCTGCAATGTTTGATTGACTACATCCATTGACAATCGCAGTGGTATTTGCTTGTCCGGTACCGATTCCTGTAGATGTACCAATTAAGGTTGCGTAACAACCCCACTGGGCACCGATGTTTTGATCGAGTGGTGCTGCAATTAATCCATGTATACCAGTGCTGTCAATATAAAATATTATACCTCCATGGTAATTTTGACCAATAAAAAATGCCATTGATGTTAGAAAACTTATCTCATTACCGTATGTCGTCCCAACTCCATTCGTAGCATAGGCCTTCACATAGTAAGTCGCGTTCGGAGTGAGGCCTGTCAGATTGCTTACAAAAGTCCCCATGCCACTGCCATCCGTGGTATGGCTATTGGCCAATGTTGGATTGGATGAGGTGCTGTAACATACTCCCCTTGCAGTTACAGTCGAACCACCATCTGATGTAACGGTGCCTCCGGTGGTTGCGGTCGTGGTTGTGATGTTCATTGCCTGGGCGGTTGATACTGTGGGAAGGGCGGGACTCTGAAGAGTTGAAAAGGTTTGCTGTGTGCCATATGAAGTTCCTGCGCTATTGGTGGCATAGGCACGAACACGGTAAAAGGTGTTAGCCTGTATACCGGCGATCTGGCTGATAAAACTTCCGGCACCTGTTCCATCGTTAGTATGGGCATCGGCAATGGTAGGATCATACCCTGTGCTCCAGCAAACACCACGAGCCGTGACATTCGCCCCACCATCACTGGTAACGGTTCCTCCTGAGGTAGCGCTTGCATTAGTCACATTTGTCACAGCCGCAGTTGTCACAGAAGGAGCTGTTACCTCCTGCGAGGATTTAAATCGCTTCTCATCCCCATAAGCTGTCCCAACCGCATTGATGGCATAAGCTCTCAGATAATAGGTTGTATTGGCTGTCAATCCGGTAACAGAACTTACAAATTGGCCCGAACCGCTGCCATCCACGGTCTTGGTATCGGAGGTCACAGGGTATGGATTTAAACTCCAGCAAACGCCCCTTGATGTTACAGCTGAGCCTCCTTCCGAAACAACTTCTCCTCCCGTAGTAGCCGCGGTTTGCGTAATGGCTGTAACTTCAGCGGTGGTAACAGTTGGGCTGGTATGTGATTCTCCGGCCTTAAAGCTCAGTTCGTTTCCATAAGCAGTCCCGGCATTGTTGCTGGCATAGGTGCGAACAAAATAAGTAGTATCTCTTTTCAGATGGTTCAGGGCTCCGGTATACTTCCCGGTACCGCTGCCATCAACCGTATGATTATTAAGTAATGTGGGTTGTGTGAGAACGCTCCAGCAAACACCAAATGAAGTTACCTGGGCGCCTCCATCCTGTGTCACATCTCCATGGCAGGTAGCCGTGGAATCGGTTATATCAGTCAATGATTCTGTTTTAACTTCAGGAAGATTCATGGCTGTAATGAAAGAAACAACAGGATCTCCATAGGTTGTCTGGCTGCCACTTACAACAAAGGAATTGATATAATACCGGGTATGCGGCATAAGGTTCGTTAGCATGGCTTCATACAATCCCGTTTTACTGCTGGTTCCGAGCTGAATACGTTGTGCGTTGGCCGAAATCAAGGCATTTGAGTCATACACGAAACCATGTCCGCTAATCCCATCTTCACCCATGTCTATGATATGTCCTCTGGCTATAGACAATAACGAATCCACAGGCAATGTAACCACCGACATGCGGCGTGGAAACTCTTTGTTACAGGAAGTCAGCAGGCTTCCCGCCAAAAGTAATCCGCCAACTACACAAAAAAGCCTGATCCATTTCATCTCTTAGCCTTCCTTTTGCAATCATCAGTTATTGAGCATCCAGCTTGCCCAAACATCATTCACCAGTTTACTTACATTCACTTCCGGATCTTGTTCTTTCTGATTGATCTTTAACGATTCGAGTGATACTTTTTTGGTAAGATAATCAGCCAGGTTGCCATAGCTTATATTCCCACTCGTTTCCTGAAGTTTCTTCAATAAATAGTAGGTAAAGAGGCCATGTTTCTCGCTTCTGTAGGGCATGGCCGACTGATCGCCTTTGGTTGCAGAAAACACTACCATGTTACCGCTTATGATCTCTTCCGAAGGCTTGATGAGTATGCTCCTCGAAGCAAGCAAACCCGATTCACGTCCTCCTCCCGAAAAACAGGCGTCGAGCAACACCGTAATCCGTTTGCAGCCCGTCTCACTAAATTTCTTGTAAATATCTGCAAGTTTTATGGCTGAATACAGATTTGTCCCACTTACATCGACCGGAATCAAATAAGAGGTATGTGTTTTCTCATCGGGTAATCCATGACCGGCATAATAAAACAGCAGTTCTGCCTCTGCGCCGGTTTTGGTGGCGAGTTTACTTATCAGGTCTATCTTTTGATTCATCTCACCGGTGGTAGCATCCTGCAGCAGGTAAACATTCTCTTCGGGAAACCCTAAGACACGGACCACATACTCTTTGAACACCGAAGCATCGTTGCGGGCAAATACAACATTCATCTCGGTTTGCAAGCCGGTTTGATATTTTGCATAATCCTCATTTCCTATGATCAGTGCGAACTTTTTATTGTTTACCGCCGAAATAAACGGTATGTTTTTATCAACGGCCGATGATAATGATACTTTTTGCACTTGCTCACCAACCGTGGGAATCGCGCCTATCACCACTTTGCTCTGGGCCAGAAGCTCCTGATCGAGGCTTACTTTTACAGTAGTATCCTGCCCGTATTTGGCAAACTTTTCCGTAACAGAAATCCTTATGGGTATTTCTTTCATAGTATACCTGCGCGTGGCCACGAATAAAAACTCAAGCTCTTTGCTTTCACCTTTGCTCAGATGGTCAATGGTAAACTTATCCGATTCACCGGTCAGCACACAATCTCCATTCGGCAAGGCGCATAAAATAGTGATATCGGTGGCATCGCCGTTTCCGATGTTCTGTACCACAAATTTCACCTGCATCGGGTTATTCAGTTTCAGTTTGCCACCGTTCTCGGTACTAAAAACAGCATCGGCAACAATAACATGAGGTGGTTCAAAGGGATGAGTTTCAATTTTCATCTCCAACGGGAAAGCATCAAAACCCTGTTCCTCCCTTACTTCGATCTTAAATTCAGCCAGTCCTTTTTCAATGTCAATTTTACCCTGTATGGGGATTAATACCTCTTTTATTTCAGCGGGATTGATTTGTCCCACAACGATCGTGGTCCTGAATTCAAGTCCTTTGATCATTTTATTTTTCAGCGAAACATTCACCGTTACATACTTTGCAGCTCCGGTACCTATGTTTTCAATTTTAAAGCGGATGGCCGATTTCTCATTTCCATCAATAAGGTTGCTTCTGTTCGGATCTTCGAATACCTCCTCTTTGATAATCAGATCGGGAACTTCTTTCACCTTTTTAACCACCACAACTTTACCGGCTTTTACCGGTTTGTAAGCGCTCTTTCCCGAAATCACCTGTTTGGTTTGAGAAAAACCGGCAATCCAGAAGAAACTTATAAAAAAGACCAGGTAAATATTTTTCATATCTCGTAAATCTTATACCATTGTTTCATCTCTTTATTTCACGGCCCAAATCCGCCATCAAAAAACATACTTAAAAGTAAAAACCGGAGCCTTAGTCAACGGGTCATAGCATCCTCCAAAACTTATGCCTTTGTTCGCGGGTTTGGTTTTGTTCGGATTTGCCAGGGTCCATATCATGTTGCCAAGCCAGATTGCCCCGGCGGTGTATATGAGCACATTCGAAATCGTTTTCTCGCTTTGAACAGTTGAATGCAAGCTGTTTCTTTCATCTTCAGTCCGTGCATCCAGATATTTGTTGTAATTCTGATTGGCCATTGAATAGTAGAGATAAGAACCTGCCGCCGCTCCATACACTCCAATGGCCATGATCCAGTAAGGCCCTCCCTTGTTCAATTTAGTGAGGCCAAGTCCGGGAACAACAGCAGACAGCAACACCGCCATACCACGGGAAACAAATTTCACAGGGATCACTTGCGGAGATGCAAGTACCTCAACAGCCAACTCTTCATCAATTACAATATTATCGTTGCCGATATTCCAAACGATTTGTTTCGCCCTGCCACCGGCAATATTGGAACCCACATCACCAGCAATGGTCTTGGCAGCTATAACCTTACCCGAAGCAGTAGTAATTTTAAGAGAGATATCAAACCGTTCCTGCTTCCCGGCATTGCCAAGATCGTACATCACAAAAAGAGAGTCATTCCTCACCGTAAAATAAACCTTGCTTATTACGGCGTGGGATTGGGCCTGAGCTACCTGCGCCAATGGTAAAATGAAGGTAATGAATGCAAGGGCCTGCAACAGTCGCAATCTGGGCAGGCTATGTGAGAATTTTCTTGTCATGGCTTTTACTGTATGGTTCGATTATCTCAATTTGTAATACAGATGATAGGATAAAGATATAAAAATACTATGTGCAATATACAGTGAGTACCCGTTATTATACAAATGTGACAGAAAAAGGGAAAAATATCTTATTTGGTTCTCAAGCCCCAGGTAAATCTACAGAATACTCAGATTATGATATTTTTATTCTTTTATCTCATGATTACGACTGGAAATATCAGAATCTGTTATTTGATAAAGCTTTCGATGTGGGTTTGAAGTACGATGTGTTATTTGACCTCCACCTCCTGTCGTTAAATGAGCGAAATAATGCATTGAAAGGCAAAGAACCTATTTTTATTAATGCTCTGGCGAAAGGGATTCATGCATGATTGATGTAAACAGCAATATTTCTCGTTTCTTTATGCCTGCCATAATGGTTCGTTTTGCCAGTTAGGTTTTAAACCCAACGCATTGGGGTCAATGTTGGGATATTTGATTAAAATTTTGTTGAACCTATCTGTAAGATGATTGCCAGGGTTAATGATGTTGAGCAAATATTTCATGCAACAAAGGTGTACATACAACAAGTGGTGCTCAATTGGAGGTGGTACATTAGCGAGCCATGGTTGCGGTGGTTTCGGCAATAATTTTGGTCGGCCGGGCAGGTTCTTGTTCCACAACCGGCCATGATGTGCACAAATATTGCGTATTTGGGTAATGCTTTGCAACCAACTTGGTAAAAATCTGTGGTTTACCGTTCCCAATTCGGCAGCAATGACATCTTTTGATGCTATAGTCGGCAAAAGATTTCCATATAATTTTGAGATATTACCGAAACTGGCTACTTCTAGCGTTTTCCATGCCGGAGGTCGGCGGGTATCGGTATGGTATTTCTTGTAGTGTTCTTTAATAAACACTTCTTTGGTTTGGTTCAACTCACGGTCAATAGCCAATAACGTTTCGGTATGCTCAACCTGATTTTTAAAATTTGCTGAATCTTCGAACCACCAGGGTGAGATTTCGTGCGACAAGTGGTAAATTAGCTTCGTGCGGAACCCTATTTCGATACGTTCAATTACCTCAAACAATAAAATGCGCAACTCCCGGTCGAAATTGTAGATGGCAATTATATTTTCAAAAGTACTGTTGGGTTTAAAAATGTGTAGCGTTTTATCTGCTTGCATTGGCCACCAATAACCGGCCAAACGATAATAACTAATATTTTGCAAAAACATTTCAGCAGTTTGTTCATCGACTATTATCAAACCACGACTTTTAAGCTGCGCTATTTGCTGGCTAATGTCTATTGCAGGTTTTGTGTACTTCATTGTAAAAAAAAACCTTTTGAATCAGAATGTGTCTAACTCAAAAAGTTGATATAATTATATTTTGATAAATCTATAAAAGCAAAAGACCCGCCCTGGGACGCTGTTCTTATGGGTAGCGTGGCGAGTACTGTTGATGCAAATGTAATACAATAAATCAAAGATTGTACAGGTTTGTAGAAATTTATTCCTGATTTTTCAGGAATAATGAATTGCTCATTTTATAATTTGGCAATTTCAAGGCTAATATTTTTGCCCGATTCTGTTGAAGGTCAATTACAACAAAAAGGAGAATGAGCCTTCAAATGTATCCATTGACAATTTGGTTGTAGTTGGTTATTTTTGCTTTAAAAAATGCCAAAATGAACGATTTAGAGAAATTAATGATTTCGCAGCATGGAATATTTCCTACTAAAAAAGAGTTGATGTTTTATAATTCATCTGAATATACTCATAGCCATTGGTTTAGATATGCACACGGATACAAACAAGCTGCATTAATGCTAATCCAAAATGTAAAGGATGCGAAAACCTATTCAGAAGTCGAAGATTTAATTTTTCCCATAATCTACCTTTTTCGGCATTTCACTGAATTATTATTAAAACAAATCATAGTGGAATACGCTGATTTTAAAGGAACCCCAAAAAACATACCAACTATTCATAATTTGGATCTATTATGGAAGGATGTCGAAACAATAATAAATGATCTTTACTTTGAGAATGCAAAAAAATATTCAACAAAGATAAAAAGTGCATTTTCAAAAAAAGATTTAGCGAAACTTACTTCCATTATTAAAAGACTCCATACGCGCGATGTCAAGTCAGATACATTTAGATATCCCATTAACACATCAGGAGAACAAACTCTTAAAACCGATTTTAATGCATCTTTAGAAAAAATAGTGTTAGAAATAGATGAGACATTTTCATTTTTAGCTAGTATACCCTTTATAATGTTTTTATATAAGCATGTGCCCTGAAAGATGAATAATTGTTTATATGAAGATTGCCCCGAACACAATTATCATTATTGTTAACACTAAAAATGGCAGTTTCATTTTGATTAGTATTTGTTGACACCTGCGCTCCTATTCTTTGAGGCAGCGGAGGGCACTGCCGTATGTCTTGATGTTGCTGCTCATGTAGCTGTACCCACTTGTAAATTGCAGAGTCCAACTATTCGTATTACTTACCTGAACACTACTCCAGTAAACGCCATATGAGCCTCGGCCAATTAGCATACCATTACTATCGAATAGGTACCCGGCAGCATGTATTTTTAGACCAGAATTCCATGGGCCATTCCAATCTGTCCAACTTCCACTAGCATCAACATTGTTCCATTCAATGGAAGTAGGAAGCCGCCAGCCACTACCGAGCTCAATGGTACATGGATCGTTGACAGAAGTCCAATCTGAATTTTCATTAATTGTGCTAATCCATGTTGTATTCGGTGTTCGTGTAGTTCCATCATGTTTGAACCCCTGTTTACGGTTAAACTGCCAGTACCAGCCAGCTGAGGCTTCAGTAGCGTCGTCTTTAGAATTAGCCTGGTGGTCGGCTCCAAGGTTTGATGTAATCCAGCATTTAGAAGTCTCTCCTGAAATATTTGTTACCGTGCCATAAATAACAGTTTTAGTAACAGGAGCTACAGAACCTACCACATGGTTTATTGTGATGGAAGACCCACAAGTCCATGGATATAGTGTCGTAAATGAAACTTCATTACCATAGGCAGTCCCCACACTGTTTGTTGCATAAGCCCTAATATAGTAAAACGTACTTGCTGTAAGTCCGAAGAGGTTGCTTGTGAAGGTACCGTTTCCACTACCATCGGAAGTATGGCTATTAGCAGTTGTTGGATTGGATAAAGTGCTCCAACAAACACCCCGAACTGTTACAGTAGCACCTCCATCAGAAGTAACATTGCCTCCGCTTGTGGCAGTGGTTTGAGTTATACTTGTTGCTGCAGTTGTTGTTACTATTGCTAATGTTACCGAAGAAAGTGTTGTAAAAGTCACCTCGTTACCATATGCAGTTCCAGCGCTGTTTGTCGCATAAGCCCTGACATAATAAAGCGTATTAGCTGTGAGAGCAGTGAGGTTGCTAACAAAGGTTCCAATTCCACTACCATCCGAAGTATGACTGTTCGTGGTCGCGGGATTTGATGATGTACTCCAACAAACACCACGCACTGTTACTGTAGCGCCTCCATCCGAAGTAACATTTCCACCACTGGTTGCTGCTGTTTGATTAATATTTGTAATCGTTGTAGTTGAAACAGTTGGTTGGTTTGGACTTGGAGTGCCTTGAAGGCACCGGAGGGTCAAGCCGTTCGCCTTGGTGATTCCGCCCATGCCGCTGCCGTCATTGGTGAAGAACAGATGCCAGCCGAAGTTGGCGTCGTACTGAGTAATGCTCCAGCAGTAGCCCCAAGAGCCCCGATTACCCAGCGAACCATTGGGGTTAAGGATGTAACCAGCAGCATGCATTTTTAACCCTGAATTCCACGGACCGTTCCAATCGCCCCACCCTCCACTTGTATTTACATTGAACCATTCGGTAACGGTGGGAATTCGCCAACCGCTTCCAAGCTCAAGAGTGCAGGGATCGTTGGCAACTTCCCAGTCAAGGTTTTCATTTATTGTGGTTATCCAGGTTGTATTAGGCGTGCGAGTCGTGCCATCATGTTTATATCCCTGCTTCCTGTTAAACTGCCAGTACCAACCGGCTGAAGCCTCGGTGGCATCATTAACGGCGGTAGCCTGGTGGTCTGCTCCAAGGTTAGAGGTTATCCAGCATTTTGATGTTTCACCGGGTATATTTGTTACCGTTCCATAAGTTACTGTTTTAGTCACAGGGGCTACCGCTCCGGCAATGTGGTTAATGGTAAATGCCGAACCGCAAGACCATGTATTTAGGGTTGTAAACGAAACTTCATTCCCATAAGCCGTTCCCACACTGTTCGTGGCATAAGCCCTCACATAATAAAGAGTGTTCAGTGTAAGCCCGGTGATGCTGCTTACAAATACTCCGGTTCCACTGCCGTCAGTCGTGTGGCTGTTGGTAGTTGTGGGATTTGCTGAAGTGCTCCAGCAAACGCCACGAACGGTCACGGTAGCTCCTCCATCCGAAGTAACATCACCGCCACTGCTGGCCGAGGTTTGGGTGATACCTGTCGCGGCAGTGGTTGTAAGTGTTGGTAACGTAGACCCGGTAAGTGTGGTGAACGATATTTCATTCCCATACGAAGTTCCAACACCATTGGTTGCATAGGCTTTTACATAGTAGAGTGTATTTGGCGTAAGGCCCGATAGATTACTTACAAAGGTTCCTGTTCCGCCTCCATCTGTTGTATGACTGTTCGATAAATTCGGATTGGGCGATGTGGAATAGCAAACTCCGCGTACTGTTACCGCTGATCCTCCGTCCGAATTAACGGTTCCTCCGCTGGTGGCTGTTGTCGAAGCAATATTTGTTGCCGGCGCGGTTGAAACTGTTGGAAGCGTTGGATTTTGCAGGGTCGAAAAGGTTTGCTGGTTCCCGTATGCTGTGCCGGCGCTATTGGTGGCATAGGCCCTCACCCGGTAAAAGGTATTGGGAAGCAAGCTGCTTATCTGGCTCACGAATCCACCGGTTCCTGTTCCGTCAGTGGTATGCGGGTCGGCAAGGGTGGGATTGTTATTGATGCTCCAGCAAACTCCACGGGCTGTTACTGTCGCTCCTCCATCATTGGTCACGGTGCCACCCGATGTGGAAGAATTGTTGGTCACATTGGTCACGGGTGCCGTGGTGACTGCAGGAATAGTAATTTCCATTAATGTAAGGAATGATTTTTCATTTCCATAAGATGTTCCGGCACTATTGGTGGCATAAGCCCGAACATAGTAGGTTGCATTTGCCGTTAAACCGGTGATTGAACTCAGATAGCCACCGGTTCCATTGCCATCGGTAGTATGACTGTTTGCAGTGGTCGGATTTATTGACGTACTCCAGCATACACCCCTTACCGTAACAGTGGCTCCCCCGTCGGCAGTCACATTGCCTCCACAAGTAGCTGTAGTTTGTGCTACATTCACAACATCGGTGGTGGTTACAGTGGGCGAAGTGATACTCTGTCCTGCCGTAAAGCTTACTTCATTCCCATAGGCTGTCCCCACGCTGTTCGATGCATAAGCGCGCACAAAATATTTTGTTCCGGAAATCAGACTGATGATGTCACTTGAAAATGAACCAACACCGGAACCATCCAGGGTATGAGTATTTGATGTAGTTGGATTGGGCGAAACGCTCCAGCATACGCCTCTTGCGGTTACCCCGGCTCCGCCATCGGTCAGCACGGTTCCACCTGAGGTAGCCGATGCTGAAGTGATATTTGTAACGGAAGATGTAATAACGTTTGGCACTCCCGGGTTAGGTAAAGTGCTGAAGGTCTTTTCTTCACCGTAGGCGGTGCCCTTGGTATTTGTGGCATATGCTCGCAGATAGTAGGTAGTGTTGGCCGTTAATCCTGAAACGGCACTCACGAACACACCGGTCCCGCTTCCATCGGTGGTCTTGCTCTGATCTATTGTAGGGTAGGGATTAATACTCCAGCACACTCCTCTAAGGGTCACGCTGGCCCCTCCGTCAGAAGTAACATTACCTCCCGCGCTTACCGTGTTGATGCCAACAGTTGAAATCTCTGCAGTGGTCACATCCGCTATGGTGGCGCTTTGTGCTGTTGTGAATGTTGATTCATCCGAATATTTTATGCCATAGATATTCATGGCAAAAGCACGGGCATAGTACCTGGTACCGGCCGATAAGCCTTTAAGAGAATGGTTAAAAGCCCCCGTTGAATGGACGCTGTCTTTGTACACAGGACTATTCGTATCCGGATTTTGCTGTGTGTTCCAGCACAAACCTCGTAAAATTACAGCTGAACCGCCGTCTGCCGTCACATCAACACTGCAATTGGCCGAAGTGTCAGTGATCTCAGCCGGCGCCTGCAATATTACCGTTGGCAGATCCGGTGTGATAAAACTAATGAGTTCTCCATATTCCACCCCTCTGTCCGACGAAACCCAGGCTTTGAGATAATACACCTTGCTTGGCGATAAACCGGGAATCTTCCCGCTGAACATACCCGTCTGGTAAAGTTTTCCCATTTGGATTGTTTTTCCGCTAACCGTTGGGTATCCCATACTGTCCCAGCAAAAGCCATGATCGGTAATAGCCGTCTGCCCCAGATCGATCACCTTACCATTAGCAACCGCGCTGGGTTTATCCATCGAAATGGTTACAACCGCCGATTGCCGAGGGTAATCCTTCTTGCAGGAATAAAAACCCACTAATACAATAAGGATAACGATGAGGACTCTTATTTTCATGATTCTTGTTGCTTATTTCTTCTTTTTTGAGTTCCGGAGTTTCTTCTTCAATGCGATGCCTTTTGTTGTTAGGCGGTAACGTTGATTAGGATGATTGGGGTTATCAGGAATAGTCATTTCAACCAGTCCTTCTTCCATAGACGGAATTAAATAATAATCTCTGAAAGACTCCCGATGTTTAAGCTGCAAAGCACTCTGAATATCTGAACTTCTCATCTGGCCCGTAACGCCTAACACAATCCGTCTGATCCCTTCTGTAGCTTGTCCGGTAGCTTGTCCGGTAGCTTGCCGGGTATCATCCCCGTTAACTTCCTCAGGGAGCCTTAAAGTGCGCCATAAAATTGTTTTAAATTCTTCTTCCTGAATGAAATCGGGTTCTTTTAACCCTTTTTCTTTACATAAACGAATAATGTCACCTGTTCCTGTGCCTAAGCGTTCAATATAACCGGCCAGATACATAGGTTCTGCTATCAATGGATTAGCCGGAATGGAGCTGTGTGGCTTTCTTAGTTTTGCTGTGTTTAACCCAAAAGGCAAATTTCCCGGATTCCAGATTTCAAGCCGATCTTTAAAAAGCATAACCTGAACACTCCCGTTGCTGCTATATACTCTATGAGCCACGGCATTTACTATGGCCTCTGTAACCGCTGCAGGCGGTAGTTCATAGGTAACTGGCGCTTGAGTGCTCACATCGCGGGTCCCCACCGACACATCAATTTTCGATAACACAAAATCCACAGCCTGATTAACCAATTGAAATACATCGCCTTTGTACACCTGATAGGCAGGAATTGGTTTTACAACATCAAATCCGTGAAAATGAGCACATTTTATTTCCGAACTAATGAAAAACCGTTGAGGTTGTTTGCCGAACAATAAAATTGCAGCATTACATACACGGCCTTTCTCCAATAAATTCAGATGAGTTAGAATGATTTCAGGACTTGAATCAACAGGCAAAGGGAAACCTCTTTTTGCTCTCGCGAGATGAATAAACTCCGAAATTTTATTCTGGTCTAAATCATCTAATTGAGCTGAAGGATTCAATGTCGCATCAAAAGGCCCGGTTCTGATATATTCCTTTTCTTCTAAATACCTTATTAAAGATGCATAGACAGCCGATTTTAAATCAGAAACAGAAGTAAACTGTCTGCGAACAACAAATTGTTCAGCTTTATTTATGAGAGCGTATTCCTTAGGATGTCTTTCTGAAGGCTTATGGTTGCTCAGAAAAACAAGTCTGGTTTTATGATGCATACTGGCATGGTCAAACTCTCGTTCTGTTGGCGAAGATCCCTCAGAATCTTCAATACCATAAGTTGTTCCAAAAAGTCCGAGGTAAATGTCACTGTGCTCAACTTCCCGAATAAAAACAGCAGAAGGAGAATGCTGGATTGCCGGAAGGTTTTCGAAAAGAAATGGATCGAAAAACCTGCCTAAAAGTTCATCTGTTGTTAAATAATCGAACAAAAGCTTACGTTCCACGGCAAACTCACTTTGAACACTGCTTATAAATACTTTTATCTTATTCACGCCTCAGATTAATAGAAAGTGTAATTGAAACAATCTGCCAAAAGTGTTACTTTATATCCATTATTTTATCAAGTCTGTCCTGCAGGATTTTGGTCTGGTCTTCCAGTTGTTTGCGGATGACTTTTTTCGCAACATCCTTGGCGCTCTTCAGATCATACGCCAGTCTTATGTCTGCTTCCGTGTTTACACCTATTTTGCGATACATTTCAACAACAACCAAGGTTCTGCCTAATTCCTGGGCAATCAGCGTTTTCGAAGCGCCAACTATTTTCGTTACAGAAGCTGCTTCATCATTGTTCAATTGCTGATTGGCAATATTGATCTCTATGAGCGCTGCTATTTGTGAAGTGATATTCCCTGCAATGGAAAGCTTGGCTACCTCTGTTGCCTGAATTTTTGCTGCAGTCTGGGTCTCGGCAGTTGAATTACCCGTTTCAACAATGTACTTGGGCGCTCCGTTCTCATCTTTTTCCAACTGCATCATCCAGGCGCTTTCGAGCTGCTTATCCATTGGTATAGCCCCACGTGCAACAAAAAACCCTTGCTTTGTCAGCTTCTTGGTTTCCTGTCGGGCTTCTTTAATCGATTTTGAAGTAAGTTCTTTCTGTAGGTTCTTGTCTGTCTGAGCGCTCAAACTAAAGTTGATCAGTAAGGCCAGCAGGATTATACCCGCAATGTTTAAGATTGATTTCATACGGCTTTTTTTTGGTTGATGTTTTATAATGAGTACCCATTGTTTGTGAAATGTGACAACTCTGCAAAAATATATTTTAGCCTTCAATTCTTTTGAAGGATGGCTACTTTAACGCGGGCATCGATGAATCCTGGTAAAACAGCCCTGTTTTGTGCCAGCCATTTGCTGAACTCTTTATATGTAAGTGATTTTGGAATCGTGTATTCCTTTCCTTCCATTGGCTTTTGCACCTGATCATCCAGAATCGGCTTTTCAAAAGGTTTCGACGAAAAGATCACGAAAATGCTATTATACTCTGCCGACTGCTTTACCGAATAAAATTCCAGCTCATCGGGAGTAAAGCTTAGCTCATTGTTCTTTTTCGAGAAAAGTATGTATTCCTTATCGCCATTGATAAGGCCTGCGCTGTATTGTTCTCCGCTCATGCTGGTGTAAGGAAATAACCGGTACACCTTCTCTCCGTCATCCAAAAAAACCGAAAGATATCCATCTATCGGGCTCTTGAATAATAGAAAAACAGATTCTCCCGAATAAAATTCAGACTGCCTGCAATCGGCCTTTGGGCAGCTCAATGTTTCAAACCTGATCATTGGTTTTGGAGTGGCTTCTCTCACCTCTCCTTTGATGGTACATATGATGTAATTATCCAATTCCTGACCTTTTCGGTCATGAGTTTTATCGGCTTCTTCCGTGAATTTCTCGTCGGTTGTACGAATCCAGTCTCCCTTAACCTTGGTGGTTCCGATGATGTTGTACTGCACCTTGCCTTCATCGATCCGGATATCAGTAGCCTGCTCCACGTAAGTCCCAAGTGCATTCTCTATGGCATTGATCATCGCCATTTCACGGGCAATGTCTTTTGTTTGATCCTTGGTCACATTGGTTTCAATTTTCACCTGGGCCGTCCCTGAAGCTGATAGTATTTTCTGGGCGCTTAATCCGCCCGGAAGCATCAATAATAGAAGTATGAGCTTGTTGACCTTGTTTCTGGTTATAAATTGAGTCATCTTATTTGTATTGATCCACAACAATGATTGTGGGTGATTGTTTTTTCATTCCATCCATGGCCATTCCCGCCCTGGCTCCCATGTAGGTAGGATCGCATACATAGTATTTCTGCTTATTCAATACCACGAAGGCTCCCGTTATGGGTTCATTTAATCGTACGGCCACCGAAACATGATCCGGATATTCCAAGCCAATAGCTTCTAATCCAGTATAAAGATAAACAAGTTTTGCAAATAACACCGCCCGGTCTTCACAATCAGTATAAGGGTAATGCAATGCTTCATCAGCAAAGAAATACTTTTCCCTCCCAAATTGTTCCAGGTCCAATTTATAGGGCAGGGCATCCTGAACAAACTTTAATAAAATATTCACCCGCTCAGTTTCATCCTTTCCTGTGATCATTGGTTTCAATGCAGCATCAAGCGATTCCCTGGCCTGGGCCGATATGGGAGTATTGAAATAAACCGGCAGGTCGCAGTCAGGATAAGCCGAGTAAAAATGTATGAGCGAAAGGTTAATCCTTATCCGCAGAGTATCTTTATCAAATATAAATGAGCGGATTTCCGGGGCATTGGCAAGCTTTGGCAGGGTTTTAATGCTCACCGATACCGGTCTTACCGTTCCCGGGTAGTTGGCCTCATAGGATTGAAGTTCCATTGGGATCTTTTCGTTTTTCCGGTTCAGGAGGTAGTAATCCTTACCCATTATCGTAACCGTACCGGCATTGTAGATCGGCTGCTCAAATGCGGCCAGAACAAAGATTGCTTCTTTGTTGTAGGCTATCCGGGCGTTGATCCCATTCCTAAGCAGACTGAGCCAGGTAAACAATACCTGCTCATCCTGATTATGAAATATATTCTCCGATGCAATGCTTAGCAAATAATAATAACCCCAGTCGTTAAGCTGTTTCACCTGAGCCAGTAGATAAAGCTCCAGTGTAATCCTTTTCCAGCTTTCATTCTTTGAATACTGTTCATAGAATCGTATGATCCTCGTCTTTTTTTCATCGGGCTTTGCCTGTTTCGTATATTCCTCATGGCCCGCCTGTGTAATGCCAACCTTCTGCCCCAGGAAATCAAAATAACTTAAGTCCCCCGATGTAGTCTCTATGCTGTTCAGTTCCATTATTTTTAATCCTTCCTCACCTTGAAGTAATTCACTGTCGGCAGCAGCAGGAGGTATGGCTTGTTTATTACCGGTATCATTAACCGGCGCCTCCGGTTCATTCCCGGGTGGTGGTAATTCAATCGTCTCAATGGTAGTTGGTGCAAGCGGCTGTAGTTCTGGCTTTACACGCTTTACCCGTTCCCTGGTAAACACCTCAAATTCTTTCCAGCTCGCAATAAGGTAAGTCCTGAATATGGAATCATTCTTTTGTGACTGCTGCAGAAAATCATTCCCGGCAGAACTCTTGAAGTCATTGAATTCCTTCTCGAAATTTCTTCGCTTTACGCTATCCTGCGCCTGACCTAATGCAACTATGCCAGCAAAACACCCAATAGACAATATGATTTTAATCCCTTTCACTTCTCAATCGTAAAAAAACGTTTGATCTCTTTGCTGCCAATGAACCAGTAATACCTTCCCGGAATAAGCTTTTGAGCCTCTAATGTGTATTCCTCCGCCTTGGGTTTAATCTCAGTCTTCATAACCATCTTGTCAGTAATTGCCGACAGTATATAAAGATGAGTAATCGAATCGGCCTTGTATTTCCATCTGAATGTGATAACAGCAGTTTCTTTAAAGGCGATTCCATCTTTCGGTTCCTCCAGTGTGATTATACCACCATCTTTCGTGATCAGCGTCTCTTTGGTGGCTTTAGCAGGCTGTTTGTCTCCCGGGGCAATGGTTATCGTATCACCCTGTTTACTAATCCCGGAACCTGGAAGCGCTTGTTCCTTCCCCTGATGTTTCAGTACAAGATACCCTATTGCAGTACCAATCAGGATCACAGCAACCGCGGCCCAGGCCAGGTACGAAGGTTTAATAAAGTGAAACAACCGGTGTTTTGACCCGGCTGTTGCATCCCTCACCAGTTTACAGGTTTTCTCATATTCTGCCGCTGGCGCCAGGATGTCGCGTACAGCCTCTCCTGTCTTGAAAAGCTTTTCAAATTCCGGATCTTCCGTCATCCTTTTTTCAAAGAAATACCGTTCTCCTGTATCCAGGCTGCCATCCAGGTATCGTTCAATCAGGTCAATATCTTTGGGATCAATATTCATTTCTTTGTTTTCATTTAAAGATTTAAGCCTTTTTTACTCGTTTCGTAAATATTCATTCATGCGTTTCGAATCACGTACTGCCCCAATAAGCCTGGCCATGCATCGTGAGAACCGTTGCCGGGCATTATCAGGTTTGATTCCAAGTTTATCAGCAATCGTTTCAAAATCCATCAGTTTGTTCGTTCTCTCATCAAGCTGTTGATCCTCAAGAAGCCTGAATCGCAGATCAATGATTTCAGCACATCCTGTTTCCAGTTTCTTTTTCATTTCACTTACGATCTTGAGCTTTTCGTAGTATCTGTCATCCTGCTGCTGTTCCCTGTACACCTGCATTTCATAAGGGTCCGTTGCTCGGGTTTTGCGGTATTCCTTAAGGCAAATAAACTTGCATATAGAGTACAGGTAAGAGTGAACAGAGCTCAGAGAGTTGAATTTCCCATTTCTTATATTGGTGATGGTCCTTACCAATCCCTCCTGAAGCACATCCTCCGCTTCTAAAATCAAGCCCTTATAACCTGCAACCATATTCCGTATTAAATGCATATTTCTCCAGTACACGAACTGAATAACCTTATCATCCCCCTTGCTCAATCCTTCAATCAGGTCCAATTCACTATATTTATCAGTAAGTACCATTTTCATGCCCGTTGTGACAAAAAACGTTAGAAATATTTTTCAAAGAAAAGTCTGGTCATTATCATATCAAATTACACCATTATAATAACCTGACAAGGTAATACAATAATCCAATAATCAGAAACCCACTTATTAAACGCTGGCTTTTCCCGGTTTATCGCTGGCCAATCGTAAATTAACGTAAAAGCTGAAGATCCATATAGAAACAAAAAAAGCCGCCCACCGGGCAGCTTTACAAAAAAAAGCGGGAGTTATTCAGAGTTTATTCAAAATCAGCTTCGGCGGGAACAACCGGTACCAGGGAAATGAAATCCTCAGATTCATCAACATCAGCAGTAGCAGGAGTAACAGGAGCCAGGTTCAAGGCTGAAACCATTTCATAAGTCATATCCTCAAACTGAGCTTCAACCGGAGTAACAGGAGCCAGAACCGAAAAATCAACCATTGCAACAGCATCTTCAAAGTCAGCTTCAACTGGAACAGCCGGAGCAAGAGTAGTCACCGATACTGTGGTTGCGTTTGCAACTGGTACAGATGTGATGTCAGTGCTTGCGAAAAGAACATTTACCGAGAGGGCCAGGGCTGCTGCGATTATGATTGTTATTGCTTTCATCTTGCTTGTTGTTTGAGGTTGATGAAGCAAAGATATATCAGATCGAAAGGTAGGAACAGCGGTTTTCGGCTGGCAGGGGTTAAGACCCGACGAACGGTGGATGGGAGTCGGTGAAAATACTTATCACCATCATCTGTTCATAAATCATATCACTCTCGCATCCCATACTCCAAATTGCCCATTACTTTTATCGGTGCAATCAATGCGATGGTACCATGAAAAACATTCGACATATTAAAAATGGCGATTCCCTGGATAACAGGATGGCGATATCAAACCATCAGGTTAAAGTTTCCAGGTCAAAACTCTCA
>CAIWXI010000105.1 GCA_903916595.1 uncultured Bacteroidales bacterium | reverse complement strand
CTGCGCAGATCATGGGCAATGATCGAAAAGAATTTGTCCTTCTCGGCATTTGCCCTGATCAGTTCTTCGTTTTTAAGTATTATTTCAGCTTCTGCTTTTTTTCGTTCCGTAACATCGCGAACAATGGCAACTACTTCATCAGGGCCGTTAGGCACCATCCGTGCCTCAAAATCGCGAATCCCTTTCTCTGGCAATGGCAATTGATATTCAAACTGCTGCATTTGCCTGGTCTGAATGCAAAGACGTATTTTTTCATCGATAAGGTCGGAAAATTCTGTGGGCATGATGTCACGGTTCTTCAAGCCGATAATAGACTGTGTTTGATAAGCAAGGTCTTCGGCTGCAGCTTTATAATCAATGTAAACTCCCTCGCTGTTTACCATAAACATCATGTCGGGGATAGCTGCAATAATCGCGCGGGAATGGCTCTCGCTGTTTTTCAGGGCTTTTTCCATCCGTCGGCGAGCGCCGATGTCTCTTCCTTCACCAAGTATTGCAACTGGTTTTCCCTCAGCGTTCCGTATGAGGCTGAATTTATTTTCCAGCCAGACGGTAGTGCCATCTTTACAGTAATATTCAAGTTCCAAAGTATTGAGGGGTGAATAATCGTCATGGGTGGCAACCTTTTGCATCTCCCTTTGAAACGATTCCAACGCCACTTTGAGTGATTCAGGTGCGAGGTTCTTTTCCATCGGCACCTCTTTCATTTCCTCCAACGTAAAGCCACGCAACTTTTCAGAGGAAGGACTTTGGTATGTGACCCTGAAATCCATATCCATCAGCCAAACAATGTCGGTCATATGATCGGCCAGCAAGCGGTATTTCTCGTCACTGTCATGAACAGCCTTTTCGGAATGCATTTTTTCGGTAATATCAGTTGCGCTTACAAGGCATTGTGAGCCATCGCTCCTGATAATCCCAGAAAGGTGGACATTTATGGGAGTATCGTCATCACGCAACAGGACCAGATCGCAAGACTCATTTTTTTTGCTTTGAAATACTTTTTCAAAAAATAGATTGTAGGTTGCTAATGAGTCTCTCGAAACAAAAAGGTCAAATCGCCGGTTTTTCAAATAGTCCCGGTTTTTCTCCAGAAATTGCGCTCCAAGAAGATTTAACTCAATGATCTCGCCCCCCTTTGAAAGCGTATAATATCCCGAGGGTGCAAAATCGTAAAGTTCAGAATACTTATCGGCGGCTGATTCTGCCAGCAGTTTTGTCTGTAACAGCTCTTCGTTCTGCATTTCAAGCTCTATCTGATGCACTTCAAGATCGTGGATCAACTTCAGAGTCTCAGTATCTAATGACTTGATCTGCAGCTGTACTGCCAGTTCTTCATTTTTCTTTCTCAAGCGATCTTCGGCTTTCTGCCACAGGATAGCAGCAGCATCTGATTTGTTGTCGGACTTTTTCAAAAGTATCTAAACGTTAAAGCGTTGAATTTGTTAGAAGTCTTATCAAAGATACATCAAAATTTCTTTTTTGGTACTTTACAGTCCCGAAAATGTAAGATAGAAGATCATTCCTGGATGTAATCGTAATTTTGAAGTTGAAGCGTCATCTTTTTCGAAGGAATCAATGCTTCCGCATAAACCATGTAATTAAGACCGTTCTTGAGTCTCGTGAAAGTCCCCGTGAAGTAGACGATATCTTTGTTATATATCATGTGGACTTCTATTTTTGCTGTAGTAAAATGTAAGTCTTCAACCCACCATATCAGCTGGTCCCCTTCTCCCTCCACGTTTTTTCCTGTAAAAACATACTCGTGGGTCGAATCAATTACCTGCAAGGCAGCAGATCCAATGAAACTCCTCAACTGATCGATATCAGGAAGCGAATATTTTTTCAGGAAATCGCGTAAGCCAAAAAGGTATTTCTCAATGTTTTCTTTCTCATTTTCGGCGATATTACGTATGAGGAATGTTTTGGGCATTTTAGCACCCTGTTCATTGAGGGTTTTACGAACGAGCTGACCGTTCTGATCGAACTGGTTCTTCTCGATCATTACGTTCAGGATCTTTTTGGATTTTAATACTTCAGTGCGGGAGGTCCAGGAGTACTTTCTAAGAAGGTCATTGCTGGTTTTTCTTGAATTGACGATCTGGTTTGTCAGTTTCGAAACTTCAGGGCCTTTGATCTGAGCCATTATCTTCTGCAAGGGATAAACACCAGAGATCATCAGGAAAAGCAGTATGAATTTTTTCATAATCATGATTTATCAGTTACTTCAGTGGGCATCAAGGCCATGCAGCATATGTATCATGTGCAGCATGGATTTCAGGATCTCATCCATATACTCATTTACGGCTTTTACGCTGCCGGGAAGGGTAAACACCAGCGTTTTGCCCATAACCCCTGCAACAGAGCGGCTGAGTAAGGCCTGTGGTTTCAGGGCTCCGTATTTCATTCTGATCATCTCCATGATCCCCGGTATTTCCTTGTCGAGCCTGGGTTTTATGATATCCACAGTAAAATCCCTGAAGCCTATGCCTGTACCGCCGGTAGTGATCAGAATATCGACGAGTTCATCTTTTGCCTTGTGTACCAGTTCTTCGAGTTTATGAGGATCATCGGGAATCAGCGAATGATGGATATATAGATTCAATCCCTGCTCATGAAAAAATGAGTGTAAAATCTCCTGAAGCCTCGCTCCCGATTTATCCTCATACTCTCCCGAACTGGCCCGGTCGCTGAGTGTGATCACAAGCGCCCTGAACATTTTCGGGTGAAATTCCAGCACATCCCCTGCACGGATCATTCCCGGGTTGAGAACACGTGCAAAAATCCCTTCCTTAGGCATCACGCAGTCACCTGTTTCCTTGAAAATTGCACACGAAGTCCCATGACATTCCTTGCCGATCTGGGTTACTTCGATCTCAGTCCCGCCACAGGTAAACCGGTCGAGAGGGTGAACCTGGGTATAATCAAAACCTTCCAGGCTGATATTTTCGGCAAACTCACCGGGAAGTATCGTACGGCCAGCCTGTTGCCTCGTTTTCCTGATGCTGTTCATGCCCAGTATGCTGATCTGCCTGTTCCATTGACCTGAATGGGCATCGCCCTCAACACCCTGTTGGGTCAGGTTGATCTCTTTGACAGGCGTTTTTATCGTGCCTTTGCCTGCTGAAATGTTTACCGAAACTACTTTAAGCTGCTCCATTTTATACGGAATTATCATTGATGTCTTCCTTTGATTTGCTTACGAGTCTGATCTCATCGATCTGCATTGTTTTATCGGCCGCCTTGCACATATCATAAACCGTAAGCAGGGCCACCGAAACCGCCGTGAGCGCTTCCATCTCGATCCCGGTCGGCCCGGTACATCGTGCCAGGCTTTCGATCCGGACCCCCGTCTTATCGAGGCTCGCCTTCACTTCCATTTTTGTTATACTCAGCGGATGGCATAAAGGGATAAGTTCAGAAGTCCTTTTTCCTCCCTGTATCCCCGCGATCTCGGCAACGGTCAGTACATCGCCTTTCTTCATCTTATTCTGGCGGATGAGTTTGATCGTAGCCCCGGCAAGGGTAATATGGCCTGTCGCTTCGGCCGTCCTTACCTGCGCAGGCTTAGCCGATACATCGACCATGCAGGCCTTACCGGATTGGTCAATATGAGTTAGTTTGGGCATACCTTAAGGAAATGGTGAAATGGTGAAATGGTGCAATGGTGAAATGGTGAAATGGTGAAATGGTGAAATCGTAAATCCCAATCATCCTCCAATATTATGAAAAAAACCCGTTGTATTGGACAAGCCTTTTTCAGGTTTCATCCCAACTGCTTGTTCTATAGCTTGTTTAATTCCCTGACGGCGGATGTCGAATTCGAGATCACTGAACAAACAGGGTTTGATTTTGCCGTTAGCGGTCAACCGAAGCCGGTTGCAGCGCTCGCAGTCGCCACCATGTCCGTTTTCCACAATAGTGAAACTGCCTTCTCCGAGGTTCATCTGGTGAATGAACCGGGCTTCCAGCCCTCTGGCCAGACAGAATTCGCGGACCGCAGTCGCATCGGGTTCATCCGAAGAGTTCTGAATAACGCAGTTTATTTTAACCGGTTTCAGTCCTGCATCCTGCGCAGCCTGAATCCCTTTTAACACCTTTTCAAGGTCGCCGCCCCTGGTTATCCACTTGTATTTCACCGGGTCGATGGTGTCGAGGCTGATATTGATCCTGTGAAGTCCGGCTTCGGCCAGAGGTAGTGCAAACTCCTCAAGCAGTATGCCGTTGGTGGTAAGCCCCAGGTCAGTGATGCCGGGAATAGCTGCCACCTTCGCTATAAAGGGAACAAGACCTTTTCGTACAAGAGGTTCTCCCCCGGTAATCCGCACTTTATCAATGCCCATGGCAACAGAAACCCTGATTACTTCGAGTATCTCTTCGTAGGTAAGGATATCGGAATGCGGCAGCATCGAAATACCTTGTTCGGGCATACAATAAGTGCACCGCAGGTTACAGCGGTCGGTAACGGAAACTCTCAGGTATGAGATGCGGCGGTTAAAGGAGTCGTACATGGGCCAGCTCTCCCTTTTTAATTTCAGTTTGTCCGATGTCTACGATCAGCATGGCGTTTGCTCTTGTATACGCGTTGATATGAGCCGAACTATGGTATTCCAGAAGATGTACCAGGCCTTTCTCGACCAGTACCGGGATTACCGATTTTCTTGACGATTTTTTTCTCGAATACCCTTCTGCCATGGGCAACAGATGCATGCCGGAGCCTGTCTCACAGCCCATCATTTTCAGCACAAAAGGCTTTACCAGAAGTTCAAACAGCACGAACGAAGATACCGGATTTCCCGGAAGTCCGAAAATGAATTTATCCCCGCGACGTGCAAAGACTGTAGGCCGGCCGGGCTGAATAGCTATGCTTTTGAACAGGATAATGGCGCCCGCACGTTCCATGGCGGCCGGTACATAATCGAAATCGCCCATCGAAACTCCTCCGGTAAGGATCACAATGCCGGAGGTCAATAGGGCTGTGGAAATTTTTTCTTCAAGTTCTTCGGGAGTATCCCCTGCAATGCCGAAGTAGCTACAGCCAGCGGGTATCGTCTTTGCCTGTGCATAAAGCTGCCAGGCATTGGAGTTGCGTATACGGGCGGCGGCCGGCTTCCGATCAGGTTCGACCAGCTCATTCCCCGTAGAGATGATCCCGATCTGCGGCTGCCGTGCCACCCATGGCATGGTGTTGCCAACTGAAGCGAGAACCGCCAGATGAGCAGGCCTGATGAGGGTTCCCTTATCAAGCACCTTGTCTCCCTCACGAATATCTTCAGCCTGATTGCATATATTTCTTGCCGTTTTACCGATTAGGATTTTTATTGTGTCGGCGGATGTGAGTTCTGTATCCTCGACCATGATCACGGTATCGGCTCCATCGGGCAGCATGCCCCCGGTCATTATCCTGGAACATTCACCAGCCTGAATTGCCCTGGCGGGAACCGATCCCGCCGGAATCGTTTCTATTACACTAAGCTCCATCCTGTATCCTGCATCCTGCATCCTGCATGCAAACCCATCCACCGCCGACTTATTGAAAGGAGGCATGTCAAGATCGGAAAACACATCGCGGCTTAATATCCTGCCACAGGCCGATCCGAGCTCCGACTGTTCTTCCGTCAGTGTAATGGCACTGTTCAATACGATATCCAACGCTTCTTCAAATGCTATCATTCCTCAATAAATTTTACCGCTGTGGCTTTTATGTTCATCCAGATGTTCACTCCTTCACGCAGATTCATTTTTTCAAGCGAAGACCGGGTTACCAGTGCATGGATGGTTTCTGCGGCATCTATGCAGATGTCATATCCCATGGGAGTGACAGTGACTTCCCTTATCCGTCCGCTGAATACGTTAGTGGCCGAAGAATCCAGGGCTGCATTTGAAAGCACGATATCTTCCCCCCTTATCATAACGAAACCTTTTGCATTTTCTTGTCCTTGCTGAACCTGTATCCTGAGACCTGCATCGGTTACAGCAACCGGTATGGCGTTACTCATTCTGATGGTTACAGGGAAGAAATTTTTCAGCCCGATAAAATGAGCCACAAACCCGTTCCTGGGGTAGTGGAATACCTCGTCGGGAGTGCCTGTCTGAAGCACTCTGCCATGATCCATCACGGCGATCCGTGTTCCCAGAGAAAGAGCTTCCTCGTAGTCGTGTGTGACGTGAATGATGGTCTGTCCTTCACGGTGGATCTGCCTGAGCAGAGCCCTGACCCCTGATTTCAGACGGGTATCCATTGACGACAGAGGCTCGTCGAGCAGAAGGATCTCCGGTTCCTGGATCAGAGTGCGTGCTAATGCTACGCGCTGAAGCTCTCCACCTGAAAGAGTTGATGGATATCTCTCTGGCAGATCTTCGATACCGAGCCGTTTACACATGGCTGCTATCCTTTCGCGAATAAAGCCGGAAGGCCTGCCATGCAGTGCAAAAGCCAGGTTTTTCTTTACTTTCATATGCGGGAAGATGGCATGGTCCTGAAACACCAGTCCCACTTTCCGCTGCTGTATAGGCAGGTTGGTAATATCCTTTCCGTTCAGCTCAAGGGTTCCTGAATCAGGACTCAGCAGCCCGGCAATGGTTTCCAGCAATATGGATTTGCCGGCTCCCGATGGCCCAAGAAGTATAAAATAGTCCCCCTTCTCGACGGTAAAAGAAATATCGCTGATCCTGAATCCTTTAAAATCTTTGGTTACACCTGTGAGTTTAAGCATGCAGAGATCAGCTTTTTTTTGTGTTTGAGAGAAGAAGGCGGAGGATCAGGAAAAATACCAGCACCACCAGGATAAAGATCACCGAGACCGGCTGGGCGTATTTCAATCCGAACGAAGTAAATCGTTCATAGATCAGAACGGGTGTGATCATGGGGTGATAAGCGATGATGACGACCGCTCCGAATTCGCTCATGCCGCGGGCGAACATCAGTATGAGTCCCGATAATATATTTTTCCAGGCCAGGGGCAGGGAGACGGTAAAAAATACCCTTGCCGGAGAGGCGCCAAGAGTAAGCGCCGCTTTTTCGAGACGTTCAGGCACTGATAAAAACCCGTCTCTCGCTGCATTGATCAGGTAGGGGAGGCTTACAAACGCCATAGCGAGCATGATACCGGCAGGATGGCCTATAAAATTGAATCCTGCCAGTGATCCGGCTTTTCCAAGCCATGTATCCCTTGAGATAAAGCCTAATATCGCTATGCCTGCAGCCGAATGAGGGATCACCACAGGAAGGTCAATGACCGCAGTGACGAGTTTTTTTAAAGGGAACTGATATCGGGCAAGGATCCATGAAAAGGGAATAGCGGCAAGAGCGAACAAAAGGGTTCCCGCCATGGAAGTTCCCAGGGTAAGCATAATGCTGTTCTTAACCTCCGGATCTTTGGCCGTCTCAAACAGCTTCATGGGCGATGAGGAGAACATCAGGCCCAGGACCGGACCCAGGACAAATAACAGCAGCAGTCCGCCAAGTATGGAAAAAGCCCACTGCAGCCCCTGCTTCTTCATTTTATGGCTTTTTAACAAATGGTTTCAAGCGGTCGGGAACAGCTGAATAATTCTTTTCTTCCATAGGAATCACCGAGGGCTGACCGTCCTTTTCCATGATCTTCATCCCTTTGTCCTTCGACAGCATGAATTCGAGGAAAGCCAGAGCAGCCTCGCGGTTGGGAGCATCTTTGATCATGGTAACGCCGTAGATCATGGGCTCTCCCTTAACCTGGTCAGTTTCCCCTGGCTTTTTGCCTTTAATGTCAACGACAGCATTTTTATAAACATCGGCGTATTTAGAGTTTTTCAGGTTCACCTGGTCGGGGAGCACCAGATATTTCAGGTTGTGCTGCACCGCGTTGGACCTGTAAAGGAAAATGTAATCGATGTTGTTCGACTCCAGCACGCCGATGAGGTCTACCTCTTTTGGCCTGATGTAATTGAGGTCCTTTGCGAGCATCTGTTTTGCAAGTCCGGGCTTTTTATAATACGTTTCGGCAAGCTGTATGCACATCACCGAACGGTAACCACAGGGATCGGAGTTGGGGTCGGCCCTTCCGAATGCCACATCCTGCTTCATCAGGATGTCAAACCAGTTCTTTTCATTGATCTGATCTTTGTATTTTGCTTTATCGGCGTATACAATGCACATTTCGTTAGCCGCAAATTTTATGTTCCAGTCGGCATACGCCGGGACCAGCATTTTGTCGATCACGCTGTAATCAGAAGAAGCCATTATGTCGCAGGGTTTCTTCAGATCGGTGATCTTTCTTGCACACTCTACGCTTCCGGCCGGCTCCATCAACACATTCACCTTGGGGTAGATTTTATTAAACTCCGCCTTGATCTCTTTCATGGGAACCGAAAGACTGCCTGCATGAAAAATGATCAGATCACCGCTGATTCCCGCGGGTTTTTGAGCTGATGCCACTGAGGTCAGCATGATGCTGCACAATAAAACTGAAATAAGTTTTCTCATAATGTTATTGTTTGCCTGTTATTTCATCAATGAACTCCCTGAAGCCTTTCTGAATCACATCGTCAGCAGTGGAATGGAACCTGTCGAAGGCTTTTACAAGCAGCTTTCCCTCTTCGGTCAGTGTCATGCTCCCTCCTTCAGAGCCCCCTCTGTGTTTTTCAAGCAGGGGAAACCCGAAAAACTCTTCGATCTTTTTAATGTTTCCCCAGGTGCGGCGATACGTATAGCCAAGCTCGTCGCAGGCTGCCTTCAGAGAACCTTTTTCGGAGATCAGCTTCAGCATCCTCCATTTACCGTCGCCCAGAATGCCCATGCCATTCAGGTCGGCCAGCCAGATCTTGTAATCGAGCTTAATGTGGTCCAGCCTGGGTTTGAACTTTGTTTCCATAATTACATCCGATATCGGGCAAAAATACTTTATTTTTGCGATATGTCGTCGGATGCATATCCGCAGTGAAAAAAAATATTTACATTTGCAAAGAAAACGGAATAAGTCTAAATAAAAATAATATGAATAATGCGATTTTTAATCTTGAGAGGCCCGAAAACGAGCATACTCTCAACTATGCACCGGGTTGCAAAGAAAGAAAACATCTGAATGAAGAGCTTGACAGGATGAGCTCTGAAGTCCTTGATATTCCGCTGATCATCGGAGGCAGGGAAGTAAGGACAGGCAAAACCTCAAAAGTCGTAATGCCCCACGACCATCAGCATGTGCTGGCGAATTATCATGTAGCAGGGGAGAAGGAAGTGCAGATGGCTATAGATGCGGCTTTGAAAGCACACAGGGAATGGGAAGATGTTTCCTGGGTTGAGAGGGTTTCGATCACTCTGAAGGCAGCCGAGCTGATCTCCTCAAAGTACAGGCAGTGGCTTAATGCGGCAACCATGCTTGGTCAGGGTAAGAGCGCATATCAGGCCGAAATAGACTCGTCCTGCGAAACGATAGATTTTCTGAAGTTCAACGCCTATTTTACCACTGAAATATACAAGGAGCAGCCACATTCTCAAAAGGGGATAATCAACCGTCTTGAATACCGTCCGCTGGAAGGCTTTGTATTTACGGTAACCCCGTTCAACTTCACCGCCATTGCCTCCAACCTCAACATGGCCCCGGTTGTAATGGGAAACACCACGGTATGGAAGCCTTCATCTACTTCCATCCTTTCGAATTTTGTGCTGATGAAGATATTTAAGGAGGCCGGACTGCCAGATGGAGTGATCAACTTTATTCCCGGTTCGGGAAGCATGATCGGCAAGCTGGCCCTTGGTCATCGTGATCTCGCGGGCATTCATTTCACCGGCTCTACCGGGACCTTTAACGGCATCTGGAAGACTATTGCTGATCATATGGCCGGTTTCAGGTCTTATCCGAGGATAGTAGGCGAGACCGGGGGCAAGGACTTCATTTTTGTCCATCCCTCTTCCGACCCACAGGAAGTTGCCGTTGCCATGGTCAGGGGAGCTTTCGAATACCAGGGACAGAAATGCTCCGCGGCTTCGCGTTCGTATATCCCCGAATCCTTATGGCCCGAAGTAAAATCACGGATAGGGGATATGCTGTCGACGGTCACCGTGGGCGATGTTCGCGAATTCAGTCATTTCATGAATGCCGTGATTGACGAGGCTTCATTCGACAACATCATGGGATATATCGATTATGCAAAGAAATCAAGTGATGCAGAGGTTATATACGGGGGCACGGGTGACAAATCAAAAGGCTATTTTGTACAGCCCACCGTGATACTTACCAAAGACCCGCATTTCAAATCGATGGAAGAAGAGATTTTCGGTCCGGTGATGACCGTTTATGTATACAAGGACAAGGATTTTGAGGATACCTTGCACATCTGCGACCAGACCTCACCATACGGACTTACAGGATCGGTATTTTCCAAAGACCGTGAGGCGCTGAATACCGCCTGCAGGGTGTTGCGCTATGCGGCCGGCAATTTCTACTTCAACGACAAACCCTCGGGAGCGGTTGTAGGTCAGCAGCCCTTTGGCGGGGCCAGGGGCTCAGGCACCAACGACAAGAGCGGAAGCCATCTGAACCTGCTTCGCTGGACCAACCCTCGTACGATCAAGGAAACGCTGCTGCCTCCCACGGAGTTTACTTATCCGTATATGAAGGTGGATAAGTGCCATTGACGGATTGATTGATGGGAATGAATGTCGAATGTTGAACAAGGAATGTTGAATGTTGAACGGAAATCCATAACTGCCATCCGCCATCTGCCATCCGCCATCAGATATCAGATTTCAGTTTTTCCCTCATCTTCCTGTACTGAATGATCGGGTTGTCGCCCTGCACGAGGTGTTCATCCATCTTTAGCGCACTTGGCACCGGCTGATGGGTTTGCACGACCCGGCGGTCCTGGTGCAGAACAATGCGATTCAGTAAATTGGTTGCCGCGAAATAAATATTCCTCAGTACCGGCAGCTTGATCATGCTCTGGTATGTCCTGAGATAAAACAGTGTATTGTTGTCATCAACGGGAACAAAGGCCACCACAATTCTCATTGAATTCATGATATGGTTCTGCCAGATGTTAGGGATAATGAAGGTGAGATAAGTGCCTTTTTTTACTGGCTCGGGAACCTGGTCGGGCCGCAGTGGCTTTTGTCCGTGGTCCTGTTCATTCGAAGGCCAGAATGAAACGAAATTTGTTCCGGTTTTTGTGTATGGACCGTTCACCAGGGGTCCTATACCACGGCCGATAGTAGTACGGTGTATGAATGGGACGTGACAGATGTCGAGCTGGTTCTCGATGCCCCTTGAATAGTGTGCTTTCCAGGGATCGGTGAAGCCCGACCAGATGAGGGAGTCGTCAATATCGTCGAACCAGGGGACTTCAGGGAAGCTCATGGCTGAGATGGCTTCCTGGGATAAAGGTACCGCTGTATACCAGGCATAAACAAAACCATTTGCTTCCCTGATGGGATAAACGCTGGTCCTGATATAATCGGGGGGAGGCGATGCTTTGCCATTGGCCGGGATGAGGATACATTTCCCGGTAGTGTCGTATTCAAAACCATGGAAGGGGCACTGAAGGCAGTTGCCTTTTACTTTCCCCAGGCTGAGTTGAATGCCACGGTGGGGGCATTTGTCGCGGAACACTCCGAGTTTTCCATTCCCGTCTCTCCAGGCCACTATTTTTTCTCCAAAGCGGGTGAATCCCTTTACCTCGTTATTCCTGATCTCGCGTGATTCGAGGATCACGTACCACTGGTTCTGTATCATGATGATAAAAGTAAGTGCTAAAAATACGCTAAATTCAGATATCGTACCTTTGTTTTTTATAAACCAGATTATGGCAACAGCAAAAAGAAAGAGAATAGCGCTTGTGGCCCACGATAACTGCAAGCATGATATCGTGGAATGGGCGGGATGGAACTGGAAGATCCTGATGAAGCATCAGCTGATCTGCACGGGAACAACAGGTAAACTCATAAATGATGCATTGATTAGTAAACAGCTGGGGGTTGGTCAGAATGCGGAGACAGATACAGTGGATGCGATTACCGAACAACCTCAGCGACTGGAAGATAAGAAAAAGATCATACAGCCCAAGATCATCCGGCTGAAGTCAGGACCTTTCGGCGGGGATCAGCAGTTAGGCGCCATGATAGCCGAGGGACGAGTTGACATTCTGATCTTCTTCTGGGATCCGATGCAACCTCATCCGCATGACGTAGACGTAAAAGCTCTTCTCAGGATCTCGGTGTTGTATAACATCCCATCAGCATGCAATCGTTCCACGGCCGATTATCTTATCTCTTCTGCATTGATGGATGAGGAATATCAACCCAAGGTGGCGGATTATTCCGCGTATCTGAACAGGAAAATTCCGGACTGACGTCCGATAGCAGATATCACGTCATCAGCGCAGTGCCGATAAGTTTACCGATGCTGAACGTGACTGCGGCGGCGGCAAGTCCGATGATCACCTGCCGCATCCCGGCTTTAAACAAGGGCTTTCCGGTAAGCAGGGTGATTGCAGCGCCTATGGTGAACAGGGCGACGGTGCTCAATACAACGCTGGTGGCGATAGCCGTCTGCCCCTTAAGAAAAATGAAGGGAGCCAGGGGGATAATAGCGCCGGCAATGAACAACAAAAACGATGTTATGGCGGCTTCCCAGGCCGATCCTTTGAGATCGTCGGGATTCAGCCCGAGTTCTTCCTTCACCAGCAGGGTGTGCATATTATCCTTATCGGCGAATATCCTGTAGGCGATGGCCCTGGCTTCTGCTTCGGGCATACCTTTCGCACGGTTCAGAAGGATGATCTCCTGACGTTCTTCTTCGGGGTTGTTCTCGATCTCTTCCATTTCAATTTCGATCTGGCGTTCGAAGAGCTCCTGTGAACTTTTTACAGATATCCATTCCCCGAGAGCCATAGAGAAAGCGCCAGCAAGCAGTCCGGCGAAGCCTGCAACCAATACTGCATTTCCTCCCTGGGTTGCCCCGGCCACGCCCATCACCAGGCTGAGGTTGCTAACCAGTCCGTCGTCGGCGCCAAGTACTGCTGCCCGCAAGGCGTTGCCGCCTATATTGCGGTGGCCCCTTTCCATTTTCCTAACCCTGTCGCCGCTCAGATGATCGAGCGATTCAAGGATCTTCACATGGCGGTCTTCATCGCCTTTTACTTTTTCGCCGCTTACAGTCTTTTTGCTGATTGTAGCCTGTGATATGCTTTTCTCGGCCTCGAGCAGGATCCCCAGTATCATGTTCTTTCCGAATATACCCCCGAGTTTTGAGATGATCCTTGCTCTGGCTGATGGCAGGGGCTCTGTAGCGGCTTTATCGATAGCCCGCACTTTCTCCATCACCTTGCCTTTGTGCAGTTCTTCAATCCTTGCCATCTCAATGTAAATGGAGCTGATTTCGGCGTCATCTTCCATCGAAGCAACCCGCCTGTAAAGGAAAGCAGTGTCGACTTCAGTCTGCAGCCGGGCCTGGAGTTTTTTGTCAACCTTCATTCTTTAATTTTTATGCGAAGTTAATGGAACAAGGCGTTCGGGGATCAGAAATAATCCTATCTCGGAAATCTCGGGGTTCCCTCGTGAGGATGTGATCCTGATCCTTACGATGCCCGACTTTACCCGGGGGAACCTCAGCAATCTTTTATAACCGATGGTAGTCTCCGATGCAATGACTTTCCATGATTTGCCTTCGGGTATTTCGACAAGAAATGATTCCACCCTTTGCCCGTTCTTTATGTTTTCCTGTATACTCAGGCAGTTAAAGTAAGAAATCTGTTTCAGTTCCATAATAAATGATGCGCAGGTGATCCCTTTTTTACTCGTCCAGAAGGTGGAGGGATTATGATCGGTCATATTTTCCGCTTTAGACTTCAAATTGCCATTCAGCGGGATGATAACGGCACCCCTTGCTAAATTTTCACTGAAGCATGAATCGAGCAGCGTGCGCATACCCCTGAGATTTTTTATGTCATTTTCATGGATTAGGCCACGTTTATCGGGTGGAAGGTTCAGAAGAAGCACCGAATTCCTTCCCACTGAACTGAAATATATATCAGCCAGTTTTTCAGGGCTTTTCACCAGGGAGTCATCGCAGTTGTGATAGAACCAGCCCGGCCTGATCGACACATCCACTTCAGAGGGGTACCAGATCAGCCGGTCGGCTCCGAAGAGCTTGTCACGGCTGCCAAGGTCCTGCTGCATCATGTCAATGGGTGGAACAAACCCTGTCGCACCCGCCGTTTGTTGAGAACCTGCAGCGATCTTATTGTCAGAGGCTGATGAGAATGGGAGCACGCTCCATTCGGTTTCCCTGCCGTAGCCCGATTCGGTGCCCACCCAGCGGACATCGGGACCCATGATGGCGATGACTGCTTTTGGCTGAAGCTTACGGATGAGTTCGTAATATCCTGCCCAGTCATATACCTGTTTTTTACCGTTAGGACCTTCCCCGCATGCCCCGTCGAACCACACTTCGCCGACCTCGCCGTAATTGGTCAGGACTTCAGTGAGCAGGTTCTTGAAATAGGAATTGTATTCGTCGCTGCCGTAGACTTTCGAATTGATATCCCAGGGAGAAACATATACCCCGAATTTAAGGCCGTACTCCCTGCAGGCATCCGAAACCTCTTTTACAACA
This sequence comes from uncultured Bacteroidales bacterium, assembly GCA_903916595.1. Classification (GTDB taxonomy): domain Bacteria; phylum Bacteroidota; class Bacteroidia; order Bacteroidales; family FEN-979; genus CAIRDP01. The sequence continues at coordinate 19,088 of CAIWXI010000105.1, read as the reverse complement.
TCTCCATGCCCGTTTTTCCAAGGTGAATTCTTAACGCTGTATTCTGTAAATTTACTGGGCCAGTTGCAGAAGCCGTCGTGGTGCTTTGCAACCAGGATGGCTAGTTTTGCTCCGGCTTCTTTTGCTGTGCGTATCCATTGTCGTGCATCCAGTTCGCTTGGGTTGAAAACACCGGGTTTAGTATTTTTTTTACCCCATTCAAGATCTGTAAAAGTATTGATCCCAAAATGAAAAAAAACTGTGAATTCAAGTTCCTGCCATCCGGCCTGCCTTTGGTCGGGTTTCACTGTCGCTGCAATCTTTAACACCGAATCAGCCGTCAAACCATGGGGAATTACGGTATAATTCTGTCCCTGCTGGGAAAAGCAGGCATGGGAGGTGAGAAGGGCCAGGGCAATGCAGAGGCAAAAAGGGAATTTCATTGAATGCAGATGAAATGGTGAAATGGTGAAATGGTGAAATGGTGTTCGGCTTCGCCGAACACCATTTCACCATTTATTGCAATGGTGCAACCACTTCAATAAGCTCCGGAAGGTCCATTCCGATATTCTTCAGGTGTTCGAGTTTAGGAACCCCGTTTTTGGTCCAGCCACGACGTTCATAAACGGCATCCAGCAATTTTTCGTACTGGTCTTCACGGTGTTTCCGGAGGACAGCCATTTTTTCTTCGGTGGATTTTCCAATGGGGTCAAATCCGGCTTTGTCGATGAGTTGCTTGTCGTAGCGTTCGGCCCGTGATTCGTATTCTTCTTTGGTTACGGGGCCGCAGGCACGGTAGGGTTGGGCATCGTGCTTTCTCAGGCCGTAGCCTCTGCGTATGCTGAAGATTCTCTGGAAATTATATACCCGCTCCGACATCCGCACAAGCTCCGTCTTATCTATTTTTAATCCTGTAACGGCATTAAAGATAGTGACGTAGTTGTCGACATGCTCGGGAACCTTTGCAGGCTCAGCATTCTGGGCGTTGTTCTCAGGTTCCACATCATTCCATGGGAGCTTGCAGAAACCGGCTAGCCCGAACCAGGTACGGAACATCGGGAAATAATGAAGTGCTTCGGCTTTTTTCTCGAAAGTGGGGATCTGGTTGTTTACCATATCCATGAATATCAGCCAGGCTTCATCGTGTTGCGGGCCTTTATTGGTCATGGCGTAACCGCCCTGCTGGGCCAGTGATTCCTTCGAAACATACTGGGAATATTCGAGGCCTTTGTTTTCCATGCCGATATCCTGCATGAACCTGGGATCGCCCCAGCCGTTCTTTGCAAAAATCTGTTTCATTTTTCGCACGCCCTGTCCGGCAATCAGGCCAAACCCCTCACCTCTCGATACCATGTGCAGCAATTCCATCGCCACGTCAGCATTGCCAAAATTTAATTTGAGCCCGCCGGTCCGCTCTTCATTAAGAATTCCATTTTCAAAACATTCCATGACAAACCCCAGGATAGTGCCCCAGGAAATTGTACAAATACCGTATGTATCGCAGTAAAAGTTTGCTTCTATCGTAAAATCAGGGTTGAAAATGCCTGCGATGGAACCCAGGGAAGAGGTTGTTTCGTACTCAGGTCCGTCAACAATAACCTTGTCTCCTTTATAAGGACCACTGCGGAGTTCATAGTTGTCAACCCCTTTTGCACAGGCCATATTACATCCGACCCAGCATCCGTCGGGAACATTCTGTGTAAAGAAAGATTTCCATACGTCGCCATTGATCTTGAATGCGTCAGGATGGCTGCCGAATTTAAAGTTGTGCACCGGCAGCAGGTCATAATCATTCATCACATGAGTGAGGTGGGCCGTGCCCTTCGAACGCATTTCGCATTGCTTGTCATCAAGCTCACGCATTTCTTTGTTGAAGGTCCGGCCGCGTTCCTGTATAGCTTCCATGTTCACCACGTTGTTACGGTTGCCCCCAATGGTTTTTACATGAGCCACCACCGCCTTGATTTTTTTGTTTCTGAGCACCGTGCCAATGCCACCGCGACCTGCCTGTTTCAGGCGGACTTTTTTACGTTTGATGTCGTAAAACGAAAAGTTCAGCATTCCGATCAGTGAATGGTCGGCAGCAGTACCGGCAGAAACAACAGAAACATTGTATTTGTCTTTTTCATTTTCGGGATTGGCCATCATCTGGTGGAGTTCTTCGGCCAGTACATGACTGTCGGTTGGCAGGTCACCGGCTTCATAGATCTCAATCACCGCACGCTCTTCTTCGAAAACAATCATCACCTCCTGATCAGATTTTCCTTGTATTTCTATGGCGTCGAAGCCGCAGAATTTCAGGAAGGGACCAAAAAATCCGCCAACATTTGAATCAACAATTATATCTGTTTGCGGACTGATAGCGCAGCAAATTGCCTTGCCTGAGCCTGAATACTGGGTTATGCCGCAACAGGGTCCGCCGGAAATTACAATTTCATTCCCGGGATCGTCCCATCGGGTGTCGGGTTTTGTTGCATCCCAGAGCAACCGAAGGTCAAAACCTTTGCCACCGACGAATTTATCTTTCATTTGCTGGCTTACAGGTTTCTCTTTTATAGAAAGATCGCCGACATTAATATAGATCGTACGGTTGTTGTAACCTTTTTCGATCGGAGCCCAGGTGTACTTGTACTGAGCGAGGAGTTTGTGGGTGTTTTTGAATTCGGAGAAGATCATATAGAGGGATTTACGATGTACGATTTACGATTTACGATGTACGATGTACGATGTACAATTTACGATTTACGATGTACGATGTACGATGTACGATGTACGATGTACGATGTACGATGTACGATGTACGAATTACGATGACAAATTTAGTGATTAATTACTTCGCAAAACGCCGTGAATCAAAAAGTTCGATATGTTTTCTTGTGCATAACGTAGTCCTGGTTTAGAATTATTATGTAAGTTTGTATGAATAAATTATTGATTCAAAATTATTTCACCTATGACTTTTGCTCAAATAACAGATAAGCTTAAAATCCGTGCAGTCGGCATTGCCGGATGTGGTGGTCTCGGTTCAAACTGTGCTGTTGCGCTTGCAAGAGTGGGAATTGGCACTTTGGTACTGGCCGATTTTGACATGGTAAGTGACTCAAACCTGAACCGGCAATATTATTTTCTAAGCCAGATTGGCGAGCCCAAGGTACAGGCGCTTAAACGGGTCATTCATCAGATCAACCCTTCGGTAAGTGTGATTGCTTATGAGATAAAACTCGACCCGGAACATATTGTGAGATATTTCAAGGATTGTGACGTTATCGTGGAAGCCTTTGACCAGGCCGATCAGAAGGAAATGCTGATTGAAACTGTACTCTCGGCATTCCCTGAGAAACCTCTGGTAGTAGGTCTTGGGATGGCAGGTTGGGGGATGAATGAAAGTATTCATTACCGCCGCGATGGAAACCTTCATATCTGCGGGGATGAAACCACCGGGATCTCTGAGCATGTTCCTCCCCTGGCGCCCAGAGTTGGAATAGTTGCTAATATGCAAGCTAATGTAGCGCTGGAATTGTTGCTGAATATCTGATATCAGATAATTATTAAATTATGAAAATAATCCTGAACAACACTCCCGAACAGTTTGAGTATAAAGAACTGACCGTTAATGAACTCCTGAAGGTTAAAAAATTTACTTTCAAAATGTTGGTTATTAGAATTAACGGCACTCTCGTAAAGAAAGATATGTACGCTACAGCTACAATTAAAGACGGGGACGATGTGATGGTCCTGCACCTGGTGAGCGGGGGGTAGGGGCCGACCGTGATCCGCCATCCGCCATCCGCCATCCGCCTAGACCACTTCTCCTACAACAAACGTGCTTCCTCCAACAAAGATAAGATCGTCGGGGCCTGCCGAGAGCTTTGCAGCTTCGTAGGCTTTCTCGACGCTTTTGAAACTTTTGCCTTTCAGTTTATATTCTTCTGCGTTTAGTTTCAGTGAATCGGCGTCCATCCCTCTGGGAATATCGGCTTTGCAAAAGTAATACGTTGCTTTTACGGGCAGATGTTTCAGAATAAGGCCGGGATCTTTATCGCTTACAGTTCCGAAGACAAAATGTAATTTATCATAGGTTACATTTTCTATCTGGGAAACAACCTCCAGTATGCCGGCCTCGTTATGCCCGGTATCGCAGATTGTAAGTGGTTTGAGGTTCAGGACCTGCCATCTTCCTTTGAGGCCGGTGCGTACAGCAGAATATCGGATTCCTTTCTTAATATGTTCTTCTGTGATACCGAAATCCTGTTTGTTTAATTCATCGCAGATGCCCAGAACCGTGACCAGGTTTTTCATCTGGTAATCGCCGCCCAGCGGGCAGGGGATTTTTTTAATAAAGATGGCTTCATCTTTAAATGCGTCTACATTGAGGTGAATTGCTTTTCGGCCCCAGTTCCTGATCTTGACAACAGAAAAATGATCGGATGCAAAAGTGATCTCCGATTTCATCTGCCTGGCCTGTTTTTTGAAAACAGCATCAATCGCATCCTGCCTTTCTCCGATCAGGATTGGAACACCGGGTTTAATAATACCTGCTTTTTCCTGAGCGATTTTTACCGGGGTATCGCCCAGAAACTGCATGTGATCAAGGCTGATATTTGTGATAACGGATAAGAGGGGGGTGATGATATTGGTAGAATCAAGCCTTCCGCCCATTCCCACTTCAACAATGGCTACATGCACATGTTGTTCCCGGAAGTACTGAAAGGCCATTGCCACTGAGAGTTCAAAGAAAGACGGGCTAAGCGTTTCAAATTCTTCCATATGCTTTGAAATGAATGAGGGTACATAGGCTTTTGAAATCTTTTTCCCGTTAACCCGTATCCTTTCACGGAAATCCTTGAGATGAGGGGAGGTATATAATCCGACCCTTACCCCTTTTTGCTGAAGTATGGATGAAATCATGTGAGCAACTGAACCTTTGCCGTTCGTGCCGGCAATATGGATGCATTTAAAATTGTTCTGCGGATCTCCGAGAATGGAGCATAATGCAAGGGTATTGTCAAGGTTTGCTTTATAAGCTGCAGCTCCAACCCTGTGAAACATGGGGAGCTGTGCGTTCATATATTCAACGGCTTCTTTGTAACTCATACTGATGTTTTTGGTAAGTAATTTCTGTTCATAGCATTATCTGCGATAATTCAATCGGAACAAAGATAAAACAATTAAATTTAAAAGTCAATAGATTGTTCCGCAGGAATCATCTTTTTTTGCGCCGGTGACTGTTTTTAAACAGTTTATTTCATTTTTCCAGCGTAAAACCCCCAGAAATGCGAAGATGAGAGCTTCTTTATAGTTAATAGTAAGGGGATCGGGTATTTTCAATTGGCAACTGATGGATGAACGGATCAACGAAATAAGGTATTTGTTGTGTGTCCCCCCTCCGGTGACAAGCATTGTTTTTTGCTTATCGGTTCCTGAATGTGAGGCGATCTGCTCTGCAACATGAGTACAAAAAGTACTCAACATGTCCACGTTATTCAGGCCGGATCTGAGCAGAAGTGGAAAAATCATCTCTTCGACCCATTCTTTTCCAAGTGATCTCGGACCGGTTTGCCGGTAATATGGGAGGTTGTTGAGATTGTTCAGCAATTGTGCGTCAACGTGGCCGGATGAAGCCAGGTCTCCATCTTTATCGTAAAGTAATCCTGAATTCCCTGCAAGCTTGTTCAGAACGATATTCACGGGGCATATGTCGAATGCAACCCGATCATCCCGTTGGTCGTACGAGATATTCGCGAATCCGCCCAGGTTGAGGCAGTAATCAAATGCGGCGAACAGCAGCTTGTCGCCGGCGGGTACGAGGGGAGCCCCTTGTCCGCCATTCGCTACATCGCCCGAGCGGAAATCGCAGATCACGGGTAGTCCTGTTTCGGCTTTAATAGCAGCCCCGTTGCCGATCTGGGCTGTAAATCCCCGGTCGGGCTGATGAAAAATGGTATGCCCGTGAGAAGCAATAAAATCGGCTTTTATATGGTACTTATCAATGAACTCACGTGTTAGTTTTCCAAGAAGGTGGCCATAACTGTGATCTGTAGCCACATAGTCCATGGCAGTTGAAAGGGGCAGGCTTGTGAGTTTGTCAATCCATTCGCCGGAGTAGGGGATGGTCTCGGCATAAATAACAGAATAATCCCAGATGCTATTATCTTGCCGGAATTCGCAAAAGGCGATATCGAGGCCATCCAGAGAAGTCCCAGACATCAGACCTATCGCTTTATATTCAATCATCTACAGGATTTCAGCAATAGTTTCAAGTTTCATTCCGCGGCTGCCTTTTAGTAGCACCGATTTACCCTTTGGGCCATGATGGCTGAACCAGAGCCTGACCAGTTCGCTGTCGGCAAAACAAAGGAACTCCCGTTGTGTATTCACCGCGGTAAATACAGGTCCCACGAGATAGACTTCAGAAAAAGATAATTCTTCCAACAGCCTCAGTATGTGCAGGTGCAAAGCATCTGATTCGGTTCCCAGCTCAAGCATGTCGCCCAGGATAACCACTTTATTCTCGTAGGGGGTGGTCGCGAAAAATCTGAGGGCTGCCTCCATACTGCCCGGATTTGCATTATATGCATCGAGTATCAGGAGGTTTTTCTCTGTGATTCTGATCTGTGAGCGGTTATTGGAAGGCTCGTATGATTCTATGGCCAGCTTAATGTCAACATCACTTACATTAAACGTCCTGCCGATACAAACCGCTGCCTGAATGTTCACCGCGTTATAATCGCCAAAAAGCTTAGAAACAATGCCCCGATTTATTTCATCAGGATTTCCGTAGGTGATCCTTTGAAGACTGTCGGAATATTGCATCAGAAGACTGTCATTGGTATTCACGAAGACCTTTCCGTTTGATTCAGCCAGGAAACGATATAATTCGGTTTTAGTGCGGATGACTCCCCCGAAATTTCCGAATCCTTCAAGATGTGCCTTACCGATGTTGGTTATGATACCGTAGCCGGGTAACGCGATCCTGCATAAAAAATCGATCTCGCCCTGATGGTTGGCGCCCATTTCGATTACCGCGAGCTGCGTGTCTGTGGTAAGCCTGAGCAGAGTAAGGGGTACCCCGATATGGTTATTCAGATTACCGGATGTACTTATGACATTATACTTACGCGAGAGCACTGCATGGACCAGTTCCTTGGTGGTGGTTTTTCCGTTGGTACCGGTTACAGCGATGACCGGGATGTTAAGACTGCGGCGATGATGCCGGGCAAGGTCCTGCAATGTGGTAAGAACATCTTTAACCAGAATGCAACGTGGACTGATTTTATATTCAGGTTCATCAACGATCACCCAGGCGGCGCCTTGCAGGAGTGCGGCGGCAGCGTAATGATTCCCGTTAAAACGCTCGCCTTTCAGGGCAAAGAAGATGCAGGAGGAAGTCAGGTTCCGTGTATCTGTAACTACATCGGGATGCTGAAGAAAGAGGGTGTAAATGTCAGTAAGACTGCTGAACATCTATTGTTTATTTTCCCTGGATAGCTCCGCCTACACGGGTCATCGCGCAACGGAACCCAATAGCGTCGGATGCATCGGTTTCGTCAAGGTAGCGACGCATGCTGGGGCTCAGGTAATACGCCTGGTCTTTCCAGCTGCCGCCTTTGTAAACACGTGCCTTATCGCTGATGAGCGAACTCACACCATACTGATACATCAAATTGGTACTGGATGAATCGCGGGTGAAATCTTTCCAGTATTCGGTGTTGATGTTCGACTGGTAATCGCCATCGAGATAGTTTGCGTTGTCGGCCTGACGGTAGTTCTTACGGTCTTTGGCTTCAGCGGTAGTAATAGGTCTGTATTTAAGATGACCAAGGCTGTCTTTTTCTGAGAGAAATCCTTCTGCATCCCGCACAGGTGTTGTAAATACATTACCACGATAGGGGCGGATATCAGACATATCGTTAAAAGACAGGGGGCGATATACATCGGCCACCCATTCGCTTACGTTACCGGCCATATTATAGAGACCATAATCGTTAGGGAAATAAGATCCGCAGGCAGCGGGGATGTCGGCCCCGTCGTTCAGATTTCCTGCAACGCCCATATAGTCACCTTTACCGCGTTTGAAATTATCCATGAAAGTGCCATAATAGCGAGACTGGTTGGTGCGCACGTAGGAGCCGTTCCATGGGTAATTTTTGTGTTCTACTATCCTTTCATATGCCGTGTTGCCAATCAGGCCAAGGGCGGCAAACTCCCATTCAGCTTCTGTCGGGAGACGGTATTTGGGAAGCATGATGCCATCTTCCATTTTAACTTTCCTGGTACCGGTACCATTTGGATTAAGGTCGGGCATCGGTTTACCGACCAAACCTTCGTATTGTCCGGCGAGATAGGTTTCGGTATTAAAATTATTTTCATTCTTCTGGGCCGGGTCCATAGACAGAATGCCTTTGCGGATCAGCAGCATTTCGTTTACCCTGTCGGATCTCCAGGCGCAGTAGTCGTTTGCCTGCAGCCAGGAGACGCCAACTACCGGGTAGTTTCTGTATGCGGGGTGGCGGAAATAATATTCCACCAGAGGCTCATTATAGGCCAGACGGTCGCGCCATACCAGGGTGTCGGGAAGAGCTTTACGGTAAACGCCAGGATAATCGGCGCCGTAAACACGGGCAAGCCAGTAAAGATATTCCAGGTAATCCATGTTACGGGTTTCGGTCTGATCCATATAAAAGCTGGTCACCGTAACACGTTTGGGCTGGTTATTCCATTCATATAGTACATCATCCTGGGTCTGACCCATAGTAAACGTACCCCCCTCAATAAAGAGGAGACCCGGACCTGTACCCTGATCCTGGAATGGACGCACTTCAAAGCCTCCGTTCTTGGAGTTATTATACTCCCATCCTGTGGATCGGGAAACTTCTTTTTTGCAGGCGCCTGTAAGCAGTAAGGCTGCAATGATAGCGCTTACATGAAACCATTTTTGAACTTTCATCCGTGGAATTTTTTGCAAATATATGGATATATAACTAAAATCTCGGGCATTTTATTGCCCTGATCTTTCTTTTTATTTCAATGCATGGGAATTGCCATGAGGCAGAAACTTCGTGAGCTCCTCCCGACACTGAGAACAAGCGCGATAGGTTCAAATCATAGCTATATCCTACCCTCAGGTTCTTATAGTGAATTCCGACGAGAATGATCAACGCGTCGGCGTTTTCAAAGTTATGGCGGAACCATAACCCGCATACCAGGGGGTCAAACGTAAGGTATGCCCCCAGGTTCAGCTGGTGAGACCCTCCCTGCTGCTGGTATAATACATTCGGCGACACAGAGAATTCCCGGTCCTCGTCACCGCTGTATCCCTGCTTCAGGTTGATGACGGAGCCGGCATGAGCCGTGAATTTCATAGCCAGGCGGCTTGTATTATCACTATAAAAACCATTCGCGGGTTGTGTCAGATGGTCCACGGCAAGACCCCCGTATAAGAGCCCGTCGTAGTCGAGAAACATCCCGGCCGAGAAATCAACAGTAGATATGGAAGGATTGTCGGGTTGTTTCTCGGTGGTGGGCCGTATCACCTCCCCGCTCCGGGGGTCGATCTGGTCTTCGAAGATAAAATTTGACCAGACGATGCGCCTTTGGTAATATGACCCTCTCACAGCCAGGCTGGCATTCAGCTTTTCGGTAATATTGAATTTGTAGGCGTACGACAACCCAACGGTCGTGGTATTCAGGCTGCCGCCTCCTGCACGGTCGGCTGTGACCAGAACCCCTAATCCGCCGTGAAAAATATTTATCACCTGGTCATACGAAAAACTATAGGTATTGTAAGCGTTTCCAAGGCCCGGCCACTGGTTTCTGTAATTCCCGATTAGCCTCGGACATACCGTTGCTCCGGTCAATGCAGGGTTAAGATAGAGGGGGTTGGCGTAAAACTGTGAAAATTCGGGATCCTGGGCAAAAGCCATCCGCAGTGATACCAGAAGAAAAACTGCCGTAAAAAATGATCTCTGCTTCACAATCCCGGTTTTCTGAGAAAAGGCTTTTAAGACCACAAAATTAGGAAAAAAATCACCGGTCCGGCTCACGCTTCTTTACAATATATAAAAGAATGAAACGTTAATCATGGTGATTTCGTATCAAAAAAATATTTGACACCTCAGCAAACTTAAAGGAGTAATTTGCGGTCATATATAAGTCAGGTAATAAAATGTATCAGATGATATTTAGAAATTCATTGCCAAGGCTTGTTATTTTAACCCTGGTTATTATTGTTTTCAGCCCCTTCAATTTAGCCAGGGCTCAAACTGCTTTTACTTCAAACTCTGTGCTTTCATCGGGCAGCTGGTATAAGTTTTACATCTCTGCCGATGGCATTTACAGGCTTACATACACCGACCTGAAAAATGCCGGGCTTGCTGTTTCGTCTATCAACCCGAAAAATATAAGGATCTATGGCAACGGTGGTGGCATGCTGCCCGAATCGAACGACAGCGCCCGCGTTGATGACCTCATTGAGAATCCCATTTTTGTATACGGTGAGGATGACGGGGTGTTCAATGAAGGGGATTTTATTCTGTTTTATGGCAGCGGACCCGAACGCTGGAAGTACAATGGGATGGACAACACATACCATCACATTAAAAACATTTATTCTGATGTTGCAAGTTATTTTCTGAGCTGTGATCAGGGAGAGGGAAAACGTATTCAGACCCAGGCATTCATCAATGCTCCTGCCAACGCTACATACACGAATTTTAATGATTATATTGCCTATGACCGCGATGGCATCAACCTGATCAGTTCAGGCAGGATATGGTATGATAAAGAGATTTTCGACGTGACCACCTCCAGAAATTATTCTTTTACCTTCCCCAACCTTGACTCTCAATTTCCGGTAACGATCTCACTGAGTGTGGCTTCCAGGTCACTCGGGGTGGCCTCATCATTCAAAGTGAATGCCGATGGTAACTTGCTGATGTCGGGTTCCATCGATCCTGTTTCTAATTCCTTTGAGGATTATTACGCGCATTCAGGGCTTTTTAACAAGTCTTATTCTACTACAAGCCAGACCATCAATCTTAACCTGGTATACAATCAGATGGCTTCAGGTTCAATTGGTTACCTGAATTATTTCGAGTTGAACGCGAAACGCCTTCTAACGATGACAGGCAACCAGATGAATTTCAGAAATGCAGCATCGTGGAAAAAAAACCAGATCAGCGAGTTTCAGGTTAACGGTCAGGGGCAGGCCTTATCGGTATGGGATGTTACCGTGCCATACAACGTGAGAAACCTGGAAACGCAAAAGAACGGAAACACTGTTTCTGTAAGGCTCCTTACCGATACACTCAAAGAATTTATTGCTTTTGACGGAAATGCATTTTTAACTCCTGCTTTTGCCGGGCCGGTGTCGGCTCAGAACCTTCATAGCCTGGCTGATGTGGATTACGTGATGATATCCTATCCTGCGTTCACCGGTCAGGCAGAGAGGCTTGCCGAATTCCACAGGACCCATTCTGATCTGAATGTCTTCGTGACTACCCCCGAGAAGGTGTACAATGAATTTTCTTCGGGTGTTCAGGATATTACAGCGATAAGGGATTTCATGCGCATGCTCTATTCCAGATCTTCCGCGGGCGGTCACCCGATTAAATATTTGCTGCTGATGGGCGATGCGTCCTATGATTACAAGGACCGTGTACAGGACAACACTAATTTTATTCCCGCTTACCAGTCATGGGAATCGCTTTATCCTATTGATTCTTATGTTTCTGATGATTACTTCGGATTGGTGAGAGGCGGTAACCGGGCTGATTCACTGTATATCGGCATCGGCAGGTTTCCTGTGAGGACCGCGCAGGATGCCATGAACGGGGTTGACAAGGTCATTCATTATTCCGATAATTCAGATTCGGTAAAGTCGTCGTGGAGGAACATGGTTACGTTTGTTGCCGATGACCAGGACAATAACGGCGGAAACAGTTTCATGGAAGATGCCGACTATCTGGCGGCAAAAATCAACAAGACATATAATGTCGACAAAATATACCTCGATGCTTATACTCAGGTTTCAACGCCGGGAGGAGCAAGGTATCCCGAAGTGAATGACGCGATCAACAAACGGATTGCTAAAGGAACTTTGCTGATCAATTACATAGGGCATGGAGGCGAGCTTGGCTGGTCACATGAGCGTGTGCTTGAAGTGCCGGATATCCAGAGCTGGACGAATTATAACAAGCTGCCGGTATTTCTCACGGCTACCTGCGAATTCAGCCGCATGGATGATCCTGCCAGGATCTCAGCCGGAGAATATGTTTTTCTGAACCCCAGGGGAGGCGGCATCGCGCTGTTTACCACCACCCGGGCCACTTTTGCCGGCGGGAACCAGTCGCTGCTGACAAATTTTTACAATCATCTGTTCGAGAAAATCAATGGTGAATATCACCGCATGGGCGACCTGATCAGGCTTTCAAAGAAAGATAACGGAACCAATACAAGAAAATTCGTTTTGCTTGGCGACCCCGCCCTGATGATCGCCTACCCTAACCTCGATGTGGTTACCACTTCGGTCAGGACCGGTGTGCCTGCCTCAGAAAATGATACACTGAAAGCCCTTACCCAGGTTACCATCGAAGGTGAAGTAAGGGAAGGCAGTATGCTGGCCACCGATTTCAACGGAACTCTCCTGCCTTCAATTTATGATAAAATTTCTTCAGTCACCTGTAAGGCCAACGACCACGAAGCACCGCCCTATTCGTTTTCGATACGTAAAAACATTATTTACAGCGGCAAATCAAACATCACAAACGGCCGTTTCTCATTTACATTTATTGTTCCCAAGGATATTGATTATAAATACGGCATTGGCAAAATAAGCTATTACGCCAGCAGTGCAACTACCGATGCGAACGGCCACGATGAAGGTATATTCGTTGGGGGGTACAACAACAACGCTTTAGCCGATACCAACGGCCCTTCGCTGGTGTTGTATATGAACGACCGGAACTTTACAAACGGGGGAGTCTGCAATCAGAACCCTGTTTTGCTGGCCGATGTGTATGATGAATCGGGTATCAGTACAGTGGGTAATGGCATAGGCCACGACATCACGGCTATTCTTGATAATGATACAAAGAACCCGATGATACTGAACGATTATTACATGGCAGACCTGGATACTTACACCACGGGTGTGATCCAGTATCCCGTGTTCAAAATTGCCGACGGCTCTCATCATATAGATGTGAAAGTATGGGATGTATATAATAATTCAACTGAGGCAGGAATTGATTTTGTGGTTGCCTCCACGGCTTCCTTCGCACTGAATGAAGTTATGAACTACCCCAATCCATTCCGTGACCATACTACCTTCTCTTTCCAGACCAACCAGGCCGATAACAACCTGGAGATAGAGATCAGGGTATATTCTGTAGTTGGAACTCTGGAGAAGACATTCAGGACTACCATGTATTCGGGCGGATACAGGGTTGAGCCTTTTAAATGGGACGGGCGTTCCGATGCCGGGAATCTGCTGGGTGCAGGGATCTACGTTTACCGTATTACAGTAGTTCTGCCTGATGGTTCCACTGCTGCAAAATCGTCAAAGCTTGTTTTTATCCGATAGACCATAGAGATATACATGAAAATTTACTTCCGTTTTCTTGTGCTTTTTATCCTTTTCCCATGGGTTTTATTTGCAGGGAACCAGGCTTCAATGAACTCTGTTCTCTCAACAGGAAGCTGGTACAAATTTTCGGTAAAGCACAACGGATTATACCGGATTTCGTATCATGATCTGCTTAAGATGGGGATCAGCCCGGGCGTTATCAATACAGCAAACATCAGGATTTTCGGAAACGGAAGCGGGATGGTCCCCGAATCCAATGCCACCCCCAGGAAAGATGACCTGAGGGAGATATCCATTCAGGTGCATGACGGGGGTGACGGTAAATTTGATTCACCCGATTACATTCAGTTTTATGGAGAAGGCCCCGACAGCTGGAAGCTAAGCACCACAACCAACGTCTACACGCACTCAAGGAACGTGTACTCAGATTATTGCTATTATTTTATGACTTTCGATCTCGGGGCAGGCAGGAGGGTTACTTATAAGCCCCTGCCTGATACCGCGGCCAGCCGTACTTCCCAGCGCTGGGACGATATGATTGTTCATGAGCTTGATCTGGAGAGTGTGATCAAATCCGGAAAACGCTGGTTCGGCGAAAAATTCACAAAGAGCAGCAACCGCTATGATTTTGATTTCTCATTCCCCTATATCGACAGCCTTTCACTTGTAAGGATGAAGCTGAGTCTGATAGCCCGTTCCAACGTGGTCAGTAAATTTACCGTGTTCCGGGATGGGGTGAAATTCGACAGTGTGAGTTTTGTTGCTGTAGCTCTGGATCAGCCAGGTCCTTATGCCGACGGGGTTGACAGAAGTAAATTCATTACCTATCCCAATTCAAAATTCAGGATATCGCTTGAATACGATGCTCCCACAGATCCTTCCGTTGCGTGGCTCGATTATATTGAGATGCAGCTGACGAGAAAGTTGTATTGGACAGGCAATGAATTCACGTTCAGGGACCTCTACTCAAAGGGGGCCGGCAGGATAACGGAGTTCAGGATGAACAAAGCCAGGGACGGGATTACCATCTGGGATATTTCTGATATGTCTGATATATATGAGCTACAGACTACCCTTGCCGACAGTCTGTTAAAGTTCAGGATCAGAACCGATTCCCTGCATACCTTCTTCGCTTTTGACAGTACCCGGTCCGACACTGTAAGCTTCGTGGGTGCTGTGGCGAACCAGAACCTGCATGCCTTGCAGCCGAAGGAAATGATCATTGTGGTTCCACCCGTCTTTGTTGCAGAGGCCCGGAGACTTGCCGATTTCCACAGAACCCGCAGCCAGATTGAATCCCTGATCGTTACGGTACCTGAGATTTATAATGAGTTTTCATGTGGACAGCCAGATCCGGGCGGGATCCGCGACCTTGTAAAGATGCTTTACGACAGGGCTTCTGCATCAGACCGTCCAAAATACCTGCTCTTATTTGGCGACGGTTCCTATGATCCTAAAGACAGGGTTCCGGGTAACCAGAATATTGTGCCGGTGCTTGAATCACAGGAGTCCCTGTCGACCACTGCTTCGTACGTTACCGATGATTTTTTTGGCATCATGGGTAATAATGAAGGCAACGACGGAAGCGGCAGTCTGGAGATCGGCATCGGAAGGTTCCCTGTCAGTACTGCCGTTCAGGCCGCTACGGTTGTTGATAAGATCATTCATTACAGTGATTTTTCCGATACGATATGTTCCGATTGGCGTAATAATGTGGCTCTGCTTTGTGATGAAGGAGACAGAAATTATTTCGTGTCCAATAGCGAAGATATCGACAGAATTATTGCCGCGAAATACCCGGTTATCAATGTCAACAAAATATATTTTGATGCCTACCCCATGGTGAAGATCCCTGCCGGCAATCGTTTTCCAGAAGCCACTAAGGCTTTGAACGATGCCGTTGCAAAAGGAACATTGATCATCAATTATATCGGACATGGCGGCGAGACTGGCTGGAGCAGCCGGGCGGTGCTGTCAATGGCTGATATACATGCCTGGACGAATTCAGAGAAATTGCCTGTTTTTGTTACCGCCACCTGTGAATTCAGCAGGTTTGACAATCCCGAACGGTTTTCGGCAGGGGAGGAGATTTTTGTGAGGCCCGGGGGAGGGGGAATCGCGATGTTCTCGACAAGCCGTACCACCTTTGCAGGTACCAACCAGTCGCTCGACACCAGTTTCTTTCGTCATATGATGGATCGAAGCGATGGGCGGTATATCAGGATGGGTGAACTTATCATGATATCCAAAAACAAGAATCAGGCCAGCGCTTCCCTTTTACGGAATTTTGTACTGCTCGGCGACCCTGCCCAGCAGATTGCTTTTCCCGAAAATGAGATCGTCACTACCAGTATCAACGGCCAGCCCCAGGACCAGTCTGATTCAGCCTATGGCCTGTCCACAGTAAACATAAAAGGCGCCATACAAACCTTTCAGGGCAATCCGATCAACGATTTCAACGGTATACTCACGGCCAAAATATTCGACAAACCTACTACTTACAGTACTCTTGGTAACACCTCCGGGCAGTATAACGGAAGTTATCCGCAGAAATTCAATCTTCAGGACCATCTGATGGACCGCGTTAAAGTAGCTGTGAAAGACGGGCAGTTCAGCTTTTCGTTTGTGGTTCCCAGGGGGGTAGGACTAAGCTTCGGCAAGGGAAAGATCAGTTATTATGCAGCGGACAGCACGTCTGATGCTAAGGGATATAGCAGCAAAGTGATCTTCGGAGGTACAGACCCCGGTATCATTCCCGAGGCTAACGGTCCTTCTGTAAGGCTTTTTATGGATACCCGCAGTTTTATCTCCGGCTCCCAAACGGGTAGCAGCCCCATGCTCATCGCCGACCTCTACGACACCTCGGGTATAAACTCGACTGGCTTTGGTATCGGGCATGATATTCTTGGTGTTCTGGATGATGACTGGGCTCATTGCTTTAATCTGAACGACGTTTATGAACCCCTTATCGGGCTTTATACCAGGGGGACTCTGAGCTATCAGCTTACCGGTCTTGCGCCGGGACAGCATAAAATCATGGTCAGGGCATTCGATCTGTACGATAATTCAACTGAGCAGGAGATTTATTTCAGAGTAGCGAGTGAGTCATCAATCGCTGTTCAAAATGTATCCTGTTACCCGAATCCTGCCCGCTTGGAAACCCGTTTTGTTTTTACCCCGGTCATCAGCCCGGGAGGCTTCGATGTTAGTATCGATATATATAATTTAACAGGGATCAGGCTTAAGACTATTACCGGGTCATATCCCGAATCGGGCAGCTCACCTTTGACTATTATGTGGGACCTGGCCGACAATGGCGGGAATAAACTGTTCAGCGGGATTTATCCTTATACCGTTAAATTCAGCGGAAAGAACGGGGCATTACTGAATTTTTCAGGAAAGATTGCTATAATTCATTGATAAACAATGTGTTATTGCTAATTTCTGAACAAAAGCAATATGGAACGCTTAAATTCGTTTATTTTGCAAGCCAATTCATCAGATACATATAATTAATTATTCAAGAATGCGACAGATTCATAGCAAACTGGTTTTATTGCTGGTTTTTACTTTTGTAGTTTCAAATTTATTTGCTCAGCTGCCACCGGAAGATGCAGCAAATAATAACCGTGTTATTTCAACTTCGGTGCCATTTTTAATGATAGCGCCTGATGCAAGGTCAGGAGGTATGGGAGATGTAGGAGCTGCTACCTCACCTGATATTTATTCCATGTTCTGGAATCCTGCAAAATATGCTTTCTGCGATAAAGCGCTTGGTATTGGTATTGGCTATGTTCCCTGGCTCAGGGGTTTGGTGAACGATATCGGTTTAGCATCGCTTTATGGATATTATAAGATTGGCGACAAGCAGGCCATAGCCATGTCGCTGCGGTTTTTTTCGATGGGTGAAATACAATATACCGATGAAAACGGAAAGGACCAGGGCAGGTATAAACCCAATGAGCTGGCTGTTGATGCTACCTATGCCAGAAAATTTTCGAGGGAAATTTCCGGCGCTGTTGCCGGCAGGTTTATTTATTCCAACCTCATTCCGGGATACAGCGCTTACGACGCCAGCGTGAAACCGGGGTATTCAGTTGCTGCCGACATTGCACTTTACTATCACCACCCCCTGGAGATCAAAGGTACCAGCGGCGGAAGTATTTCTTTCGGATTTGACATTTCGAACATCGGGGCCAAGATATCATACAGCAGTTCTTTAATACAGAGCAATTTTATTCCTACGAACCTCAGGCTCGGTCCGGCTTTTACCTTGAATATCGATGATTACAACAGCATCTCATTTGCCCTTGACCTGAGTAAACTCCTTGTTCCAACCCCTCCTGTAACCCAATATGACAGTGCGACCAAATCGTACGTTATTATCGGCGGAAGGAGTAACAATGTTTCCGCCGTGGCCGGGATTTTTCAGTCGTTTTATGATGCCCCCTACGGTTTCAAGGAAGAACTACAGGAAATCACCGTATCGGCTGCAGTTGAATACTGGTACAATAAGTTGTTTGCTATCAGAACCGGGTATTTTTATGAATCAAAATACAAAGGCAACAGACAGTTCTTTACAATTGGAGCTGGTTTGAGATACAATGTCTTCGGACTTGATTTCTCGTATCTCATCCCCGTTAAACAGAATAATCCATTACAGAATACCCTGCAGTTTACCCTGCTGTTTAATTTTGATACAGACAAGAAGGGTAAGCAAACGGCGCAGTAACTGATAACGGATATCAGATGGCAGATAGCAGATATTTCGCTACTTAAATCGTACATCGTAAATCGTACATCGTAATGAGGGTTGGTTTCGGCTTTGATACTCACAAACTAGAACCCGGCAGGCTTTTCATTCTGGGTGGTGTTCAAATAGAACATTCGATGGGTGCCGCAGGTCATTCCGATGCCGATGTTCTGATCCATGCAATTATTGATTCCATGCTTGGTGCTGCCGGCCTTCCCGATATAGGGCAGCAGTTCCCCGACACTTCCCCGGAGTTTAAAGATATTGACAGCAGTATTCTGCTTAATAAAACTCTGAGGCTGATCACTGAAAAAGGTTTTGCAATCGGAAATATTGATTGCACTATCGTGCTTCAGCAGCCAAAAATTGCTGAGTACATTCCTTTGATGATCACTTCACTCTCAGACACACTTGCAATATCTGCCGGCCAGATTAATATAAAGGCAAAGACCAGTGAAAAACTCGGTTTTATTGGAAGGGAAGAAGGACTTTCGGCTTATGCCGTTGCACTGCTATCTGCTATCTGATATCTGATATCTGCTATCTGATAACGGATATTTGGTAGTCTCCAATCTTCTTTGTAATTTTGCAGCCCATTTTATAAAACCAATTTATTTATTTAAAACAAACAGGAAATGTTAAACCAGTACGAAACCGTTTTCATTATGACTCCCGTTTTATCTGAAGAACAGATGAAGGAAGCGGTAGAAAAGTATCAGAAGTTCCTCGTCAGTAAAAAGGCCGAGATCGTTCACGAGGAACATTGGGGAT
>CAIWXI010000104.1 GCA_903916595.1 uncultured Bacteroidales bacterium | reverse complement strand
CTCCGGTCGAAACACAGTCCGCCCTGATAGAAGCCTTCGACGAAGTGGGCAAAGACAAAAAAGCCGTGGAAGAGATGAAGATCTGGCTGCTGAAACAAAAACAGACCCAGTCGTGGACCAGCACCAGGGCGACGGTGGAAGCCTGTTATGCCTTACTGCTTAGAGGAACCAGCCTGCTTACAGAAGACCCGAAAATCAAGATATCGCTAGGTAAAATCAAGGTCGATCCCTCGAAACTGAGCGACGTTAAACAGGAAGCCGGAACAGGGTATTTCACCATGAGCTGGAGCGGGAACGAGATCACCCCCGATATGGGAAATGTGAAAGTGAGCAAAGGCAGCGACGGAGTTGCATGGGGAGCTTTGTACTGGCAGTATTTCGAGAATATGGACAAGATCACCAAAGCTTCGACCTCGCTGAAACTTGAGAAGAAGCTGTTCCTTGAGACAAATACCTCCTCGGGTCCGGTACTGCAGCCTGTAGGCGATAACAGCAGCCTTAAACCCGGCGATAAGCTGAAAGTAAGGATAGTACTGACCACCGACAGGAACCTCGAATTCGTTCATATGGGAGACCAGAGGGCATCGGCCTTCGAACCCGGAGCCGGGATTACGTTATCAGGGTATCATTACCAGGATGGACTTGGCTATTACCAAAGCACAACCGACGTTTCTACCGATTTCTTCTTCTACTATATTCCGAAGGGAACATATGTGTTCGAGTACCCCCTGTTAGTCAATGCAGCCGGGGATTATTCAAACGGCATCACCACCATTCAGTGCCTGTACGCCCCCGAATTTTCAGCCCATAGTGAAGGGATCAGGGTGCAGGTAGCGAAATGGTGTTCGGCGAAGCCGTAATGAACACAAATAAAATAGACAATTCGTGAATAAATGGTGAAATACCCAACCCCTAACCCCTAACCCCCAACCCCCAACCCCTAATCCCTAATCCCTAATTTTGTATCTTTGCCGCTCTAATCAATACTTTATTTATGCTGCGAACACATACCTGCGGCGAGCTCCGCGTAAACAACACATCACTTGAGGTGACTCTCTGCGGATGGGTTCAGAGGTCAAGGGAAATGGGCGGACTCACCTTTATCGACCTGCGCGACCGCTACGGGATCACTCAGCTGGTATTCAATATGGAGAAGAACCCTGCCCTTTGCGCGGAAGCTGGTAAACTTGGCCGTGAATATGTGATCAAAGCCAAGGGAAAAGTCGCTGAAAGAAGCAATAAGAATCCGAAAATGCCTACGGGGGATATCGAAATAAATGTTGAAGAACTCACGGTTCTCAATACTTCCAAAGTGCCGCCGTTTACCATCGAAGACAATACCGACGGGGGCGAAGAACTCCGCATGAAATACCGTTACCTTGACCTTCGCAGACAGACGAACAAAAAGAATCTTGAATTACGTCATAAGCTTTCGATAGAGACCAGGAACTACCTGAATTCACAGGACTTCATCGATATTGAAACCCCTTACCTGATCAAGTCAACACCTGAAGGAGCCCGCGATTTCGTGGTCCCTTCGCGAATGAATCCCGGTCAGTTTTACGCTTTACCCCAGTCACCTCAGACTTTCAAGCAACTCCTGATGGTGGCCGGTTTCGACCGCTACTTTCAGATCGTGCGTTGTTTCAGAGACGAGGACCTTCGCGCCGACCGCCAGCCTGAATTCACACAGATCGACTGCGAAATGTCGTTCGTGACCCAGGAGGATATCTTAAATACTTTTGAAGGACTTGCAAAACACTTGTTTAAATCGGTCCTTAATATGGAAATGGCCGATTTTCCGCGGATGGCCTATGACGAAGCCATGAGGCTTTACGGTTGCGACAAGCCGGACCTCCGCTTCGGGATGACCTTTACGGGGATCACACTTTTAATGAAAGGCAAGGGTTTCAAAGTTGCCGATGATGCTGAATTTATTGCCGGTATCAAAGTCGATGGCTGCGCGGAGTATTCACGTAAACAACTTGATGAGCTTACCGATTACGTAAAACGGCCTCAGGTTGGCGCTTCAGGAATGATGTATATTCGTTATGCAGCCGATGGTTCGATGAAATCGTCAGTCGATAAATTTTATTCTGCGGATGACCTGGCTGCTATCCTCAAACAGTTTGGGGCTGTGCCGGGTGACCTGGTACTTATACTTGCCGGGGCTGAGGAAAAAACACAGAAAGCGCTGTCCGAGCTGAGGCTGGAACTGGGCCGAAGGCTGGGCCTTATGAAAACCGGCGAATTCAAACCCCTCTGGGTGACCGATTTTCCCTTGCTCGAATGGGATGAGGAAACCAAACGTTTTTACGCAAAACACCATCCGTTTACATCACCAAAACCCGAGGATATTCCATTGCTCGATACCGATCCCGCAAAAGTCAGGGCCAATGCTTATGACCTCGTGATCAACGGTACCGAGATCGGCGGGGGATCGATCAGGATTCATAATAAAGATCTTCAAAGGCGGATGTTCGAGGTGCTCGGATTTACCGAAGAAGACGCTGTGAACCAGTTCGGCTTCCTGATGAATGCCTTTGAATACGGTGCACCCCCTCACGGAGGTATCGCATTCGGTTTTGACCGCTGGTCGACCATCTTCGGAGGCGGAGAATCAATCCGTGATTTCATTGCCTTTCCAAAAAACAATTCAGGAAGGGATGTGATGATAGATTCACCATCGGCGATCAAGGAGGAGCAGTTTAAGGAATTGAGTATCAAGTTAAATTTATAAACAGGATACAGGATACGGGATGCAGGATGCAAGATATCCTGTATCCTGCATCCTGCATCCAAAACCCTTATGTTATGAAACAACTATTAAGTGTTATCCTCATCATCTCTGCAATCTTTATGGTATCCTGCAAAGGAGGCAATTCCGATCTTAAAAAAGATGCGACAAACATCGCCGATGCAATGTGCAAGAACATCGAGACCATGAACAACCTTAAAGCTGCAAACCCTGCAGATTCAGGAAAGGTTGAAAAACTAAGAGCAAAGGAAAAACAATCCGAGGTCGAAATGACTATTCTTTACCAGGAATTCAAAGCCAAATACAAGGAAAAAGTTTCCGACAAGAAATTCGCTGAGGAATTCGCGCTGGAACTTCGTAAAGCCATGCTCGACTGCAAATACCTGTCGAAAGAAGACCGGGCGAATTTTGAGAAAGAGATAAATAAGTAGTTTCAGGATCCGGGATGCAAGATGCATGATGTCGCAGCATAGTTGCGTGTTATGCGCCTTGCGTCGGTGACTGGGTTACTTGGCAACTGGACATCCTGTATCCTGCATCTTGAATCCTGTATCCTGTATCCTGCATCTGTAAATCGAGAAAACTATGACACCAAAAATCGAAATCACCGCCCCCGTCGGGACCTGGGAATCGCTACAGGCTGCAATCCAGGCTGGGGCTGATTCGGTGTATTT
>CAIWXI010000103.1 GCA_903916595.1 uncultured Bacteroidales bacterium | reverse complement strand
ATCATTCTGAATTTTGCTGTATTTTTGCATCACTTTTGATTGCTGTATTATGGTGGCTAAGGCTATATTGGAGTCGGAAAACAAGGAGATCCTGAAACGTTACAGGAACCTGCTGAGGTTATGGAAGCCAAAAAATCCTGACGACCGCAAGATCGTGCGCAAGGCGTTCAGACTTGCCCTCGATGCCCATCATGATATGCGACGGAAGACCGGTGAACCGTTTATTTTTCATCCTCTCGGTGTGGCCACGATCTGTGTGGAAGAGATTGGCCTGGGCACTACTTCGGTAGTTTGTGCCTTGCTGCACGATGTAGTTGAGGATACGGAATATACCCTCGAGGATATCAGGGGGTTATTCGGTGAAAAAGTGGCTTCAATCATCGATGCGCTTACTAAGATCAAGGGTATTTTTGATCAGAGTACCACGTCTATCCATGCAGAAAATTTCAAACGGCTTCTTCTTACTCTGTCCGATGATGTGAGGGTAATCCTGATCAAGCTGGCCGACCGTCTGCATAACATGAGAACACTTGATGCACTGCCCGCCGAGAAGCAGCTGAAGATTTCATCTGAAACGATTATATTATATGCCCCTCTGGCCCATCGTCTGGGGCTTCATGCCATTAAAAGTGAACTTGAAGATCTTGCCCTCAAGTACACCGAGCCTGATGTTTATGAGACGCTGCTTGGCAAACTAAGGTCCTCGGCCAGGGAACGCAGCCGGTTCGTTAGTAAATTCGTACATCCGATACGAAAAGACCTTATCCAGCAAAACTTAACATTTACTATCAAAGCGAGGGAAAAATCAATTGCTGCCATCTGGCAGAAGATGAAGAAAAAAGAAGTTCCCTTCGAGGAGATTTACGATATTTTTGCTATCCGTATTGTGATTGATACACCGCTTGAAAGTGAAAAGTCGGATTGCTGGAAGGTGTATTCGATAGTCACCGACTATTACCTGCCTAATATGGACCGTCTCCGCGACTGGATATCCATCCCCAAAGCCAACGGGTATGAAGCCCTTCATACAACAGTAATGGGGCATACGGGGCACTGGGTAGAGATACAGATCAGGTCGAGAAGGATGGACGAGATTGCAGAAAGGGGATATGCTGCACACTGGAAATACAAGGAATCGTTTAATATGAGCAGCAAGCTCGATAACTGGCTCGACCGGATCAAGGAAATGATTGAGTCGCCCGATGCTGATGCAATTTCTTTTATCGACGATGTAAAAGGATTCTTTTTTCTGGATGAGATTTCTGTGTTCACCCCCTCAGGTGAAATGCGGATCCTCCCGGCCAGTTCCACCGTATTGGATTTTGCCTATGCCATTCATACCGAGATCGGAAACAATTGTATTGGAGCGAAGGTTGACAAGAAACTTGTGCCGATCAACCATTTGCTTAAGAACGGGCAGCAGGTTGAAGTGATCACATCGAGCAAGCAGACTCCGAAGGAGGAATGGCTTACTTACGTGGTAACTACCAGAGCTAAATCAAACATAAAGCAAGCCGTAAAGGAAGAAAAGAAAAAGTTCAGCAAACAGGGCCAGGAAAAACTCGAGAAATGGTTCAGACAATTCAATGTCAATTTCAAGCAGGAGGAGATAAGGCAGTTTCAGACGATCAATAATTTCCCCACATTGATCGACCTCTACTATTCGGCAGCCACAGACACCATAGGCCTGAAGGATGTCAAGATCTTCGCAGCTTCGAATTACCGCGATGGCTGGATTAACTATGTAACAAGGACGGTAAAGAAGAATCAGGATATTTTACCTCATCAGGCCGATACCAGTGACAGGAGTCTGGATGAAAACCCGTATCCCTTTGTCGAAGAGGAAGCCCGGGGTGAACTGGCCCGTTATGGATACCAGCTTTCAGACTGTTGTAACCCTATTCCCGGTGATGAAGTGATTGGCTTTATAACATCGGAAGAGGAACCGATGATGATTCACCGTACCAAATGCACCCGTGCACTGGAAATGATTTCACAGTATGGCACACGTTTTGTGAAGCTCACCTGGTCTAATAACGACGTTGTTTCTTTTCTCACATGTATCCGTATCACCGGGATCGACAAAAAAGGACTGATCAACGAGATAACCAGAATCATTTCAAATGAACTCAACCTGAATATAAAAGCGTTTAACATCCAGGCCGATGATGGCATTACTGAAGGGCAGATCAAGCTGTTTGTAAGGGATGCGAATTCGCTGAAGAATGCATTAGAGAAGCTGACAGATATTGAAGGTGTAACTTCGGTGGTGAGGGTCGATTGATTTTTTAATTTTTATTTGTTCTAAATAATTTTAATTGTATATCTTTACTCAAAATTTCCAATAATGAAGAAGCCATCCGAAGATACTTTTGAGAATGTCCGTAAACTTTTCACGGATTATCTTGAGAAGCACGGCCATCGGAAGACGCCTGAGCGATATACGATATTAAAAGAAATCTACGCCACCGACGGGCATTTTGATATTGAAACACTGTATATCAGGATGAAGAATCACAAGTACAGGGTAAGCCGGGCGACTTTGTACAATACCATTGAATTATTGCTGGATTGTGGTCTGGTTACAAGACATCAGTTCGGTACAAATTATGCCCAATTTGAAAAATCAAATCTTTTCAAACAGCATGACCATTTTATTTTCAGCGACAGCGGCGAGGTAATCGAATTTTATGATTCCCGTGTTGAGGAGATCAAAAGTCATGTAGAGAAGCTATACGATGTTAAGATTGCGAGTTACTCTCTGACCTTTTACGGTCAGGCCAGATCTAAAAAATAAACAGATAACAGATGAAGGTTGATGTGATCCTTGGGCTCCAGTGGGGCGACGAAGGGAAAGGAAAGATTGTGGATGTGTTCTCACCACGATATGATATTATAGCCCGGTTCCAGGGCGGGCCGAATGCAGGACACACCATTGTTTTCGATGGTAAGAAGTTCGTTTTGCATACTATACCCTCTGGTATTTTTCATAAGAATTCAATGAATGTTATCGGTAATGGCGTGATCATCGACCCGGTAATATTGTTCCGTGAAATAGACAAGCTCAGGGAAGCCGGGATGACACCAGAGGAGAATCTTCTGATTGCAAACCGTGCGCACCTCATCCTCCCGACTCACAGGATGCTTGACGCGGCCTTTGAAACCGATAAGAAAGATGCCAAGATAGGGTCAACGTTAAAAGGAATTGGCCCCACATATACTGATAAATATGCAAGAAACGGGATCAGGGTTGGCAATATTTGTTATCCGGGTTTCAGGAAGATGGTAGATGATCTTAGGGAGATGCATCTGAAGACGGTCAATTCATATGGGTTTGACCTTTCATCCTTTACTCTCGACGGCATGTCTTTTTATGATTACGAAGCACTGTGGTTTGAATCTATTGAGAGGCTAAGGGAATTTAAGGTTATCGATGCCGAGGCATATATTAACAAAAGTCTGTCGGAAGGGCGTTCGGTTCTTGCTGAAGGAGCTCAGGGAACCATGCTTGATGTAGATTTTGGTTCTTATCCCTATGTTACATCTTCAAGCACTGTTGCCGCCGGGGTATGCACCGGCCTTGGCGTTTCCCCTCACAATATCGGAACTGTATTCGGTGTGTTCAAAGCATATTGCACCCGGGTGGGGAGTGGTCCGTTTCCAACAGAACTTTCGAACGAAACCGGTGATAAACTCAGGGAAGGCGGAAGGGAATTCGGTTCTACTACCGGAAGGCCAAGGCGTTGTGGCTGGCTTGACCTGCCTGCTCTTAAATATGCTATTATGCTGAACGGGGTCGACAGTCTTATCATGATGAAGGCTGATGTGCTTAATCCATTTGATAAACTGAGTGTTTGCACGGCCTACAAGGAATCGGGGAAGCATATTGATTCATACCCGTTTGAGCTCGCATCTGAAGGACTGGAGCTAACGTATACCGACCTGGAAGGATGGAATACCGACCTCAGCTCGGTGAATTCAATGACTGAGTTGCCTCCGGCTCTGAGGAGTTATATGAAATTTATAGAAGACTTTGTT
The DNA here is from genome assembly GCA_903916595.1 of uncultured Bacteroidales bacterium. Classification (GTDB taxonomy): domain Bacteria; phylum Bacteroidota; class Bacteroidia; order Bacteroidales; family FEN-979; genus CAIRDP01. The sequence goes on along the minus strand of CAIWXI010000103.1, from coordinate 27,031 downwards.
GAGCTTCCGATAGATACGTTATCTTTCGGTCCCGACAGGCTGCAGACCTTGCAAGCCCGTTAATTACAGCTTTCTCTTGGTTTCGATCAATTCGTACCCTTCGATGATGTCGCCTACCTTGATATCATTGAAATTATCAATGTTAAGCCCGCATTCAAACCCTGAACTTACATCTCTTACATCATCTTTAAAGCGCTTCAGCGAACCCAGGCGTCCGGTATAAACTACAATACCATCGCGGATTACGCGTATACTGGTCTGCCTGGTGATCTTTCCGTCGAGCACCATACAACCTGCGACCGTACCCACTTTGGTAATTCTGAAAACTTCCCTGATCTCGATGTTCGAGGTGATCTTCTCTTCGATCTCAGGTGAAAGCATCCCTTCGATAGCCGATTTGATTTCTTCAATGGCCTGGTAAATGATTGAATAAAGGCGGATGTCGATCTGTTCGGCTTCAGCCAGTTTTCTTGCACTCATAGAAGGGCGCACCTGGAATCCCACAATGACCGCGTTAGAGGCGGAAGCAAGCAGAACGTCAGATTCGGTAATCTGTCCAACCGACTTGTGGATTACATTTACAGCAACCTCTTCATTGGTCAGCTTGAGCAGTGAGTCGGAGAGAGCTTCCACGGAACCGTCAACATCACCTTTAACAATAATGTTTAGTTCTTTGAATTCTCCGATTGCAATACGGCGGCCGATCTCGTCGAGAGTGATATGTTTTTGCGTTCTCAGACCCTGTTCACGCTGGAGCTGCAGACGTTTTGTAGCAATGTTTTTTGTTTCTTTTTCATCAATCATCACGTTGAATCCGTCTCCTGCCTGGGGTGCTCCATTGAGTCCAAGCATAAGTAAAGGAGCTGAAGGCCCGGCTTCGCGTATAGGTTGATTGCGTTCATTGTACATGGCTTTAATCTTGCCATAAGTAGCGCCTGCAAGCACCATATCACCTACTCTGAGTGTGCCGTTTAACAGCAATAGTTTGGCAACATAACCCCGACCCTTGTCGAGAGAAGACTCAATGACTGTTCCAACGGCAAGGCGTTTTGGATTCGCTTTCAGGTTAAGCATCTCAGCTTCAAGAAGCACTTTCTCGAGAAGAATACCCACATTCTGTCCTGTCTTTGCCGAGATCTCCTGCGTTTGGTATTTGCCTCCCCATTCCTCAACCAGTATATTCATCTTTGAAAGCTCTTCGCGGATCTTTTCGGGGTTCGCATTTGGCTTATCCACTTTATTGATGGCAAAAACGATAGGAACACCGGCCGCCATGGCATGGTTGATGGCTTCCTTGGTCTGGGGCATCACGGTCTCATCTGCTGCAATAACGATAATAGCCACGTCGGTTACCTTGGCTCCTCTCGCACGCATCGCGGTAAATGCCTCGTGACCGGGAGTGTCGAGGAAAGTTATCGCCTTCCCGTTTTCAAGAATCACTTCGTAAGCTCCGATATGCTGCGTTATGCCACCGGCTTCACCAGCAACTACATTGGTAGACCGGATGAAGTCGAGCAGTTTGGTTTTTCCATGGTCAACATGGCCCATAACCGTAACGATGGGTGGACGATCACGGATGTCTTCAGGCTTGTCTTCCACGTTATGACCGTCGATAGCTTCCTGTACTTCAACACTTACAAATTCAAGTTTGTAACCGAACTCGTCTGCTACAAGCGTAAGGGTCTCGGCATCCAGCCTCTGGTTGATCGAGACAAAGAGCCCCAGCGACATACAAGTGGAAATGATTTCCGTAACAGCAACGTGCATCATGTTGGCAAGTTCGTTTGCTGTAACAAATTCGGTGACTTTGATCACTTTTTTGCCTTCTTCAATACGTTCCTGCTCCTGCTGAAGTTTCTGGCTGACTTCATCCCGTTTCTGGCGGCGGTATTTCGAAGCCTTGGATTTGCCGGTTGGACTAAGCCTGGCCAGAGTTTCCTTGATCTGACGCTCGATATCCTCCTGAGTCACTTCAGGCTTCTGGATTTCCCTGGTAAATTTCTTGTCTTTGGTAAAACGGGGTTTTTCTGCTTCTTTAACAGGAGCTATTTCCTCACCTCCGGTACGTTTAATACGTTTACGTTTTTTCTTTTTTGATTTAATTGCCTCATCGGAAGAAGAAGCAACAAGCTGTTTTTTCTTTTCGAATTTTTTAGGAACAGGTAAAATCATTGAACCTAAAATCGTTGGCCCTTCCAGCTTTATCTTCTCCATAGGCAGGAAATTGCTGACTACGACTTCTGCGGGAGGAGCAATGATAACTTCAGCAATTTCAACAGGAGGTATTATCTCAGGTTCAGGTTGAACCTCGATGACTGCAACAGTAGCAGGTTCTGCAACAGAAGGTTCTGCAGGTTCTTCGTGTTTTGGTTTTTCTTTGAGCTTCTTAGATGATTTTTTCTCAAGCGATTCAAGATCCATCCTGCCCACGATCTTGAGCTCTCCGTAACCTTTGTCGATTTTCTTTTCCTCGATAGGAGTCTCGACCGTTTCTGCTATTTCTGCTGTAACAGGCTTTGCTACTTCCTTCTCCGGACCTTCTGAAGGCAAATTTTCTGCTTTCTCGACAATTTTTTCTTCAGTTGCAACTTTCATTGCCGGCTTCTTCTCTTCATGGCCGGCGGTGGGAGCTGGTATTATTTTTTCCCCGGAAGGCATTTCAGGTTCAGCAGGCTTTGCCACGACTTTGGGAGCTTCCTTCACGGCTTCCTTTACAGGAATTTCCCTGGGCTTCCTGGGAGGTTCCGCCTGCCTTTTATCATACTCCAGAGACACATTTTTTATAAAAAGGTCTTCGCGTTCTTTTTCCCTCTCCTTGGTCGCGGTCTTTTTATCTTCAATAGTAATTGTCTGGTGAGAAGCAAACGCAAGTTCTATCTTCTTGGATTCTTCTTTAACATGTTTTTCTGTTGCAAACTCTTTCTTCAGAAGAATATACATCTCCTCGTTGAGCTTGCCATTGGGGTCACGGTCTACTGTAAACCCTTTCCTGGAAAGGAATTCCACTACGGTACTGATACCAATATTGAATTCTCTCGCGGCTTTGCTTAACCTGACCGTTACTGCGCCTTCACTCATGCGGCAAAATTATGAATTTTATTCGAACTCAGCTTTTAATATGCGAACGACCTCATTGATCGTCTCTTCCTCCAGGTCTGTACGTTTTACCAGTTCTGCAACATCAAGATCCAGTATACTTTTAGCAGTATCGCATCCTATGCTCTTGAGCTCGTCGATGATCCACTGATCGATTTCGTCTGAAAATTCCATCAGATCAACATCTTCGTTATCAACATCCGTATCGCGGTAAACATCGATCTCATAACCTGTAAGCCTTCCGGCGAGGCGTATGTTGAAACCACCTTTACCAATAGCCAGCGAAACCTGATCGGGCTTCATGTACACATCGGCTCTCTTCTCCTCTTCATTTATTATTATCGAAGTGACTTTAGCGGGACTAAGCGCCCTTTGAATGTAGAGAGACGGGTTGGTTGTATAATTGATGACATCGATATTTTCATTTTTCAGTTCCCTCACGATACCATGTATGCGTGAACCCTTCATACCCACGCAGGCGCCAACAGGATCAATGCGGTCGTCGTAAGATTCGACAGCAATTTTCGCTCTTTCGCCAGGGACGCGAACGATTTTTTTAATCTGGATGAGCCCGTCGAAAACTTCAGGAACTTCCGCTTCAAACAACCTTTCGAGAAACGCTTCGGAAGTACGGGAAAGAATAATCACCGGATTGTTCGATTTCATTTCAACTTTTGAAACGACGGCTCTGATGGTATCTCCTTTGCGGTAAAAATCGGTAGGGATCTGTTCCGATTTCGGAAGCAGGATCTCTATCCCTTCATCGTCAAGGACAAGAATCTCCTTTTTCCATACCTGGTAGACCTCACCAGCAATGATCTCGCCGATTTTGTCCTTGTATTTAAGGTAGATGTTGTTTTTTTCGTATTCCTGGATCTTCGATATCAGATTCTGGCGGATCGCGAGAATCTCGCGTCGGCCAAAGCCTACCAGCTTGATCTCTTCCGAAAGTTCTTCACCCACTTCGAAATCAGGCTCGATCTTGATTGCATCAGAATAAGTGATCTGGGTGTTCTCATCTTCTGCCTGACCATCTTCAACAATGGTACGGTTCCTCCAGATCTCCAGGTCACCTTTGTCGATGTTAACAATAATGTCAAAATTATCGGATGATCCGAACCTCTTGGTTAGCATATGCTTGAAAACATCCTCGAGGATGCGCATCATAGTCTCGCGGTCGATGTTCTTGAATTCCTTGAATTCTGAAAAAGTTTCGACTAAATTTAACTGTTCCATTGGGGGGCTATGTTATTTAAATGGTGAAATGGTGAAATGGTGAAATGGTGAAATGGCATCATGCCCTTTTAAAATTTAAAATGATTTTTGCTGATTTTATCTCTTCGTATTTCAATTCCACGACTTTTTTCTCAATTGCTTTTTTAGTTATTTTTATTTCCTGCTCAATTTTAATTCCGTTTGAATCGGCTTCGAGTAAAACTCCTTCAAGTTTGATGCCGGCGTTGGTTGCCACATCAAGGCTTTTACCCAGATGTATAAGGTACTGACGCTGCACCTGAAGAGGTCTCGTGGCCCCTGCAGAAGAAACCATCAGGTCGAAATCTTCCTGGTCCCTGTCAAGCTTTGATTCCAGAAAACGACTCAGTGCCTTACAGGCATCAATATTAACCCCATGATCGCCGTCAATGAAAACCATGATATGGTTCAGCGGTTTGATCTGGACTTCAATTAAAAAGTGATCCGATCCCTTCAGGTAATCCTCAATTAATGCAGTGAACTGTTTCTCTGAGATCATTTTTTTAAAGTCTTGGCGGATAAGGTTGACCGTTTCAAATGACCACAAGTGAGTAAAATTACCCGACTTTGTTTAAGCAAACGAGGGGACTCTCGCCCCCTCGTCACTAAATCTACCTTAAATCCGCTGCAAATATACGCTGATTTATTGGAAAATCAAAATTAAACGAATTTGTTCATGAAAAACTAAACTGCGCAGCTTCTTCTTTCTCCTGAGATTGGGATATCATATTAAATTCTTCCATCCATCTTTGAGTGCGGTTAAATATCGTATTCTTCTCGGCTTCAGGCACAAGCTCGAACCGGAGGTACTTCAGCTTTGAGGAAAGCATAAAATATCTGAGGGGCACAATAGGCTCCGATGGCTGAAAGTGATGAAGTACAGCAGCCCAGAGGTCCTCGGTATACCCGACGAACCTGCATCGCTTATTGGTTGTTCCGGTTTCGCCGTCCGAAAATATGGCATAAACTGCCGGCTGGTGTGGGACCATCTCAAGTGTTAGTTCGCTCAGGATCAATCCTGGATTCTGGTTCGGAGTCATATAATGTTATGTTTAGTCTCTGGGTCGAAAATAATATCCTATAAAAAACATAACAAAGATAGTGCAAAAAAAACCTTATGCAACACAAAAGTGAATTTTTTTTTGATATTTATTTTTTACAGCTTAAACGCCAGAACAAAATGTGGTTAAGAGACTGCTTACCAGTCGACCATGATTCCGATAGCAGGAACTATAGTCCCTGCAAAATTCGGGATAGTTCTGAGAACATACCTGAGGTTTCCCTGGAGATCAACAAAAGTCTTAACCGTTCCGTCGGGCATGGTATTTACCAATATATCGGGTTGCACGGCTTTTAAATTCAGAACATTCTGGATATCAATATAAAACATCAGCGACCATTTTTTAAAATAAAACGCTTTATCAACACGGATATCCAGCTGATTGAAGTCGGAAAGCCTGAGAGTATTGTATTTATCATAGTCGATATAACCCCGGCCCTGCACATTCCAGGCGGCAACAAGGCTCGATTTATTATAATCCCAGGGGGTATACGGGGCGCCCCCGGCGTACCTGTATTTTATTCCCACCTGCCAGTTGTATTTGAATTTCCTGCTCACTGTAAAATTGAGCAGGTTGCGGTTATCCCAGGATGAAGGGATATATGTGCCATAGAAATTTGTGAACTCACTGCGCACGAAGGTGTATGAAAGAATGATGTTGAAGGTGAACAGGTTGATGTCTCTGAACAGGACCTCAAATCCATAGGCCCTTCCTTTGGCGGTAGGTATCACCGGCTCGTCACCCACGATTCCGAAATCGCTTCCTTTGCTGGCGAGGGAAACGGAATCAACCAGCGACATTGGATAATGCCGGTAGCTCTTGTAAAAACCTTCCAGCGACACCTTGGCATTGGGCCGGTACTGGTATTCAATTCCCAGTACAATATGATCGGCCGAGATATACCTGATACCAAGAGAATCATTGACCAGACTGCCCTGGTTATCGCGGAACCCGAGGCTTGTATAGGCCGGAAGCTGGAAGTAACGGCCCGTGCTGAAGTTGAGGAACCAGCCTTTCGCGAACTGATAAGAGGCAGAGAACCTGGGAGACGTCTGGTCCAGAGGGTTGCTCATAAGGCTGGAATACGTATTTCCGTCGAATCTAAGACCGAGAGAGAGCTGCAACTTTTCGTCGAAAAAGCTCCGGCTAAGCTGACCGAAAGCTGAGTACTTCCATAATTCTATCGTGGAATAATAATCGAGAATGTTCACGGAATCTTTAAGAAAGTACTTCTGGAAGGTATGATTGTTGTATTTTGCATACTCCAGCCCCGCTCCATAGGTGATCTTCCAGCTCATCAGGTCGGTCACCCCTTCGTATCGGAATTTGTTTTCTATTTCCTGTGATTTTAAATTAAAAACGAGGCTGTCGGGTATTTCAATATTGCTGGCATACTTTGTAGACTCATTGTTCAGCATGTTCCGGCTGAGTACCCATGTGTCGTTGCCGTTTTTGCGAAAATGCCGGTAAACCAGTCCGATGGTGTAGCTCCACTGATCATAGTTTGGCAGATATCCCAGAAGGTAGGTCTGTGTTTCGGTCGGGTTGCTGATCCCGGTATTCAGTATAGAATGATCGAGAGAGCCTATCGAAATAAGCGAAAGCTGGTCTTTTGGAGTGATATTCCATTTGTATTTGATCTGGTAATCATTATAAGTAGGAAGGAAGGGCAGTTTGAGCGCACTGAAAAGGAACTGCAGGTACGATCGGCGGACAGAGAATATAAGTGTTGAATTATGGCTGATGGGGGTATTAATGGTAAGTGCAACATCACTGGACCCTATCGTGAACCGGCCTCCGAATTTATCTTTATTGCCATCAATCTGGGTCATCTCGAGCACCGAACTCAGGGCATTTCCCCGGCGCGCCTGGAAAGAGCTGGAGTACAGATCAATCTGGCGGATGAAATCTACATTGACTATGCCGACCGGACCACCTGATGCACCCTGAGTGGCAAAGTGGTTCAGATTAGGGATCTCCACCCCGTCGAGGTAAAACCTGTTTTCACTCGGACCACCTCCTCTTACAACAATATCATTCCTGAACGAAACGGTTTGGGCCACGCCGGGAAGGGACTGGATTACTTTGGAGATATCGCGGTTGGCTCCCGGACTTTTCTCGATCTCCTGAATGCTGAGCGATTGAACTGATAAGGGGCTGTCCTCTTTTTTTAAGGTCAGGGAGGGCCTTACTTCTACAGTCTTCAGATTTATGGTTGATTCATCAAGGGAGATGTCAAAAAACACGGGATGTGATTTGGTAACCAGGAAATCGTCGGACGTCTTTTTCTCATATCCGATTACAGATACAACAAGCCGGATATACCCAGGCTCAACCTTCCGCAGAAAATAAATACCTGCCGAATCGGTAGTTGTGCCCTGCGATGGTTTTCCGTCGATGATAATATTGGCATATGGAATACCCTGGTTGTTTTTATGATCGTAAATCCTTCCCCTGACTTCCCCTGTCTGGGAAAACACCTGAATGGAAGTAAGCAAAAAAATCAGGAAAATGAGGCAGAAGGCAAGCGTACTCTTTTGTTTCATGAATCAGCCGCTATTTTATCACGGTGAATTTCTGTGACCAGGTTTTCCCGTTCAGTAATACCTGGAAAACGTACTGACCGCTGCTCACCGAGCCCAGGTCAAATTCAACGTTATAGCTGTCTCTTTCTATCCTTACATCAGTGATCTTTTTAACCACTCTGCCCGAAAGATCTACCACGGCGATCCTGGCAATACCGCTTTCGGGCAAAGAGATGTGAGCATTGGCGTAATTGCCGGCGGGATTAGGGATAATTTTAATTTCTCCGGTTTGAATCTCTGTGCGTTCATTTATTCCAAGCGGCCAGCTTACCGATTCTTTCACGGCCTGAAGAATAGCGGAATTATAAAGACGGTCTTCCTGTTTATATACATATAGTATTATGTTGCAGTGTGAGGCAATCCATGAAGTATCGAGAGTAAAGCTGAAGTTCTGGATAAACGTCTGGGTTTTCAGCCAGTTCCCGTAAGCCAGCAAATTTCCGAAAGGTACAAAGGCCATTTTACGTGATACATCCATATGTGACGAGGGATACCATCCGATGGAATCAGGAGGTGTGCCGCAGGTATCCATATGCTCCTGCATTTTAATTATGTTATTCTCGGTAATCACAGCGTTAACCATAAAATTCCCCGACAGGTCGGTAAGATAGGGGGTGAACTTAGCAGAGAAGTTAAGAGTCCTTGTAACAGGATCATAGACCTTGGAAATGAGATTGATAACAACTTCGCCATCGGGATTATCGGGGAGATATTTTACGGCCGTGTCGCACACCTGGTGAATGTTCTTGAAGAAACTCCATCCGTAGAACCTCCCGTCGCGGTCGGTCCTGATATCAGAGCGGTCGCTGAACAGGCTATCGTAAAGCACATAAAAATCTTTTGAGCGTAGCATCGAAGCAAAGGAATGATACTGAAGGACTACCGTATTCGGGAAAGCCGGGATTATGCATGTATATATAATGGAGTCGAGGCACGGACATTCACCGCAACCGGTAGAATTGATTCTTTCGATTACGTGAAGCCTGGGATTCTGGGCGTTCAGGCCATATGTTGCAGCAAGCAGGGCGGCAAGAAGAAGTAAACGAATTGGTTTCATACACACGAGTTTAATATTGATTTTTAATCACAATAAAATTAATGATAATTCTCCGGTTATGCAAGCAGTTTATTAAAAAAAAATTAAATCCGCCCTTGACTTTAGGTTATAACTGCGTAACTTTATAACCTCAATTAAACTAAACAGCTATGAAAAAGATAGTCATTATCTTGTGGTTGCTGGCATGTTGTGCTGCAAGCAATGTTTCCGCACTCGATCTTACCTTCGCCCAGAAGGTAGGGGGCAACTGGGTTCCAGTACCTTCGGGAGGTTCAGTTACTCTGACCTGCAAACAGAACTATCTGATTGATGAATACCTCGGTGTTAAAAACAACACTACCCAGACCTACTGCATCTGGATGGGCAAGTCGTACGGTCAGAAGCAGGCTTCTCCTTTTTTTGATACATTTTGCTGGGACAAATGTTACAATCAGAATGAAACAAAATCGGTAGCCTGTCTGAAATACAATCCGGGTCAAACAAAGTATTCTGATTTTCGCATTGAATACGACCCACAGGGTAACCTTGGGGAGACTGTGATCCGGTATACTTTCTGGCCCACCGACGCTCCGGGTGACAGCGCCTGGATAACAGTTCATCTTGTTTCCCAGTCGGCCGGCATCAGTGAGGCGGGTGAAACTCCTTCACTTACGGTAAGTCCGAATCCCTGTTTTGGCGAAGCCGTCTTTTCGTTTGCAAACGCCGGGGCAGGGCCGGGAAATATCATTATCGCTGATCTGCTGGGGAACAAATTAAAGACAATTGAGGTTGCACCCGGCCCGACACGTGTAAAAGCTGACCTCTCGGCTCTTGCCGCTGGTGTTTATCTGTATTATTTTCAGATTGCGAATCGTACAGGAAAGCCAGGAAAACTTATCATCGATAAATAGCAGGTCAGCCGTTTCATGAAATTAAAGCTGTATGTAATTCCCGTTCTGTTACTGCTACTTATTCGCCCTGTATACTGCCAGAAAGCCGATTCACTTCTAAGTAAAGTTGAACAGTGGAAACTGAAACACCTATTAAAAGGGCTCGATGTTCACGTGTATCTCGATGCCTATTACGTGGGAAACATAGGAGGTACAATTCCCACAACACACACCTATGAATTTCAAACCAACAGCCCTTTCATCAATGAAGCCAGGTTGAACATGTTTGATGTTCAGATCAATTACAACACCAGCTGGTCGAGGCTGGTGGCGGAGTTCATGATTGGTGACCAGCCTATGTTATTATCCAGTTCAACGGCCCAGTGGACAAATTTTCTGAGCCAGGCTTCTCTGGGTTTTTCGTTTTGCAAAGGATTATGGATTGATTTCGGATATTTCCAAAGCCAGATTGGAGTAGAATCTTCCATGCCTATTAATAACCTGTTAAGTGTGCCTACTGTGGGGACGTATTTTGAGCCAAGTTCTGTACTTGGAAGTTCTTTAACATATACCACCAACGACGAGGCCTGGACGTTGGCAGCCTGGGTGGGTAACATGTTTTCCCTCCCCGGAGGCAAGAACATACATGTTACCTATGGCCTTGATATTTCGTATAACCCCAATGAGAGCCTGACCATCAGTTTCAATAATTTTATGGGAAACATCGCCAAAAGCGGGGCAATTTATCATAAATATCTCGCGTACAACAATTTATATGTGACCTATAATCCGCTTCCAAAACTTAATTTAATAGCCCAGGCTGATGTCGCTTTTCAAAAAGTTTCAAGTACCGAGAAAGATTCTATCAGGATGGGGACTATGGTTTCGGGTTTGCTGGGAGCCAGGTTTTATTTTCTGCCAAAGTTTGCTGTTGCCCTCAGAGCTGAGGTTTTTTATGATCCGAAAGAAATATTGATTAAAGACAAATACAGCGGAAAGACCTCTGAATTTATTATATATGGCCTGACCGGAGGCCTTGAATTCAATCCGGTCAAGGATGCTTATATCAGGGTTCAATACAGCTATCTTACAACAGGCAATCCGCAGGTTATGCCTTTCAACGAAGTCATTTCGGCGCTCCCTCTTTCGTATTACTGGCCCGATTTTCTCAGGCAGTGTTATACAATAACAACAGGATTAAGATTTTAATCAACGATCATCTTAAAGTTTCAATGAAACCATGAACTGGTCGGCAGGCAGCATGGGGCCATAGGCCCGGGCATAGCCGAATGAGAGGTTCGATTTGATGAGCGAGAAAAGAACCAGCTCAAGATCGAGCTGGATTCCGGAAGAAAAATAATTCATGTTTTGCAGGCTCGTGGCCAGGTTGGTAAAGAGCCCCATGCCAAAAACCGAGAAGCGGGCATAAGTGGAGTAAAAACCGAGCAGGCCGAATTTGCGGAAGCGAATGGGGGGGAGGTCGATTTCGGTGATGAGTTTGGCATAATTCAAAGCAGACAGCTGGTCGATCTGCACACCCGGGAAGCTCTGCATTTCACGGTACTGCTGAGGGGCTCTGTAGTCGACCCAGTTATTTCCGAATCCTCCGAAAAAGAAGTAGCTGTTGGTTTTATTGGTATCTCCGAATGACTGGCCCAGTGAAGTTCTGAACCAGAGGGATGAGTTTTTCATGGGCAAAAGAAATCCGAAGTCAAAATTATTTATCAGCTGCGGATAGAACGTTTGCTTTGCCAGGCTGGTAAAGGCAAAGACCGACCAGTCATATCCCTGTTCCGGCTCAATGGCCCCGAGTGATTTCCGCAGGTATGAACGATGAAAGTTAAAGGTTTCGAGATACAGGTTTTTATACGATGACTCAATGTTCTGGTAAAAGGGCAGGGTTTCCAGATCCCCGTAGGCAGTAAGTTTAACGTATAATTCTGTCCTTGAAGGGTTCATCCTCATAAATACATGGCTGTATTTTGCCGACAGCATATACCCGGCCCGGCTGAACTTTGTAGGACCGAAAAGGTCATAAAAATCTGCATAGTTGTATTGTGCCTGGAACGACCAGTTCCAGTAAGTATAATCAATTGCAAGATGAATGGTTTGTTTGAGCGGAAGGCTTTCGTAAGGCGTAAAGCTGACTTTGATCACAAGGTTGTTCAGCATCATAGGGTCCATGAAATTCAGACGGTAACCAAACCCTATATAATTTTTATATCCCTGCAGTATAGGATAGGCCCCGGCAAGCTTCATCTCTTTGGTCGGGCTGTACCTGGTTTCACTGACTTTTATTGTATCGAGGTTCACTTTTGACGGAGGCGGCAGGATCCAGGACTGAACAACAGGATTTTTCTTAAATACCATTTGCCCCAGGTATTCAATGGGGTTCACATCGGCCAGGGTATCAATTTTCATCATACCCGGCACCATGCCCTTGTATGTATATTCGAAAATCAGCATGGAATCGGATGAAACAGGAAGGGGTCTGAAAAAACCGCTGGTGGCATTGGTAAGGATCTGGGCTTTCAGGGTTTCGAGGTTTATCCTGTATACATTTGAAACCCCCGTGTAATATGAGGTGCCGTAAAGATATTTGCCATCGGGAGAGAATACAAAATTCATCGCCGGGTTATCTTCAAATTCATAAATTTCCTTGTATTCTTTTTTGCCTTGCAGAAGATCAGGGATGGAGAACAGGATGATCTTTTGCCTGCCACGCACATCCGAGAGGGTACCGGCGATAGTGAGACCGTCGGGAGAAACGTCAAGGTCGCAGAGGTCTTTGCCGAAAGGCATGGAATACAGTTCTTCCCATTTTTTATAGGGAGGGAGAAATCGAACAAGCATGGTCCTGCCGCTCATTGTCTGAACACCGTATAGGGAATGGTCATGGGGATTGAAAGTAAAGTTCCCCGTCCGGTCATATTTTATCAGGTCTTTGGTTTGCCCGGTATTGATGTTAATTGACCTAAGCCCCCTCCAGTCATTGTTGTGAGTCGATATAAAAAGGGTTTTTGAGGAATCATCGTAAGCCATGGCCGTAACATAATATAATGACGGGCTTGGCACCGGGGCAATCTTTTTTTCTTCTCCTGTCCTGATATCGAAACCTGAAATATGAGCCAGCTTGCCGGGATAATTCACGGCAACGAACATGAGGGCCGACTTATGATCTACAAATTGAGCCGAAACGGAGCCCAGGGGTTTGTTCCCGATACGCCTGTACCTGCTTAAAGGGTATCTTGATATTGCTGCAATATTGGTTCTCTGGAAGTCATGTTCCCAGCCTATCCACTGATTCCAGGCATCCTGTATTCTTAATCCGTAAACATGGCGGAACTGATTGGCATAGAAACGCCGGCTGGTATCGGTACGGGAATAAAATTCCTTCAGCTTGTCAACGCCGTAAGTATATGCCAGATAACTGTCGAAGCGGGTTCCATAAAGGTAGGAGTTCACGCCTACCTGGAAATCGACCGTGGTACCCTCGGATTCCAGTCCGATCACATTGTAAAAAAACGCGGAGTCGCGGACCATGGTCCTGAAAACCATTTCATCATATCCCCCCAGCACGCGTCCAATCCCGCCACTCATCCATGTTTCCATAAATACGGCAATCCCTTCATGGTACCATCGGGGCGAATACCACCGGGGAGTTGTGAAATAACTGTAAAGCAGGGTCTCGGGGTCACGGTTGTCGATATATACCTTACCCCCGAATATCCCTCTGAGGATGCGGTCGCTGCGGGAGGCTTTGTCGCACATGACCTGGTGAGTAAGCTCATGGCTCATGAGCCATTGCAGGCGTTCGTTTGCAGGGACTACCGAAAAAGTATAATCAAAGGGTGCAACTGCAATATTCAGGAAATTCCAGGGGATAACGCTGGTTCCGCCATTCCCGACATCCGTAAAATCATTAAAAAGAATATTTGTTTTCCCCGAAGCCTGGTAGTCCCAGAAATGCTTATGAAACAGAAGTGCGTTCTCGAAGGAACGCACTGTATGTGGAACTAAATAGGATGTGTTTTTATCGAGGTAAACCAACCTGACCCGACCGGTCTGGTATTGTATGACCGAGACATGTTGCTGGGCTAAGGCAGCCGTGTTCAGGATTAACAGCAATAGGGTGGTTGCCCACCCGCAACTTTTTTTCATATTGGGAAGTTACCTTACACCCATAGATATATTCTTTATTTCTCCTAATCCCTGAAGTGCCCCACCGTTGCCTATGATAAGCTGCAGGCTTGCATTATTTTTCATAGCACCCTGCAGCATGGCATTGCCGCAGAGTCCCATCTGGAGCGGGGCGCCGCTGCCAAAAGCAACATTGCCGACAACCCTTCCGGCCGACATTTCCGTGGCAGGAAGAACGGCATTCATCTGATTGGCTGTGAGGAATCCCTGGAAAACATTGGACTGGATTATGTTATTAAACAAGCCGGCATTCATGACAACGCCAATATTATCTTTAGCCTGTATTCCTACAATCCCTATGTTTGGATTACTCCCGATCAAAACACTTTGGAGGTTGCCGGCGCCACACATCTGCTGTAATTGTACTCCCGAGCAAACATAGACCAATTGCAGGCTGGCTTTATTATAAACGACATAACCTAAGGCCGGAGCGGCATTCACCCTCGAGCCAAACTGTGCCTGTATCTCATTAGCGCTGAAGGCAGAAGAAATGTTTGAAGCATTGATTCTTGCAGGAACAATTTCCTCAAGGCCGAGTTTTGACTGAACAACCTGGCTTTGATTCACTAACTGGCTCAGTGCAGGTATGCCCGAAAACTGGGACTGTGATTGAAGGGTATAGGATAACATGGCCCCCAGTCCTTGCTTGTTGCCCGTAAGCGCCATAAATTGCGTAGACTTGATCGCCAGCTGGTCGCGGATGGCTTTGAGATTCCTGACCTCATCGGTTTTTTTCTGAAGGGTTTTATTGCCGATAAGGTAGCTGTCGACTTTGGTCATGGCAAGCATCAGAACTGAATCCTTTTGGTTGACCTGGTTCACGTAATTTGCGAAATCCCTGATGGTTTTCTCAACATCCGACGATTGGTCCACCGTATCCCCGAGCAGGAAGGCGGCAAGCATTCGGGTGGTAGCGGCCAGGGTCCTGGTGTTGTTTTTCAGGAAGCTGTTATAATCGTTGAGCAGGGCTATGGCCCGGCTGTTGTCCGGGTCTTTATTAAAACCCTGTAATTTGTAACTTTCAAGGCATGTATCGATCGTCATCGAAAGATTGTTTGTGAACAGGGCGAAATAAATCAGTCCTGTCACCATCTGCCTCAGGCGGGCCGTATCTTTTGTAAAATCACTCCGAAGCTGGACATCATTTTCGGTCATCTGTTCCTGATGGTATTTGTCGGCTTTACCAAACGTACCAGAAGACAGTCCTTTATAAACTGAAGGGAATAACAGGGAAACGAAAATAATCACTACCGCGACTCCGAGGATCACACCAATAATGATTTTGTTTTTATTTTTCATGGCTTGAGATATAATATTTTTTGATTTTATTCTTTATTTACAGTCACAGCATTCTGGTACATAGGAACATCGTTCTGCAGAATCTTTATACTGATCTGATGGGGCAGGTTGTTTTTATTCAGCAGCTGCACCAGATACTGGTTGTTTCCTGAGTTATTGATTTGTATGACATTCGATGAGGCGGAAATGCTTGACTGGTCATTTACGCTAACGTTCATCACATTCATAGCCTGCAGGCTGTTGTAATCGAACGTGATCACAGCCTGAACCGGGTATAATGAAGAAATGGTGATCCTTGCTTCAACAATGCTGGTTGAATATCTAACGTCGAATGAAGCTTTAACCATAGGGTTTTCAAACATCAGGTTATCAGCCGTAATCATCTGGTCGAAGGACCGTGAATCGTACATTGCGCCTTTTAGCTGAAATGCCGGGGCCTGGGTGTTCTTTGTGCCGGGCATAAGCAGGCTGAAAGCCAGAAAGCCGAGAAAAACACCCGTGGCAAAGATGATTGAATACCTGAATGCAGGCTTGTTCCAGAAATTTGTTCTGATGAGTGGTTCAGGTTTTCTTGAGGTTTGTGTTTCCATGGGTAAACGGTTTAAAATTTCGTGTGTTAACTGTATGTCGGGAGTTCCCTCCCTTGTTTTTTCGATGGTGTGTGCGATACGTTTCCAGTCTTGAAAGTAGGCTGAAGCTTCCGGGTCACTGCTAAGGCGATTAGTCAGCTGCTGCCGTTCATCGGCATTGAGTTTCCCTTCAAGATCCTCGTGAATACGTTCTATGAGTTTTTTATCAATCATTGCCAAAGAAGCTGTTATTGTCAAGTTTATTTCTAAGAGCAAGACGAGCGTTGAAGAGCCGGTCTTTCACTTTGGGTACGCTGAAACCCAGAGTTTCAGAGATTTCTTCGTAAGAGAGCCCGAAGTAGTATTTCAGCAGGATTAAGGAGCGGTATGAGCTTTTAAGTTCCCTGATGGCCTGTTTGAGCAGCAGGCTTGATTCTGAGGAATCTTGACGTGAGGTTTCATCAGGGATGTTCTGAGCCTTGTCGAGGCTCTCAAAATGCCTGCGTTGTTTCAATCCGTTAAGTGTTTCATTCAGGGCGATACGGTAGAGCCAGCTAAAGAACCTGTATTTAAAGTTGAACCCGGGCAGGCTGGTGTATGCTTTGATAAACACATCCTGTGTGAGGTCTTTTGCCAGTTCCCGGTCGTCTGTCATCTGAAGTATCATCCCGAATATTTTTTTCTGATACCGTTCTATCAGTACTTCGAAAGATGACCTGCTGCCTTGCAGGACTTCGAACACTAGTTCATTATCATCCTTCGCTATCATAAATACAATGATGTTGTCAACAAGTTGGAAAATTTCCAGAAAAAAACAAGTATATCGTTTTGGGGTTTGTTCATTTTATTTTTCTGATGCAAGCATCGACAGTTTCCAAAGGTCTTTACGGTTCATTCTAAGTACAGGAGCTATAGCAAGATAGCCTGAACGGCCGATCTGCTTTCTCAGGCTGGTTAGTTCTTTAAGTTTAGAAGGTATCCCGGGATCAGGTGTAATCACAAAATCATTTTCCCTGAGCATCATCACGCTTTTCGCTTTAATAGAGAGTTCGGTGTAGAGGCTGATAAAACAGTAAATGTCGAAAACCACTTCGGGTGGGAAATGATTGCGTATCGATAAAAGGTATTGCCCTGTGCGTGTCTCCGAGAATTTTCCCTTTCTTATCATATGCAGCATCGAGGCTTCTGTGTCGAATTCAATTTCGAGCCATTTGCGGATGGCATTTTCGTTAAGCTGGAAACTCACAACAAGAGCAATGGGGATAACGATGAGGATAAAGACCGTTGCAAACACCGGCCAGGAAGTGAGAAAATTAAAGGAGGCATGAATAAGAATGGCTGAAATCGCACCCACAAATACAGCAAATCCGAACGGTGACTGCCTGTTCAGGTTGCTGATGACGAGAATGGCAAAAACGGCGGTGGTGCCTCCGTGCATCACGGCTGTACCGAAGCCCCGGGTTATCCATACCATCAGGTTTGGCTCGCCTGAGGCGTAGTTAAATAAATAAAAAATGTTTTCGGCCAGGGAAAAAGCCGCACCAATACTGAATCCATAGATAGCACCGTCGATCATGAACCCGATCTTATTGCGTTTGATAAGAAAAAGAATCAGGAGCATTTTCAGGATCTCTTCCACCACCGGTGCAATGTATCCCGAGAACAGGTCAAAGTCAAGGCCATACTGACTGATGAGGAAAGTGTTGGTATAAAAACTCAGGGCGGCACTGATAATGCCCCAGGCAAGACAAGACAACAGAATGGTTTTATTAACCAGTTTCAGGCTGTCGAGCGCCAGGAGGACCAGCAACAATAAAAAAACCGGACTCAGGCTGAGGATAATTTTAATAGTCATCAGAGGCGATAATTCATGGCAAGGTAATAAAAATCTTTTAATACGAGATCTGTCCCGGCGATTGATTTTCCTGTATTTTTGAGTTATGAAAACAAGGATGTTGTTTATTTTTTTATCAGCTTACTGTTTGCAAACCAGCCTGCATGCTGTTTCCCTCACTTCCGATACTGCTCACTGGTATATGAAGCACAGTTATGATGTTCTGAATTATAAATTAAATCTGGATATATACAACACTTATTTTTCGCCTTATTCAAAGGCTTTCACGGCCAGGGAAGTCATTACACTGAGGGTCGACAGCGCTTTGAATTCCATCAGTCTCAACGCCGTTAACACTTCGCTTCAGATTGATTCGGTTCGGGATGCCGGTGTTTCTTTTACCCATGCAAACGATACCCTCAAAGTGCAGCTTAACCGTACGTATCAGCCTGGAGAAATTCTCGATGTGAGGATCAGTTATCAGCATAAAAATATTACTGATAATGCTTTTTACTCGATCAACGGCTTCGTGTATACCGATTGTCCGCCTGAAGGAGCCCGCAAATGGTTCCCCTGCTGGGACCGGCCGGCCGACAAGGCTTTAACCGATATTACAGTAAAGGTTCCATTAACGGTAAGGCTTGGTTCCACTGGCTTGCTAAGCGATTCTACCATCACTGCCGATTCGTTGTACTACCATTGGGTTAGCGGGGATCCCGTTTCCACATATCTTATAACACTTACATCAAAGTCGGGATTCGCCATCACCAAAAAATACTGGCATCATCCTTCAAATCCCAACGACAGTATCCCCCTGTGTTTGTATTATACACCCGGCGACAACATTGCAAACGCGATGACATCAGTGCCATTGATAACTGATTTTTATTCCTTGAAATTCGGAGAATATCCTTTCGAAAAGATCGGATTTGCAACTCTTAACGGCTCCTTCCCCTGGGGTGGGATGGAAAACCAGACCATGGTGAATCTTCAGCCGGGCGGTTACAGCGATAACAGCTTGATTGCGCATGAGCATTCACATCAGTGGTTTGGCGATATGATTACCTGCGGTACCTGGGCCGACATATGGCTTAATGAGGGATTTGGCACTTACTGTGATAAGTTGTACACGGAATATTCCATAAGCTACATCGCCTACAAGAGCGCGATGAACACCCTGGGCAGTTATTATCTGGGCCATAACCCCGGCCTTCCCATTTACAATCCTTCATGGGCCATTCATACACCCTCGGCCAGCCTGTTATACAGTACCGCCCTTATTTACGATAAAGGCGCCTGTGTGTTGCACCAGCTTCGTTATGTGCTTGGCGACAGTCTTTTTTTTCAGACCATGAACGCTTATGCTCTGGATACCGCCCTGCGCTATAAAAATGCTGTTACACTTGATTTCATTGCAAAAGTGAACCAGGTGAGCGGTCAGGATTATCAATGGTTTTTCGATGAATGGGTCTACGCACCAAATCATCCGGTATATTCGAACACGTACAACATCAGGGATCTCGGGACTGGTCTATGGAGGGTTGATTTGGATCTTAAACAGATACAGGCCAACACCGTCTTTTTCAGGATGCCGGTAGAGGTTCAGATCGTGTTCGCCGATGCTACTGATACGTTAATTAAGGTAAACAACGATACGAATCCACAGGAATATTCCTTTACGTTTGCCCGTAAGCCTTCTGCACTCGGCTTTGATCCGAACAGGAATATCCTGCTTAAACAAAGCAGCATGGTAGTTGGTGTGAATGAGGCATTAAAACCCGAGGGCTTCGCCCTTCATCAGAACGAACCCAATCCTTTTAAGGGCAGCACTTCGGTAAACTATTCATTGCCGGTGGAAGCCAATATGAGGCTTGTGCTTATTGATTCCAGTGGCAAGCAGATAAGGACCATGCTCAACAGGACCCAGAAGGCTGGAGTTTACAAAATGGAGATCACTGCGGATGACTTAGCCCCGGGAACATACTTTCTGCAGATGCAAGCCGGTGAATTCACCGAGACGAAAAAGATGCTCCTGATCAAATAATAAAACTGAATGTCGTTCCCTTTCCGGGCTCGCTCTGGACGCCGATTGTTCCGCCATGTTTGACGATGATCCGCTTCACCGTGGCAAGTCCTATGCCGGTGCCTTTGAATTGATCCTCACTGTGCAGGCGGTGGAAAGGAGTAAATAAATTTTTTGCCTTACTCATCTCAAATCCCACACCATTATCCCTGATAAAGATAAACCTCTTGAGTTCTTTTATTTCACTTCCGATGGTGATTTCAGGTTTCTCTGCTTTACTGCTGTATTTCCATGCATTGTCGATAAGGTTCTGTAAAGCGATCTGAAGCAAGCGGAAATCGGCCTGAACAATAATGTCTTCTTCAATACTCCATTTGGCAGGATGTTCAGAGTAAGCCAGTGCCAGGTCTTCACAAATTTTAAAAGCCATCTCGCTGAGGTTACACGACCCCTTGGTTACTGTTTGACGGGTGATCCTCGACAAAGTGAGAAGGTCTTCGATCAGGCTGTTCATTAAAACGGTAGATTCAGTAATATGAGCAAGGAGGTCTTTACCCTCATCATCCAGAAGGGCTTCATAATCATCTTTAAGGAAAGCGCTTAAGCTTTCAATCCTGCGCACCGGGGCTCTCAGGTCGTGAGAAACTGAATAAGAGAAGGCTTCCAGTTCCTGGTTCGTGGCCTCGAGTTCGCACAGGACTCTCGAAATTTCATCCTTCTGCTGATGAACCAGGTCATACGCTTTCTTTTGTTTTTTTCTGGTGTTGATAATCACAAAAACAATAATTATCAGAATTATTATCCCGAAGGCGGCACCAAAAATGATCACTAGCTGTTGCCTGTTGTGCAATTTCAGCAATTCAACTTCTTTTTCCTTTATCACCTCCTCATTTCTCCAGCTCAGCACCGAAGCTTTGCTAACGATCTGAGCTCCGTAAACACTGTCATAATCATTAAACGCGGCATTCAGAAAATCCAGGGCCATATCATTTCTGCCTTCGGCTTTGTATATATCAGACAATAGCTTGCTGGCAGTGTATCTCTGGATGAGGTATCCCAGGCTACATGAGACTCTAAGGCCTTCAAGAGCATAGGCTTCGGCTTCACTGAGGTACTGATTCCGTAAAGAACCTGCATCTTTGCTTTGACGTAAGCGGATCTTGCCAAGGGTTGTTGAATTTTCTGCTATCATCCTGGTTGATCCGATCAGCTTGAAACTTTCCAGTCCGGCCTTGATCAGTATGAAAGCAGTATCCAGTCTCGACTCTGCCATATACAGATACCCAAATCTGTTTTTTACGACCATCATTTCACCTTTCAAATTAAATTCCTCGCTCATTTTCAGGTGTTTTGTCATGTATTTTTCGGCAGAATCAAACTGATTCAGGTTGCGGTAATTGTTCCCGAGAGTACCGTAATTCCTGGCCTCCCACAAAACATTCGGGATATCAGGCAATAAGGCTGTAGCCTTATGCATGTATTCTGCAGTAATCCCTTTGTCAAGATCCTTATAGAGGTAAGCAAGCATGAGGTAAGTAGCGCAGAGGTAGTTGTTTTCGTGGCCTTTTTCAAAGATTAGCTGTGCTTTCAGGGCATGATCGATCGACTCTGGCAGTCTTGATAAAATATGATAAATAAACGTGAGTGAATAATGGGCCAGCCCTTTGCCGTACTGATAATTTATTTTTTCGGCAAGCTGCAGGCCGTCCAGGCCGGGCTTCAGAGCATCCCGGGGATTGATGTTGCGGAATTCATAGCAAATGGCCGATAATATCTGTACCCTTATTGTATCTGAGATTGGCTTCTCCAATTCTGAGTTAAGAGAATCAATCAGCGCCCTGCCTGCTTTTTGTGCATGGGCCGACTGTAAAGTAAGAAGCGCCAATAGAATAATAATGAAGTACTTCATAACAAACATTTTTTGTTTGACCGGATTGTCAGTTCTTTTTTGGTATTTTTTTCAGATATTCATTGAATGTGTTGATCCAGAGGTTAAAGCCATTTGCATTCCAGTGGCTGTCGTTAACCTGGTATACAGGACATCTGATCGTGTCAAACACGTCGTAAATATCAATCATAGGCATGATGAGCCTTGGGTGATGTTCTATCCGCCTTACGATGTCATTATAGGTCGAATAGTTCGGGGCAACAATACTGACCGGGTTGGGAGGTATAAAAAAGTACACCTCATCAAACCCCTTGCCGCGGTAATACTTGTAAAGTGTGTCGAGCACCCCTGTAATTGAATTGAGTTCATTATCGGTAACCGGATTGAAAGAGCTGTTTTGAGAAGCGGGATCAACGGTCTCATTCAAAAACAGATTAGGATAGCCCTTGATTAACGTTACCTCCTTATTCAGGCGACCAAACAAAGAGTAAATCAGCCGGGCCTTCATCTCTTTAAGAGGGTTAAAGAAATAATAGTCAAACAGGTTAAACTCCAGGTTCTGATTGATCTTCTCATTATAAAGGTTACCGTGCAGATTATTGATCTGTTCAGCAATAAAGCCTGAAAAAGATGCAAAACCGCCTGATGTTTCCTTATCTCCTGAGCTGCCCGGCCCGGCAGTATTTATAAATCTGACCTGGTTTGTATAATTCTCGAATGACACAAACCTGATATTACGTTCAACCGATTCCAGCAACATGATATTTGTTTGTGTGGTATCGAGGTGCACATCCATGGTTTCATTAAAACCATATCGTACAAACTGATATTTTTTCACCCCACAAAAGACCGGGTCAGATTTAACATATTCCCACAAATAGCTGTCACAGATCGAGTATAAATTAATGAATCGTGGTGTTGGGCAGATGTTTGGTATGATGACAGTTTTCTCTTTTGTAAGCGATGCCTGTTTTGCATAGGGAAGATAACAAAGTCCGTACATATCTCCGTAGCGGTATTTTGAGGAACCAAGTATATTTTCTGTTTCATACCGGTATTGGGCAATTATTTTTGTGATAAAGTCGGACGATGACAAGATAAAAGCCAATGTACTAAAGAAAAAAATCACCGATAACCAGAACGTCCTCATCAAAACTGGAAATAAATAAATTGCTTATAGTTGAAAATTCCGAAAAAATAACAGCATAATATGATCAGGCTCAGAGTTGTGGCCCAACTGAGAGTAGTCTTTGGAGTAATGACAAAGAAGAATTTCTCTTTAAGGATCAGGAATAATATCAAAAAAACCGAAAACAGGAGTTCAAGGGTGTTGATTGGTAGCTGCAAGTGATCTGCAATTGAAATACCTGCGATTTGTTTAATAACCAGGGTGGCCTGGGTGATGCTGTCTGACCTGAAGAAGATCCAGGCGAAGGTGATCAGGAAAAAGGTGATGATGGTTTTTGTGAAAGTATGGATCTGAGGGTATTTTGTGATTCCTGTTTTTTTGTAAAATTTCTTTCTGGGTTTGGATGTTGCGATTGAGAAAGATAAATAAAACGCGAATAACCCACCCCAGAAAATATAATGCCAGGCAGGTCCGTGCCATAATCCGCATAAAAGAAAAGTTACGGAAGTGGCAGCATAATAGATCCATTTATCGGTTCTCACCGAGAAGTACCGTTCATTTTTGAGTTTTCGCGACAGGCTATACGCCAGGGGCAGGTAGATATAGTCGCGCAGCCAGAAAGAAAGGGTGATATGCCAACGTTTCCAGAAATCAGCAACTGATGTTGAGAAGTAGGGTTTGTTGAAATTATCGGTCAGTCTGATGCCCAGTGTTTTGGATGCACCCAGAGCGATGTCGATATATCCCGAGAAATCACAGTATATCTGAAACGAATAAAAAATCGTGGCAATCAGCAGTTCAGTTCCATTTTTTGCCTGAGGATTCTTGTAAGCGCTGTCGACCACCAGGGCCAGCCTGTCGGCAATAACAAGCTTTTTAAAAAAGCCGAAAGCCATTTGCATAAGTCCGCTTTTCATCAGTTCAAAATCAAAATCATGCTTAATCCTGAATTGAGGAATGAGATCTTTTGGCCGTTCGATGGGACCTGAAACAATCTTCGGAAAGTACAGTATATACAGGGCATAAATACCTATATTCGGTTCAGGCCGTATGTTATTTCTGGATATTTCAATTTTATAGCTGATCGACTGGAAAGTGAAGTACGACAAACCTACCGGAACGAGTATGCCAAGATAGGGCAAGGGAGCATGGCTGTAAAAGAGAGATAACAGATCCCCTATATTCTGGCTGATGAAATTATAGTAAATAAAAATCAACAAGAATAAAACATTGATCAGAATTCCGGCAATCAGAAGATGCTGTCTTTTTCTTCCCGATGCTTTTGCAATCCATTTTCCGAAGAAATAATCAATAACGATCAGTAAGCCGGTGTCGAGGATAAAATCAAACGAGAACGCCATATAAAAATAGACCGAAGCGATCAGCAGCAGAGGCCACCTCATGCGAAAGGGCAGAATATAATACAAAGAAAAGATGATGAGGAAGAAGACGAGAAATTGTAAGGAGGTAAAGATCATGCCCGATTCGAATATTACGTCACCTGCACAGCTGTACCTTCATGGTTGCCTTAAGGTCATTGCTCCCGGTTAATATAATTATATACATGCCTTCGGGAAGACCTGAAAGATCAAGTCGGTAAACCTCTCCTGCATTCCAGTAATTGAAGGCTTCCTTCACATTGACCCCGCTGAGGTTTCTTACACTGATTGCAGCCGACAGACTTCCGGAGCTGTTATTCTTCAGGTTAACAATACCATTGGTCGGATTAGGGTAAGCCGATATTCCTGAATTCCCGAGCCAGGCAACGTCCAGAACATCGAAGGCTTTCTGAACTGATTTCTGGGCATCGATCTTTCCCCAGCCCCAGATATTGCTGCCGCCTGGCGGAATGGTGCCGGTAAACGCATCGGTACGGGCGTTTTCCTGAAGTATCTGCTTAACCCTTTCGGGGCCCAGCTTTGGGTTTGCCTCCAGCATCAGCGCGATAATACCCGCTGTCATCGGGGTAGCCATGGAAGTCCCCTGCATTGCAGCAAAATACCATTTCGAACCACCCTTTTCGACCATCATGACGGTATTTTTTCTGTTCGCATTATACGATGTATCCGATGAATTCACTGATGATACCAGCAGTTCCCCCGGAGCGGTTATCTCAGGCTTTGTCCTGCCGTCAACTGTAGGTCCCCTGCTTGAGAAAGAAGCAAGTTGATTTAATGGGTCATTACTTGGTATATTTTGACCTTTCATATTCTTATAAGTGTCCTTCGTGGTATATGCTCCAACGCTAATGATCTTTTTGGATGTTCCCCCGATCTCACCAACAGTGCAAATAACATCCCCTGCCTTGTATCCAGGCTTTTTTACTCCGTCCAGCTCATCAGACAGGCCTGCGCCATCGCCCAAACCGTCGTTCCAGACGTTTAGCTGAGCGTTGGCGCTGCTAAGGATAAGGGTTACCACATAATTCTTCTTAAGCCGGGTAACAGTTGCAAGCAGGTTGGGTTTCTGGTTCTGTGCGTTGCTGCCTGTACCGGTTACTGTGTAATTAAGGCTGTCGCCACCCATCATTATAAAATTTTTCACATTCGGGTTGTCTGATGCCTTATAAAAAGGACTTGAAGCCTTAAACGTTCCATTGCTATCCGATATGCTGATCCCCATGGAAAAATCAGAGTTGGGAGAACCCCATTGATCGATCCTCCCTGTATTGCTAAGAGGATTCTTATTTTCAAAAGCGACAAATGTCCTGATCGTGTCACCGCTGAAACTGTATGAAAGATGCAGAGGTGTATCTCCTTCATTGCCTGCTGCGCCTGTAACTATCCTTCCCTGTCCCACCAGGTTGTCGATAGCCTGGTCCATAAGTGAAGTGCCGTCATGCGGACCAATATGCGAGCCCAGGCTGAGATTTGCCACAGCCGGTTTTCCCAGTTTAGCAGCCTGCTGAAACACATAATTAATACCGTCGGTGATGCAACTTGAAGCATCTTTATAGTCTACAAAGATCAGGTCAGCATCAGGAGCAACACCCCTGTACCGGGCACCTGGGGTGAGATAACCCGAACCTCCGGCAATACCTGCAACATGAGACCCATGGGATTCAGAATTATCCGAACTCTTCCTGCTCAGCAATGCCTGGGTACCAATAATCTCTGTTCCGTATTTGTAACCTTCGGGCTTGGGCCCTGTGGTGTCATTCTGC
The DNA here is from genome assembly GCA_903916595.1 of uncultured Bacteroidales bacterium. Taxonomy (GTDB): domain Bacteria; phylum Bacteroidota; class Bacteroidia; order Bacteroidales; family FEN-979; genus CAIRDP01. The sequence goes on along the minus strand of CAIWXI010000103.1, from coordinate 1,004 downwards.
TCCCAGGCCCCGAGGATCCTGAGTTTTGTCCCTGTGGTGTCATAAAACATGGGATGTGTATAGTCAAATCCGTTGTCAACGATCCCAATAACCACACCATCGCCAAGGCATTTCTGTTTCACACCCGTTCCGGCCTGAACCAGTTTAACCTTGCTCTCGGTGGTTGCATTGTCAAGCCTCTGAGAGATCCGCCCGTCAACTTCAACATATTCCAGCCCCTTTATGGCCTTCATTCCTTCCATGGCAACCACAGGTATTTTCACCGACCAGATGTCGCCAGCTTGTGTGTTGATCATTACACCCAGGTTTTCAAGCCCTTTGCGGTCAATATCCGGAAGAACTTTTAATAGAGCCCCGATATAATTCTGTCCGCCAATTGTCATCACCGGGTAAAACTGCGAAAGCCCGGAAGCAACGACTGCCACGTTGCTTTTCAAAGCCGACAGCTCCCCGGCCTCGAGTAAAAATGCTTTTGTATTTGCCGAAAATTGAACGTTCTGCGCAAAAACCTGCATTGCAATTACATACATTGGGATAAAGAAAAAAGTCCTGATCGTTTTCATTAGTCTTTAATTTTGTTTAACACTTATTTATGTCTGCGGATGAGGGATTCCGGTTCCTCTACCCGGTTAATTATCAAGTTCATTCATTCTCAGCATGGCAGCTCAGACAAATATATTTAAATTCTGTTCGTCTTCGACAACCCCTTTAAATATTTTTGTCTGAGAGTAAAGAGGAATCTGAAAGAATGAAAGGAATAAAGCAATGAAGGCTGGAAATCCCCAAAAAGAAATTCTCGGATTCATTCTAAAAATATAGCATTTTTCAACTACATTTTTTTCATAAAGACTTAATTACCGATAATGATCTTGCGGATGACTCTGCAGTCGCTGCTTGTAAATACGACGGTATATACACCCGGTGGAGTGGATCTGAGCTCGATGAGTTCGGTGGCCGTGCCGCTGACCCTGATGTCGGTCTTCTGGTAAATCATGGCACCAAGT
>CAIWXI010000102.1 GCA_903916595.1 uncultured Bacteroidales bacterium | reverse complement strand
TTCGAGCCCGGCTTATGAATTATCTTCTGTCTTCTTTCCAAATCAAGATACCGGTTATGTTTCAGGCCTGAACGGAATAATCTTAAAAACCGTGAATGGCGGAACTAACTGGATTACTGAATCAAGCGGAACAAACCAGCATTTAAAATCAATTTATTTTCCCTCAAGCAATGTTGGTTATGCCGTGGGCACTGTCGGGACCATCTTGAAAACCATCAATGGAGGTTCAACCTGGACTCCGTCACCAAGCGGAACCTGGGTAGATTTTCAATCAGCTTATTTTACCGATGGCAATACCGGGTCTGTCGTGGGTTCATACGGCTCTATTCTCAAAACCACTAATGGCGGGGGTTATCCTGTTGAATTGAATGATTTGTCATCCAAATCCAACACCCTGAAGATATACCCCAACCCGTCATCAACCGAAATAACGATACAAACATCAGAAACACCAACAAAAAGTCAGCTATCCATTTCAAACCTCAGCGGTCAGGAGCTCATCATCCGCCAGATCACCCAGCCTAAAACCCAAATCGACATATCCCGCCTGCACCGGGGCGTTTATTTTGTGCGCCTGACCGGCGACAAGACCGTGGCGACGGGAAAGATCATAAGGCAGTGAGCCCCCAAACACAATGAAAATGTTATGGAACTATCATCCCATGAACAGAAGTTTCGTTTTGAACAAATAACCATTGCCATAATTTTAGTTTCGGGAGCGATCTTATCATTAGCTCAATTTCTTTATAACCGAAGTCTTTGGTTAGACGAAGCAATGATTGCCCTTAACATCATTAACAAAAATGGTTTTGAACTTCTGAAACCACTCGATCTCAAGCAAGTGGCTCCTATTTTATTTTTACTCTCAGAAAAGCTATTCTCAATTCTATGGCCTGATTCAGAGTACGGACTAAGATTGCTGCCGTTGTTATGTTTCTGGGGTTCGCTGTATTTGTTTTACAGAATCCTGACATTGACTTTTAAGAACCCTTATACAATCATCTTTTCATTATCGCTGTTTGCCTTTAATTCTGCCTTGATTCACTATTCCAGTGAAGTGAAACAGTATATGTTTGATGTGTTGGTATTGATTTGCATCTATTATCTTATCCTAAAAGGCTACAAGAAAGAAGAAAACAAATATTATTGCCTTGGGATTATTGGTACAATCAGTATCTTTTTGTCAAATGTTGCTCCAATCATATTATTTAGTGCCGGCCTTTATTTGCTCTATGATTATTTAATAAACAAGAAACATTTTAAATATATAGCAGGTGTTTACCTTGCATGGGGAATTACTTTTTTACTGTATTATCACTACTTCATACATGGCCACCCTTCCAGGGAAATTATGATAATCTATTGGTCAAAAGCTAATGCCTTCATGCCGTATAACCCAATCAGCATTGAGTTTTACACATTCCTTCTAAATAAGTTCATGACAATATTTACGTCCTTATTATCTTTTGGCAAGATTGGTTTGGTCTGCTTCCCTGGTTTATTTTTGACAGGTATTGCTACTCTAATAATTAGGAAAAGAGCAGGTATTCTTCTTTTATTTTTTACACCAATAACCCTTCATTTTCTATTGTCAGCATTTAAAATATATCCGGTTGATTTACGGCTGATACTGTATTGTTGTCCTGTTGTCATCATAATAATTGCTTTTGGGTTTGATTATATAACTAAGTTGATCTTCAGTAAGTTAAATATTGAAAAGTTTCGGCTTCTGGCCATTTTTATCCCATTCTTGTGTATTGTTATGTTTTTCAGAGCCGGATTTCCATCAAAGCAGGAAGAAATAAAAAGAAGTATTGATTACATACAGCAGCATTTGGTCAGGAATGATAAAATTTATGTTTATTATGGCGCATCCAACGCCTTTAAATATTATAGCGAAATTCATTATTTAAAGACTTCTGTTCCTATTGTTGATGGCAATAAAAACAGAGACGACAGTAAGCAATACATTAATGAGTTGAAACAATTAAGGGGGAGAAACTGGCTACTATTTGCTCATGTTTATTGTAATGAAGAATCAGATATTGTCAAACACTTAGATTCGCTTGGTTATCAAAAGCTCAAAACTTTCACAACTGACGGTTCAAGCGCTTACCTTTACGATTTCGGGACCAATATCGCTGGCCGGTAACATACTGTCTCAATTGAACCTTTTCCCCGCCAATTCAGCAATATCTTTACCTTCCAGCACTTTTTTACCGAAGCCAAACAAAATGCAGTTTATCATTGCCGGGCCCAGCTCCTTCAGGGTAATGAAGTAAGCGGGAAATATCGGTCAAATTCGCCAATATACATCCACAATAAAAATGTTTTGGAAGGGTCAGGCAATTGTCTGATTTTTGTTATCTTGCAGGATCATTCTGCAAAAAGATAACATACAAAAGATGAAAAAGAACCTAACCATCAACGAAGTTATTAAAACCCTCTTCTTCCTTGCCCTGATCCTTATCGTTTCAGGCTGCGCTAATAAAGAGGTTGTGACACCCTGCCTCACCGGTCATACCTATGGGTTATGAGCGGCATCATCCGCTTCTTTTATTACTATAAACTATTAAAAACACATCTTTACCTATGAGATACTTTATATTTATACTGATTGATTTTCTGCTTTTTTGTGGTTTCTATAACACCGCATCAGCTCAAAATGATAAACCAATTCATCCTTCTGTTATCGGAAGGGGTGTATTCCTGGGAATATCGCCCCCGCTCCGCGATTTGCCGGCTTTAAGTGCTACAGAATTTGCTGCCATGAAGGAGAGAGCGTTGATAAAAGCGGCCAATAAAAAAAATGAGCCCCGTCTTTATCCTTTTGCTGAAACTGCTTTGCCAAAAGGCCCGGATGCAGCCTGGCAAAAGACAATGGGAGAATCATCGGGGGCAAAAGCGCCGATTGTAAATTTCGAAGGGCAGACTACAACTTCTTATCCTCCCGATTGCAATGGCACTGTTGGCCCGAACCATTACATGCAAACGGTTAATGTAACTTATTCTATTTATAATAGAACTGGCACATTACTGGCAGGCCCTACTGCTTTAAATACGTTATTTACAGGAGTAACCGGTGCTACAAACAATGATGGTGATCCTATTGTTTTATATGATGAGCAAGCAGATCGCTGGTTTGTAGCTGAGTTTACATTCGGTCATTCTAATGACTATATGCTTGTCGCCGTTTCTACATCCAATGATCCTACCGGAACCTGGTTTAAGTATTCTTTCGATGTTACTAACCAACCTGATTATCCGAAATTTGGTGTTTGGCAGGATGGATATTATATGGGTATCAATTCAACTTCGGGAAATGATACTTATGTTTTCGAGAGATCAAAGATGTTGCTTGGACAAACAGCCCAGATGGTGGGTTTTGACAACTCCTGGAGGCCCGGAACCGGGTTTTTGTGTGTTCCACCACTGGATAACGATGGCGTTGCAGCTCCGGCGGGAGCTCCGGGAATGTTTATTGCCTTTAATGACGATGCTGTTTCAGGAGGATCTGATGAGCTTTGGCTTTATGAATTGGCCGTGAACTGGGTTACTCCTGCATCTTCAACCTTTATTCGCTCCCAGCAACTTGCGGTTACACCTTTCGATAGCCAGTTTACAGCCTCCTGGGATGATATAACCCAGCCAACTTCACAAAAACTCGATGGCGTACCACAGGTTATTATGAATGCACCTCAGTACCGTAATTTTGGAACATACCAGACAATAGTTTGTTGTCATACCGTTGATGTTGATGCTACCAATCATGCAGGCATCCGTTGGTATGAATTGAGGAAAACATCTCCAGCTACAACCTGGACAGTTCGTCAGCAAAGCACGTATGCTCCTGATGTGCACTCTCGTTGGATGGGAAGTATTATGTTGAATGGCAGCGGCAAAATTGGTGTAGGTTATTCTATTTCCAGCTCTACTATTTATCCCGGTATCCGTTATTGCGGACAATCGGCCAGCGCTTATGCTTCTGCCAGCTCAGTATTGGACATCCCTGAAGAAATAATTCATACCGGTACAGTTGCACAAACATCATACAACCGTTGGGGAGACTACGCACTCTTGTCAGTTGATCCCGCCGATGACCAAACATTCTGGTTCACGACCGAATACGTTAAAACCGGGGGGTCTAATAAAGGATCGAAAATTGCATCATTCAAATTTGGGAATTCCCCCACAGTTACTACTCTTAACGCAACTTCTGTCACTGGCACAAGCGCTATCATTAACGGTAGTGTGAACCCTAACGGCCTTGCGACAACCTACTATTTCGAATGGGGAACCAGTGTAAGTTATGGCACCACTACGACTACTACCTCTGCTGGTTCAGGAACTTCAACTTTGGCTGTAAATGCGAACCTGACAAGCCTGACACTTGGAATAACCTATCATTTCAGGTTAGTTGCCACCAACAGCGATGGAGTTTCTTATGGAGGCGACCTTTCATTCACAACCGGAGCAGCCTCCGTGACTACAACCGCGGCTACTGCTATTGGCCAGAATACTGCTACTGCCGGAGGTAATGTGATTACTGATGGTGGTTTCCCAGTCTCCGCAAGGGGTACATGCTGGAGTACCGCTTCAAACCCCGTTATTACTGATAGTCATACTACTGATGGTGCCGGTTTAGGCGTGTTTACAAGTTCTCTCAATGGCCTATCGGCAAGCACTACATATCACATGCGTGCTTATGCAACCAATGCAGGAGGTACTTATTATGGAGCTGATCTTACCTTCACAACGTTATGCGGAGTTATAAATGCTCTCCCATTTACTGAAGGATTCGAAAGTTTGCCTTCAACACCCTCTTGCTGGAGCGAAGAAAACTCGAACCCTGCCTGGCAGTACATAACCGGAAATGGGAACACTCATCCTTCTGCTGCGCATACTGGCATAAGAAACGCTTGCCTTCAGGATGCTTCAGCTGCAGATAATAAGAATAAACTAATAACCCCGGTCTTAGATTTCAGCTCATATATTGATGTTGTTCTTACATTCTGGCACACACAGGCGGTTTGGGCTTCTGACCAGGACCAACTGAGTATTTTTTACAGAACAAGCTCCGCCGGAACATGGGTATTACTTCAGACATATACAGCTAATGTAACAGCCTGGACACAGAGAACGATTACCCTTCCAAATACCGGATCATTTTATCAGATCGCCTTTGAAGGTAATGCAAAATATGGCTATGGGGTATGTATTGATGATATTTCAATTACCGGAACCAGCAGCGGACCCATGCTTACGGTTTTGCCTGCTAACCAAAATGTGCCGGCAACACCCGCCGGTTCCACCACTTTCGCTGTCTCATCTAATTCATCATGGACGGTGGTAAGCGATCAAACCTGGTGTACCGTTAACCCATCAGGCACTGGTAATGGAACTATTATTGCAACTTATACAAGTAATACATTGCCCACGTCAAGGCTTGCTACAATTACCACCACCGTAGCAGGAATTCCTGCAGTTCTTGTTACTGTTACGCAATCGGGATTTATACCTGCTTTGTCCGTTTTACCCTCAAACCAGGATGTGCCTGCAACGCCCGCGGGATCAACCGCCTACGCTGTTACGTCAAATTCATCATGGACGGTAGTAAGCGATCAAACCTGGTGTACCGTAAACCCATCAGGTACGGGCGATGGAACCATTATTGCAAACTATACAGTTAATACATCGCTGAGCCCAAGAGTTGCTAACATCACCACCACGGTAATTGGAATTCCTGCAGTTATTGTTACGCTTACACAATCGGGCGTCACACCTACTCTTACTGTATTGCCCTCCAACCAGAATGTAGCTGCAACACCCGCGGGATCAACCACCTTCGCGGTTACATCAAATTCATCATGGACGGTGGTAAGCAATCAGAGCTGGTGTACCGTTAACTCATCCGGTACGGGCGATGGAACCATTACTGCAGACTTTACAGTTAATACATCGCCAAGCCCAAGAGTTGCTAACATTACTACCACCGTAACAGGAATTCCTGAAGTTATTGTTACGGTTACACAATCGGGCGCCACACCAACTCTTACCGTTCTGCCCGCCAACCAGAATGTACCTGCAACACCCGCGGGATCAACATCGTTCGCAGTTACATCAAATTCATCATGGACGGTGGTAAGCGATCAGAGCTGGTGTACCGTTACTTCATCGGGTAACGGTGACGGAACGATCGATGCCGTTTATCAGGAAAACCCCGGAATGAATATTCGCTCTGCAACCGTAACGGTGACTGTAAATGGGATAAGCCCGGTTGCGGTAACAGTTACACAGGATGCTCTGGTTGGAATGCCGGAAAAAATAGCGAGTAACATCATGCTCTTTCCAAATCCCAACACCGGGAAGTTTACTATCAGCACAGCCGATCACAAGCATGTTACAATGGATATCAAGGTGGTCACTATCGATGGAAAGATTATTCTTGTAACTACTTGTTCCGGCAAGAACAGCTACACCTTCGATCTTTCAGATCAACCAAAGGGAGAATACCTTGTGCGCATTAATACCACCGAAGGTAACGCATTCAGAAAGGTCATTGTTGAATGATGATCTATAGTACTATGCCTGTATAGAATTGCTTCAATATCCCAGCCGCGTACTTGTACTGCTCCAACGAGTTGTATAACTGTACCGAAATCCGGGTTGTACGACGGGGTGGCTGTGACCAATACCATAAAGGAAGTTCAAGATTGTATTCCTCGTAAATCTTATCCTGGATTGTATCACAACTTTTATAATCCGGCGGATGATTTTCTCCCAGGAAAGGAAGTTCGATGGTCGACATGGCTGCATTCATATTGTCGGGACAGGAAGGTTTTAATCCGAGTTCCTGGCAAAAAATATCCCTGGCCTGAATGCAGACCTCGTGGTTGCGTTTGATTATGGCATCCCAGCCGCCTGGCATCAGTGTGGCCATGTATCCGATAGAATCGGCCGCACATAAAAACGGTGTTGGATCCAAAGTGCCCTGCCAGAAAAACCGCTCAGCAAAAGGTTCTGCCAAATGCCCGGCATGACTTATATTCAACGGGACAATTAGTTTCTGTTTGTCATTCCTCACATGCAGAATAGCCGCACTCTTTGGCGAGCAAAGCCATTTGTGGCAATTGCCGGTATAGTAGGCGGCGCCGATCTCACTGATGTTGAGCGGAATGCTGCCCGGTGCGTGAGCCCCATCCACCATTGTATCTACTCCCCTTTTCTCAAGCTCCCTTACGATCTCCTCTACCGGCTGTATCAATGCGGTGGCAGAAGTAATATGATCTATCAGCGCGATTTTTGTTTTTGGGCTTACCTTGGATAACACCGCTTCGGTAATCAGACCGGGAGAGCTTATGGGAATATCATACTGCGCCTCAACCAGCACAGCCCCGGTGGTCTCAGCAATGTATTCGAGCAACTTCCTGCAAGCAAAGTAGATATGGTTGGTAAAGAGGATCTCATCCCCGGGTTCGAAACGAAGAGACCTGAATACCGTACTTACTCCGGCAGAAGCGTTCTGTACAAAAACCAGTCCGGAAGGATCCGCATTTACAAAAATCGCCAGCGTACTCCTCGCATCATTGATGCGGCCTTCAAGCTGGCGGACTAAAAACCGCATAGGCTGGCCTTCAAGCATTTCAAGGTATTGCCGCTGCTTTTCCAGGATAAACTTCGTACAAGCCCCGAACGACCCGTGATTCAGGTAAATAGCCCCGGGATCAATGGCCCAGAGGTGGGAGAACTCTGATGGGAAACGCTGTGTCATTTAAGATTTACGATTTACGAAGCCAGATTTAGGGTTTTATACACAAAAGAATATCGAATGTTGAACAACGAATTTCGAATATCGAATTTATTGTTCCGTTCAACATTCAATGTTCAACATTCAATATTCGTTATTCACTTTTTAATCCACCTCAAGTATCAATCCCTTCAGATACTCTCCTTCGGGGTGATAAATACTTACCGGATGATCGGGTCCCTGGGAGAGATGATGCAGTATCTTCACGTTCCTTCCGGTTTCAATGGCAGCTGACTGAAGCGCTGAACGGAACATCTCCCGGTTGACTGCCTGGGAGCAGGAGAAAGTGAAAAGCAATCCGCCAGGCTCCAGATGTCTTATGGCAGAAGCATTCAGCTGGATATAGGCGTGAAGTGCGTTATTGCTCACCAGATGGGTTTTGGCAAAGGCCGGGGGGTCAAGGATGATCATGCCGTACTTTTCTGATGCGTCTTTGAGAAAGAACTTCATCTCAGCCACATCTTCTGAATGTCCGCTCTTTTCAAATCCGTTCAGCGCCAGATTCTCTTTAGTCCACTCTATGGCCTGCTTCGAACTGTCGACCGACTGAACATGAGTTGCGCCTCCTTTCAGGCAGTATACCGAAAAAGCTCCGGAATAACAAAACGCATTAAGCACTTTGCGGTTCTTTGCATAAAACTGTGCGAACATGCGATTGCTTCGCTGGTCGATAAAAAATCCTGTTTTCTGCCCATTCACGAAATCGACTTTGAATGTGTGACCGATTTCGGTGATCTGAACCGTATCGCAGCTGCCGTAAAGAAAGCCGTCTGATATCTGATATCTGACATCTGATATCTGATATCTGTCATTATTTTGAGAGGAACGGGCCATGGTTTCGGCGCTCTTATCATACACCGCAACCAGCTTTTCACCATAAAGCTCTTTCAGGGCTTCGACCAGCATAGGTTTGACATTATGCATTCCCAGTGAGTGGGTTTGTATCACTGCAACCCCGTTATACCAGTCGATGATGAGTCCCGGCGACTCATCGCCCTCGCTGAAAACCAGCCGATAAGCGTTAGTATAATTACTATTGGTGAGGTCTGCCTTCTTCCTCAGTTCGAAGGCCTGCCTTAGGCGGTCAAGCCAGAAGTCATAACCGGCTGTCGTCCGCAGAAAAGAAAAAACCTTTACCGCTATGGACCCATTCAGGTAATGCCCTGTTCCGAGATATTTGCGGTCGGAAGAAAATACTTCCACAATGCAGCCTTCTTTCACATCACCAACCTTGCGGTCGATAGCTCCTGAAAAGATCCAGGGATGTCTTCTGATAACCGCGGCTTCCTTGCCCGGCTTTACTATAACCATTGGGATTCTGTCCATCAACCTAAAAATTTCATAAAATTTTTTAACAGCCCGTAAATTTATTACTAATTTTGCCACGAATTTAAAAACCCCAAACAATGAAAAAGTACTTTTTGCTTCTTCTCATTCCGATTTTCGTCGCATCATGCGGTCGCGAAGCCAAGAAAAAAGCAGAAGAATTACAGGCACGTACAGATAGCCTGATGACCCAGACCATGCAGAAGGATGAAGCAATCAATGAATTCGTCCGTTCGATCAACGATATCCAGGGCACTCTGGATACGATCAAAATGAAAGAAAACGTTATCAATCTAAGCACCGAGCGCGGTGGTGAACTCAAACAAACCGCCAAGGACCAGATCAAAACCGATATCCAGACCATTTACAGCATGATGCTTAAGAATAAAGATCAGCTTAACAAACTGAGCAAGAAACTTAAAGCTTCTAATCTGAAGGTTGACGAACTTCAAAAAATGGTTAGTCGCCTTGAAGCCGACATTGCATCAAAAGCAGCTCAATTGGACGATCTGAGAGATAAACTCGCCAAGATGAATATTAAATTTGTGGCTGCCACGATGACAATTGATACTCTGAGCAAGACTGTAAATGAACAGGGCCAGAAGCTCAACGACCAGACTCAGACCATTGCCGCACAGGAAGCAGCCCTCAACACGGCCTATTACGTGATTGGTACAAGCAAGAATCTGAAGACCAACGGTGTTGTAAAGAAAAGCGATGTACTTGCCGATTTCAACAAGGAGCTGTTCACTAAAATCGACATCCGTGAAGTAACTGAGATCAGCATACTTAGTAAGAAAGCCAAGATCCTTTCAAGTCATCCGAGCACTTCATATAAATTTACCGGCGACAAGAAGATCATTCAGGCACTGCAGATCCTTGATTATAAAGCATTCTGGAGCAATTCCAAATATCTTGTGATCATGGTCGACTGATCGGCTTACCCCGAATAAAAAAAAGGCCCGGAAAATTCCGGGCCTTTTTTTTATTTCTTTGGAGCAGAAAAATCCTGCTCAGCTAAAAGTTTTCCGCTTTCGTCGTAAAAACGCCACTTTCCAACACGCTCATCATTTTTATAGATGCCTTCGTACCTAACCTTTCCGTTCTCAAAATAAGTGATCCGCTTGCCTTCACCCTTACCGTTCCTGAACTCGCCCTCGCTCCATTTTTTCCCATTCATATACCAGGAAATCCATAACCCGTCACGTTTACCGTCGTTGTACCCGCCGTCCATTTGCATCTGTTTGTTCTCATAATAAGTGGTTTCCCTGATCATCTCGCGGTTCTCGCCTTTTCCTTTATAAATACAAACCCGTTTCGGAGAACCGTCGGAGTATGTTTCTTCAATGACTTTATGCTGAAGACGACAGGCCGTGGCCAGAAACATCAGTAATACAAGTGTGGTTGCGATTGTTCTTCTCATAATATAATTGTTTGCTGTTTTTGTAAAACGCCATCCGCCATCTGCCTTCTGTCATCTGATATCAAACTCCAGCCTTTGTCCTTTCACCGACTCATCAAACTTCCCATGGTCAAACACCAGATGGCCATTTACCCAGGTCATGTTGACCCTCGATTTAAACGTAACTCCTTCGAGGGGTGACCATCCGCATTTATATAAAATATTTTCAGGAGCCACGGTCCAGGGAGCATCCATATCGACCAGCACCAGATCGGCAAAATATCCTTTTCTGATAAAGCCTCTTTGCCTGATCCTGTATAAAATGGCCGGGGAATGACAAAGTTTATCAGCAATCAGTTCGAGAGGAAGTTTTCCCATATGGTAAAAGCCAAGCATGGCAACCAGGCTGTGCTGTATCAATGGAGCGCCTGAAGGACAGCTGGTGTATGGATTATCTTTTTCTTTTAACAGATGAGGGGCGTGATCAGTAGCCACGATATCAATTTTGTTGTTGATCAGGCCCTCCATCAGAGCTAGTTTATCTTTCTCGGTCTTGATGGCCGGGTTCCATTTGATCCTGTTGCCCAGATCGGCATAATCCCTGTCGTCGAACCAGAGATGATGAACGCAGACCTCCCCGGTAATACGTTTTTCGGACAGCGGGATGCTGTTATCGAGAAGATCCAGTTCTTTTGCCGTCGAGAGGTGCAGTAAATGCAGCCTGGCATTATGTTTACGGGCAAGTCCCACAAGTATTTCCGATGACTTATAACATGCTTCTTCACTGCGGATGAGGGGATGGGCCTCCACCGGAATGTCGTCTCCGTACCTGTCGAGGTATGCACTCAGGTTAGCCTGGATAATTGATTCGTCCTCGCTGTGAACAGCAATTAGAACGGGTGATTCTCTGAAAATGGCTTCCAGTACAAGCTGATCGTTCACCAGCATATTACCGGTTGATGCTCCGGTAAACACTTTGAGCCCGCAAATCTTTGAAGGATCGGTTTTTTTTATCTCCTCCAGATTATCATTGCTTGCTCCCAGAAAAAACGAATAGTTCGCCAGAGACTTTTCCGCGGCAAGCCTGTATTTATCTTCAAGTATCCCTTGACTTACAGCCTTTGGCAGGGTATTGGGCATGTCCATGAAAGAAGTAACACCTCCGGCTACAGCTGCCCGGCTTTCGGTATAGAGATCTCCTTTCTCGGTGAGGCCGGGATCTCTGAAATGAACCTGGTCGTCGATCACACCAGGCATCAGAATCTGGCCCCGGGCATCAATCTGCACGCAGGCGTCGGGTAATACAAAAGACCCGGGCCTGGGGCCGTTGAATATCTCTTCAATAAGCCCGCCCTTAATTAGCAATGAACCGGGAAACTGCTTTCCTTCATTGACAAGGATGGCATTGTGAATAAAATATGATTCCATTATAAAACAGGGAAAAGGGTTCAGGCATTTTTGCGCCTGTATTTTTTAAACAGGCTCTTGAGGCGGAGTGTGATCACTCCGAAAACGGCTTCCTTGAAGATGCCTTTGCTCATTTTTGACTCACCCAGCGTGCGGTCTGTGAAGATGATAGGGACCTCAACAATTTTAAAACCAAGTTTCCAGGCCAGGAATTTCATTTCGATCTGAAATGCATAACCTGTAAAATGAACATTATCGAAATCGATTGCCTCAAGCACAGGACGGGTATAACACTTAAATCCAGCCGTGGTATCCCAGATTTTCATGCGGGTTACTAACCTTACATAAGCCGAAGCGTAATACGACATCAGCACCCTGCCAATTGGCCAGTTTACCACATTCACTCCGGTAACATAACGGGATCCGATCACCATGTCGGCACCCTGGTTCTTTGCCGCATCATAAAGCCTTAGCAGGTCTTCGGGATTATGGGAAAAATCGGCGTCCATCTCGAAGATGAAGTCATACTTCCGGTCGATAGCCCAGTGAAAACCATGTATGTATGCTGTTCCAAGCCCAAGCTTACCCTTACGCTGTTCCATGAACAGCTTGCCGGGGAATTCTATCAGCAGACGTGAGACGATCTGCGCGGTACCGTCGGGGGAATTGTCCTCAATGATCAGTACATGAAAGTCCTTCGGCAAAGAAAACACCGTACGGATAATCCGTTCAATATTCTCCTTTTCGTTGTAAGTTGGTATGATTACAAGACTATCGGACACTGAGAAAAATTTGTGCGAATTTAATAATTTTTACTAAATATTTCAAATATTACGTTGCATTCATCAGCGTTTCAATCTTCTTTAGCCCCTGGCTTATGGTTTCAGTTTCGCGAAAAGCAAAAAAGAGTTTGTTCCCTTCCTGCTTTAAACGCAGACCCGTAAGCGGGTCCTTGACCAGATCGAGTATGTGCATGAAGGATTCAGACTGGTAATAGGCCGATTCAGGATTCGATGGGAAGTACGCGTTCATTCTGCCTTTTCTAAGGATAAGTTTCTCAAAACCAATCTTCCTGGCCGCCTTTCTGAGCTGTATTGTCTGGAGCAATGCCTCGGTCTCGGGTGGGATGTGACCAAATCTGTCGGCAAGCCGGTTCCGGAAACTCTCAAGGTCCTTGTCTGCTTCTATTGAGTCGAGTTCTTTATAAAGGTTTAATCTTTCGGTAATGTTAGTAACATAGGCATCAGGGATAAGGATCTCCATATCGGTCTCTATAACACAATCTTTAACCAACTGTCGGGCCGGTACATCCTGGAAGAGTTCGCCGAAATCCTGCTCTTTAAGTTCGGTGAGGGCTTCATCAAGTATCTTCTGGTACATCTCATATCCGATTTCAGTAATAAAACCGCTTTGTTCCGCCCCAAGTATGTTGCCGGCCCCGCGGATATCGAGGTCGCGCATGGCAATACTGAATCCGCTGCCGAGTTCCGAGAACTCTTCGATCGCCCTGAGTCGCTTCCTGGCTTCGTCGGTGAGCGCCGACATAGGCGGGGCGATCAGATAGCAAAAGGCTTTTTTGTTCGAACGACCCACCCTGCCCCTGAGCTGATGCAGGTCGCTGAGGCCATAGTGATGGGCGTCGTTTATGATTATGGTATTCACGTTTGGAATGTCTAGTCCCGATTCAATAATGGTGGTGGCAACCAGCACATCGAACTCTCCTTCAATAAAATCAAGCATCACCTTTTCAAGCTTAGGGCCATCCATCTGCCCGTGGGCCACCGTAACCGCCGAGCCCGGCACAAGCCTTTGAATCATTCCCGCGACTTCACCAATGTTCTGAACCCTTGTATTCACCACGAATACCTGTCCGCCTCTCGATAATTCATTGCTGATGGCTTCCCTGAAGATATCCTCGTGGAACGGATGGATCTCGGTCTGCACGGGAAACCTGTTCGGGGGAGGTGTATTGATGATCGAAAGATCCCTGGCGCCCATCAGCGAAAACTGCAGTGTACGCGGGATAGGCGTGGCTGTAAGGGTAAGCGTGTCGACATTCACCCTGAGCCGTTTCATTTTTTCTTTCGACGACACACCGAATTTCTGCTCCTCGTCTACGATCAGCAAGCCTAGGTCCCTGAACTGTATATCCTTGCTTAGAATCCTGTGAGTCCCAATCAGAATATCAATTTTTCCTTCTTCAACTTCTTTAAGAATCTCCGTCTGTTTCCTGGCACTTCTGAAACGGTTGATATATTCCACTTTGCACGGAAAATTCTTTAGCCTTTCAGAGAAGGTCTTGTAATGCTGAAGAGCAAGAATAGTTGTAGGAACCAGAATCGCTACCTGTTTGGAATCTGCAACTACCTTAAATGCTGCCCTGATTGCAATCTCGGTCTTGCCAAAGCCAACATCGCCGCAAACCAGGCGATCCATCGGAAAGTCGGCTTCAAGATCTTTCTTAACGTCGAGCGTCGACTTGATCTGGTCTGGTGTGTCTTCGTAAATAAACGATGCTTCAAGCTCAGTCTGCATATAAGTATCGGGTGCAAAAGCGAATCCCTTTGTAGCCCGCCTCTCGGCATATAATTTAATGAGATCGCGTGCAATGTCCTTTACCCGGCTCTTGGTCTTGGCTTTGAGCTTGTTCCAGGAATCAGAACCCAGCCTGTTCAGTACCGGCGCAGTTCCTTCTTTACCAATGTATTTCGAGATGCGGTGAAGAGAATGGATGCTCACGTAAAGCACATCATCATTTTTGTATATAAGGCGGATGGCTTCCTGCTCCTTCCCGTTATTCATGATCTTTTCCAACCCGTCGAATCGCCCCACACCGTGATCAATATGCGTTACAAAATCACCTGGCTTAAGATCATAAATTTCTTTCAGCGTAAGAGCTTCCTTGCCGGCATAGCCATCCTTAAGATGAAAATGATGATAACGCTCAAAGATCTGATGGTCGGTATAACAGATAAGTTTCAGGTCATGATCAACGAAGCCTTCGTGGACCGGGAGCAGGATGATGCTGGATGCAGGATGCAGGACGCAGGATGCAGGATTTTCGCTATTTCGCCATTTCGCTATTTCGCAACTTGATTCCAGATCTTCAAGTATCGCCTTCAACCTCTCGGCCTGCTTCGGACCGTCGGCCATGATCATGTTCCTGTAACCGTTTGCGCCATGCTTCGCGAGATCGGCCATCAGCAGATCGAAATTTTTATTGAACGAAGGCTGGGGTGCAATATTAAACGCGATGAGACTTGAATTTTTAAAGAAAAACTGCCTTCCGAACTCAATGGAAGAAAATTCCAGAAGAAGCTTGAGAAACTCCCTGCCTTTCAGCAATAAGTCGGAACCTGTAAGCTTATCCATCTGATCGGCACAGAATTCCGTATCATCAAGCCAGATAACCGATTTTTCAGGAAGGAAGCTTAACAAGGGCTCGTACCCGGTTTGCTTCTCCTCATTCACCCTGATATCAGGAACTATGGTAATGCTTTCCTTTTTATGAAGCGAAAGCTGGGCCGAAGGGTCAAAGGTTCTTATCGAAGCTATGCTGTCGCCACTGAACTCAATTCTGTATGGATGATCGCTGCTGAAAGAATACACATCGATCAGCCCGCCCCTGATTGCGAACTGACCCGGTTCGAGCACAAAATCGGCCCGTTCAAAATCATATTCAACAAGAAGGTCAAGGATAAAATCCATATTCACCTTCTCCCCCGACGAAAGCTTCAGAGTATTTTTCTCGAGGTATTTCCGGTTGACTACCTTTTCGGCCATAGCCTCCGGATAAGTCACAATAAAGAAATTCCCCAACCCGACGTTCAGGCGGTTCAGCACTTCGGTCCTCAGTAATAACCCCTGGTTGTCTTTTGGCCCCGACAACACTGATTTCTTAAATGAGGAAGGGAAAAAAAGAATTCGTTTTTTCTCCGTTTCTTCGGAACTCTCTCCAAATATCTGTTCCAGATCATTAAGGAAATAAGCGGCCGACTCCTTGTCAGGAAGGATCGCGAGGTGAACCTGAGGGGTTCTTTTAAAAATGGAAGCACATGCAAACGACCTCGACGATCCGACCAGGCCCTTAAAGCTGAAACGGGTACGCAAGGCTCCGTTCAGGGCTTCCGAAACCGCAACGGTCCTGGAATCCCCGAGATATTGCTGTATCAGGTCATCGGGGCTCACAACAAAAACAGATTATTCAAAGGTCAGTCAAGGCGGAATTCCGGTGAAAAATTTTGCATGAACTCTTCGGCTTTTTCAACCATAAGGGTAGGGCCAACGAATAATGGCGCACGCTCATGCAGCTCTTTGGGCTGTATGTCGAGCATGCGGCGGAAGCCATCGGAAGCCTTGCCCCCTGCCTGTTCAGCTAAAAAGGCAGCCGGGTTACATTCGTAGAGCAAACGGAGTTTGCCATGCTTGCTTTTGGTGGTTCCCGGATAAATAAATATCCCGCCCCGTATAAGGTTTCGGTGGAAATCGGCAACCATAGATCCGATATATCTTGTAGAATACGGCCTTGAAGTAGAATGATCATCTTCCTGGCAATACCGTACATATTGTTTAACGCCTTCGGGAAAATAAATATAGTTCGCTTCATTGATCGAATAGATATTTCCTCCCTTAGGATATTTCATGTCGGGATGACTCAAAATGAATGATCCCACCGAAGGTTCCAGTGTAAATCCGTTAACACCATAGCCTGTAGTAAAAACCAGTACCGTCGATGAACCATAAAGCACATACCCCGCACAAACAAGATTCCGTCCGGGCTGCATGAAATCTTCGATCGTGGCCGATCCCCTGACCGTTCTCCTGAGATAGACAGAAAACAAGGTTCCGATCGATACATTGCTTTCAATATTGGAACTCCCGTCGAGGGGGTCAATAGCAACAACATATTTGGCATGCCTCGAATGAGCATTGTCGAGAATAATGATCTCCTCATTCTCCTCCGACCCAATTGCACAACACTGTCCGCCATCCTGCAAAGCAGCAATAAACTGCTCATTGGCAAATACATCCAGCTTCTTCTGCTCCTCTCCCTGAACATTGATCTCTCCGGCATATCCCATCACATCACCCAGTCCAGCCCGGTTCACTTCCCGGTTTACAAATTTGGCTGCTGTGCCAATATCATTCAGCAAACGGGTGAGTTCGCCAGTTGCGCCGGGATATTCGGCCTGCTTCTCAACAATAAATCCGGTAAGGGTCTGGAATTTCATAATTTCTTTTATGGTATTGCAAAGATAACTATTTGGCGCTTCGCACCCATATCAGATATCAGATATCAGATGGCGGATGGAGGATGGAGGCTTTTTTCTACCTTTGCAGGCATGGAAATCAAAGTATTTAAATTCGGAGGTGCATCGGTAAATTCCGCTGCCGGCTATCGTAATGTTTTCCGTATCCTTAAGAAATATAATAAAACCAGTATCATGGTGGTGGTCTCGGCAATGGGAAAGACTACCAATGCCCTGGAAGTGGTTCTGAAACATTATATTGCCAACGAGCCTCTGGAGCTCATCGAAGCTTTTACTGCAATCTATAACACTCATTTAACGGTTATCAGAGAACTTTTTTCCGACAGTTCCCACCCTGTATATGGAGAAGTCGAATCCTTATTCGACCAGCTCAGGGGCTATATACGTAAAGGACATCTGTATGACAAAGCCAGGAATACCTACAATTTTGAATACGACCAGATCGTCAGCTTCGGTGAACTTTTCTCTTCCTGTATTCTGGGTAATTACCTGAATTCACAAGGTATTCCATGCCGTATATTCGAGGCCAAAGACCTTATTATTACCGATAGCGCCAACAGGGACGCTAATGTGGATTGGAAAAAAACCGGAGAGAGAGTAAGCGAGATTATCCTTCCATGGCTCGAGAGTCGCGATATGTCTTGTGTAGCTCTCACCCAGGGCTTCATCGGATCAGACGCCGCAGGCCATTCAACGACCCTCGGACGAGAAGGCTCAGACTTTACTGCGGCTATACTTGCTTATACTCTTAAATGTTCAGCGGTAACAATCTGGAAAGATGTGCCGGGGGTTCTGAATGCCGACCCGAAATGGTTCAGCAATCCGAAAAAACTGCTTACGATCTCGTACCGTGAAGCTATTGAGCTTGCTTATTACGGGGCCTCCGTAATCCACCCTAAAACCATCAGGCCACTTGAAAATGCAGGTATTAAACTGTATGTCAAGAGTTTTCTAAAGCCCGGGGCTGCTGGTACTCTCATCACCAACATCGATCATTGGAATATACACTTTCCTATCTATATCAGAAAGCAAAACCAGGTGCTGATTTCCATTTCACCCAGGGATTTCTCATTCATTGTTGAAGAAAACCTCAGCCATATTTTCCTGGTTCTTGCAAAATACCGGACAAAAGCCAATGTGATGCAGAATTCGGCTATCAGTTTTTCGGTTTGCCTCGACCGGAATGAACAAGTACTACCCGAACTGATCGAAGAATTGTCGCTTCATTACGAGATCAGGTATAATTACAACCTTGATCTTTTCACGGTAAGGCACTATACCCCAGCGGCCATCCGCCGTTTAACAAAAGGCAGAACAGTACTTCTGGAGCAGAAGACCAGGCAGACGGTGCATTTGGTGGTAAAGTGATAACAGATATTTCACCATTTCACCATTTCACCATTTCACCATTTCCCTACGGAATCACCACCGGAAAATCATACTTGAATTCCGGATAAGCCGGCTTTTCGAGAATATTCGTCAGAAAATCGGAATAGGCATCGGTAAACGAGAAACTGTTTATGTCGTAGTATTCATCTGAAAGGGGTTTATTCCCTACCGATCCCATGTCGATAGCCGTAGTGTTAAACTCCTCCAGTTCCACAAATGGAACAATATTTTTCATCACGGGCATCATGCCATACTCTTCGCGAAGCAACAGGTCCACCACCTTGTCGGCCAGGGTTGCCGTGAGTCTGCGGTCGTAATGACGGCAGTGGCCCGCCCTGGGGTAATATCCCGATATCTGCGCCCTGGCTTCAATTCCCAGATGAGCTGCGATCTCAGATGCAACAATGCCGCTCACCCCGCCAAATCTGGGATGGCCGTATTCGTCAACCTCTGAAGAAGCATACACCACATCGACCTTACCCGATTTTTCATCGTACCACCGGATCCCTTCCGAAACGGGAATCACAAGGCATTTTTGCCTGGAATTCATGTAGGCTTCTTTTACTTTCTCAAAGAAAACCTCTTTGCGCGCTTTAGTGATATCAAATTCCGGTATGAGACCGAGTGTGCCCCCGCCGAAAGTAGCCGTTCCTGTAAGCCATCCGGCATCACGTCCCATGACTTCAAGAACGAGTATGCGGGAATGAGATTCAGCCGTAGTTTTAATTTTAGATGTCAGCTCCACGATGGCCGTTGCTGCTGATGGAAACCCGGGACAAAGTACAGCTTCAATATCCTTTCCGTTATAACGATGGATAGTGCGGGTACGCAGATCATTGTCGATAGTCTTTGGAAACCCGATTACAGGAATCCCTTCAGTTTCGAAAAGACGTTTTGCAGCCCCGTTGGTATCATCACCCCCGATGGTCACAAGCACATCGATCTTATACCTTTCAAAATTTCTCAGCACCTGGGGAACCCTGCTCTCAGGATTCTTTTTTGAAGGGAACGGATTGGTACGGCTTGAGCGTAAAGCTGTTCCGCCGTAATATCCGTCATACGGCTGGTTGGTAAGATCAACAATGTCACCATCGCCAAGCAGGCCCTTCCAGCCTTTCAGTACGCCATACACCTTAAAACCCAGCAGTGAAGCCCTGTTACGGATTGCTTCAATGCTTGAATTGATGGCCGGAGTATCGCCTCCGCCCGAAAGAATCGCTAAAGTCTTTCCTTTAAAAAGTTTGTGTTCGAGTTTCATGAAGGGAGAAATTTGATATTTTTTGCAAAGTTAGGGAAAATTTGAAGATGCGGGATGCGGGATGCAGGATGCGGGATGCGGGATGCGGGATGCGGGATGCGGGATGCGGGATGCAGGATGCGGGATGCGGGATGCGGGATGCGGGATGCGGGATGCGGGATATCTGCTATCTGCTATCTGATCCAAGATTGCGGATTTTTTCTACCAGAACTGCCGCAAGCTTCACATCCGACTCTACCGTCCAGCCGGCGATATGAGGAGTGAGTAACACATTCGGGGCGCCCAGGAGGTAACTGAAATCGGGTTGTACATCCGCCGACAGAACTTCAAAAGAACTGTCCTCAAACTCCAGAACATCCAGAGCAGCTGCACGGACCTTGCCGGTTTTCAGTGCATTCACCAGGGCCGATGTGTTCACAACCTGGCCTCTTGACGTATTCAACAAGACAATATTTTTTGTAAATTTTCCAAAAAACTCATCATCTGCCAGATAAAAAGTTTCTTCGGTGAGGGGAACATGGAGGCTTACAATATCGGCCGTTTGCCATAGTTCATCCATAACGCTTTCCCTCACCAGCTCATCCGAATATCCAAACTTATATTTGTCATAAGCAATAACTTTTGCATCAAAGCCTTTTAGCCTCTGGGCAAAAGCGCCGCCCATGTTTCCGTAACCGATGATGCCAATTGTTTTTCCTTTAATTTCAACACCTCTGTTCCCTTCCCTGATCCACCTCCCCTGCCTTACTTCGTTGTTGGCACGGCAGATATGGTTAAGCAAAGCAAGCAGCATGCCAAGAGTGTGTTCACCTACTGCATCCCGGTTCCCTTCCGGCGAGTTAAGACACTGTATTCCAAGGCTTTTAGCGTAGTCCACATCAATGTTTTCAAGCCCTGCCCCCACCCTTCCAATGAATTTCAGCTGTGTTGCCTTATCGAGAAACGGTTTATCTATTTTTATTTTACTGCGGATGACCATGCCCGTATATTCAGCAGCAATAGCTTCATAATCATTACGTTTGAATTCGGGAAATTCGTCGCAATGAAAACCCATTGCCGTAAGCTCTTCTCTGATCAGGGGATGTATCGTGTCGATGATGAGGACCTTGTTCATAAATGGTGAAATGGTGAAATGGTGAAATGGTGAAATGGTGAAATCTGATATCTGATATAATTTCCCCCAAAAGTACCAATCATTTGTATGGGATAAAAAAAATAAGGCAGATTTTCGTATTTTCGCACTTTCTAAACACTATGTGGCATTTTCTTGTACGGTTCATCCTTAGAAACCGCATCAGCATTCTTTTAGCAATAGGGCTGCTCACGGCATTTATGGCTTACAAAGCCACCAATGTGCAGGTGCAATATAAAAATGCCAGTATTCTTCCGGATACGGATACGACGATAAGGGTATATAAGCAATTTGTCAAACAATTTGGCGAAGATGGTTCTGTCATGTTCATAGGCATTATAGAGCCCCGGCTTTTTGAACTTAAAAACTTTAACGCGGTCTTTGATCTGTCTGATTCACTCAGCCATATTAAGGGTGTTGAGGGTGTGGTTTCTGTTACAAGGATTTTTAATCTGGTTAAAAACGACTCCCTTCGTAAGTTCGTTTTTGTCCCGATCAGCGCTAAAAAACCTGCTTCCCAGGCTGAGCTGGATTCGATTCACAGCCTCATTCTTTCTCTTCCTTTCTACGACCATCTGCTGTATAACAGAAACACTTCGGCCTACCTGTTTGCACTCACTCTCGACAAATCGCTTATCCATTCGAAGGCAAGGCTGAAGCTTGTGAATGAG
Source organism: uncultured Bacteroidales bacterium (assembly GCA_903916595.1). Classification (GTDB taxonomy): domain Bacteria; phylum Bacteroidota; class Bacteroidia; order Bacteroidales; family FEN-979; genus CAIRDP01. The sequence continues at coordinate 7,841 of CAIWXI010000102.1, read as the reverse complement.
ATCAAAGGAATCGTTGAAAGATTCAGCCGGAGTAATCAAATTGACGTTCATTATTCCGGACTGCCTTACATACAAACCCTTATTGCGAAGAAGCTGGAAGACGAAATGAAGTTGTTCGTTGGGCTTACGCTTCTTATCGCAGCTTTTTTCCTGTTCGTCTTCTTCCGTTCTTCAAAAGCGGTGATATTCCCGATGCTGGTGATCATTGTGTCGGTTGTTTGGGCGCTTGGTTTTATGGGCCTTTTTGGCTATAAGATCACCATGCTTACAGCTATTATTCCGCCTCTGCTGATTGTGATAGGCGTTGAGAATTGTATTTTCATCCTCAATAAATACCATTACGAATTCTCCCACCACGGAAACCAGGCCAAAGCTTTATCAAGGGTTATCGAACGTATCGGCATGGCTAACCTGCTTACCAATGCAGCCACGGCTGCCGGTTTCGCCGCATTCACCATAACCCAGAATAAACTCCTCGTTGAATTCGGAATGATCGCTGCTATCAACATTATGGTGGTTTATGCTCTTTCTCTTACCCTGGTCCCGATCTTTTTCAGCTTCCTTCCTCCTCCCGAAAGCCGGCATGTGAAACATATCGAAGCCAGCCTTGCCAAAAAACTCATCGATAAAGCGGTATTCGCGGTAACTCATTACCGGCATCAGATTTATATTGCAATGGGGGTTTGCACGGTTTTCGGGATCGTGGGAGCCAGCCTTCTCCATACCTCAGGAACCATTGTTGACGATATTTCAAAAAAGGATCCTATTTATAAGGATCTGCTATTCTTTGAACAGAATTTCAAAGGCATTATGCCTCTTGAAATATCCATCGACACCAGAAAGAAAAAAGGCGTTTTGCAGCTATCTACCTTAAAAAAGATCGACAGACTTCAGGATACTCTTGAAAAATACCCTGAACTTTCAAAAGCCCTCTCGGTCGTCGAGGTTATAAAAACAGCTAAACAAGCCTTTTACGGTGGTGATCCTCAGTTTTATGCTCTTCCGAATTCAAACGAGATTGCATTTATGGCCGATTACATTCCCGATATGAAGCCAAAGAAAAAGAGTATCCTCAAAAATTTTATCGACAGCAACTACCAGGTAACCCGGGTAAGTGTTCAGATGGCTAATGTGGGAACAGTAAAGATCGACAGCATTCAGAAAAGCCTGCAGCCCAAGATCGACAGCATATTCAACCCGTCGAAATATACAGTGAATGTTACAGGTACTGCCGTGGTTTTCCTAAAGGGAACAAATTTTCTTATACGGAACCTGTGGGAAAGCATTGCCCTTGCTATTGTGATCATTGCCGCTATCCTTGCTTTCCTCTTCACATCCTGGCGAATGATACTTATATCGCTAATACCCAATATTATACCCCAGCTGATGACCGCTGCCCTGATGGGATTTACCGGAATACCGATCAAGCCATCAACCATTCTCATTTTTAGTATCGCTCTTGGTATATCGGTCGATAATTCAATACAGTTTCTTTCGCGATATCGCCTGCAGCTGAAATCTTCAAACCACGACATCCCATACTCGGTAATCTCTGCCCTGAAAGAAACCGGATATAGTATGATCTATTCCTCAACTGTTCTGTTCTTTGGATTCGGAGTGTTTGTCCTTTCTACTTTCGGAGGAACGCAGGCGCTGGGTTTTCTTGTTTCTATAACACTTCTGGTGGCCGGACTTCTGAACATGTTCGTTCTGCCGTCGATGCTGCTGACCCTCGACAAATGGAGCACAACCAAGGCGTTTGACAAGCCTTTGCTGGAAATGTTTGAGGAAGGGAAGGAATGAAGAAATGAATATTGAATATTGAATATTGAATATTGAATATCGAATATTGACTGTTGAATGTTTAATGCTGAATTACAAATACTTAACCTCATCTGACATCAGATATCTGCCATCTGCCATCTGATATCAGTAATCTGCCATCTGAAATCTGACATATGAAAGGAATCGTCCTTGCTGGTGGGTCCGGAACCCGGCTTCACCCTCTTACTCTTGCCGTGAGCAAGCAGCTGATGCCAATTTATGACAAGCCCATGATCTACTACCCCTTATCGGTACTGATGATGGCCGGGATCAGGGAGATCCTTATCATCTCCACTCCTTTTGACCTTCCGAATTTCAGGAAACTTCTGGGCGACGGGAAAAACCTTGGCATGTCGTTGTCCTACGCCGAACAGTCCGTTCCGAATGGCCTTGCCCAGGCCTTTGTTATTGGCAGGGAATTCATTGGAGAGGATTCTGTTGCTCTGATCCTGGGCGATAACATTTTTTATGGAAATGGCTTATCCCAGATGGTTCAGGAGAGTAGCAGGCCTGAAGGGGGAATTGTTTTCGCCTATCATGTGCAGGACCCTGAACGTTATGGAGTTGTTGAATTTGACGAACGTTACAAGGCAATTTCCATCGAAGAAAAACCAAAACAGCCTAAATCGAACTATGCAGTCCCGGGCCTGTACTTTTACGACAATTCGGTTGTGGAAGTAGCTCAGAACATCAAACCCAGCCCCAGGGGTGAATATGAAATCACCGATGTGAACCGGTGTTATCTTGAACAGGGGAACTTAAAAGTTGGAGTACTGAGCCGGGGTATTGCATGGCTCGATACCGGCACTTTTGAATCCCTTCTGCAGGCCGCACAGTTTGTAGAGGTTGTTCAGAACCGGCAGGGACTGAAGATTGGCTGCATTGAGGAGATCGCTTACCGCATGAGATTTATCAACAGGGAACAGCTCACCCGCGTGGCTCAGCCTCTTTTAAAAAGCGGCTATGGCCAGTATCTGCTGAATCTTGACGACCTTCCGGGGTTTTCGAAATAACATAATGAACCGCCCCTGAAGAGGCAGAATGCCGGCGCAAGGGAATACCGACATCCACCCATGTATACAAAAAGTGAAATCCACGAGATAATTTCTGAAGCCTTTCATTCGGCAAACTTTCGGTTTGAACCTCCTTCCCTTTACGATCCCATTAAATATATGATGGATCTTGGCGGAAAACGTTTACGGCCCTTACTCACACTGTTATCATGCGATATGTTCGGAGGGAGGATACAGGACGCCCTGGCCCCTTCGATGGGGCTTGAACTCTTCCATAATTTCACACTTCTTCATGATGATATCATGGACCAGGCGCCGATCAGACGAGGCAAAGAGACGGTGTATAAAAAATGGAACACCAATTCCGCCATTCTGTCGGGCGATACTTTGTTCGTTATGGCCTATGAACTGGTCACAAAAACCACTCCCGCCCTGCTCCCCCAGGTGCTTGAGCTGTTCAACGATACGGCCAGGAAAGTTTGCGAAGGCCAGCAGTATGATATGGACTATGAGAAACTGCATGATGTATCCATCCCTGATTATATCCAGATGATACGGCTTAAAACTGCGGTATTGATCTCATGCAGCCTCAAGCTTGGCGCAATCATTGCCAGCGCTCCTGATGAAGAAGCTGATATGATCTATGCTTTTGGTGAAAACCTGGGGCTTGCCTTCCAGCTTCAGGACGATTACCTGGATGTGTTTGGAGATGTCGACAAATTTGGAAAAGAGATTGGAAACGACATAGTTACAAATAAGAAAACATTCTTATACCTTAAAGCCTTTGAGCTTGCCAGGGGAAAATCACTGGAACTTCTTAAAGATAATTTTCACAACAACTCTTTTTCCTCCACCGAAAAAGTGGAAATCATCACTCGGATATATAAGGAACTGCAGATTGACCTTCTTACCCGCTCTCTCATCGATGAGTACTACGCGAAAGCCCTGGAGATAATAGCCCGGATCGATATTTCCGATGGCAGGAAACAGATTTTACTTGAAGTTGCAGGGCAGATGGTGAACCGCGAAAGCTGATCAGGAAAGTCTCTCAAGTTCGTTATGTAAGGCTTCCCATGTCCCCATTTCCGACGTAAGTCTCGATTTCATTTCTTCATATGCTTTGTTCAGGGAACCGTCTCTTATCCCGTTCTGATGTTTGTGTGGCTCAGCCAGTTTGCCTTCCAGAATTTTAATTTCATTTTCCAGACGTTCAATTTCATTTTCTGAACGGCTTATCTGGGTCCTGAGTTTCCGAAGTTCCCTTTCCCACTCTTTCTTTTTCTCGTAGCTCACTTTATTGTCCGATACATTTTCCAGATTACCGGAATTCCCTGCTGCCGTGTTCTTCTCCAGTTCCGAGAGCTGCCTGATCTTTCTCTGCTCCAGATAATCATATATATCGCCAATGTATTCCTTTATCCTTCCATCCCTGAATTCAAATACCCTGTTTGTGAGTCCTTGTAAGAAATCACGGTCATGGGAAACGATGATAAGTGTTCCGCTGTATTGAAGAAGAGCACTTTTGAGGATATCTTTCGAACGCATATCCAGATGGTTGGTGGGTTCATCAAGAATCAGGAGGTTGGCGGGTTCAAGAAGAAGCTTTGCAATGGAAAGTCTCGACCTCTCTCCCCCGCTGAGTACCTTCACCTTCTTTTCTATGTCATCGCCACTGAACAGGAAGCCTCCAAGAATACCTTTGATCCTTGGCCTGATATCCCCAACCGCAATTTCATCGATGGTCTTAAACACCGTAAGATCAGGGTCAAGATGGTCACTCTGGTCCTGTGCATAATATCCAATCACCACGTTATGGCCTTTTTTCAGTTCCCCGGTATATTCAAGAACCCCGGCAATGATCTTCGAGAGAGTCGTTTTTCCTTCCCCGTTACGGCCCACAAACGCAATTCGCTCACCTTTGATAACCGAAAAATCCAAACCATGAAGCACTCTTTTCTGCGGATAATCCTTGATTATATGTTTGCCTTCCAGCACGATTTTGCCGGAATGAGGGGCCGGCGGAAAACGAAAATGTATGGAGGATCCGTCGGTTGCTTCAATCTCGACGACGTCCATTTTTTCCAGCATTTTGATCCTTGACTGTACCTGTTTTGACTTGGTGTTCTTAGACCTGAACCGTTCGATAAACCGCTCTACCTGTTTGATCTGACGCTGCTGGTTCTCATAAGTGGCAAGCTGGTTTTCCATGCGCTCTTCACGCATTTCTACATAACCCGAATAGTTCGATTTATAGTCATAGATCTTGCCCATGGTGATCTCGATAGTGCGGGTAGTCACATTATCCAGAAAAGTGCGGTCGTGGGAAACAAGGATCACCGCCCCTTTGTATTGTACAAGAAAATTCTCAAGCCATTCTATAGCCTCAATATCGAGATGATTGGTAGGTTCATCCAAAAGAATAAGGTCGGGCTGGCGCAGCAGGATCTTGGCTATTTCAACTCTCATCTGCCATCCGCTGCTGAATTCCGACATGGAACGGCTAAACTCCTCCCGGGCAAAGCCCAGCCCGCTAAGTACCCTGTCTACCTTGGCCTGGATGGAATATTTTTCCATCTCAACCATTCCGGTGAAGGCCATGGAAGCCTCCTCAATCACCGACTGCCTGCTTTTAATCTCCATCTCCTGAGGCAGGTAGCCAATGGTTTGTCCTTCGGGAACTATAATTTCACCTTCTTCTCCCTTCTGACTCCCTTTGATGATCTTAAGCAGAGTTGATTTGCCTGCCCCGTTCTTTCCAACCAGGCCAATACGGTCTTTGTCGTTAATAATAAATGAAACATGATCGAAGAGAGATTCCCCTCCGAACTGTACTGAAATATTGGATACTGAGACCATATGCGCAGGCAAAGATAAGGATAAAAAAAAGGCCGGCGAAAAGCCGGCCTTTTTTCAGTATATCTAACTAAAGATTAGCGTATTACCGTTATTTTCACTGAGCGGGCACCCTGTTCGGTCGAAACCTTTACAAAGTAGATGCCCGACTGCAGGTTGGAGACGTTGAACTGTGTACTCTTTCCGCTTACCGTGGTATTGTTGTAAACGGTCTGGCCTGTATAGTTCATCACTTCGATAGCGTTAATGGTGTAATCGCTCTTCACATTCACCACTTCAGTTGCAGGATTCGGATAAACCATGATCTGGCCCTTGCCGATTTCGACGATACCTACATGCGGGAACTGAACTGTAATCGTATCGGTACCCGGCGATTCGCAGAGGAAGGCGTTGGCCAAAGAATCATTGTATACAGAAGTTACATAATACTTGTAATTTCCAAGGCCTGTCAAAGGAATTATGTCTGTATAAGCTGTAGCGCTAACCACTGTACTATTCAGCTTATGGAAGGTAGAAGCCTGAGCGGTAGAGTCGGTACGATACACATTATAACCCTGTAATGACCCGCTGGCTGGATTATTCGGAAGGATCAGACCATAACCGGGCTGATTGTAGGAGTCGAACTTACCAATAGCCATTTCAGATGAATTACTGTTGGTAGTTATATTGGCTTTCGAAGTAAGAGTCTGACCAGGCATGATGGAGAAGGATTTAAGATCTTTTCCAAACATCATACCATTCGCCCTTACAAGGAATACACCAGGAGTACCTGAATATGCACCAATGGTCTGCCAAACGCCGGCGGCATCTACGCGAATACCGTAGTCATCGGCAGCATGTGGTCCATCGGTATCCAGTGAACTGTAATTGGGTCTGGTCCCGGTATTGTTAATATAGGCCAGGCCGTAGAATGTTCCGCTGAACGGGATGCTGGGAACAGTAACGTTTTGCCAGACATCGGTACCTTGTGTAAACGGAGCGGATGAACCGATCAGGGTCTGGGTATCATCATACACATCAAATCTTACCGAGATCGGGCTGCAAGAACCGTCCATATTGTTGAACATCACATCAAAAGATGTCAGATATCCACTGGAACCAGGAGTGAGAGGGAACATATTGCCATAATGTCTTTCTCCACCTCCTGATGTCCATCCGGATTCATAACTACCGTCATCCCAGATAATCGTGAAAGGCTGTTCATTCACACAATTCGGCGCAGCCCATGACAGATTTACCGTATTATGCGACTGTGTGTAGGCTAAGGCTGAAGGAGGAGTACAAACAGCATACACCTTGATATTATCTACATACCAATGCAGAATGTCAAGTGAATTGGCTCCATGTGCACGGAAACGTACCTTAAAGGCTTTGCCTATGGTTGATTTCAGCTCAAAATGCTGGCTGGTCCAGTTCACATCGCCATTGTTGGAATATTCTGCAACTTTTTTATACGTGCCACCAATAAATTGCTCGACTGTAAGATATTCAGCTCCCGTATGATTACGGTCGAGAAGCTTATAGTCAAAGTCAAAATAAATCTTGGCACAGGTATAAGGAGCAGCGCTGAGTGCAACAGACTCGAGAGACTGATCATAATTGGTTGCTCCTGGTGTCCATGAGAAATCTGCAGCAGGGGCAGGATCTCCAATGCCTGTATTAATCGTCCAGTTACCGGCATGCGACCAGGTGTTGTAGGTAAATGTTCCCATATCCCATGGTTCGTAGAATGGCAGCGGACGACCGTAGTTGATCACAACTTCAACCGGTCCTGCAGCTCCTGAATTATCGTGTCCCGGAGCTATCGGGTTTACATCATAATACGCTTTTACTGTATAATGATAAATTCCCGGATTCAGGTTGAAATCATAATATTCAAGTGTATTGGCATTATTAACATAAGCAATGGAGGCACCCTCACGGTATACATTGTAACCAATTAACAGAGGAGGAACTGCTGCCGGTGCTTCCATAGTAACCGGTTGATCAACGGTAACATTCACATTAGCACCTGAACTTAGGGCCACGTTTGAAAGAGGTGTTACACTATTGCCAACAGGCATTTGCGTGGGATCAATGGTTGCCATTCCTGCATTCGGGCCCTTACCGCTAACGCAAACATTGGCGCGTTGCAGGAAGGTGAGAGGAGCA
>CAIWXI010000101.1 GCA_903916595.1 uncultured Bacteroidales bacterium | reverse complement strand
TGGAAAAATCAGGGAATCCCCATATTGTCATTAATTCAAAAGGAAGGGTAATCTTCCCTGACAGACGGTTTCATGGAACTATTGTTGTTACCGACCTGAAGCTATAAAAAAGTATTAAAAATTGTTCACTATTTCGCCACACTCCTGTAACGGTAACTTAACACTATGAAGAGTACCTTTGTGCACTCACAAATCGTTGAGGACGAAAAAGTTTAATGAATAAAGAGAGGAACTTATATGTCTCATAAAAAAATCGTCATGGTGCAAGACAAGAAGATCACTCTTGTTGCGCATGGCTGTCGTATGGAATATTCCCATAGCCAGCAATCGAGCTTCGGCCGATTTCATGATTTCCTCACCGCTAATGGAAGGCGAGTACAACCGTCTGGTGCCCGATTACGATGAATACCGGACTCTCAAGATCGACTGGGGAGTGCGCCAGGATCAAAACCAGTTGTTGCATTTAGCCTCTTCCAGGTCCTGAATTGTTCACCAGCATATATCCTTTTTGTTTACATGCTTGTTGCACACCCGTAACAATTCCTCAACAGAACAAATAGTATGTTCTCTGGCACCTGAAAAATATAAATGAATTCAGAAATTTTAATGCTTAAGTCAAAAAAACCAACCAAATATTTGTTATGAAAAAAGTTGCAATGATAGTCGGTCTGGCCGCTGCCCTCGGCTTCAACAACGCGAAAGCGGCTGACTGGAACTGGAAAGGAGATGTCCGTGAGCGTTGGGAATACCAGAAAAAACCAGTAGTTTCGAACCCTGATATTCCAAGCACTTCACGAGCACGTACCCGTGTTCGTCTTGGTGTTTATCCCTGGATCAATGACGAACTTTCTGCTGGTGTGCAAATTTCGACTGGTAACGATGATCCTTTGGAAACAATTTCACGTAACCAGAACTCCGGCAGCCTTTTCCAGCCAAAAAGCATTTACCTCAATGAAGAGTTTATTGATTATCATCCAACATTCCTTGACAACAAAGTTAACCTGATTCTGGGCAAGCGGGATGATTCCAGCACGATTATCAGGGTAGACAATCTGGTTTACGATTCCGATCTCACTTTTGAAGGCGCAACACTACAATATGGAAAGGATTCTGATGGAAAAGAAAAAGATGGTCCAATCGCAATTGCTGGTTACTATCTGCTTAACTCCTGGTCATCAGCGACATACCACGATCCGGTACTTTATGTAGTACAGGGTGCTTACAAGGGAGAAATAAATGATTTGAGCTATTTGGTTGGCGCTGGTTTCAATTACTATGAAAACCTGAACAACCTGCAAGTTACCGGTGACCTTTCGGCTATTGGGACAGCAACCAACAGTAATTACAATAAAACTCCATCGGTCATTCCATTTGCAAATTCTGCCTACAAGATTGTTGAACTGTTTGGCAAGATTGGCGGCCAAGTCACAGAAAAGCTTCCATGGAAGGTATATGGGCAGTACGCATTCAACACTGCCAATGCTCAATCCATCAATGAAAATAGAAGGAAAGCTTTGCTTGCAGGTGTAACCATCGGTGATGCAAAGCAGGTAGGGGATTGGTCGATTGATTTCAAATACGATCGGATTGAGAGAGATTCCGTCTTTCCGTTGTTTACCGATTCAGACAGAAAAGTCGGGAGTGCTACCCTTCCTGCCACAGCAATTGTTAACATAAAGGGTTACGAAATTGCCGGGAATTACCATCTTGTCCAGAATTTCATCCTTGGGGCCAGATACTTCCGTTATAACAATATTGATAAACCAACAAGCAATCCGAAGCTTAACCAGTTGCAGCTCGATGCTCTTGTAAAGTTCTAATAAAATTGTGTGTGTGTTGTTCTTTCTTCTGGTTGTGTGTGTGGCTGGTTTGCAAGACTGTTCCTGCTGCTGAAGGTCAGTCTTGCTGAACCGGTTTATAATCAGCAAACTCTATTACTCTTTATTATCTTTTAACTTATTTATGACAATCAACATGAACTTCTTCAGAAAAATATTATTAAGTGCCACGGTGTTCGGAATTATGGCTTCCGGCACGGCTGGTGCATCCGGTAATAAAATCATTATTGACGGATCGACGACGGTCGGCCCTGTTGCCAAAGCTTTTGCAAGCTACTATACCAAGGCC
>CAIWXI010000100.1 GCA_903916595.1 uncultured Bacteroidales bacterium | reverse complement strand
TTTGGTTTGGTTTGTTGGTTTATTTCATTTTTAATTCCATCTAAAAAGTATAAAACCGAGTGATCAGCTTGCAAATTCGCATTCAAAAGTAAGAAAAACTGAGTATCAGGCTATATAAGCAGCATAGATTAACATTTTTTAACAAAAATGAATGTAACATTTTAATAACAAGTCCTGCCAAAAATAATCAATTCTTGAGTCGATTGAAACAAAAGAATAAAAATTAATTCTTGAAAAACTTGCCTTAAATGAAAAATACCTATCTTTGCACTCCCAAAATTCATTATCAAACATATATTATGTACGCAATTGTAGAAATAGCCGGCCAGCAGTTCCTGGTGGAAAAGAAGGATGAGATTTTCGTGCACCGGCTTGAAGGTGAAGCAGGTTCTAACGTAGAATTCGAAAAAGTTTTGTTGCTCGACGATAAAGGAACAATCAACATTGGCAAGCCTCATGTTGAAGGCAGTAAGGTTACCGGAAAGATCATCGACCATGCCCGGGGCGATAAAGTGATTGTCTTTAAAAAGAAGAGACGCAAAGGCTTTCAGAAAGAGACCGGTCACCGCCAGGATTTCACGAAAGTATTGATTGAGAACATCAGCGTGAATGGCGTAGCCGCAGAATAATATCCACAAACAGATCTTAAGAATATAATATATGGCTCATAAAAAAGGTGCGGGGAGTTCAAGCAACGGCCGTGAATCCCACAGTAAACGTTTAGGTGTAAAAATTTATGGCGGCCAGTTCGCCCAATCAGGTGCAATTATCGTCCGCCAGCGCGGAACCGTACACAGTCCTGGTCTTAACGTGGGAATAGGCAAAGATCATACCCTGTTTGCCCTTGCCGACGGCCTGGTTGAATTTACCAGGAAACGTCAGGACCGCTCCTTCGTGTCAATAATACCTTTAGCAGAAGAAGCTAAGTAAAGACAATTCTCTTACAAAAAAAAGCTGTTCCCGAAAAAGGAACAGCTTTTTTTTTGATGCAGGATGCAGGATACAGGATGCAGGATGCAGGATGCAGGATGCAAGATACAGGATGCAAGATGTTGGATATCCTGCATCCTGTATCTTGCATCCTGCATCTTACATCACGTTTTTCTTACCTTTGCATCTTAATCCTCCCCATTATGCTACAACTCCAAATGATCCGTGAAAAGACCGCCGAAGTTATCAGCCGTCTGAGGATCAAGAATTTCGACGGTGAACGCATCATCTCCGACATCCTCAGGCTTGACGATATCCGCAAGGAAACCCAGAAGGCACTCGATGATCTGCAGGCACAAAGCAATTCCCTGGCAAAAGAGATAGGAATTCTTTACAAACAGGGTAAAACACTGGAGGCCAATACACTAAAAGAAACAACCGCAGGTTTAAAAACTAAATCCAAAGAATATGACGAAAAGCTGGAATCTGTAAAAAAAGAACTTGAAGATCTGCTTGTCAGGGTGCCCAACCTGCCACATCACAGCATTCCGCCCGGAAAAACAGCTGAAGATAATGAGATCGTATTACTCGAGGACGCTCTTATTCCGTTATCGGGTGAATATCTCCCTCACTGGGATCTGGCCTCGAAGTACGACATTATTGATTTTGCAACCGGAACCAGGATTACCGGATCAGGTTTTCCGCTGTACAAAGGTAAAGGCGCCCGTTTACAGAGAGCCCTGATCAACTTCTTCCTCGACGAAGCCATGGCCGCGGGTTACATGGAGGTACAGCCCCCCTATATGGTCAATGCAGCTTCTGCTTTCGGCACCGGACAGCTGCCCGATAAAGATGGTCAGATGTACTATGCTGCTATCGACGAGCTGTATCTTATCCCAACGGCCGAAGTACCTGTTACCAATATTTACAGAGACAGCATACTGAAAACCAGGGAGCTGCCTGTTAAAAACGTGGCTTATTCCGCATGCTTCCGCCGCGAAGCAGGCTCTTACGGAAAGGATGTGAGGGGGCTGAACCGTCTGCATCAGTTCGATAAAGTGGAAATAGTGCAGATCACTCATCCCGAAAAATCATACCAGACCCTCGAAGAGATGCGGGAATATGTAGCCGGCCTTCTCAGAAAACTTGAGCTGCCGTTCCGTATACTGAAACTCTGTGGGGGGGATGTGAGTTTTACTTCGGCTCTTACCTACGATATGGAAGTATGGAGCGCCGGTCAGAAACGATGGCTTGAGGTAAGCTCGGTTTCCAATTTTGAAGCCTTCCAGTCGAACCGACTGAAGCTCAGATATAAAGATGAAGCCGGAAAGATCCACCTTGCGCATACCCTGAACGGCAGCGCCCTGGCCCTGCCCAGAATCGTGGCCGCCTTGCTCGAAATCAACCAGACTGCCGAAGGTATCAGAATACCTGAAGTTCTGAGGCCATATTGCGGGTTCGCTATGATAAATTGATGACGGTATTTACACCGGATAAAATTTATTGTATATTTATCGTCTATTTGTAATACTCGGATAAGTATGAGACGGTTCACGCTTGTAATTGTTTTCCTGCTCGTTACGGGATTGACTTTTGCGGGTCTTAACCTGGGGATCAAAGCAGGGTATAACGCCAATAAGCTTTCTACAAATATCGATTCCATAAGTTCACAGTTTAAATCGGGGATGCTGATTGGCATTTTTCTTAGGGCAGGAAAACGTTTTTTTGTTCAGCCCGAGGTCTATTACACCCTGCAGGGAGCCGGGTACGCACTGAATGATGCGTTCAACACCAAATCGTGGAGCCAGAAAGTCCTCATAGGCTCCATCGACATTCCTGTGCTGCTGGGTGTTAAAATTGTGAACGGCGAAAAGTTCAATCTCAGGATCAATGCCGGGCCGGTAGTGTCGTTTGTCACTAACACCTCCGTTAAAGACGTGAACATTGACAATATTCCGGGCCCTCTTTCAGGCAGCAGCATCAATCCTGTAAACTGGTCTATCCAGGCCGGCCTGGGCGTCGATATTTGGTTTTTAACCCTTGATGCGCGTTACCAGGGAGGCCTGAACGAAGTGATCAAGAGTGTAGAAAGCAATGGCAAAACCTGGGATTTCAGCAGCAGAAACAATGTATTTCAGATCAGTGTGGGTTTTAAAATTCTGTAATCAGCATGCAGGTAATAAAATATATCGTGTACAAAAAGAAGTTGAAGTCCTTGCTTTCCTTTTTAGCCGGTACAGCCCTGATGTGCTTACTGGTGATTGCTTGTATCAGCAAAAGTACCGAACCGACTCCAATCCGGCTTTGGGTCGATGAAGGCGCTGATTCTGCAAAACTTAACATTCTCGTTCAGACACCCCAGGGACTGATCCTTGTAAACCAGTATGTAAACCTGGCCCTCAGTCGCGACAGCCTGGCCAACAGCATTCGTGTGCGATCTGAAAGGACCAGCATTGCAGGCAAAGCAATATTCAGCAAACTATACCCCCGCATAATCTATTACAACTGCTTTGCCGTGACCAACGGCCAGTCTTTCTTCGGATCAGGCTCGGCCAGAATGTTACCCGGCATGACCAAAGACACTACTTTAATAGTCCATTAGCAGGTGAACGTACGAGGAACTCATTACCGGACAGTTTGGATGCAGGGTTCTTCAGTATTTTTTATTGAACAAAACCTCCTCCCTTTTGAATTCCGTATTCAGGAAGCAATAAATTTCAGGCAGTCCTGCCATGCGATCAGTACCATGCAGGTAAGAGGTGCGGGAGCTATCGGCGCTCTGGCAGGATTCGCCATGGCCCAGGCTTTTCTGGAAGCCCGGGCAGGCAAGGACCCTTCCCTGCCTGTTAAAGCCAAAGCCGCGATCGAAGCTACCCGCCCAACGGCAAGAAACCTCTTTTTTGCCGTGGAGAAAGTCTATTCCGCAGGCCAAAGGTCAACTGAAGATGCTGTAAACGAGGCTCTTGCGATAGCCGACAAAGACACTGAGGACTGCCGCAAGATCGGAGAATACGGCGACAGCCTGATCAGTGACGGATTCAGGATAGAGACCCATTGTAATGCAGGCTGGCTGGCCTTTGTAGATTACGGATCAGCGCTTTCACCTGTATACTCTGCCCACGAAAAAGGTAAACATGTTTTTGTGTATGTGGATGAAACCCGTCCGAGAAGCCAGGGCGCCAGGTTGACGGCCTGGGAGCTGGGTCATCAGGGCATACCCCATACCATCATTCCCGACAATGCAGGAGCCTGGCTGATGTCGCAGGGCAAAATTGATCTGATGATTGTCGGAGCCGACCGTATCGCCGCCAATGGAGATACAGCAAATAAGATAGGAACCTTTGAAAAAGCTCTCGCGGCCAAAGCCCTCGGAGTGCCGTTTTACATTGCAGCCCCGCTCTCGACCTTTGATTTTAATTGCCCGGGCGGGAAAGACATTCCTATTGAAGAACGCAGCCAGGATGAGGTTCTATATGCCGAAGGACCTGACGAGAGCGGGGTGATGCGGAAAATAAGGCTGGCTTCCCCCGGCTCGGGAGCATTTAACCCGGCCTTTGACGTAACTCCTGCCGCTCTGATCACCGGGTTCATCACCGAGAAAGGGATCGTTGAGGCGGGAAGGATTGAAGGATTGAATATCGAATATTGAATATTGAATATTGAATATTGAATTTTCACCATTTCACCATTTCACCATTTCACCATTTCACCATTTCACCATTTCACCATTTCACCATTTCACCATTTCACCATTTCACCATTTCACCATTTCACCATTTCACCATTTCACCATTTCACCATTTCACCATTTAA
>CAIWXI010000099.1 GCA_903916595.1 uncultured Bacteroidales bacterium | reverse complement strand
TGAAATCCTGCAACTGATAAGCCTTTCAGCATTTGATAGAACACCATTAAAAAATCTCTTTTTAAACGAAAATATTCAAGATGTCAAAGAACAAGATTGTAATCAGTTGATATTGTTGTAACTATAACGCAACGCTAGTGACTTTCTTATTTAAATATTGTATTATTGTAATGTAAAACCCTCAAAACAATCGACTATGAAAAAAAATCTACTTCTTCTGATCAGTATGATCTTAATTGCAAGCTTTGCCTTTTCACAAAAAACCGACAAGGAAATAAAAAAGGAGCTTAAAGCCAAAGCCTCCAAAGATGCCCAGAAACAGGCCAAGCAACTAAACAAAGACGGCTGGAAGGTCTATCCGGGTTCCGTGCCAATGGATAAACTGATTGAATCATCGCAGATCAAACAGTTGCAGGAAGATGAGAGCGGCCAGATGAAATACATCATTGCCGACGGGAATGGTGTTGCGGAAACCAAATCGGCAGCCGAAGCCCAGGCCATTGAACTTGGCAAACTACAGCTTGCCGGCCTGATAGAAACCAATATCGCTTCCATCGTCAACAATAACCTCGCCAACAGCCAGGCTTCTACTCAGGATGCCACATCCGTTACCGAGATCGTTCAGTCTTCAAAAAATATCATTGCCCAGCAGCTCGGCTATGTCAATCCTGCTTATAAAATCTACCGTGACCTTAAAGACAAGAAAATCGAGGTCCAGGTTAAGTTATTCTACGAAAACGCCCAGTCGCTTGTCATTGCCAAGAAGGCAATCAAGAAAGAACTGAAAGACAAGCTGAAGAAGACCGACGATGAAGTTAACAAGCTGATCGACGGTCCAACCAAGTAGTCAAATGAACACTCGTTTCAAAATAAAACTTCCGGTATTTTTACTGGTATTTCTCCCTTTTCTGGCGTTTGCCCAGGAACCGAAAATACTTACCGTTGAAGGAGAAGCCCAGGTGGAATTTCCCGATACCAAATCGAGAACTGAAGTTGAAAAGGAAGCCCATGAAAAAGCAAGTATCGACGCCCTTGAAAAGGCATTCGGCACCATGGTGATCAGGGGAAATTCCACCTATATGAAAAATGTGAACACCGGGCAGGAAACAAAAACCACCACGAATTTCAACTCTATCGCCAACAGCCAGGTTAAAGGAGAGGTCGTCGATTTTTCTGACGAGAACTTTGAGGTCATGGAAGGCACGGGTACAATCAAAAGAAAAAAGGTAACCATCAGGGAGTTGAAATGTACTGCAAAATTTAAAGTACGGGAACTTGCCGATGATGTCCCGGATTTTGAAGCCTTTTCACTTGTTTGCCCCGACCCGGGTTGCAAAACGACAAGCTTTAAGGATAAGAATTCGCTTTACCTTTATTTTAAAAGTCCCTACGACGGCTTTCTTGCTGTTTACCTTGACAATGGTAAAAGCTCACAATGTCTTCTTCCGTACCCGCACATGCCGAAATCATTTGATAATGGAGTAGCTATAAGCGGGAGTAAGGAATACATTCTTTTTGCTAAAAACGATGAGGATTATTTCGGCAGTCCTGCCCTGGTCGATCAGTATGAATTATATGCTGAAGATCAGCTGGAACAAGACCGGATGTTTGTGATCTTCGCCCGTACTCCCATTGCCAATCCGGGTCTTAAAACCGGCATTGACGATAATATGCTTACTGCCGAGGAAAAAGCAAACCGGTATACCCTTCCGAAATCACTTCCATCTGAAGACTTCCAGAAATGGATGATCAAAAACCAGACACACCGAACCGACCTTAAGGTCATGTACATTGATATAACAATCCAGAAATAAAAACCTATGAAACCAAAACGATTCTACCCGTTTATCCTCGCTGCCGTGATTCTTGGCTGCCTGGGCTTAAGTTCCTGTAAGAAAGATTATCAACGTCTGATGTATGTAACAACCACATCCATCAACGCCAGCACCTACCTTGCCAAAGGAGAGATCATCGATGTTGGCAGCGGCTCGGTGGAATATGGTTTTTGCTATGGAACCACTTCAAACCCGGGGATTAATAATTCGGTGAAGAAAGTTGGAACAACTTCCACTCCCCAGTCCTATCAGGCTAACCTTTCGTCACTTACTCCCGGATCGACCTATTACATGCGTTCTTATGTCAAAAACGGTTCAGATGTTGTTTATGGTGATGTATTAAAGTTTTCTGTCCAGGGCGGGGAGGTTGAATATATCTATGACAATGGAGCCGTTGACTATTCCTGGCGCTACACACCTGGTTCCGTAGGTTATATGGGCAACCTTTTCCCTGTCACTACTACCGGCACTATTACTTCAGTACAGGTTTATTTCAAGACAGCAAGCGATGCCGGACAGGATCAGGTGAGTTTCACATTCTTTGATTCGAACCGCAGCGTGATTTCAAGCACCTATCTGTTCACACCGTCGAGCAGTGCATGGATGTCAGTAACCGGTCTGAACATTCCGTATAGCGGAAGTTTTTATGCCATGGTTTTCTGGAACAACCTTCCAGGTCAAACAAATTTTCTTGCCGAAGATCAAACCGGTCCTAACGTCAGCATGGATCTTGCTTACTATAATGACAGCGGCACTTGGGGTACCCTGAGCAGCGTTACTAGCGTTGGGAATCAGTTGCCCGGGATTTTCCTGATCCGTGTAACCGTCCAGCTACCGACAAGTAAAGGAATGATTACCACCACTCTCGATCCGGCACAGGGTCTAATGGACCCGGTTCAGGTCTCCGGTCATTCTCAGGGCCCGTCAATCCTGCCGAATGCAGTAAAACATACTTCCAGTTCATTACAATCCATGCCCGTTAAATAATAAAACACCCAGCCATGAGAAAAATATTGCTCCAACTAACTCTGATGATCCTGCCCGTATTCCTGATGCCCGGGATCGGCCATTCACAGACTAAAGCAAACGTACAGAACATCGATTTCAATGTGGTCGGCGACAGCCTGGTCATTACATTCGATATCGCTAAAGCCAAGAGTACCGAACGTTTCAAGGCATACCTCGAAGTAAAGACGGTAACCGGAAAGACCTTTGAAATTAAAACTGTATACGGTGATGTCAATAATGTTGCCGGCGGAAAAGGAAAACGGATCGTATGGGATGTAGTTACCGATAAGGCGGTAATCGACGCAGATATATACGTTAATGTACTTCTATCCCCTATTGCTGCGGATGCTTCAGCAACCTCGGCTCAGACCTCGACCGAACCTGTCCAGAAACCACCAAAACAGGAGAAAATCTTTTCCAAAGGCGGGGCCCTGGCCTTGTCGGCTATCTTTCCCGGCCTTGGTATTACCAAGCTCAGAGGTGGCGGGGCAGCCTGGCTGCTAGGCCTTGCCGATTACGGACTTCTGATTGGCGGAGTAGTGCTCAATGTGATGTCATCCTCATCTTATAAAAAATATCAGGATGCCACCACTGCATCCGACAGAAACACGTATTATGATAAAGCTGTTTCTCAGAATAAAACCGGAAATATCCTTTTATATGCAGCCGGCGGGTTATGGGTCCTTGATATGATTATAACGGCCATCGTACCTGCCAAACTGAAATCCGGATTCTCCATGGGGCCCACATACGACCCCGTGGTAAACCAACCCATGCTATCATTTAGGTATCGTATCGGTAAAAAATAAATTGTATGAAAACTTTACTTTCTTTTGCGCTTATTGCAGTTTTTCTTGCTCTGTCTCCCGGGCTTGAAGCCCAGGTTATACAAGGCTCAAGCACGGTAAAAAAGATCAAGATCGGTAAACCGGTCGTTGTTTCTTCCCGTTCTGTTAAGGCTATCCCTGACCTGGTCATTAAAAATGAGGTCTTTAACGACGTGAGCGGCAACAACGTTATTGACGGGGGCGAATCGGCCTATATCAATTTCAAAATCCAGAACATCGGAACGGGTGGCGCTAAAAATGTTATCGTGAATGTGAGCCTTAAGAACAACCAGATAAAAGGGCTTACTTTCACTAAAAAGATCGAGGTTGGGAACATCCCGCCTAATGCTGTGAAGGACGTTTCAATTCCACTTCGGGGAGGAATGGATCTGGTGGAGTCTGCAGCAGAATTCAAGATCGAAGTAATCGAAGCTGAAGAATATGACGCCTATCCCCTCGAAATGAGGATCGCCACCCAGCCCTTCCAGGCTCCAAATTTAGTGCTTGCTGATGCCCAATTCAGCACAACAAACGGCGGAAAGATTATCAAGCAGGAAACAATAATTCTGAAGGTCTTGTTACAAAACATTGGTAAAGGAAATGCCAGAGACATTACCCTCATTTTTAATTTTCCAAATCCCTCTTGCAAATATATTGATACTACACGGTACTCATTCATCAGCATGAAGCCTGGTGAAACCAAGGAACTGGATTTTCCTTTTCTGGTTACCCGTAAGTACTCAGAATCGAGCATACCGGTTCAAATCAAACTCACCGAATCCTATGGAAAATATTCCCGCGACACAACAGTTAGCGTGAAACTCGACCAGGACCTTCTGGCCCGGAACAGTGTTTCGGTTACTCCCGTTTTCACTCCTACAGTAACCATCGAAAAACAATCTCTGTCATCCGACGTGGACAAGAATATCCCGGAAATTTCAGAGAAAAACGACAACAAATATGCTCTTATCATTGGCAATGAAGAGTATGCCCAGAAGCAGAGTGGTCTCAGCACTGAGATAAACGTTGAATATGCCCGAAGTGATGCCGCTGTGTTCAGGGACTATGTTGTTAAAACACTTGGATTTCCTGAGGACCAGGTTGTATTGTTAACTGATGCAACCACGGGGATGATGAACCAAAAACTTGAATGGATCAGTAAACTCTGCTCTAAAGCTGGCAAAGATGGCGAATTGTTATTTTATTATGCCGGGCATGGTCTTCCTGATGAAGTCACTCACATTCCTTACCTGATTCCGGTTGATGTGAATGGCACCAATGTAACGTTAGGGATAAAACTTTCGGACGTTTATAAAAAATTCAGTGAAACAGGGGCGAAAAAAATCTCTATCTTCCTTGATGCCTGCTTTACGGGAGGAGGCAGAGAGAGCGGTTTACTTGCTGCACGCAGTGTGAAAGTAAAGCCAACAGAAGAAATCCTGGCTGGAAATTTTGTTGTGTTTGCAGCAACCACAAAGGATCAGTCAGCCCTGCCCTACACCAAGCAGAAACACGGGATGTTCACCTATTTCCTGCTTAAAAAACTTCAGGAGTCCAAGGGAAACTTAACGTATCAGGAATTCACTGATTATGTAATTAAAAATGTTTCCAAGGAGTCTCTTGTAGTAAACCAGAAAGAACAAGACCCGACTGTGAATGTTAGTCCCGATGTGGTCAGTTCATGGCAAACCTGGAAACTGAAATAGTCTTAGTGTCTAAATCTTATGGGTAAAAAATATGTTCTGCTTCTTTTTCTTTTAGCCTGCGGCCTGATATCAAAAGCCCAGGTTGACAAGGACTTTGAAGAGATGAAGAAGGCCCAGCTGAAGGAACTTGAAAACTTTACCGACAACACCCGTAAGGAGTTTAAGAACTACAAGGATTCCCTCGATAAAGAGTTCTCCGGTTATCTGAGGAAAAACTGGACTGAGTTCAACGTATATGCAGGGATAAAACCAGACACTACTCCCAAACCCAGGATCCTTCCGAAATACAATCCTTCGGTTGACAAAATCAAACCGGGGGCAGTCCCAAGAGAGATCAGGGTAGATATACCCCCGCCAGACCCGGCAATGAATATCCTTCCTGTTCCTATGCCCCCGTTTGTCAATGAAGACGCCACCCCCGAACCACCTCCGCCCACTGAAAAAGTCAAACCTTTACCGGGGCCAACAGCGATTGCGGTGCCTCTGCCAACACCCGTTATCCTGCCTCTGCCAACACCCGTCCCGGTACCTGTTGCAAAGACTACCGGAGGTAAAGGTTTTGATTTCTATGGATCAAAATTCACATTTTCCTCTGATCCGGCAATGAACGGCAACCTGCCTGCTACTATACATAATACTACTATTGCCGATTTCTGGGACAGGCTCAATGGAACATCCTGGAGCTCGCTTCTGCAGCAGCTCAGCGATGCCCATACCTCGATGAATCTTAACGACTGGGGTTACCTCCTGCTGGTAAAGAAGACATCCGAAGCCATCAACCCCGACAAAAACTATTCACGGCTTTTGAGTTGGTTCCTGCTTACGAAATCGGGCTATCGCATCAGGATTGCCTATACCGAAAAAGAGATCGCCCTGATGTTCCCCTCTTCAAACACATTATTCGATACCAGGTTCTTCGTCACTGATAATGTAAAATTCTATGCACCTGGTTTTAATGAGAATGTTGTACTTACCTATGCCAAAGACTTTCCTGGGGCAACCAAAGTCTTCGATTTGAATCTATACAGCCCTCTCAATATCGGGAATACCTATAATACAAAACAGTTTAAATTCACGTTCAAGGACAAGGAGTATAATTTTGGCCTTAGCTACAACCTGAATACAATCAACTTCTTCAAGGACTACCCTCTATGCGATCTTAAGGTTTATTTCGACGGTGTTGTAACCCCTCAGGCCAAGGAATCCATCTATGATGCATTGAAACCCATTATCGACAAGATGACAACTCCTCAGGCTGTCGATTTCCTGTTGTATTTTGTACAGAACGGCTTCGCTTATAAAGGCGATCAGGAACAATACGGTAAGGAGAAATTCGATTTCCCCGAGGAGGATTTCTACTATCCGTATACAGACTGTGACGACAGGGCAGTTCTGTTCTCTTACCTGGTAAAGGAATTGCTTGGACTCAAAGTGGTCGGGGTGGTTTATCCCGGCCATGTAGCCACTGCAATAAATTTTCCCAAAGATGAACCCGGCGATTATATCGTTTACAAGGGAGATAAATACGTGATTGCCGACCCTACTTATATAAATGCTCCTTTCGGCCTTACTATGCCGGGAAAAGTAAATGCCAAGGCCGAGATCATCGAACTTCTTAATGGCCAGAGCAAAGGTGCGGAACTCGCAACCGTTTGGGATAAAGTAAATGCAGGCGGAGGCTTTGCCGGAGACAATAACCAGAACGCCGTTATGGATGCAGATGGGAATACTTATATTACAGGGTATTTCAAAGGAATCGCTGATCTGGGCGGGGCAACACTCACTTCGAAGGACAATGCCGAAGATGTGTTTGTTGCCAAATATAATAAGGTAGGCAACCTGCTCTGGGCTATCAAAGGCACTGATGACGGTATTGGCAGAGGATGCAATATCAACATCGGTCCCGACGGAAACGTTTATGTAGGCGGAACCTATGAGAAACTTATGGCCTTCGGTGCATTCAACATTGTTTTTGCAAAAGAGAAATCCGGGCTTTTCCTGCTCCGGCTCAATAAAGGCGGAGAAGTGAAATGGCTTAAACAGGCCAACTTTACTGCTGGAAACAACAAATCAGATGCAATTTTGTATTCCAAATTCTCAACCGGTGGTGAACAGCTTAAATCGGAAGTCTATCCATTTGACCCGAACTACGACGATTACGGAGTTAAATTCGACGGAACCGGAAACGTCTATTTCAATGCTAATCTCTCCTCAACTCTGGGGTCTGCTGTTGATAAAATCGCCTTGAACGCCTCAACAGGTTTTGATGCCGGCGCAACCCTGAAATATGAAACCGAAAAACAGATTTCTGCAAACTGTGAGCGGGTCATTGCCGGTCTTTTTGGCGCCATAAGCCTGATCCGGCTCAACGACTTCTCCCTCTCAGGCAACCTGATCCAGCAGACCTTCGAGAAATACAACCCGGACTTTAAAAAGAAAGCGCCAAAAGTGTTTGCCTCCCTCGGTAAACTCAGTGAGATAAAAAACAGTAACGGCATCATCACAATTCATACAGAAGATCAGAAATCTGTAGTAATCGACAGACTCAAGATAACCGACGGGACAAAGCTAAAAGTTAACGTGCTTCCCTCGGGAGATGCAAAAATAGAAATCCTTAACGGGATCAAGGTTGGAAAAGCTATTATCTGGTTCCACCTCAATTCTGTAAAACTGTTCCGCTCGGACGGGAATTTGTTGTTTGATTATGATTCGGATCATACACAGAAGACCATGAACATGCAGAAGGATATGCTGTTCTGAACCGTTTGCTTACTTTTTTATACTGACCGTGTCAAAAGCAAACTTCACGGGAAGTATCATGCTCACATCTACCGGCTTCCCCTGGTTTTCGCCTGGTCTCCATTTCGGCATGAGCCTGACTACCCGCACGGCTTCTTCATCACAGCCTCCTCCGATTCCTCTCATTGTTTCCACTTCGGCAACGCTGCCATCAGCTTTTATCGTAAGACTTACCAAAACTTTACCCTCCAGTTTCATCATCACAGCCTTACGCGGGTATTTTATGGACCTGGTCAGGAACCTGAACAAGTTCTCGGTCCCACCCGGGTATTCCGGCTGCTTTTCGGGTTTCTGATAGGCTTTATCATCATCTTTTACCTGTTTATCCTGGGGTGGATTATGACGCCTGGGCGGGGTCATCACCGGAGTCCCGGCCTGGGTCTCTAGCTGGTTATACTGCCCGGCCTGATTTTCCTGGGCCTGAGATCTGATACTGAACATATTCCCTGATAAGAAGATCATCAGGGCAATGAACACGGGCCATGATAAAATCACGCCTGAAGCCCTGGCTGAAGTACAAGAGTTTGTAATCATCTGTATGTGGTTTATCGGCTATGCATAATTACAACAAACCCTTTAGTTTGTCAAAATTTTTATAGATTTGTTTCTTTCCCGGGATTTACGCAACTTTGGAACGCCTAAACCATTAGCAGATGAACCTTTCAATTAACCATTTTTTCCGCGAAGGGATCAAATGGAAAGTCGTTTTCCTGATTTCAGTCATTTTTACAGTATTTTTTGTTACTTTTTTCCCCCTTCCTATTCAGAAAATTCTTTATGATGTCTCATTCACCCTGATATTTCTGCTGGGTTATCTCAATTCTGAAAGAAAACATCCGGCATTCATTCCATTAGCCCTTTCAGCGGTAGTGCTGATCTGGATCTCGGCATACTTTAAATTACTGACATTGTTTTACTTCTCTTCCTCCCTGAATATTTTCTTTTTTGCCATTGTTGTTAAATCCCTTATAACAAACCTGGCTAACTCAAAGACCATTACACCGCTAATCATTCTGGACTCAATTATTGCTTATCTTCTTATCGGCCTCATTTTCTCTATGATAGTAGCCCTGCTCGACCGTCATGATCCAACAGCATTTAATTTTCCAGCCGCCGATGGCAAGTCTGTCATCTTGCATCTCGACGATTTCATTTATTTCACTTTTGTCACTTTAAGTACCACGGGCTACGGCGACATCACACCCCTTAAACCATACGCCCGTTCACTTTGCATACTCATTGCCATCACAGGTCAGATGTATATCGGCATTATCATTGCCATGCTGGTGGGTAAGTATGCAGCTTCAAGGCGTGATGAAAGGAATGAGGAATAAGCGATTTTACATTTATTGACAAGCCCCTTTTAAAACTTTATATTTGCAGAGATCTTAAAAACGGAAGCACTATGAAACCAGCTCTGTCCCTTCTTGCTTTTTTCTTTTTACTATCCACTTTAGCCTTCAGTCAGAAAACTTTGATTCTCCAGCCAGGACCTGATATGGGTATGGATACTTATGTCAACAGTGCATTTCCCGATGACACGGATGGTGAGAGCGAAGGCCTGAGTGCGAATGCATGGACATATAGTGGCGTTCCCGGCACAGGAAGGGCTTTGGTACGATTTGACCTCTCCTCTCTTCCTGCCGGCACAGTAGTCCTGGATGCCCGGCTCACCTTTTATTTTGATCCTGCAATTGCCTTCGGACAACAATATGGATATAACGAGGGGTTCATCGAACGCATTACTTCTTCCTGGGATCAGCTCACAACTACCTGGAATACCCAGCCTTCTGTTACTAGCCTGGGGCAGTTTTCGGTCCCGCGAACGAATACATTAACCCAGGATCTGTCTGATATAGACATGACTGAAATGGTACAGGGCTGGGTAAATAACCCGGCATCAAATTTTGGATTGATGCACCGCATGCAGACTGAAGTTGAATACTGCTGTGTGGTTTATGGTTCCAGCAATAATCATGTTCCACTGAAGCGCCCGAAACTGGTCGTTACCTATCGTGACTGTAGCCCGCCCGTGGCCGGTTTTTCTTTTTTCACACAAATTCCACTGGTTCAGTTTACCGACACGTCGAGTTCAGCTACATCCTGGTTCTGGGACTTTGGCGACGGGTATTTCTCGAACCTTCAGAATCCTCAGCATGCGTATGCCGCTTTGGGGCTTTATCCTGTTTGTCTTAGAATCATTGATTCTTGCGGCCAGGATACCATTTGCAAAGAGGTGCATGTATGCGAGATGCCTGAACCTCATTTTTATTTTACCGTGAATGCTCAGAGTGTTTCATTTCACGATTCATCATCATCGCCACAATCCTGGTTTTGGGATTTCAATGATGGCTTCTATTCAAACCTTGAAAACCCGGAGCATCATTTTAATAAACCCGGAGTCTACCTGGTTTGTGAGGAAGTAACCAATTCATGCGGCACACAATCGTTCTGCGATTCGGTGAAGGCAGCACCTGACGGAATCGAAAAAGTGGATGAAACCGGAGCAATCAGTGTTTATCCAAACCCTGCATCTCAAAGGCTCTATATATCATTAAACTTCAAGCCGGGAACTTCAACAACAGCTGAACTCTTATCCCTTACCGGTAAGATGCTTGATGCATGGAAAATTGAACAGAAAAACTCAAAAACTATTGAAACGATTGATGTTAGTGGTCTCCCTCCGTCAGTTTATCTTCTGAGGATTAAAAATGATCAATCGGCCTTCACCGGTAAAGTTATTATCCAATAAACGAAACGCTGAGAACGGTAAACATTAATGCTCCCCCTTCCAAACCTTATTGTTGCAATTGTCTTTATCATCATGGGTCTCGGCTTCCTGGCCATGACACTCAGAATCGTTAAGACCGAAGATAGTATTGTGGGGAAGCCTTCAATCCATCCTTTCCTCTTTTATTCGGGGAAAGTTACCATGTTTTTAAGCTGGGGTCCGGAACTTGTTAAGGCAATTGACCCTTCCTTTTTTGGTCCGGAGGCTCCGTTATGGATGCGCTGGGCTGGAACTGTCGTATTATGTGCAGGTACATTGGTCTTACTGCTTTCCTTTTTCAACCTGGGCGCCTCTCTTAAATATGGACTTCCCGATTCATCCACACAATTAAAAACGTCAGGCCTCTACCGTTACAGCAGGCATCCCTTGTACCTGGGCGTTTTCCTGCTCACTTTCTCTTCAATGATCTACTTCCCGAACATCATCAACATCCTTATCGGCGCCTGGTGTATTTCCACGCATTACATGATGATCATTGCCGAAGAAAGGTTCCTGGCTGATCGCTTCGGCCTGGAATGGGAATTCTACAAAAAAAAGGTCAGGCGGTTTCTGTAGTTTTTTTCGTAACTTTCAACAAAATCCAGCCCTATGTCAGCCAAGAAAAAACTACTGCTGTTTGCAGGCCTTCCTGCTGCAGTAATCCTGATCGTTTTTATCCTGATACAGACTTTCGGTAAAACCGCCAAAGGTCCGCTTGTACATGTTAATCCTGCCTTCAGGCAATACGTTCAGGCCTATACTTCCGGACTTGTGCCGACCCATTCAACAATTAAAATCAGGATGACTGATGATTATGTCGATTCATCCTCACTCAATGTCGCGCTGAAAGAGGATCTCCTTAAGTTCAAACCTTCTATCAAGGGAACAAGCTGCTGGATCAACAGCCGTACGCTGGAATTCAGACCCGACGAGCCAATGCCTCAGGATAAGATCTACACGGTTCAGTTCCTGCTTTCAAATCTGACTACTGTGCCCGACTCCATGAAAACCATGGAATTTCAGTTCCAGACTATACGTCAGGATTTTGATGTCACCATCGATAATCATAAAGCGATTTCCGAGGCGGATCTTAGCCGGGAAAAACTTTACGGGACTGTATTTACTGCTGATGTGGCCGATGATAAACAGGTTGAGCTCATGCTCACAGCGAATCAGAACGGGCAAGGTCTGCCCGTGAGCTGGCAGCACGACTCAAAAAACAACCAGCATAGTTTTCAGGTCGAACCCATTATTCGCGGCGAAAGTGCTTCCAGTGTAAAGCTCGGCTTTCGTGGCGACCCAATAGGCGCTTCCGGTGATAAGGAGTTTACCGAAGAGATCCCTGCCCTGGGAGATTTCAAATTTCTGGAATTACGGAATGTGGCCGCGGGTGAGCCCTGTTTCCTGCTACGGTTCAGCGATCCGCTTAAGCATGACCAAAACCTCGACGGGCTGATCCGAATCGGCAAACTAAGCACTCTCAGGCATACCATACAGGATAACGAACTGTTTATCTATCCGCCTGCCGACCTGGATGGAAATCCGAGGCTGAGCATTGAGCCATGGCTCAGAAACTGCCAGGGAAAAGAACTTGGTACCCGCATCATTCAGAAACTTTCTCCCGATGGGAACAAGCCCGACGTAAGGTTCATAGGCAGTGGCGTAATCATGCCTTCATCCAATAACATGCTTCTCCCGTTTGAAGCGGTGAACCTGAAGGCAATCGACGTCAAAGTCATCCGCATTTATGAGAATAATATCCTCCAGTTCCTTCAGGTCAACGAACTCGGGAACAACTATGATCTTTCAAGAGTAGGCAGGACCGTGCTGAAAAAATCTGTTCCACTGAAAGGCGTTGCCGGCTACGGTCGTTGGAACCGTTTTTCCATAGACCTTTCTTCACTTATGAAAGCTGAACCGGGAGCCATCTATTCGGTAAGCCTGAGCTTTAAAAAACAGTATTCCACTTATCCATGTGCATCAGACAGTGGCTCCGCAGTACAGGATATGGTAGTCACTTATAATACAGAAAGAGAAAACGACAGTGACGGATGGAATTATTCCAATAGTTACGATGATGAGGAATCGTCTAACGGCGGATGGCAGAATTACCAGTGGGCCGAACGGGATGACCCCTGCAAGGTATCATACTATTTCAACAAGACAGCAAACCGTAACGTGTTTGCCTCCAACCTTGGCCTGATCGCCAAAGGAGGAGGTGAAAACGAATTTACTGTATTTGCCACCGACCTGATCTCCGCAAAACCCCTGAGAGACGTGACTGTTGAATTCTTTAATTTCCAGCAGCAGAACATTGGGAAAACCTCGACAAATGGAGATGGCATGGCCGGGATCAAGTTAAACTCCAGGCCCTTCATCGTGGTTGCTACAAAAGATAAGGAAAAAGCCTACCTGAAGCTGGCCGAAGGAAATTCGCTTTCTCTATCCATGTTCGACATAGCAGGGGAACCTGTTCAGAAAGGCATCAAAGGATTTATTTACGGGGAGAGGGGAGTTTGGCGGCCTGGCGATTCGATTTACCTGACCTTTATCCTTGATGATATAACATCGAAACTTCCGGCAAACCACCCGGTGAACCTTTCACTCTATAACCCAAGCGGTCAGATGGTGTCGCGTCTGGTACTCACATCTTCTGTTAATGGATTTTATGCTTTTAAAACCACAACTCCTGCTTCAGCCCCTACCGGTAACTGGCTGGCTAAAGTAAAAGTCGGAGGAGTGGAATTCCAGAAGACCCTTAAAATCGAAACGGTGAAGCCAAACCGGCTGAAGATCCGTATGGATTTCAACAAGGCCTTCCTGCAAAAAAACAAGATACCGCCTGTGATGCTTGAAGCCAACTGGCTCACCGGGGCTACAGCCCGGGGTTTAAAAGCACAGGTCAACCTCACCCTCACAAAGTCGGTCACGGCATTCAAACAGTTTCCGAACTACACTTTCGACAACCCAACCGCTGGTTTTGCAGCTGAAAACATCAGTATTTTCGACGGAAAACTCAATGATGAAGGCAAAACGACCATCACTCCGGTGATCCATGTGACTAATGTCGCCCCCGGTGTGCTGAATGCCAGTTTCGAAACCAAGGTGTTTGAAGACGGGGGGGATTTCTCTATCGACCGTTTTACGATTCCTTATTACCCTTACGTTTCCTTTGCAGGCCTAAGCATCCCCCTTCCTTCGGCACGGGAACGTGTGCTGTATACCGATAAATCATATGATATTTCATTGGTTAACGTCGATCCCGATGGCAACCTGGTTCCATCCAACAGGCTGAAGGTCGAAGTTTTTAAACTTGAATGGCGTTGGTGGTGGGATGATTCGGAACGTAGTTCAGCCGATTTTGTTTCTACCTCCAACCTCAGGGCCGTCGATTCTGCGACAGTAAAAACTGCGAACGGAAAAGGCAGCTACGAATTCAGAGTCAGTTACGAAGAATGGGGAAGGTACCTGGTTAAGGTGACCGACAGGGCTTCGGGGCATGTGGCAGGCAAAGTAGTGTATGTTGACTGGCCCGGATATTTCCGTATGCCCGGAGGGGAAAAACAGGCTGTGTCGATGCTTACTCTCACAACCGACAAATCAAAATATACCGTGGGGGACATGGTAAAACTCAGTATTCCCACATCGCCCGATGGCAGAGCATTGCTTACGGTCGAGAATGGTTCTAAGGTATTGAAATCCTTCTGGACACCGACCACCAAAGGCAGCACGGATATCAGCTTTAAGATCACCGAAGATATGGCCCCGAACTGCTATGCTTTCGTAACCCTTATCCAGCCTCACTCCCAGACAAAGAACGACCTGCCGATCAGGCTTTACGGGGTCGTGCCGGTGTTCGTTGAGAACCCCGAAACCCACCTGAAGCCTGCAATCAGCCTGAAAGGCAAGCTGGCGCCGATGCAACCGGCTTCCATCACTGTAAAAGAAGCGAATGGCTGTAGTATGTCGTATACCCTCGCTGTTGTTGATGAAGGCCTGCTCGACCTCACCCGTTTCAAAACTCCTGATGCATGGAGTGTGTTCTATGCCCGGGAAGCTCTGGGGATAAAAACCTGGGACCTTTTCGACCAGGTGATGGGAGCTTTCAGCGGTGACTTGCAAAGGATACTAAGCATAGGCGGTGATCAGGATCTGATACGCAGAAGCAGCCTCAAGGCCAACCGATTTAAACCCATGGTAAAGTTCTTTGGTCCGTTTGAACTGAAAAAAGGAGAATCCCGAACCACAACGTTCGTAATGCCTGAATACATCGGATCGGTGAGGATCATGGTTGTAGCCGGGAACAAGGGAGCTTATGGTTCAGCGGAACTGACGGCGGCTGTAAAGAAACCTCTGATGGTTCAGGGCACCCTGCCCAGGTTGCTCGGACCGGGTGAATCGGTGAAACTGCCGGTAAGTGTGTTCGCCATGGAAAAATCGATCAAAAATGTGAAGGTAAGCATTGATGTGAATAACCTTTTCGAGGTGAGCGGAGGAAATACCCGTGAGCTTAGCTTTAGCTGTATTGGCGACCAGCTTGTGAACTTCGACCTTAAAGTGGGGGAAATGACTGGTATTGCAAAAGTGAAAATTCTTGCAGTATGCGGTAATGAGAGGGCCGAAAATACTATTGAAATTGATGTAAGGAATCCTAACCTGCCGGTGACGGATATGTTTGAAAAGGCTATATCCCCCGGGGGAAGCTGGAATGCTGACTTTGCAGCCAGGGGGATACCCGGCACCAACAGCGGGTCTGTTGAACTTTCTTCCATGCCATCGCTGAATCTCGAAAAATGGCTGTCGTACCTGATCCATTATCCATATGGCTGTATTGAACAAATGACTTCTTCGGTCTTTCCCCAGCTGTATCTGAAGGACATGGTGGAACCCGGCAGTGAAACCAAAGCAGTGACCGAACAAAATATCAAGTCGGGGATTCGCATGCTCAGGTCATTCCAGTTAGCTAACGGCGGACTGGCATACTGGCCGGGATCAGCTTTTGCCGACGACTGGGGGACCAGTTATGCCGGCCATTTCATGCTGGAAGCCGAAAAGAAAGGCTTTGCTCTGCCCCCTGCTTTTATGCAGGCGTGGAAAGTCTTCCAGAGGGAAAAGGCCGTTTCGTGGACAGCCAACGCGAGCTGGGCCAACAACGATCTGGTACAGGCTTACCGCCTCTATACACTGGCTCTGGCCCGGGCGCCGGAACTCGGGGCGATGAACAAGCTACTCGAGAAAAAGGACCTTTCCCTTACTGCCAAATGGAGGCTGGCCGGGGCCTACCTGCTTGCAGGCAAACCCGAAGCTGCCCAGCAGCTTATCAACGGGATAGGAACCAAGGTTGAAATTTATGTCGAGATGTGGGGAACCTATGGAACTGAGCTGCGCGACAAGGCCATGATCCTTGAAGTGCTGACGATGCTAAACATGAAAACCAAGGCTGCTCCCCTTGCACAAAGCATTGCAGGGGAACTGAACAAGGCAGGATGGCTGAGCACACAAACCAGCGCCTTTTGCCTTATAGCCCTCTGCGATTTCTATGGAACTTCAGCAGGCAGCGGGATTGATGCCTCATTCAGTATTGACCATAAGAGCAAAGTAAATATAAGTACACCAAAATCCATTTCCGTTTCAGCTATAGACCCCTTACCAGGCCGCAGGCAAAACCTCGAAGTGAACAACAAGGGGAAGAATATAATCTACGCGAAGCTCCTGATCAAGGGAATTCCTGCTTACGGGGATTCCTCATCCGCCGATAACAACCTTAAACTGAATGTATCATATACCGGGCTGAAAGGTGAAAAAATCAATGTTGGCAAGCTGGAGCAGGGAACAAATTTCATTGCCGTGGTAAAGGTAAGTAACCCCGGGCTTTTGGGGCCGTACCAGAACCTGGCGCTTACCCAGGTTTTCCCTTCGGGCTGGGAGATCATGAACTCCCGGATGAGCGAGATGGCTTCGGCTCTCACCAAGGCATCGGTGCATACTTACCAGGATGTGCGGGACGACAGGGTGCTTACTTATTTCGACCTGGAGGCTGGCGAGACAAAAACGTTTAAGGTACTGCTGATGGCTACTTACCGTGGCCGTTTTTACCAGCCGCCCGTGCAATGCGAAGCCATGTACTATGACGTCATTAACGCCCGTGTTCCAGGTTACTGGGTAGAGGTAGGAAAATAACAAAGCCAGGGTGAAGAAGTGGCGGGTATTCTCTTCATGGAAATGGTATTACTGGTTTGCCCCGGTAATCCTGTTTTACATTCTGCTGTTAATAATCTGGCCCCGTCATCTGTTCAATGACCCTGCTTCTACTGTAGCCCTGGACAGGGAAGGGCGGTTACTGGGAGCAAGGATCTCGGCCGACCAGCAATGGCGCTTTCCTGAAAGCACGGAGGTTCCTGAGAAATTCAGGAAAGCCATTCTCTGTTATGAAGACCGCTGGTTCCGTTACCATCCCGGCTTTAATCCTGTGGCCATGGCCAGGGCGGTTTACCTCAACACAAAAAGCGGGAGGATCGTCAGCGGGGGCAGCACCATCAGCATGCAGGTGATACGGCTCGCCCGAAAGAACAGGGACAGGACTTATGTTGAAAAAATCCTTGAGATAAGCCTGGCTTTTTTAATGGAACTTACTCACTCGAAAAAAGAGATCCTCAGGCTATACGCATCCCATGCGCCTTTCGGAGGTAACGTGATCGGCCTGGAAGCCGCCGCCTGGAGGTATTTTGGGGTCAGCGCCTCCAGTCTGTCATGGGCCGAAGCTGCTACCCTCGCTGTCCTGCCCAACAGCCCGGGATTAATTTATCCGGGCCGGAACCCCCGGAACCTGATGGCCAAACGTAACCGCCTTCTCGACCGTTTGTGGTATGAAGGGGTGATAGACCCAGGCACATGCGAACTTGCTAAAAGTGAACCCCTGCCTATAAAACCCTATCCCCTTCCCCGGCTTGCCCCCCATCTGCTTGTAAGGCTCACAAAGGAAGGTTATAAGGGCAGGAAAGTCATTACTACTATTGATGCAGGTCTACAGGAAAGAGTTAACAATATTCTCGAGCAGCATGGGATACAGCTTGCCGCCAATGAAATCCATAATGCTGCAGCTATCGTGGTGGAGGTAAATACAGGGAATGTTCTGGCTTATACAGGAAACCTCAGGCAAACGGGAAAGACCGATTATGGCAACGATGTGGATGTGATCATTTCGCCACGAAGTACCGGCAGTATTTTAAAGCCGTTCCTCTATGCAGCCATGCTCAACGACGCCCTGATACTGCCCAATACTCTCATCCCGGATATCCCTGTGCAGATCGGAGGGTTCATCCCAGAAAATTATAACCTCACCTACGACGGTGCTGTTCCTGCAAAACGCGCCCTTTCACGGTCGCTGAACATACCTGCAGTAAAAATGCTTCAGACATATGGTTATACTCCTTTTTACAAGCTTTTGAAGAATATCGGGATGAGCAGTCTGAATAAACCCGCCGACCATTACGGACTTGCGATCATCCTTGGTGGGGCAGAGGCTAAGCTGTGGGATCTGGCCGGCATGTATGCCTCCATGGCTCGTACGTTAAATCATTTTTCTCCGGACCACCTTGGATATAACAAGGCTGATTTTCATCCGCCGGTCCTTCTACCGGACCCGGATGTGAAGATGCTTAAGTACGACAGCCATTCTTCATGGTTTGATGCTGCATCGATCTGGCTTACCTTCGAAGCAATGGTAGAAGTAGCCCGGCCGGATGAGGAAGCTCAATGGCAACAATTCTCATCTTCCCATAAGATCGCCTGGAAAACAGGCACCAGCTTTGGGAACCGAGATGCATGGTCAGTTGGCGTAACCCCAGAATACGTGATTGCAGTCTGGGTGGGCAATGCTTCAGGTGAAGGCAGGCCTGGTCTTACAGGTATAGGAGTTGCCGCTCCCATACTCTTCGATATCTTTAAAACCCTGCCTGCCACCAGCTGGTTCAGGACCCCGGTCGGGGAGATGGTTAAAATTCCAGTTTGCAGTTACAGCGGCTACCGCGCTTCATCGATCTGTGAATTCAAGGACTCGGCCTGGGTACAGAAGAACGGCATTCGTACTGCAGCCTGCCCTTTTCACCAGCTCATTCACCTGGATAAGTCAGGTCAATACCAGGTTAACTCAGAATGCGAATCGACAGATCATATCCAGAATGTTTCCTGGTTCGTTCTGCCTCCGGTGCAGGAATGGTATTTCCGCACGAAAAATCCTTTTTACAGAACGCTTCCGCCTTTCCGGCCCGGCTGCACCGGGAGCGGGGGAAACAGGAATATGGATTTGATCTATCCCAAAGACGGGAGTATGCTGTATGTTCCGGTCGATCTGGACGGAAAAACCGGGAGTGCAGTGTTTAAAGCAGCCCATCATGATCCCGATGCCCTGATCTATTGGCATCTCGATGATAAATTCATCGGATCAACAAGACAATCGCACCAGATGGCCCTCTCGCCCAACAGGGGTTTCCACCGCCTTACCCTGGTCGATCAGAATGGCGAATCGGTAAGCATTGGCTTTGAAATACTCACAAAAGAGAAAAACTCTCCTTAATCAGGCAGATTTCAGGCGGTAATGCTGTTTTTGTATATCTTCGCTCTAAATCTCCATTCGTTGAAAAACTTTTCTGCTTTTCTTTTACTTCTTGGTCTATTTTACAGCCAGAATCGCGCCAATGCTCAGGGAATGATGAGAGACCGCGAAGGGAATAATTACAAAACTCTGGCCATCTCAAACAAAGTATGGACGGCAGAAAACCTTAGTGTTTCACATTACCGCAACGGTAATGCCATCCCGGAGGCGAAAACCGCTGCCGAATGGGAACGTTATGGTGATAGTAAAACCGGCTGCTGGTGCTATTATGGGTTTAATGCGTCAAACGGACGTAAATACGGGAAATTATATAACTGGTATGCCGTGAACGATCCGAGGGGACTTGCACCCGCGGGCTGGCACATCCCCAGAGACATTGAATGGCTTGTATTCACTGATATTCCGACAAAGGGTGACAGGCCAGGTATCGGGATGAAAAGTACCAGCAGGTGGGGCGACGAAAAAGATAACTGTTCCGGCACCAACGATACCGGATTCGACGGCCTGCCTGGCGGCTCAATGGGAGTCGACGGTTTTAGCGGTCTCGGAGTGATCGGCCACTGGTGGTGCTCTACCGAAAGCGAAGTCAGCTTCGCTAGAATCAGAAGCCTTGCCTGCAACAGTGATGACCTTTGGCTGCAAACTTCACTGAAACAATGCGGAAATTCGGTGAGGTGCGTAAAGGATTAAGAGGGAAGCTGCGAAATCATTTTCTTTGTGGGCTTGTATCTCCTCCAGAATCTGAACCGGGTAAGCGAAGTATAATAAAATATTAGCCTGAGCCCCGGAACTCTCAGAAGGTAATGATACAGGCGGTAGGAAACCACCAGAGAAATGAATGTTATACCCCAGCCGGTGATGCTGACAAGCAACTTCACCCATCCGTTGTGCTCAGGGATAGTAATAAAAACAGCTACCCATTTCCAGAACATTGTGATGATGACCATATTAATCAGGCACATGATGCCGACGATGTACCCGTGTGCCGCTTCAATGGCCCTTTTAGGGCAGCTGTTCATACACCTCATACAGCTTTCGCAGCGGTATGACCAGAACGGGCGCTTGTCAACAGTGAGAATAGCCTTCACCGGACAGTTCTTTATGCAAAGATCACATTTATCGCAGTTCTCATTGGCGTAAAAAGTTTTTGCCAGCATGAACCGGCCAACGAAAAAATAACCTATTGCCACCGGACTGATCAGAATATCCTGCAGGATATCGCGGAAGGCAGTGTAGACTTTTTTTCCATCAAGGATCTTCCGTGCAAAACCCTGGCTTGTTTTTTTACAGTGGGCATAGATCGATTCTACCACTTTTTCCTTCAAGCCCGGATGGAAAGAGATCCAGTTCGAAGGCAGATCAATAGACCGTAAGCCTGTAATTCTGTAACCTTTGAACAAAAGAACGATGGCCGGCAGCCATAGGGCAATACCACTGAGCCCGGGAACAAACCACTTTGATAGTTTCATTCCTGCCCTGGTGTTCATCAGAAACATACGATTCCCGCGAGACCTGGGAAAACGGAAGAGAAAATACATGCTGGCCGGAGGGTAATTAAACCCATGAGTTGGCGAAATAAAACCGATCAGGGTGCCGGCAGGAGGAGACGTAATATGTTTGCGGTCGATCATGGCAATGTCGAACACTTCTGTCGGAATGCTCCTCGCACGCGACTCTTCAGCAATCCAGCTTGCCACAGTCCGGGCATTGCCTGTTCCTGAGAAATAATAAATGATTAACTGCTGGACTTTGCCGGACAAGGAGTTTTTATATCAATAGTTATCAGGCAAAGGTAAAAAAATGAAAACAGATTATTTATTTGTCCCGGCCTCTTCCGTGTAATATTAAAATATATTGTTTCTTTTATTAATTTTGGCGATTATTTATAATCAGACTTCGTTTCAGTAAAAAAATTGCATGGAAAATATTCGAAATGCTTTGTTTATCATCGATCCTGAAACAAATATTGTTCTTGACGGGAACCAGCATGCCATGGAACTTTTTGGAATTCCAGGCAATCATATTATTGGTTCAGACTGTCAGTCTTTGGTCTGTAATAATCGCACCGATTGTGCCTTCGGCAAAAATAACCCCGGAAAATTATTTCCTTCCGAAGCCGTCCTCAGGAAAAATGGAAAAGACTTGCATTTGCTGAGGTCATGCTATGAAACCTTGATACAGGGAAAGAAATACATAATTGTGAGCATCCTTAACCTGCAGTCGCTAAGGGAAGCCCAGATTGAGATTTTGCAGCACGAAAAGCATCTGGAAGGTCTTTATGAGAACTCGAATGTGGGTATGATCCTTCTCGACATGAACGGCCATTTTTTTCAGGTTAACAAAGCTTACTGCGAGATGGTTCATTATTCTGAGGAGGAGCTTCTCTCAGGCAAGGTTACAGTGACTCATCCCGACGATCAAGAAAAAACAGATGATATACTTGACCAGCTCAGGTCAGGAGAGATCTCCAGGAACGTCATGGAGAAACGATATGTACGCAAAGACAAACAGGTAATATATGCCCTGCACAGTTCCTCGGTAATCCAGGATCATTCAGGGAAACCTCTGTACTTTATCATTCAGACTCAGGATATAACTCATTTAAAAACAGCTCTGCTCAAAGCAACTGAGTCGGACCGTCTGAAAACGCATTTCCTTCAAAACCTAAGTCATGAAGTCAGAACTCCCGCTAACGCTATTTTCGGCTTTTATGAACTCTTGAAATCGCCTTCCCTCACTGCATCTGAAAGGGATGAGTATATGAAATATATTCTGGGCGGTGTGGAGCAGTTTATGAAGATCGTAAATGATGTGGTTGATATTTCAAAGATAGAAGCCAGGCAGTTTGACATTGAACGTTCGGTCTTCAGCGTGACTACTATGATGCAGGAACTGCATGAGGATTATCACAGAAGATATAATGAACTTTGTACTTCAGTGGTTGATTTTAATGTGTTCATGCCTGCCGTCTCCATAGATGTTTTGCTTGAGTCTGACCTTGCCAGGGTTAAGCAGGTCCTGAAAAATCTTCTCGATAATTCGTTTAAATTTACCACATTCGGCAACATCACACTCGGCTGTCACGTACTTCCTGAGAAAGAAATTATTTTTTTCATCAAAGACAGCGGTTCGGGCATCCCTAAAGAAAAGATCGATCTCGTTTTTAGAAAATTCCGGCAGGGTGATGAGAGCAGTACCAGAAAACACGGAGGGCTTGGCCTTGGCCTTACCCTTTCGAAAGAAATTGCAGTCCTGCTGGGTGGACGACTTTGGCTGGCTTCCGATCCTGGAGAAGGAACGTCGGTTTTCTTTGCCCTTCCATATAAAGGAAATGCAGGAATGTTAAATGCTTTTGGGAAAGAAAATCAGGAATATGATATCCCTGATCTCACGGGCAGAACAATTCTTATTGCCGAGGATGTGGATAATAATTTCTTTGTTCTTGAGCGGTTTCTGTCACGAATAAATGCCACGATCCTGAGAGCAAGAAATGGGCTTGAGGCCATTGAATTATGCCGCAGCGAGAAACAGATCGACCTTGTTTTTATGGATATCCAGATGCCGATAATTAATGGCTATGATGCCACCCGGGAAATTCTCAGGACAAAACCCGAAATGCCTGTTATCGCACAAACAGCGTATTCCATCGATTTCGATGAGCATAACGCTATTGATGCCGGATGTGTCGCATATCTGGTCAAACCCCTGAATATGCAGGAAGTATACTCCCTGATGCGCAAACATTTAGCCTTTTGAGGCTTATGGTTTACCTGCGAAGCGGTCGGCAATCCAGCTCAGGAAATCAGCCTCGGCCGCAGCCGGCACTCTGAGGTGGTCAGCTCCTGCATAGTGACGGTAGATGATCTTTGTTCCGGCAGCGCTTGCAGCTTTCACATAAGCTTCGGAAGCAGCGGGAAAAATAGTAGGATCGTCATCTCCCTGGTAAACTGCAATAGGAACTTTTGCCGGTACACTACCGAGAGCCATTTGTTCAATGCGTTTAAACCATTTATCCTGGTTCTGTGGATCGGTGCGTGTTGCAGTTCCTTTCCATCCCTGCATGTAAGCAAGGGATTGTCCCATTTGCTTGCTGCATTGGTACTTGCTTGATTCCTTGATGAACTCTACGCCAAAGGGAGTAAGCACATCCGAGATCTGCAATTCAGGAAAAGTACCTGCCATGGCATACTGGGCCATTATAGTTTCAGAGGTAGTCATTGGAGGCAAAGCTTTGCCAGAAGCAATGACCTGGGCTTCAATCTTGCTTTGCTCAAGTGCATTTACAGGTGCCAGTGCAGCAGCACCAAGCAATATCACTGAATCGGTCAGATAATCGGCCAGCTGGCCTGCCCAAACCGAGGCTTGTCCGCCTTGTGACCATCCCAAAGCAACCGCCTGTTTGCCGGCCCCTGCTTCGGGAAACTGCCGGGTTGCAAGCACCGCATCAAGTACGTTACGGGCAGCCGTAGGACCAATAAGGTACTGGTGAAATCCGGGGGCTCCAAGTCCCTGGTAATCGGTCGCAGCAACAACATAGCCTGCAGCAATCATTTTGCCAAGTGCCGGGATTCCCGCATCGATACGGTCGGGGCTGTTCGGAAACATATAAAAGGAGGCTTCCTTGGCTGGATTATCGATCATTGAAGGCGCACAGTCGCGATTGATACCGGCAGTACCATGGGCCCAGGTCACGACCGGACGTCCACCGGCCGGTGCCTTTCCAACAGGGGCGATGATCATTCCGCTTACGGCACAGGGTACATCATGAATATCCGTTGAACGATACAGGATTTTCCATGCCCTGGCACCGGGGATTGCAGTCTGGATCTCTGTTGCCCAGATCAGGTCACCGTGTTTGCCGGCAGGCAGTGGAACGGGAGGATCATATATGCTCTGACCGTCAGGTAAGTTGAATGACATGGCCTTCTTCCGGTCATAAACAACTTTACCCCCTACTATAGTCTTCAGGGGAACCACGTTCCTCAGGCTGTCGGAAGGTATTGTGAAAATATCCGATGAGAGTACTGTCATGTCACCATACTTCCCTGGCTCAATGGAACCTTTCACATCAAACTCCCCTATCGATTTCGCAGCCCATACGGTCCACATCTTTAAAGCTTCTGTTACCGTTACGGCTTCCTTCTGCTGTTCAAATAATCCGTCATCAGATCTACGTGTGACTGAAGCATAAATAGCAAGGAAGGGGTTTACATTGTCAAGGTAAATTCCTGTTACGTCAGAACCGGCTGCCGGCTCAAGGCCTGCATCTATCATTGAACGGAACCTGAAACCGGTTTCGGTTCGCCTTGCCCCCATGTTCTCATAATCGGCTTTCACCAGGTCAAGCAGCCAGGTAGGCTGAACGGAAATCCGTAGTCCTTTTGCATACAGGGCTTTTGCCCTTGCAAGCTGCTTGTCGCTCATCTGGAACATCCCGAAATGCTCAAGCCTGAATATCTTTCCCTGCTTGCCCGTTTTAACAAGCTCTTCATATGTCGTAAGCCCAATATCCATGGCCTTGTCGCCTGAGCCGTGAAGCATCACCATAACCCCGTTCTTTGCAGCAATATTCGCAATTTTAAGGTCAATGGGTTCAGGTGTAACAAGGCTTCCCTTGTCACCTGTGGGATCTGTGTCGAAATGTCCCTTATAGGCACCGTACATATATCCTGTGCGGCAGTCATTCTCCCCGTCAATCCATACCTTGATCCCTCCGAAACGATAAAAAGCCGGATCAGCCGAAGCTGGCATTTTGAACTTCGAAAGGTCTTCGGGCATATCCCCTCCGTTTGCAGATGTCCAGATGGAAGTGGTATACCTGATCGTAGGCTGGAATTTGGCAGCTGCAAGGCCCTGCAGCACTGGTAAAGCAGCAGCAGGCGTTATCGCCAGGAAGGAAGTAAAACCATGCTCATTCCAGAACTCCTGCATGTCTTTGGTATAATACTGCTTTAACTGTTCCAGGGAATTCGACATTGGAATATCGGCCATTCCATCGGTAATGGTTCCTGTGGGAACACCGTCCTTATCCAGTATCACTGAGCCACCCTTGGGAAGTTTCTTCGTCCCGTTGGTGATGCCGAGAGCCTTAAGGGCGGCTGAATTCGCCACGGCCATATGGGTTCCGTTTGCAAGTACGAGAGGGTTGTCGGGGGAAGCGGCATCAAGCTCAGCTTTTGAGGGCAGTCTTTTTTCAGCGAACTTGTTTTCGCTGGCCGAAACGCAGGCTACATAAACCCAGTCGCCCTTGGGTGTTTTTTTCACCCAGGCCCTGATATGTTCAAGGGCTTCTTTCACCGAAGGCGTTTCAGGGAAACGGCAATCGACCCATGTGGATTTCATCATGGCTGCCTCCATCGGATGGCAGTGGGCATCGATCAGGCCGGGAACCACTGTGCTTCCTCCCAGGTCGATCATCTTAGTAGCTGCACCGGCAAGTTTCTTTATTTCTTCTGCACTTCCGACCTTCAGGAATTTCCCGTCCTTGATCGCAACAGCGGCAGCTGTTGTACCTGCAGCATCAAGGGTGACGATTTTCGCATTGTAATAAATTACATCAGGTGCAGTC